>CASDSM010000011.1 GCA_949283375.1 uncultured Eubacteriales bacterium | reverse complement strand
GCCATTTGCTTCACTCCTTCCTGTTCTCAGGGCATGAAAAAAGCCGCAATCCAAAACGAATTGCGGCGGGTCAGTTGCTGTGGGGCCGCTTTCTACGACCATAAGGCGGCTTGGGCAGCGGCGGCGTATCAAACAGGCTTTTCTCCTTGAAAAACGGAAGGTTTTCAACAATCTGGTCAATTTCAATAGGCTCCATATCGTGCTGGGACTGGCAGCACTCCCGGATGGCATCCTGGATGCTTTTTACTGTACACATATTCATTCCTTTCTTTCCTGGGTGTTTGTTTACGAGTGACGGCGGTGTTTTTTCGGTTTGAAATCGAGGATATGCCCCTCGATAATGCGGGCGTACCGCTTGATTTTGATTTCCCGGCGCTGCTGGCTCAAAAGAGCGGCCTGATACCCATCCTCGGTCAAAAACAGGCGCATCTCATCGCCGGGGCTGCCATAGGCGGCACGGGGAGAGCGGACGGAGAACTCAATCATCCAGCGGGTCTCATCCCGAAATCGCTCAACGGCGAGAATGTTATGTCCTTTCAGCTCCCTGGCTGAAATATCCCTCATAGGCAACTCCTTTCTCAGCGGTCGTGCTGTTGCTGGCGTCGGCGCTGCCACTGCTCCAGCAATTTAATGATGGTCTCCTGCATCCTGGCTGGCGTGTAGCTCTTGGGGAAATACTTCCGCAGGGTGTCGCTGGTGAAGGTGACTTTATCCAGGTCGCTTTTCTTTTCCTCACTCATAATGGCCCGCATCACGTCGATGTTGAGGCGCCCTTCCTGACTGAACTTTTTCAGCCGCTGGGCCTGGGAGAGAGAAGGGGTGGCCTGCTCACTATCCATCGCGTCCAGAAGCTGCATCTGTTCCTCTTTTTTGAGGAAGGATAGCTCATAGGCCGGATTGACGGCGATTTTTTTCTCATCCACCATGTCCAGTAGTTCAGGAATCAGCTCGGTGAGGCGGATATAGCGTGAAATCTGGTTACGGCTCTGTCCGACTTGTTCAGCAAGAATTTCCCTCGATTCTTTTCCGCCCAACTTCCGCCCAACTTGGGCGGAAGTTAAATCCATGCGTTCTCCCTGATGGCGCATAGCCTCCAGCTTCATCTTATAAGCAAAAGCCCTCTCACTGGGAAGAAGGCTTTCTCTCTGAAGATTGCTGTCTACCATGATGATTGTGGCCTGATCGTCGTCCAGGTCCCGGATAATCACCGGCATGGTCTCTTTGCCCGCGAGTTCGCTGGCCCGGTGCCGCCGGTGTCCGGCTACCAGCTCATAGCCGCCGTTAGGGTCTGGCCGTGCAATGGCGGGGACCAGAACGCCATACTGCCGGATGCTGTCTGCGGTCTCCATCATGGCATCGTCATCCTTGACTTTGAAGGGATGGTCCTTGAACGGGTGCAATTCAGACAGCGGTATCTCCATAACCTTTTCCCGTTGGGCGTCGGCACGGCTTTCCTCGGTGGAAAACAAGTCATCGACCGATGCCAGCTCTACTTTTTTCGCGCTGCTTTTCAAGTTTCAACACCTCCTTCGTCAGATTTTTGTACCCCTCGGCCACCTTGCCGCCGGGGTCGTGAGCATAAATGCTCTTGCCCTCGGCGCTGGTCTCCTTGGCCCGGACCGAGTGGGGTATCTCGGTTCCGAACACCTTGATTTTGCTGCCATAGGTCTCCCGCAGCAGGGCGGCAATCTCTCTGGCAAAGTTGGTACGGTTGTCCACCATCGTCAGCAAGATGCCGTCAATCTGGAGCTTCGGGTTCAGCTGTCGCTTGACCTTGTTGATGGTAGACAGCAGCTGCTCCAGGCCCTTGGCGGGCAGATACTCTGCCTGGACGGGGACTATGATCCGGTTGGCGGCGGCCAGAGCATTGACCGTGAGCATCCCCAGGGATGGCTGGCAGTCGATCAGGATATGGGAATACTGTCCCTTCACGGTGTCCAGATACTGCCGCAGAATGGTCTCGCGGCTCATAGCGTTCACCAGCGACACCTCCATGCCGGACAGCTGGATGTCAGCGGGCATGAGATCCACGCCCTCCGGGTGATGCAGGATACCCTCGCCGGGGCGCAGTGGCTCGTCCATCAGGATGCGGCCCATCGCGTCCGACAACGTAAAGGGCAGCTTGTCCGGCTGCGGGTTGCCCAGGCTGATGGTCAGGCTGGCCTGTGGGTCAGCATCCACCAGCAGGACCTTCTTTCCGGCCTGGGCCAGCCCGATGCCTAAGTTGGCACAGGTCGTTGTCTTGCCGACACCGCCCTTCTGGTTGGCGACGGCGATGATTTGCGTGTTCAAGAGAAATCCTCCTTTCTCAAAAATAAGCTGCTGGTCGAATAGACGGACAGCTATGTAAGGGAATAAAAAAAGCCGCTTGCTCTAAAGTTAAGAACAAACGGCTATGTAAGCACGATATTTAATTTTATGTAAAGACTATATTACCGCAAAATAATGGAGTGCATCCTTTATGGCTTCTACTTTCTCTGGCGTAGGATGCTTTCTGGGCTGTTTCAATTCTTCAACTGCATTGGGAGCATCATACATAGGAAGCCCTAAACTTCGCTTTACCTCTGCAATATAAGCGGTATGAACCTTAAAGCCATACTTTTCAAGAACATATTCCTTGATTCTTTTGTAAGTAACACGTTCTTTTGGCTTATATTTCTCTGCTCTCTGGACAATTTTATCCACTGGAATCTTGCCTTCGCCCTCGCCAAATTCCACATCAATGTGGATATAACTGTCTGGCTTTTTGTGGGACAAAAGAACTACCGTCTCAACATGCCCCGTCCCCGGGAACATATCCACTGCCTCCGCTTTCTCCGCGCGGTATCCCCGCTCCCCGAACAGGGCCAGGTCCCGGGCGAGCGTGCCCGGGTCGCAGGAGACGTAGACCACCCGCGCGGGCGCTATCTGGCAGATCGCCCCGATCACCTCGCCGGAGAGGCCCTTGCGCGGCGGGTCGACCGAGATGACGTCCGGACGGATGCCCTGCCGGGCGAGCTCGCCGGCGGCCTGTCCCGCGTCGGCGCAGATGAATCCGGCATTGGTCATGCCGTTGCGGCGGGCGTTTGCCCTGGCGTCCTCGATCGCCTCCGGGACGATCTCCGCGCCGATCACCCGCCGGGCGCGCTGCGCCATCACCAGGCTGATCGTGCCGGTGCCGCAGTAGAGGTCGAGCACCGTCTCCTGTCCGGTGAGTCCGGCAAAGTCCAGGGCCCTCTGATAGAGCACCTCCGCCTGGACCCGGTTGACCTGAAAAAAGGAGGGCACGGACAGCCGGAAAGTGAGGCCGCAGAGGGTATCGCAGAGATGGTCTTTCCCCCACAGCACGCGGTAATCCGGCCCCAGAATGACGTTGGTCCGCTCCGTATTGCGGTTGAGCACCACCCCGGCCAGTTGCGGGAAGGACCTGCGCAGGCTGTGCACCAGCTCCGCCTCGTGAGGCAGGCGGCCGCCGTTTGCCACCAGACAGATCAGGAGCTCTCCCGCGCTGTTCTGGCGACAGAAGACATGGCGGATCAGCCCGGTATGGGTCTTCTCATCATAGGGAGGGACGGCGAACACCTCCATCCAGTCCCGCACCTCCCAGCCCGACCGGTTGCAGCCCTCCGGCTGGAGCAGGCAGCGCTCCACGTTGATGACGTCATGGCTCCTCTGGCGGTAAAAGCCCATCTTGACGCGCCCATCCGTCCCCGCACTGACCGGGTACTGCACCTTGTTGCGGTAGGCCGTCCGCTCGGGCGCGGGGTGGATGACCTCCGCGCGCAGGGCGAGCCCGCCGATGCGCTCCAGCGCGTCGTTCACCCGCCCCAGCTTGAAGGACAGCTCCTCCTCATAGCGCATGTGCCGGAGCTGGCAGCCGCCGCACCTGGGATAGTACGGGCAGTCGGGCGCAACGCGCGCGGGCGAGGCCTCCTCCACCGCCAGCAGCCGCCCCCAGGCGCAGCGTTTGGACACCTTGAGCACGGAGATGCGGCACCGCTCGCCGCGCAGCGCGCCCCGGACAAAGACGGTCAGGCCGCACTCCAGATGTCCGACCCCCTCCCCCGCGCTGGAGTAGCCGGTGATCGTGACTGTATGCTCACTGTTTTTGCGTGGAAGCTCCATCCTGACCTCTCCCCCGGTCCCGCCGCGCGGAACCACTGTTGATGAGGCGATTATAGCACATTCCGTCCCGTTCTGAAAGGCTGCAGGCGGGATAGACAGAATTTCATGCGCAGATGAGAGAAATATAATTCCATCTTCCACTTTCAACCGTGGAAAAGCTATGATATAATACCGGTAACTGCCCGTCCCCATCCGTGCGGACGGCAGCGACTCAGACTGGAAAGGAAGCATCACAGTGGGATTTCTGCAAGCCATCTTCGGCACCTCCTCTTCCCGTGAGGTGAAGAAGATCACCCCCCTTGTCAATAAAATCGAAGCCCTCAGCGATGAGTATAAGGCCCTCTCCGACGAGCAGCTCAAGGGCAAGACCGCGCAGTTCAAGGAGCGTCTGGCCGCCGGCGAGACGCTGGACGACCTGCTGCCGGAGGCGTTTGCCACCGTGCGCGAGGCGGCGGACCGCGTGCTCGGCCTGCGCCCGTACCGGGTGCAGCTCATCGGCGGAATCATCCTCCATCAGGGCCGCATCGCCGAGATGAAAACCGGCGAGGGCAAGACGCTGGTGGCCACCCTGCCGGCCTACCTGAACGCGCTCTCCGGCGAGGGCGTCCACATCGTCACCGTGAACGACTACCTCGCCAAGCGCGACTCGGAGTGGATGGGCAAGGTCTACCGCTATCTCGGCCTGGAGGTCGGCCTGATCGTCCACGGCCTGACCCGCAACGAGCGCCGGAAGGCCTATGCCGCCGACATCACCTACGGCACGAACAACGAGATCGGCTTTGACTACCTGCGCGACAATATGGCCATCTACGACCGCGACCTGGTCCAGCGGGGCCAGAACTTTGCCATCGTGGACGAGGTGGACTCCATACTCATCGACGAGGCGCGCACCCCCCTCATCATCTCCGGCAAGGGGGAGGAGTCCACACAGCTCTACCAGATGGCCGATCAGTTCGTCTCCACCCTGCGCCGCTTCACCATCGCCGAGAGCGACGACAAGGAGATCGACGAGGAGATCAACCAGAACTACGACTACGTCGTGGAGGAAAAGCGCCGGCACGCCACCCTCACCGCCCGCGGCATCGCCAGGGCAGAGGCCTACTTCAACCTGGAGAACCTGGCCGACGAGGAGAACACCACCCTCAACCACCACATTAACCAGGCTATCCGCGCCCGCGGCGTCATGAAGCGGGATGTGGACTACGTCGTGAAGGACAATCAGGTCATCATCGTCGACGAGTTCACCGGCCGCCTGATGTACGGCCGCCGCTACAACGAGGGCCTGCACCAGGCCATCGAGGCCAAGGAGGGCCTGCAGGTCGCCAACGAGTCCAAGACGCTGGCCACCATCACCTTCCAGAACCTCTTCCGCCTCTACCGCAAGCTCTCCGGCATGACGGGCACCGCGATGACGGAGGAGACGGAGTTCGGCTCCATCTACCACCTCGACATTGTGGAGATCCCCACCAACCGCCCGGTCGCGCGCATCGACCAGCCAGACTGCGTCTACAAGACGGAGGCGGGCAAGTACCGCGCCATCGTCGAGCAGATCATCGCCTGCCACGCAAAGGGGCAGCCCGTCCTGGTGGGCACCGTCTCCATTGAGAAGTCGGAGAAGCTCAGCCGGATGCTGCGCGCGCGCGGCATCACGCACAACGTCCTCAACGCGAAGAACCACGAGCGCGAGGCGGAGATCATCGCCCAGGCCGGCAAGCTGGGAGCGGTCACCGTGGCGACCAACATGGCCGGCCGCGGCACCGACATCATGCTCGGCGGCAACGCGGAGTATCTGGCCAAGGCGGACCTGCGCCGCAAGGGCTATGACGACGAGGTGATCGCCGAGGCGACCGGCTACGCCGACACCGACAACGAGGAGATTTTGGAGGCCCGCGCCCTCTTCGCCCAGAAGATGGAGGAGTATAAGCAGGCCATCGCTGCCGAGGCGGAACAGGTCCGCCAGGCGGGCGGCCTGTATATCCTCGGCACCGAGCGGCATGAGGCGCGGCGGATCGACAACCAGCTCCGCGGCCGCTCCGGCCGTCAGGGCGACCCGGGCGAGAGCCGCTTCTACCTCTCCCTGGAGGACGATATTCTCCGCCTGTTCGGCTCGGAGCGCATCTCCCACCTGATGGACACCCTCAAGATCGACGAGGACACCCCGATTGACGCCAAGATGCTCTCCGGCGCGATCGAGAACGCCCAGAAGAAGGTGGAGTCGCGCAACTTCCAGATCCGCAAGACCGTGCTGGACTACGACGACGTGATGAACACCCAGCGTGAGGTGATCTACGGCGAGCGCCGCCGCGTGCTCGACGGAGAGGACCTCAAGCCGTATATCCGCAGCATGATCGACCACATGATCGACCAGGCGGTGCTCGGCATCGCCGGGGAGAAAAAGCACCTCTCCGCCGCCGACCTGCGCGACGTGACCGCCGACTACCGCAACGTCTTCCTCACCCCGGATGAGTTCACCTGCTCCGATGAGGAGCTGAAAAAGCTCACCCCGCAGCAGGTGGCCGACCAGATCAAGGAGCGGGCGCACGACATCTACCAGAAGAAGGAAGAGATCCTCACCGAGCCCGTCATGCGTGAGCTCGAGCGCGTCATGCTCCTGCGCGTGGTGGACGAATACTGGATGGACCACATCGACGCGATGGACGACCTGCGCCAGGGCATTCGCCTGCAGGCCTACGGCCAGCAGGACCCCGTCGTTGCCTTCAAGCGCGAGGGCTACGAGATGTTCGAGCAGATGAACCGCTCCATCCAGCACGAGACGGTGCGCCGCATCTACCTGGCGCGGGTGCGCACGGAGAAGATCGAGCGCAAGGCGGTGGCCAAGGTCACCGGCGAGTCCGCCGGCGGCGGCGAAAAGGAGAAGCCCCGCCGTGTGCCCATCCGCAAGGCCAAGAAGATCGGCCCGAATGATCCCTGCCCCTGCGGCTCGGGCAAGAAGTACAAGAAGTGCTGCGGGCGCAACCGCGGCATGGATGACTGACCGCCGTGCGCCTGCATGAGGCCCCCGGCGCACCGGTCTGGCTGGCGAGCGGGCTGCTCGCCGCGCCCGGCGGCGCGGCGCACGCCTTCTCCACCCGGCTCGGCGGGGTGAGCGGGAGCTGCTTTGCCTCGCTCAACCTCGGGCACACGCGCGGCGACCGGATGGAGGACGTCCGGGAGAACTATCGCCGCCTCCTCTCCGCCGCCGGACTGCCCGGAGCGGACCGGCTGGTGCTCGCCCGTCAGGTACACGGCGACGCCCTGCGCGTCTGCACCGCCGCCGACGCCGGGAAGGGGCTGGACCGCGAGCGCGACTTTGAGGCGGACGGGCTGATGACAGATGAGGTGGGGCTGACCCTCGCCGTCTTCACCGCCGACTGCATCCCCATTCTGCTCTACGACCCCGTCCGGCGCGCGGTGGCCGCCGTCCACGCCGGCTGGCGGGGGACCGCCCTCGGCATCGCCGCCCGCGCGGTGCGCCGGATGGGCGAGGTCTACGGCACCCGGCCAGAGGACCTGCGCGCCGCGGTCGGCCCGGGGATCTCCCGCTGTTGCTTTGTCACCGACGGCGACGTGCCCGAGGCGATGCGCCGCGCACTGGGCGGCGCTGCGGAGCCCTGTCTCTTCCCCCTCCCGGGCGCGCCGGGGCGCTGGCAGGTGGACCTCAAGGGCCTCAACCGGCACTGGCTGCGCGAGGCGGGGGTGCGGGAGATCGACGTCTCCTCCGAGTGCACCCACTGCCGCCCGGAGCGCTATTGGAGCCACCGCCGCACCGGCCCGGCGCGCGGCTCGATGGCGGCGCTGATCGCACTACTTTGACCCGGCAAGGAGGCTGGAAGCGGTCCCCTTGCCGGTTTTCTTCCCCGCATCGAGGTGATCTCTTGAACCGCAACGCCCCGCTCGCCCTCCTGCTCGCCCTCCTGCTCACCCTGTCCGCCTGCGCCGGTCAGGCGGACACCGCCCCGGACACAGATTCTCCCCCGGCGGAGGACGCCGCGGACGGGGTCCCGGAGGAGGAGACGCCGGAGGCGGACGCCCCCTTCACCCTGGGCTATTACAGCGCCCTGGGCCTGAATCCCTATACCTGCTCCAACACCACCAACCAGGCGGTGATCCGCCTGCTCTATGAGCCGCTCTTTGAGGTCGGGCCGGATTTCTCCGTCTCCCCGGTGCTCGCCCGCGCCTGCACACCGGACGGGACGGGACGCTGGACCCTCACCCTCTCAGAGGAGGCCGTCTTCTGGGACGGCTCGCCCCTCACCGCGCAGGACGTGGTCTACTCCCTCACCCAGGCCGCGGCGGAGGGGAGCATCTATGAGAGCCGCCTCGCGCCGATGTCCGATCTCTCCCTGGAGGGAGACGCCGTCGCCTTCTCCTGGGACGGGCCGCACGGCGAGCTGGAGAGTCTGCTGGAGATCCCCATCGTCCAGTCCGGCAGCGCGCGGGACGCTGTGCCGGTAGGCACCGGCCCCTATCAGCCGGTGACGGATGAGGACGGGCTCTCCGCCCTCACCGTCCACGCTGCCTGGCCGGAGGCGGACGCGCTGCCGCTCGGGGAGATCGCCCTCTATCCCGCGCCGGACAGTGACATGCTGATCTATCACTTTGAGCGCGGGGCAGTCACGCTGGTCACAAGCGACCTCACCGCCCCGGACAGCCTGGGCTACTTCGGCCACTATGAGACCTGGGACTATCCCACCAGTCACCTGCTCTATCTCGGCTGCAACACGGCGGAGGGGCCGTGCGCTGAGACGGCGTTCCGTGCAGCCCTCCAGTCCGCGCTGAACCGGGAGACGATGGCGGAGAGCCTGCTCTCCGGGCACGCGGACGCCAGCCCCCTCCCCTTCCACCCCGCCTCCGCCCTCTATGACGCATCGCTGGCGGAGCCCTATGCCGCGCCCGACCCCTCGGCGCTGGAGGGCTGGGCCAGGACGGAGGTCCGTCTGCTGGTCAACGCCGACGCCTCCTTCAAGGTCACGCTGGCGGAATACGCCGCCGCCACGCTGGCGGACGCCGGACTGACGGTCACCGTGCAATCCCTCTCCTGGCCCGCCTTTCAGGCGGCGCTGGAGGCGGGGGAATACGACCTCTACCTCGGCGAGGTGCGGCTGGAGCCCAACTTTGACCTCTCCTGCCTGCTGGCAGAGGACGGCAGCCTGAATTTCTCCGGCTACCGGTCGGAGGCGGTCTCCTCCGCGCTGGAGGCCTACCTCGCCTCCGGCGCGCAGGGGCGCGCGGATGCCGCCGCAGCGCTCTCTCTGGCCGTCTGCCGGGAGAGCCCCATCCTCCCCCTCTGCTTTGAGAGGCACTCCATTCTCAGCAACTGGGGCGGGCTGAAGGCGTACACCGCCACCCAGTCCAACCTGTTTTACCACTTCACACAATGGGATCTGGGCAACCGGATCTCCTGATGACTTCAGAAGGGAGAACTGCGCCATGAACAACGTGTACCGCTGCTATGCAGAAAAGCGTCCCGGCTTTGACGTGGAGGCCAGGAAGGTGTATCGGGAGCTGCGCGAGCAGCTCGGCATTGAGACGCTGACCGGCGTGCGCATCCTCTATCGCTACGATGTTGACCGGATCGAGCGCGCCGTCTTTGAGCAGGCGGCCCGCACCGTCTTCTCCGAGCCGATGTGCGACAACTACTATGAGGAGCAGATGCCCACCGTTGAGGGGGAGCACACCGTCCTCGCCGTGGAGGCCCTGCCCGGTCAGTTTGACCAGCGGGCGGACTCCTGCGCGCAGTGCATCCAGCTTCTGGCCGGCTGCGACCGGCCGCTGGTGAGCGCCGCCACCGTCTATGTCCTGCTCGGCGCGCTGAGCAGGGAGCAGACGGAGCAGATCGCCCGCTATCTCATCAACCCGGTGGAGACCCGCCGGGCGGGGACGGAGAAGCCGGAGACGCTGGAGCGGACCTATGCCGTGCCCACCTCCGTACCCACACTGGAGGGCTTCCGCAGCCAGGACCGCGACGGCCTGGCCGCCACGCTGGAGCGCTACAGCCTCGCGATGGACCTGGACGACCTCGCCTTTTTGCAGGCCTACTTCCGCGACCAGGAGGGCCGCGACCCCACCCTCACCGAGCTGCGCGTGGTGGACACCTACTGGTCCGACCACTGCCGCCACACCACCTTCGGCACCCGCATCCAGTCCGCCGAGATTGAGGATGACGGCGTGCGCGCCGCCTATGAGGCGTACCTCGCCGGGCGGGAGGAGGTCTACGGCCCGGAGAAGGCCGCCGCGCGGCCCCGGACGCTGATGGACATCGCCACTGCCGGGACCAAGGTGCTGAAAAAGCGCGGAGAGCTGCCCAATCTGGACGAGAGCGAGGAGATCAACGCCTGCTCCATCCACATCCCGGTGGACGTGGACGGCGTGGAAGAGGACTGGCTGCTCCAGTTCAAGAACGAGACCCACAACCACCCCACCGAGATCGAGCCCTTCGGCGGGGCGGCCACCTGCATCGGCGGGGCGATCCGCGACCCGCTGGCCGGGCGCGCCTATGTCTATCAGGCGATGCGCCTGACCGGCTGCGGCGACCCGCGCACCCCGCTGAAGGACACGCTGGCCGGACGCCTGCCGCAGCGCAAGCTGGCCACCACCTCGGCGGCGGGCTACTCCTCCTACGGCAATCAGATCGGCCTGGCCACCGGCGTGGTCAGCGAGTTCTATCACCCCGGCTACGTCGCCAAGCACATGGAGCTCGGCGCGGTGGTGGGCGCTGTGCCCTCCGCCCAGGTGGTGCGCGTGCGCCCGGAGCCGGGGGATGTGGTCATCCTGCTCGGCGGGCGGACCGGCCGCGACGGCATCGGCGGGGCCACCGGCTCTTCCAAGACGCACAACCTCTCCTCCCTGACCACCATGGCCGCCGAGGTGCAGAAGGGCAACGCGCCGGAGGAGCGGAAGATCCAGCGTCTCTTCCGCAACCCGGAGGTCACACGCCTCATCAAGCGCTGCAACGACTTCGGCGCGGGCGGCGTCTCCGTCGCCATCGGCGAGCTGGCCGACGGGCTGGAGATCGACCTGGACGCGGTGCGCAAAAAGTATGACGGCCTGGACGGCACGGAGCTGGCCATTTCCGAGTCCCAGGAGCGCATGGCGGTCGTCGTCGCCCCGGAGGACGCCGGCGCTTTCATCTCCTTCGCCACGGCGGAGAATCTGGAGGCCTATCCGGTCGCCGTGGTCACCGAGCAGGCCCGGATGGTGATGCGCTGGCGCGGCCAGACCATCGCCGACCTCTCGCGCGACTTCCTCAACTCCAACGGCGCGCCGAAATACACCGCCGTCCACGTCCCCGTCCTGCCCGGCCGGGAGACGGCCCCCGCCGTGCCGGACGTGGGAGCGGCCTTCCGCGCGCTGGCGCAGAACCCCAACCTCGCCTCCCAGCGCGGCCTGGGCGAGCGGTTTGACGCCTCCATCGGCGCGGCCTCCGTCCTCTTCCCCTACGGCGGGAAAGAGCAGCTCACCCCCGCGCAGGCGATGGCCGCCCTGCTGCCGGTGGGGCCGGGCCACAAGACGGCCACCTGCTCCGTGATGGCCTGGGGCTTCGACCCCGAGCTGATGGCACGGGACCCCTTCGTGGGCGCGCAGTCCGCCGTGGTGGAGAGCGTGGCCAAGCTGGCCGCCGCCGGCGCCGACCCGGAGAAGGCCTACCTCACTCTCCAGGAATACTTTGAGCGCCTGCGTGACGTGCCTGAGCGCTGGGGCAAGCCGTTTGCCGCCCTGCTGGGCGCCTACCGGGCGCAGATTGCCCTCGGCTGCGCGGCCATCGGCGGCAAGGACTCCATGTCCGGCTCCTTCCTCGACCTGGATGTGCCGCCCACCCTGGTCTCCTTCGCCATCGCGCCGGAGCGGGCGGAGCGCATCCTCTCCCCGGAGTTCAAGGACCCCGACCATCCGGTCTACCTCTTCCGCGCCCCTGCCGGGGACTATGCCGGGACCCGTGCGCTCTGGCGTCAGTTCCGCGCCCTTGTGCTCGAGGGCAAGGTGCGCGCCGCCTGGGCCCTCTCCTCCGGCGGCCTCGCAGAGGGACTGCTCAAGATGTCCCTCGGCAACGCCATCGGCTTTGAGGCCGTGCCCGGTCTGCGCGCGGAGGACCTCTTTGTCAAGTCCTACGGCTCCATCGTCGCCGAGGTGGAGGGCGAGCTGCCCGAGGGCCTTGGCGAGCGGATCGGCCAGACTGTCGCCGAGCCGGTGCTCTCCGTCTGCGGCGAGCGCCTGGCCCTGGAGGAGCTGCGCCGCCTCTGGGAGGGCACGCTGGAGGACGTCTACCCCACCCGCGCCGCGGCAGAAGGTCCCGCTCCCCTGCTCTCGCACACGGTGCGCACCGCGCGGCGCTCCGGCGCGCCGGTCGCCCGGCCGAAGGCGGTCATCCCCGTCTTCCCCGGCACCAACTGCGAGTACGATACCGCCAACGCCTGCCTGCGCGCCGGCATCCAGCCGGAGATCCACGTCGTGCGTAACCTGAGCGTCCAGCAACTCCTCGACTCGGAGCGGGAGCTGGAGCAGGCGATCCGCGATGCGCAGATGGTCATCCTCCCCGGCGGCTTCTCCGGCGGCGATGAGCCGGAGGGCTCGGGCAAGTTCATCGCCTCCTTCTTCCGCAACCCGCGCATCCGCGACGCGGTCCACGAGCTGCTGCGCGCGCGCGACGGGCTGATGCTCGGCATCTGCAACGGTTTCCAGGCGCTCATTAAGCTGGGCCTGGTCCCCTTCGGCGAGATCCGCGACCTGGACGAGAACTGCCCGACGCTGACCTTTAACCTGATCGGCCGCCACCAGAGCCGCTACTGCGACATCCGTGTGGCCTCCGTCCAGTCGCCCTGGATGCTCAAGAGCCGGGTGGGAGACCTCTACACCGTGCCCGTCTCCCACGGCGAGGGCCGCTTTGTCGCCCCGCAGGCGGTGCTCGACCAGCTCGCCGCCAACGGGCAGATCGCCACCCAGTATGTCGATGGCGGCGGCTTCCCGTCGATGGACATCTCCGCCAACCCGAACGGCTCGATGTACGCGGTGGAGGGCATCTTCTCCCCCGACGGACGGGTCTACGGCAAGATGGGCCACAGCGAGCGCTGGAACCCCGGCGTGGCAGTCAACATCCTGGGCGAGAAGTGGATGCCGCTCTTTGAGTCGGGCGCATACTACTTCAAATAACGCCGCAGCGAGGAAGACGCAATGCGAGAGATCATTCTGGATATCGACGGCACCCTCTGGGATTCCCGCCAAGTGGTTGCGGACGCCTGGAACGAGGTCACGCTGGCGCGGACCGGACGCCATCCGGGCCACACCCGCCAAAGCGTCGGCCATCTCTTCGGCAAGACGATGACCGACATCGCCCAGGCCCTCTTCCCCACGCTGCCGGCGCAGGAGCGCGACGCGCTGGCCTGGGCATGCTTCCGCGCGGAAAATGAGGCGCTCGAGCGCACGCCGGGGGACTTCTACCCCGGCGTGCTGGAGACCATCCCGCAACTCGCCCGGCGGCAGCGGATCTTCATCGCCTCCAACTGTCAGGCGGGATATATCGAGCTGGTGCTCCGTCACAGCGGCCTGCGGGACTGCTTCTCCGGCTGGATCTGCTTTGACGACACCGGCCTGCCCAAGGGCGAGAATCTGAAGCTGCTCATCGCGCGCCACCGGATGGAGCGCCCCATCTACGTCGGCGACACGCAGGGGGACTGGGAGGCCTGCCAGGCGGCGGGCATCCCCATGATCTTCGCCTCCTACGGTCTGGGCCGGGTGGAGGCCCCTCTGCCCTCCATCCGCCGCTTTGACGAACTGCTCACCCTCCCGGAGGCGCAGTGACACGCCCAAAAAGAGCAAAAAAGGACCCTGACGTTCAAATGTCAGGGTCCTTTGTTATCTCCATCGGTCTCTGGCCGGTCCCAGCGGAGGCAGACCATGTCGGTCAGCCGCCGCCCGCCCTCCCAGATAGGATGGTCGTAGTGCTTCAGAAAGAAATCCCTCACCCGGTGAGATTCCCGAAAGCCGCAGGCACGATAAAAGGGGAGCGTCAGAGGGCTGTCCCCCGTGCCGACATAGAGGGTGCGGCAGTCCGGAACCTGCGCGCGCAGCAGGTCGAGCAGGGCGCGCCCATAGCCCCGGCGCTGGCTGTCGGGACAGATGGCGAGGTTTTTCACCTCATAGACTCCGTCCCCCTCCCGCGTGAGGACGCACTCGCCGCGCACCCGTTCCCCGTCCCGGAGCAGGAACAGCTCGCCCCGGTCGAGGTAGCGCTCCACCATGCTCTCCTGCTCGTCCGCGAGCAGGAGCAGGGGCATCCACCGCCGCTTCTCCTCCGGCGGGCAGGGCTGTAAGGTGAGCTTCACCGTTCCCCCTCCCCCGCCGGGACCACCTCGCGGACGGTGAGCGTCCCGTCCGCGACGGTGAAGCGGACATCCCACCCGGCGAAGGTCAGCCCATAGCGGCGCGCGGGGTCGTCCTGATAGGCCGGCCGGGGGTCCTGCGCCAGCACGCCGCGCAGCGCCGCCCGCTTCTCCGGTGGGAGCCGGGTGAGCAGCGCTTCCGGGAAGTCCACCTCCAGCTCCCGCCGCGGCGTCCGGTCGGTGAAGCCGCCGGAGGCCTCCGGATGGGCGTCTGCATAGGGGAGGTAGGGCTTGATGTCCAGAATCGGGGTCCCATCCAGCAGGTCCGCCCCGGAGACGAGGAGGACCGCGCCGCAGTCCGCCCGGCGCTCCACCCCCTCCAGCCGGACGCAGGAGAGGCCGATGGGGTTGGGCCGGTAGGGCGACCGGCTGGCAAACACCCCCACCGACGCGTTGCCGCCCAGGCGGGGCGGGCGGACGGTGGGCTGCCAGCGCCGCTGCGGGCGGTTGGCGTCAAAGAGCCAGATCAGCCAGAGGTGGGAATAGCCCTCGATGCCGCGCAGGGCGTCCGGATTGCGGTACTCCGGCTCGAAGACGATCTCGCCCCGCAGCGCGGAGACAAGGCCGCTCTGGCGCGGGATGCCGAATTTGCCGTCAAAGTCGGTACGGATGCGCGCGACGGGGGTCATGGTGACCGGCGCGGGCGCTGCGTCCCACCGGCCGGTCATTTGCACCCCGGCGCGGCCTGGCCGATCTCCTGGCGTGGGATGGGGTAATGCTCCGTGAAGCAGCCCTCACAGAAGCCGCACCGGGCCTCCGGCGCGATCCGCCGCAGCCCCTCCAGGCTGAGGAAGGCCAGCGAGTCGGCGCCCGTCAGCGCGCAGATCTTCTCACAGGTGTGGTGGCAGGCGATCAGCTTCTCCTTGTCCGGGATATCGGTGCCGAAATAGCACGGGGCGATAAACTCGGGGGAGGAGACGCGCACATGAACCTCCCTCGCCCCCGCCTGGCGCAGGAGGGAGATGATCGCCCGGCTGGTGGTGCCGCGGACGATGGAGTCGTCGATCATGACCACCCGCTTGCCCGCCACCTGGCTGCGCAGGGCGCCCAGCTTGATGCGCACCGCCTGCTCGCGGCTGCGCTGGTCTGGGGTGATGAAGGTGCGGCCGATGTAGCGGTTCTTCACAAAGCCCTCGCCGTAGGGGATGCCGGAGGCCTCGGCATAGCCCATCGCGGCGTCCAGACCGGAGTCGGGCACACCGATCACCAGGTCGGCCTCCACCGGCGACTCCTGCGAGAGGATGCGCCCGGCGTTGCGCCGCGCCTCGTGGACCGACTGGCCGCAGATCACGCTGTCGGAGCGGGCGAAGTAGATGTACTCAAAGATGCACATGTGGCTCATGCCGCGGCAGTTGGTGCGGATGGAGCGGATGGAGCAGGCGGTGTTCGCGTTCTTCTTGTCCGGCGGTTCCACCACGACGATCTCGCCCGGCTCGATCTCGCGCACAAACTCCGCCTCCACCCCGTCCAGGGCGCAGGACTCGCTGGCGAAGTACACCGCCTCCCCCTTGCGCCCCATGCACAGCGGGCGGAAGCCCCACGGGTCGCGGGCGGCGATCAGCTTGCGCGGGCTCATCACGATGAGGGAGAAGGCCCCCTTGAGCTGGCGGACGGCGCGGCAGACCGCCTCCTCCACGCTGGGGCAGTGCAGGCGCTCGCGGGCGATGGCGTAGGCGATCACCTCGGTGTCCGAGGTGGTCTGGAAGATGGCGCCGTTGTACTCATACTCCCGGCGGAGCTGGTCGTGGTTGACCAGATTGCCGTTGTGGACCACGGCGAGGGTGCCCTTGACGTATTTCAGGGTGAGCGGCTGGGCGTTCTCCCGCTTGCCCGCGCCGGTGGTGGCGTAGCGGACGTGGCCGACCGCCATCGTGCCGTTCAGCTCCTCCAGGCGCTGCTCGTCAAAGACGTCCCCCACCAGGCCGACATCCTTATAATAGGACAGCTCGCGGTCGTTTGTGGTGGCGATGCCGCAGGCCTCCTGGCCGCGGTGCTGGAGGGCGTAGAGGCCATAGTAGGCGGTGCGGGCACAGCCCCCCTCCGGGTCCCAGACGCCGAAGACGCCGCATTCTTCATGGAGACTCAAATGAGATTCCTCCTTTTTCCTCTGGTCGCTGATTTTGCGTGTGATTTCGCCTTCATTGTAACACACCGCCCCGCTTCCCCGCAACCGGCATTGCGCCAAAAGACGCAGGACGTCCGCCGCCGTCTCCGTCTTCCTTCCCAACCGCCCCGGCGCGCCGCAGATGAATTTCCGCTTGCATTTTTCCGCGCAGTGTGATATATATAAGTGTGTTTCAAAGGCGTTGAAAGGGAAAATAGCGGATATGACCGCCGTCAGAGAGCCTCTGTCACCGGCTGAGAGCAGAGGCAGGCAGGCCCCGCTTGGTTCGCCCCGGAGCCGCCCGGAGGAAAGGCCGGGCCGTCTTGCCGTCGTTATCCGGCCAGGAGCGCACCGGCGCGTTCAGCGGCGTCCGGTGAATTCGGGTGGTACCACGGAAGTCGTCTTTCGTCCCGTTATGGGAGGAGGGGCGGCTTTTTGCTATGCAAATGCACAGCAAGATTTACCATGTGCCGTTTTTCCGCGGCACGGTCACAACATCATAAGCGCGTGGGCCGGGACGGCCCACATGCGCAAAAACTTCATGCGCTCCGGCTTTTGCCTGCGTCTGTGGTGCGCGCCCGGCGCATGAAGTTTTTGCCCTTTCTCCGGGAACTGCGCGTTCCCGATCTCACTGGAATAAGGAGCTGTCACACATGAAAGAACAATTGGCGAACATCCGGCAGGAGGCGCTTGCCGCCATCCGCTCTGCCGACGCCGCCGCCGTGCTGGACCAGGTTCGCGTCCAGTATCTGGGCAAAAAGGGGAAGCTGACCGCCGTCCTCAAGCAGATGGGCAAGCTCCCCGCGGAGGAGCGCCCGGTGATCGGCCAGCTGGCCAACGAGGTCCGCGAGGCCCTCACCAACGCCATCGCGGAGCAGAGCAAGGCGCTCGCGGAGACCGCCCTGAACCTGAAGCTGGCCGCCGAGACGGTAGACGTGACCATCCCCGGCCAGCGCACGGCGCTGGGCCACAAGCATCCGCTGTCCATCGTGATCGACGAGATCACCGACATCTTTACCGGCATGGGCTTCCAGGTCGCCGAGGGACCCGAGATCGAGCTGGCGGAGTACAACTTTACCAAGCTGAACACGGAGGAGGGCCACCCCGGCCGCGAGTGGACGGACACATTCTATATCTCCGCCGGCGGCGATGACCCGAAAAACGACGCCGTCCTGCTGCGCTCGCAGACCTCCCCCATGCAGGTGCGGGTGATGGAGCAGCAAAAGCCCCCCATCCGCATCATCGCCCCCGGCCGCGTCTTCCGCAAGGACGAGGCGGACGCCACCCACTCCCCCATGTTCCACCAGATCGAGGGGCTCGTGGTGGACAAGGGCATCACGATGGCCGACCTGAAGGGGACGCTCAACGAGGTCATCCGCGCCCTGTACGGCCCGGACTCCAAGACCCGCTTCCGCCCGCACCACTTCCCCTTCACCGAGCCCTCCTGCGAGGTGGACGTGCAGTGCGTCGAGTGCGGCGGCAAGGGCTGCAGCGTCTGCAAGGGCGAGGGCTGGATTGAGATCCTGGGCGCCGGCATGGTCCACCCCAAGGTGCTCGAGGGCTGCGGCATCGACACCGAGGTGTATTCCGGCTGGGCCTTCGGCATGGGCGTGGAGCGCCTGGCGATGCGGCGCTTTGGCATCAAGGACCTGCGGCTCATCTTTGAAAACGACGTCCGCTTCCTCGAGCAGTTCTGATCTCCCCCGACATCTTGACAGATAGGAGCAATGCGATATGAAACTTTCCCGGAAATGGCTGAACGAGTTTGTGGACTGCAGTTCGGTCAGCGATAAGACCTTCGCCGAGGCGATGACCATCTCCGGCTCCAAGGTGGAGGTCATCACCGATCTTGGCGCCGCGTTCCATAACGTCGTAGTCGGCCGTGTGCTCTCCGAGGAGCGCCACCCCAACTCCGACCACATGTGGGTCCTCCAGGTGGACGTGGGCGAGGCAGAGCCGGTCCAGATCTGCACCGGCGCGTGGAACGTCCATGTGGGCGACCTCGTCCCGGTGGCCAGGCACAAGAGCACTCTCCCCGGCGGGGTGAAGATCACCCGCGGCAAGCTGCGCGGCGTGGTCTCCAACGGCATGCTCTGCGGGCTGAGCGAGCTGGGGCTGGAGGTGCGCGACTTCCCCTACGCCGTCATCCGCCCGGCCGCCATTCTGGGCGACTACCATGTGCTGCCCGGCGAGAAGCCCTCCATCTCCCCCGACATCGCCCCGGGCGACAAGGTCTACGGCAAGGTGATCGCCGCGCGCGTGACCGCCTGCGAGACAGTGGCCTACTCCACCTACCGCCTCCGGCTGGATACCGGCGCGGGCGAGGCGGAGACGGAGACCCGCTGCCCCAACCTCCATGTGGGCGACCTGATCTGCTACCACACCGGGACGGGCGCGGTGCTCGGCCTGGACGACCTGCACGCCCAGCAGGCGGAGTTCCCCAACTGCATCCCGGACGGCATCTTCATCCTCAACGAGGACTGCAAGCCGGGCGATGATCTCCCCGCCGTGCTCGGCCTGGACGACCATGTGGTGGAGTTTGAGATCACCCCCAACCGCCCCGACTGCCTCTCGGTGATCGGCCTGGCCCGCGAGGCCTCCGCCACCTTCCGCCAGCCCCTGCGCCTGCACGCGCCGGAGGTCCGCGGCGACGGCCCCTCCATTCTGGAGGACGCCGACGTGGAGATCGAGGACGGCGACCTCTGCCCGCGCTACACCGGCCGTCTGGTGCGCAATGTAAAGATCGGCCCCTCCCCCAAGTGGATGCGCGAGCGCCTGCGCGCCTCCGGCGTCCGCCCGATCAACAACATCGTGGACATCACCAACTATGTCATGCTCGAGTACGGCCAGCCGATGCACTCCTTTGACTTCTCCTGCGTGGACGGACACCGCATCATCGTCCGCCGCGCCCTCCCCGGCGAGGAGATCCAGACCCTGGACGGCAACGCCCGCGCCCTCACCGAGTCCATGCTGGTCATCGCCGACGAGCACAAGCCGGTCGGCGTGGCCGGCGTGATGGGCGGCATGAACAGCGAGATCACCGGGGAGACCCGGGACGTCTTCTTCGAGTCCGCCAACTTCAACGGCGTCTCCATCCGCAAGACCGCCCTCGCCCTCGGGATGCGCACTGAGGCCTCCGGCCGCTATGAGAAGGGGCTGGACCCGATGAACACCCTGCCCGCCGTGCAGCGCGCCTGCGAGCTGGTCGAGCTGCTCGGCTGCGGCGAGGTGGCCGCCGGCGTGATCGACGTGGTCGCCCAGGAGTTCTCCCCCACCGCCCTGCGCCTGGAGCCGGAGAAGATCAACCGCCTGCTCGGCACCGAGATCTCTGAGCAGACGATGCGCGAGATCCTCCTCTCCCTCGGCTTCACCCTGGAGGGGGACACCGTCTATGTCCCCTCGTGGCGCTCCGACGTGGAGCACTACTCCGACCTCGCCGAGGAGGTCGCCCGCTTCTACGGCTATGACAACCTGCCCATCACCCTCATGCGCGGCGAGACGACGCGCGGCGGCCTCTCCGGCAAGCAGAAGGCGGAGAAGGAGCTGGGGGAGATCTGCCGCGGCCTGGGCTACAGCGAGATCCTCACCTACTCCTTCATCTCCCCGAATTACTACAACAAGATCCGCATGCCGGAGGACGACCCCCGCCGCCAGTCGGTCACCATCCTCAACCCGCTGGGAGAGGACACCTCCATCATGCGCACCACCTCCCTGCCCTCCCTGCTCGAGACGCTCGCGCGCAACGACAGCCACCACAACCCCTCCGCGCGGCTCTATGAGCTCTGCCGCATCTATCTGCCGGACGAGACCGGCCCGCTCGCGGACGAGCGCCAGATGCTCAGCATGGGCGGCTACGGCGGCGGCCTGGACTTCTTCACCTTCAAGGGCGCGATCGAGACAGTGTTTGACGCCCTCGGCATCCACGGCGTCCGCTATGAGGCCTGCCGCGACAACCCCTCCTACCACCCCGGCCGCTGCGCCAGAGTGAGCATCGGCGGGCAGGAGATCGGCGTCTTCGGCCAGCTCCACCCCCTCGTGGGCAAGAACTACGACATGGACCAGCCGGTGTTTGCCGCCGAGCTCGCCCTGGAGCCGATGCTGGCCGCCCGCCGGACGGAGATCGTCTACCGCCCGCTGCCCAGGTTCCCCGCCGTGGAGCGCGATATCGCCGTGGTCTGCGACGCGGATGTGCCGGTCGCCCAGCTGGAGGACTGCATCTCCCGCGGCGGCAAGGGGCTGGTCCAGGAGGTCCGTCTCTTTGACATCTACACCGGCAAGCCCATCCCGGAGGGCAAGAAGTCGGTCGCCTTCTCCCTGCGCCTGCGCGCGGAGGACCACACCCTCACCGACGCGGAGGCGGAGGGGGACATCCGCTCCATCCTCGACCTGCTCGCGCGCGAGTGCGGCGCGGTGCTGCGCTGAGCGCGGCGGAACGCATCTGAGACACCCAACTTCCGGCCGGGACGGCCCATACCGCCCGGCCGGAAGCCTTTTTGGTTGCATTTAGTTCACATAATCACCGAAATGGGCAAATTTTCTTGCTGAACCCCTTTACAGGATGGCAATTCTGGGGTAAAATATAAAACAGCTTCACAAATGTACTCCACAGACTGACGGAGGTGTGAGAGACATGTCTGACTTCACACGACGTTTTGATGTCACAAAAGACGAGGAATGGGATACCCGTGCGATTCTCACAGAGGTGTATCGCGCCCTGCAGGAGAAGGGGTACAACTCCATCAATCAGATCGTCGGGTACATCCTCTCGGAGGACCCCACCTATATCACCAACTACAACAACGCCCGCACCCTGATCCGCAAGCTGGACCGGGATGAGCTGCTCCAGGAGCTGCTGCGGTATTATCTCGGCGTCTGAAGCTCGAACAAAATCTGCAATTTTGTTCGAAACATGCGGCTGACCCGCACCCCAAGGGCACTTTGTCGCCGCCGTTGGCGGCTCGGGCGCGCGCCCCTTCGGGGCACACTCCCGGCCTCCCTGTGTTTTTGGGCCGGTACAACAAGGTGAATTGCCCCGCAGGGGCAAAAGGAGGCCCCTGCGGGGCGCCCGTCCCAAAAACTAGATCGCACTTTATTTTGTTGCTCCGCAACAAAACTCCTGCGGAGGGCTTCCTGAACTTTTGCCTTGCTTTTATCACGCCGAACATGCTTTTTCGACAGATTGAAACGGGAATACTCCACGACATGCTGTGGAGTATTCCCGTTTTCTGTGGCTATTCGGCTGGCTCCAGCTTTGCCCGGAAGGAGACGCGGCGCGGCGTCTTCATCCGGTCAAACTGGACGACATGGGCGGACCGGGCGGCGTCCACCTCCAGGATGACGCCGGGGCCGAAGACCTCATGGCGGACCCGCCGGCCGGGCGCGAAGGTCTCCCCCGACGCGAGGGACATCCGCCGCTCGCTGGCGGCGATGGCGTCCCGGGCGGCGCGGATCAGCCCCTCCTGCGGCGGCCGGGTCCAGGTGAGGCAGTCCGGTCCGATCTCCAGCAGGAAGCGGGAGGGATAGCGGGGAGAGCCGTCAAAGTTCTCCCCGTCCGCCTCGGAGAGATAGAGGCGGTCGCGGGCGCGGGTGAGGGCGACAAAGGCGAGCCGCCGCTCCTCCTCCATGCCGGGCAGGGTGCGCACCTTGCGCGAGGGGAAGATGCCCTCGTTCATGCCGCACAGAAAGACGTTGGGAAATTCCAGCCCCTTGGCGGCGTGGACCGTCATCAGCTTCACCTTGTCCCCCGGCTCGGCGGCATCCTGGTTGGAGAAGAGGGCGACGTGGGAGAGATAGTGCTCCAGCGTGCTCTCCTCGCCGCAGGTGGTCTCATACTCATAGACCGACTGCTTGAGTTCGGCGAGGTTGTCCAGCCGGTCCTGCGCCCCCTCGGTGCGCAGCATGGTCTCATAGCCGCTCTCGTCGAGGAGGGCTGCGAGCACCTCGGAGACCGGCCGCCCGGCGGCCTCGGCAGCAAAGCGCTCGATCAGCGCGCAGAAGCTCCGCGCCCCCGTCCCACGGAAGAGGGGGTCCTCCAGCGACTCGGTCAGCGTCTGATACAGGGTGCGCCCCGTCTCCGCCGCCCGCTCGCGCAGGAAGGACATCCGCCGCTTGCCGAGATTGCGCCGCGGCACGTTGGCCACGCGCAGGAAGGACAGGTCGTCCCGGTAGACGATCATGCGCAGGTAGCTCAGCGCATCCTTCACCTCCATCCGGGCGAAGAACTGCACCCCGCTGTAGATGGTATACGGGATCTGCCGGGCGAGGAAGACCTCCTCCACTGCTCGGGTGACATAGTGCGCCCGGTAGAGCACGGCGATCTCCCGCAACGGAACGCCCTGCGCGCGCAGCGCGCCGATCTCGCCGGCGATCCACTCCGCCTCCGCCTGGGGAGAGGACGCGCCGTGGCAGAGCACCGCCGCGCCGTCGGGGCGGGTGGGCAAGAGGTCTTTTTTGATGCGTGCGGTGTTTTTGGCCACCAGGGCGTTCGCGGCGGCGAGGATCTCCGGTGTGGAGCGGTAATTGTCCATCATCAGGATGGTCTGCGTGCCGGGGAAGGCCTTGTCAAAGTCCAGCAGATAGCGCACGTCCGCCCCGCGCCAGGTGTAGATGGTCTGGTCCGGGTCGCCGACGAGGAAGAGGTTGCCGTGATAGCCGCACAGGGCGCGCATCAGGCGGTACTGCGGCGGGTCGATGTCCTGAAACTCGTCGATCATGATGTACTCCAGCCGCTCCTGCCACTTGCGCTGGATGGAGCTATCGGTCTGAAACAGATAGAGGGAGAAGACGATCAGGTCGTTGTAGTCCACGCCGAAGCACTTCTTCTGCTGATAGAGGTAGCCGTAGAAGATGATGTCCTCCGTCCGCTCCGCCTCCAGATAGCGCTGGTGGAGCTCTTCGAGGGAGAACTGGATCAGGTTCTCATAGTAGTCCGGCTCCCGCACCTGCTTGCGCATCTCGATCATGTCGCGGGCGTGGGAGAAGGTCATATCGCGCAGCGTCAGCCCGCGCTCCTCGTAGATGAGCTGGAGCATCGCGTCGATGTCGGCGTTGTCGAGCACGAGGAAGTGCCTGGGATAGTGCAGGGCGTGGCCGTCCTCCTGCAGGATGGAGACGCAGAAGCCGTGGAAGGTGTTGATATAGCCGGTGTCGTTGTCCCCGGTCAGATTGTGGATGCGCTGGCGCATCTCGGCGGCGGATTTGTTGGTAAAGGTCACGCAGAGGATGTGCTCCGGCAGGATGCCCAGCTCGTTGACCAGATAGGCGTACCGCCGCGCGAGGGCCCGCGTCTTGCCCGAGCCCGCCCCGGCGATCACGCGCACATAGCCCTCCGTCGTGGTGACCGCCGCGCGCTGGGCGTCGTTGAGTCCCCGCAGCAGGTCCGGCATGGCGCTCTCCCCCTTCTTCTGGAACATTTGTTCCCTTGATTATACCAGCGATCGCCCCACAGCACAAGGGCAAAGCGGCACAAACCGTGAGACATCCCGTGTCCCATCCGCGGCGCGCCCGCTTCGCGTCCTGTTCCTGCGCGGCAGGAGGTGCTACCACGAGAGCAGAAAGGAGGTTGCAGAATATGGACCAGATCAAAATCGGACAATTTCTCCAGACGCTGCGCAAGCGCAAGGGGGTGACGCAGGAGCAGCTCGCCGAACAGCTCAACGTCTCCCGCCGGACAGTCTCCCGGTGGGAGACTGGGCGGAATCTGCCTGACCTCGACATGCTGATCGTGCTGTCTGACTACTTCGGCGTCGGCCTGCGCGCGCTGCTTGACGGCGAGGAGGAGGGCGGTGAGGCGGACCGGTCAGCGCGCGAGACCGCCGTCAGGGTCGCCGGTTACAGCGGCGAGGAGAGGCGCAGATGGGCGCGGCGGCTCCACCGGCTCTTTCTGGCAGGCCTGCTGGCTGCCCTCGTCTATGCCGCCCTGGACCTCGCCGGCCACGCGGACCATTTTGCCGGCGAGCTCTGTCTGGGCTTCATGACTGGAATGCTGGCGGTGGGCGCCGTGATGACCAGCGCTTACGCCGCACGGCTGCGCGCGGGGAAGCGGCGCCTCCTCTCCCGTCTGCGGCGGACGGCAGAGGGCCGCAAATAGAACAAAAGGGACTGAGAAGTGCCTGTCCGGCGCTTATCAGTCCCTTTTCCAACGTATTCAGTTCAGCTCTGCCTCTCTCAGCAGCCCCTCCACCTGGGCCCGCTCTGGCATGGAGCGGATAGCCCCCTTCTTGGTGGTGACCAGATAGGCGGCGGCGTTGGCAAAGCGGAGCATTTCGGTGAGCCCGGTCTGGTCCAGCCCCGCCAGGCCGTGCTCCAGGAGATAGCCCAGCACGCAGGCGCAGAAGGTATCCCCTGCGCCGGTGGTCTCGATGGTGCCGCCCAGGAGGAAGGAGGGGACAAAGGCCTCTGCTCCTCCGGCATAGGCATAGCTGCCGTTCGCCCCGGCGGTGACGGTGAGCAGGCGGAGATTGGGATAGCGCTCCAGCAGAAGGGCCGCCCCCCGGCCATAGTCGGTCTCCCCGGTCAGGAACTCCACCTCATTGTCCGAGATCTTGACAATATCGCTGGCGGCCAGGCCCCACTCCATCTGACGCCGGGCCTCCTCCAGGCTGTCCCAGAGGGGCGGGCGGAGGTTGGGATCGAAGGAGATCAGGGCGCGCCCGGAGGCGGCGAGGCTCACCGCCTGCCGGGTGGCCTCCCGGACGCCGGGATGGGTCATGGAGAGGGTGCCGAAGTGGAAGATACGGGCGCGGCGCAGCCGCTCCACCGGCAGCTCCTCCGTCCGGAGCATCATATCCGCCCCGGGGTGGCGGTAGAAGGAGAAGTCCCGGTCCCCGTTGGGCTGGTTTTTCACAATGGCCAGGGTGGTGCGCACCTCCGGGGCTACGATGAGGCTTTCGGTGTCAATGCCGCTCTCGCGCACCGTCTCCAGCAGCTGGCGGCCAAAGATATCCTCCCCCACCTTGCCGATAAAGGCGCAGGTCCTGCCCAGCTTGCGCAGCATGGCCAGCACGTTGCAGGGCGCGCCGCCGGGGTTGGCCTCAAACATGGGGTTGCCCTGTGCGCTCCGGCCGCTGTCGGTGAAGTCGATCAGCAGCTCGCCGAGCGCGAGGACGTCAAATTGTCTATCTTCCATCTCCGTCACACCCCTCATAGGCGAGCAGGTCGTATTTCTCCACGTCCAGCAGCACGCTCCCGTCCGCCTCGAAGCTGATGGAGCTCGCGCTGAGGGGGGTGTAGAGGACGAAGGAGGCCGCCTGCTCCCCGTCGTTGACAAAGAGCTCCAGGCTGTACCGGTCCAGAATGACCCGCAGCTTGATCTCCCCCTGCCGCGGCGCGGCGAGGAAGTCCCGGACGTGGACAATGTCGTGGGGGAAGCCGCCGCGTGTCCGGTCCACCCGGACGGTGCTGCACTCCGGCTTGTAGCGGATGACCGTCTCGTGCTCCCCGTCCCGGGCGAGGTGGAGCTTGAACCAGTGGTAGAGGCTGTGGGGGCTGGCGGGGCGCACCGTCACCGTCAGGTCGAGCATCCGTCCGCTCACCCCCTGGAGATTGCTCTCCCCGTGGAGCATCACATTCCGATAGGATACCGGGTTGGCCCGGATGGCCTCCAGCTCCCGGACCGGGTTCTGGATCAGCCGCCCCTCCCGGACGGTCAACTCCCGGGGGAGGGTCATCTGTCCGAACCAGCGCGCTCCCTGGGGCTTGCAGGCGGAGGTGTCCCAGTTCTGCATCCAGGCGATCATCACCCGGCGGCCGTCCGGGGTCTCCAGGGTCTGGGGGGCGTAGAAGTCCACGCCGTAGTCCACCGCCTGCACCTGCTCGCGGGTGAAGCGCCGCTGCGCGCGGTCATAGCGCCCCAGCAGGCAGACGGTGCCGTTGCCCGCGTGAAATTCCAACCCCACCGGCGTCATCTCCTGGGGACTGACGATGAGCACCTGCCTGCCGTCCAGGGGGAAGAAGTCGGGGCACTCCCACATCCGGCCATACCGGTTGCAGCTCGCGTCCAGGGTGGCGGCATAGCGCCAGTGAAAGCCGTCCCCGCTCTCAAAGAGCAGGACCGCCCCGCTGCCGTCCGGGGTGCGGTTGCCCACCACCGCGCAGAAGCTGCCGTCCTCCTCCCGCCAGATTTTGGGGTCGCGGAAGTCGAGGGGGCTGCCCCCCGCGGGGAGGTCCCGGTCGGAGAGGACGGGATTGGCCTCCACCTTCTCATAATCCACCCCGTCTCCCACGGCGAGGCACTGGGCCTGATACTCGTGGATGGAGCCGTCCTCCTGCCGGACGCGGTGGACACCGGTGTACATCAGAAGCTGACGCCCGTCGGGCAGCTCCGCCGCGCTGCCGGAGAAGCAGCCGTCCGCGTCATAGGCCTCGTCCGGGGCCAGGGCGATAGGCAGGCGCTCCCAGTGGAGAAAGTCTCGCGTCTTGACGTGGCCCCAGTGCATCGGCCCCCAGTTGGTGGAGTAGGGGTGATACTGATAGAAGAGATGATACTCCCCCTGATAGCAGGAGAAGCCGTTGGGGTCGTTGATCCAGCCGATCCCGCCGGTCACATGGAAGGCGGGCCGGTCCTCCGGGGCGAGGAAGGGCATATACTGCGCCTCAAAGGCGCGGGCCTGCTGCAATTTCTCGCTCAGCATGTCTTCACTCCTGTCCGGCCCCGCCCGTCCATCGGACGGGCGGGGCGCTGTGTCGCTCGGTTTACTGGGCCTCGGCGTAGCGGTCATAGGCCGCCTGGTAGACCTCCAGCAGCTCGTTCATGCCGCAGGCCTCCAGGTTGGAGACGTAGGCCGCCCACTCGTCGTCGGTGGGGCCGCCGTCGCGGATCCACAGGCCCTCCTGCTCGGAGACGGCGTTCTCAAAGTCGGTGCGGTAGCGGTCGATGGTGTCCAGCTCGTCCTGGGTGAAGACGCAGTCCACGGGGTAGGTGGTGGCGTCCTGCACCTGGGGCATCCAGAAGTCATAGAGGTCGGTGAGCCGCTCGATGGCGCGGTCCTCCATATAGAAGTAGTCGTTATAGTAGTTCGAGAGGATCAGCTTGGGGCCGTAGACCTCGTTCTCGCCCTTGAGCTCGCCGGCGCTCTTGCCGTACTGGGCCTGGGCCTCCTCGTCGGTGATGGAGATCCACTTGCCGCTCTCGTCCTGCTCGGTGAAGTAGACGCCGATCGGGCCGTACTGGAGCTGCATCACGTTCTCGCCGGCATACCACTGGTCAAAGAACTTCAGCAGGTTCACCGGGCTCTCACAGGCGGAGGTGATGTTCAGGTTGCCGGAGTTGATGCCGCCGCCGGTGCGGACGGTGACATTGCTCGTGCCATCGGGGCCGGCGAGGACGGGGAGGAACACATAGTCATCGGCGTAGTCGCCCATCAGCTCCTCAATGTACCACCAGGTAGAGACGCCCACATAGCCCTGCTGGCACTTGGCCATCAGCTGGGTGTCCGACTGGGAGAACATCTCGATGTCCATCAGCCCCTCGGCGTACCAGTCGTGGAAGTAGGTCAGGGCCTCGCGGTAGCCCTCGTCGTCGCAGACGAAGTTCACCGTGCCGTCCGGCTGGAGGACGAGGTCGTTGATGATGTCGTTGGGCCAGTTGGTGAAGCCGAAGCCGGCATAGAAGATGTTCTGCCCCCAGCACCACTGGTCAAAGCCGGTGGACATCGGGATGGTGGAGCCCGGGTCGTTGCCATAATAGGTGTGGGACATGTCGTTCTCCTGGAAGGCGACCAGGGCGGTGTGCAGCTCGTCCAGGGTGGTGGGGACCTCCAGACCGAGCTCATCCAGCCAGGCCTTGTTGATCATGGAGAACTGGGGGATGGTGTAGATGGAGTAGTCCTCCTCCGCGCCGATGCCGGAGGTGCCCATCTGCTCCCCGGAGGGGAGGCCGTAGATCTTGCCGTCGGCCATGGTGATGGCGGAGCGGATCTCGGGGTGCTCTTCCAGGATGGCGGTCAGGTTGGGCATATACTCCTCGGTGATGTAGGGGGTCAGGTCGATGAAGGTGCCGTCGTCGCCGTAGGTGGCGATGTCATAGTTGGAAAAGCCCACCCCGATGAAGGCGTCGGGGAGCTGGTTGCCGGCGATGCGGATGTTTACCTGCTCGGAGAGGGAGTCGCTCATGGTCTCCCAGGTGATGGAGACGCCGGCCTCCTCCGCCATGGCGTTGAGGACGGTGTTGTCCTGATAGCCGGGGGAGAGGGCGGACTGGCCGCCCATGATGTCAAAGCTGGTCTGCCCGGTCTCAAAGGTGGGCTCCGTCGAGGCGGAGGAGCCGGAGCCGCCGCAGGCGCACAGGGCGAGCAGCATGGCGCTTGCCAGCAGCAGGGACAGGATTCTCTTCATAGATGGTTCTCCTTTCTGAGTGGCGGTACGGCTCAGCCCTTGACGGCGCCGGCCATAAAGCCCTTTTCAAAGTATTTCTGCACGAAGGGGTAGACCACCATCATGGGCGCGGCCGCCACCACGATGGAGGAGAACTTGATCATCTCGGTGACCTTGTTCAGCTCGGCGTAGCCGCCGGAGATGGTGCTGGCCTGGCTGGCGCTCGCGGAGCTGCGGATGAGCACGTTGCGCAGCACCAGCGGCAGCGGGGCCATGTCGGAGGGGAGGTAGATCAGGGCGGTAAACCAGTCGTTCCAGTAGGCCACCATGCTGAAGACCACCATCACCGCCATAATGGGCTTGGAGAGGGGGATGATGATGTGCAGGAAGGTGCGCAGCTTGGAGCAGCCGTCGATCTCCGCCGCCTCCACCAGCTCGTGGGGGATGGAGTGCTGGAAGTAATTGCGGACGATGATCATATTGCCCACCGCCACGCCGCCGGGGAGGAAGAGGGCCCACATGTTATACAGCAGGCCGGTGTCGCGCACCACCAGGTAGGTGGGGATCAGGCCGCCGCCGAAGTACATGGTGACGATGAAGAACACGCTCCAGAACTTCCGCCCGGGCAGATCCGGCTGGGCCAGGGGGTAGGCGGTGATGTAGAGCAGGACCACCGAGAAGATGGTGCCGATCACCGTGTACTTGATGGAGTTGAGGTAGCCGCTGAGGATGTTGGGGTCGGCAAAGACCGCCGTGTAGCCCTGCAGGCTGAAGTCGCTGGGCAGCAGGAAGGTCTTTCCGGCGTAGACGTCATAGGGGTTGGAGAAGGAGGCCACCAGCACATAGTACAGCGGGTAGGCCACCAGCAGGACGACGAAGCCGGTGATGAGCACCAGGATGATGTCGCTGGCCTTGTCCGAGAGGCCGTGAGAGGCTTTCTTCTGTTTCATTGCACTTCTCCCCCTCTCAGACAAAGTCCACGTCGGAGGTCTTGGACGCGATCTTGTTCACCACAAAGAGCAGGATCAGGTTCACCGCCGTGTTGAAGAGGCCCACCGCCGTGGAGTAGCTGTACTTGGCGTTCTCGATGCCCTGCTGGTAGACGTAGACGGCGATCACGTCCGAGGTGGCCTTGTTCAGGTCGGTCTGGAGCAGCCAGACCTTCTCAAAGCCCACGTTCATCAGGGAGCCGGCGCTCATGATGAGCTGGAGGATGGCCATCGGCAGCAGGGCGGGCACGTCCACATTCATGATCCGCTGGAAGACGGAGGCGCCGTCCACCTTGGCCGCCTCATAGAGGCTGGTGTCCACGTTGGAGAGGGTGGCCAGGTAGATGATGCACCCCCATCCGGCGTCCTGCCAGATGCCGGAGGCGATGTAGATCGTCCGGAAGGCGGAGGCCTCGCTCAGGAAGTCCACGCTGGTGCCGAGCAGCAGGTTGATGAGGCCGCCCGAGGGGCTCAGGAAGATGCGGATCATGCCGCAGATGACCATGATGGAGATAAAGTGGGGGGCGTAGAGCACCGTCTGCACCACCCGCTTATAGCGGTTGAAGCGGAGCTGATTGATGCACAGGGAGAGGATGATGGGGACGGGGAAGCTCCACAGCAGGCTGTAGAGGCTCAGCAGGATGGTGTTCTGGATCATGCGACCGCAGGTGGGGGCGGTGAAGAACCGCTCGAACCACTCCAGGCCCACCCACTCGCTGCCGAACATGCCGTCGCTGGCCTTGTAATCCCGGAAGGCGATCTGGATGCCGTACATGGGGATGTACTTATAGACAAAGGTCAGAACAACGGGGATGAGCAGGAGCAGATACATCTGCCAGTGTTCAGCCACCAGCTGCTTCAGGGGTTTGCGATGGCCCACCCGGACGGGCGGCTCCTTCGCGAGCGCTTTTGTTTTCATTTCATCACTTCATTTCCTTTCTCTTCCATTTTTTGTGGGGCGGATGAGGGCTCACCTCCTCTGAGACGGAGATCTCCTGTGGAACGCGGCGCTTCGCGGCAGAGGATTGTCCTCCATTTCCATGAAACGTTACATTCTCTATGCGTTCATAATAATACCTTGAAACACCGTTGTCAACCGGCTATTACAGAGGGAATTCACTTTCGGAGTTTTCGACAAAGATTGGGAAATCCATTTGTCAGAAATGCCAAAGAATGAAATTTCATGAAATAAATGGTGATTTCATCTTTACAGGGCGTGAGAGGGCTGCTATAATGACTGGCAGGACGGGAAAGCGTCCTGTTTTTCAGCAAAGTACATGAAACGATTCATATAAGAGGTGAAATCACATGGCGAAAAACGGCTCTGCGCCCACCATGAAGGATGTGGCGCGGGAGGCGGGGGTGGCGCTGGGCACCGTCTCCAAGGTGATGAACGGCATCCCCGTCGGGGAGGATTACCGCCGCCGGGTCCAGCGGGCGGCGGAAAAGCTGGGCTATCAGGTGAACAACTACGCCCGCGGCCTCAAGACCAACCGGACGTGTACGGCGGCCCTCATCATCCCCTCCCTCTCCCATCCCTTCTTCTCCGCCCTGGCGCATGAGGTCTGTCAGGCGCTCACCGCCCGGGGCTACCGGATGATCCCCTTTGTCACCGACTTTGACCCGCAGGCGGAGCAGGAGTGCATCCGCATGATCCGGCAGAACAAGGTGGACGGGGCGATCGGGCTGACCTACAACCCCAATCTGGAGGTGGACCCGGAGCTCCCCTTCGTCACCATCGACCGCTATTTCAGCGCCACCGTCCCCTGCGTCGCCTCGGACAACTTCGGCGGCGGACAGCTCGCGGCGGAGAAGCTGCTGGAGCGGGGCTGCCGCCGTCTGGCCTTCCTCCGCACCGGCTCCCCGGTCCCCGGCGAGGTGGACAAGCGCGGCGATGGCTTTGAGGTCTACTGCCGCAGCCGCGGGGTGGAGGTGGAGTCCCTCCGCCTGAACGACGAGGACGGGATGGAGCCCTTCGCCCGGTTCCTGCGCGAGCATCTGGAGGAGAGCAGGCTGACGATCGACGGCATCTTCTGCTCCACCGACCGGCTCGCCTATGAGATCCAGAAGCTCCTGGAGCAGATGGGCCTCCGGGTGCCGGAGGACGTGCAGCTCATCGGCTATGACGGCATGCGCAAATTCGGGGACGCCGACCTCTACTGCTCCACCATCGCCCAGCCGGTGCGCAAGATCGCGGAGACCACGGTGGACATTCTCCTGAAGGAGGACCGGAACCAGCTGCCCGCGATGGTCTGCCTGCCGGTGACCTATCTCCCCGGCGGCACGACCCGGGAACCTCCAGAGAAGGGGTGACATCGTGGCCAGCGCATATTGGGAGCGGAAATTCCGCAACATCCGCCCGGAAGAAAAGCGCCCCCTCACATCGAAGGAGCGCCGGGCGAACTGGTGGTACTATCACAAGTGGCATATTGTGATCGGGGCCGTCCTGCTCGCCATTGTTCTGGACCTGGCCTGGAGCATGTGGACCGCCCGGCAGAACCAGCCGGACTATCAGATCGCCTGTGTGGGGGAATACGACCTGCCGGAGGACACCGCCGCCGCCCTGTCCGAGGCCCTCGCCGCCCTGGGGGAGGACGTGAACGGGGACGGGCAGGTGCTGGTCTCCGTCCGTTCCTATCCCATCTATCAGGAGGGCGAGGACGGGGAGTACAAAGCCGCCGCCCAGATGACCCTGATGGCGGACCTGGAGGCCTGCGAGAGCATCATCTTCCTGCTGGAGGACCCGGAGGATTTTCAGGACAGCTATGAGGTCCTCTGCCGGTTGGACGGGTCTCCCCTCTCCCCCGGCGAGGAATGGACAGCCTATGCCCTCGCCTGGACGGACTGCCCTGTGCTCTCCGGTCTGGAGCTGGGCGGTTTTTCCTATCAGGTGGGGGCGGAGACGGTCTCCGGAGACAGTCAGGCCCTGCTCTCCGACCTGTACCTGGCCCGGAGAAGCCCCCGGGCGGAGCAGGAGGACCACGCCGGTGCCTGGGACCGGCTGTGGAGCGCACTGACGGAAGGAGCGGGCGCATGAAGAAGTTCTTACCCATTCTGGCGGCCCTGCTGGCCTGCCTGACCCTGCTGACCGGCTGCATCCCCTCGGACACGCCGCCGGTGGATGAGAGCGGTCAGTTACAGATCAGTCCCCGGCTGACGGTGGAGGCGCCGGGGGAGGGCTTTTCCCTCCTGGACTACAGCGACGCCCTCGCCCTCTCCGGGACCTATTACGCCGCCTGGTCCTGGGGCGAGGGAGAGGAAGGCGTAAACGGGGACGGAGAGGAGACGGTGTTCTACGACGCCCAGCTCTACCTCCTCCTCCAGGACTGCGAAGGGCAGGAGGAGGCCGCCCAGACCTGCCGGGATTGGCAGACCCGGGAGGAGGAGCGCTATGAGGTGTCGGAGACGTCCACGCTGGAGACCGGCGGGACGGTCTGGACCCTCATCACCTACACCGTAGCGAATGAGGACAACCCCTATGCCCGGGGCATCTCCGCCTTCGGCGTGTGGGAGGACCAGGCGCTCTGCGCAGAGCTGGCCTGCCGGGCGGACTACCCCGGCGACGAGGCAGAGAGATTGCAGACCTTCCTCCGGGGGCTGACATTCACCCCGGAGGAAGGCTGAGAGGAGGAAGATGTATGGCCCTGTTTTTTCCGGAAGACCCCAGCTATGACCTCAGCGTGCGACAGACCGGCTTTTACCGCTACCGCCAGCTTCTCTCCCTCTACGGGGGCGGCTGGTGGAAGGCGGGTCTGCTCACCCTGGCGGGAGGACTGCCGCTCGCGGCAGGGATCGGCTATGCCATCCTCTCCTCCAGCCTGCTCGTTCTCCTCCCCGCCTCGCTGGCGGGCGGGATGATCTTTGGCCCCTTTCTGGCCGGGCTCTTTGACGCCCTCCTCCGGGGGATGCGGGACGACCCCGCCCCCTGGCTCCAGAGCTGGAAAAAGAGCTGGCGGCAGAATACCCGCGCCAGCCTCCTCCCCGGGGCGCTGACCGGTCTGCTGCTGGGCGTCTACTGCTTTATGGCAATGCTCTTCTGGGTGGCAGAGACGCCGCCCGGGGCGGGGACGGTGCTGCTCTGGCTGCTCTCCGGGCTGGTGCTGACGGTGGTGGGCCTGCTCTACTGGGCCCAGCTCGTCCTCTTCCAGCAGACCGCCCTCGCCCGGCTGCAAAATATCCTCCTCTTTTGCGCCAAGTACCTCTGGCGGGCCCTGGGGGCTGGGGCGGTCTCCGTGCTCTATTGGGCGGTCTTCGTCCTCTTCGCCCCCTGGACCCTGCTCCTCCTCCCGGTGACCGGGCTGTGGTTCATTCTCTTTCTCACCCTTCTTCTCCTCTACCCGCCGCTGGACCGGGAGCTGGAGATCGACCGGCGCTACCGCGAGGCGGGGCTGGTCCCGCAGGTGGAGATCCCCGAAGAGGAAAATGGATAAAACCAAAAAGCACACCCCGGTCCAAGTCCGCAGCAGGCAATGGACCGGGTGTGCTTTTCCCGACAAAAATCCCCCCAGCCAGTTGGCCGGGGGGATTTGAATTACAGAATCGAGCCTCTCTGCCTCAGTCCTCGCGGGTGAGGTAGTTGAGCAGGGTGATGAGCAGGATGATGACGATGGTGACGATGAAGACGCCCAGCCAGCCCTGCAGGCACTTGATCAGCACTTCGGTGAATTCCATGTTCCGCGCTCCTTTCTGCGATTAACCGAACAGGGTCAGGATCAGGCCGCCGGCGATGACGGAGGCGATCTGACCGGAGACGTTGACGCCGGCCGCGTGCATCAGCAGGAAGTTCTGCGGGTCCTCCTCCAGGCCCATCTTGTGCACCACGCGGGAGGACATGGGGAAGGCGGAGATGCCGGCCGCGCCGATCATCGGGTTGATCTTCTCCTTGGAGAAGAGGTTGAGGAGCTTGGCCACCATCACGCCGCCCACGGTGTCAAACACGAAGGCGAACAGGCCGAGCAGGAGGATCATCAGGGTCTGCGGATTCAGGAACTGCTCCGCCGTCATCTTGGAGGCCACGGTGATGCCGAGGAAGAGGGTGATGAGGTTGGCCAGGGCCTTCTGCGCGGTGTCAGAGAGGCTGTCGAGCACGCCGCACTCGCGGATCAGGTTGCCGAACATCAGGAAGCCGACGAGGGCCACGCTGCGCGGGGCGACCAGACCGGCGACGGCGGTGATGCAGATGGGAAAGAGGATCTTGGTCATCCGGGACACGCTGTGGTCGGCATAGCGCATCCGGATGCGGCGCTCCTCCTTGCTGGTGATCAGGCGGATGACCGGCGGCTGGATGATGGGCACCAGCGCCATGTAGGAGTAGGCGACCACCACGATCGCGCCGATATACTGGGAGTGGAAGAAGTTGGCCACAAAGATAGAGGTGGGGCCGTCCGCCGCGCCGATGATGGCGATGGAGGCGGCGTCGGCGATCTCAAAGCCGAGCAGCTTGGCCACACAGAGGGTGAAGAAGATGCCGAACTGGGCCGCCGCGCCGAAGATCATCAGCCTCGGGTTGGACAGCAGGGGGGTGAAGTCGATCATCGCGCCGATGCCGACAAACAGCAGCAGGGGGAACAGCTCGTTGGAGATGCCCGCGTCGAACAGGACGTTGAGCACACCCACCTCAGTGGTGCCGTCGATGACCTGCGTCACCGCGCCGGAGAACGGGAGGTTGACCAGGATGGCTCCAAAGCCGATGGGCAGCAGCAGCGACGGCTCCATCTCCTTGGCAATGGCCAGGTAGATCAGCAGAGCGCCGATGATCCACATGACGACCTGTTGCCATTGCAGCTCAAAGACGTTGCTAAAGAGTTCCAGCATAGATTTGTGACTCCTCTCTCTGATTGACTGGGCACAGAGCAGTGAGCTCGATGCGGCAAAAGAAGACCCCTGCCCGCCCTGCGGCACTGTACAGCGCACGTCAGGCGGCAGAAATCCTGCGCAGCATGCCGGATGCCACGCGCCCTCACCACCCAGATTTGCAGTCTGCGCCCTTTTGCATAGACATTCCTATTATGCGGTCGCAGGGAGATTTTGTCAAGCAGGAGTTGGAACAGAAGACAGATTTGACCGCGCAGGCGCACTCCCCCGGCTTTCAAAGCCGCAAAGGACCGCCCGACGGCAAAAAATCTTACTCTTGATTCGCGTCGGTATGGCGCGCTGCCCCAGATTGTCGCAAAACGACGCTGAGACCTCTGCGGCAGAGTATTGGGGATTCCCGGGAGGGACAAAGGGCTCCCTTTCGGGCAGTCAGCGCCGTTTCTGGGACTTTCAAAATGTTTCAGAAACGGACTCAACATGGCAAAAGGACCTTTTGACACGCTGAGGGCGGCGCTCAAATGAGCGCCGCCCCAGACTGTCGAAAAACGACGCTGAGACTTCCGCGATAGAGCCGCGGGGGTGCGGAGGAGGGGGCAAAGTGCCCCCTTCGCGTGCAGTCAAAACCGTTTTTGGAACTGCGAAGAAGTTTCAAAAACGGGCCCAGCGTGGCAAAAAGACTTTTCTGACACGCTGGGGCGGCGCTCAAATGAGCGCCGCCCCGGGCCTTCCCTGCCGGCATCTCCGCATCGTCCCCGATGCGTTCGGGAAGGTCTATTTCACAGTCGGGGGCAGTCTGGCCCGGCGGCGAACCGGGTGCTGCGCCCCGTCCGTCTGTCGGGCCGGCTTTGCCTGCGGCCTCTGCCGCGGCGGTCTGTCCGCCGGCTGTCCGTTACAGTATGCCCCTGTACCGGCGGATGATACGGTACGACGGCAGGTATATTTTCTCTGGCGCGCGCATCCAATCTGATCAGAAGGAGGTGGCGTCTCATGTCCATGCAGCTCATCGGCCTCGCGGCGCTCATTGCACTGCTCGGCCTGCTGGTCTTCCGCCGCGCGTTCCGGGCGCTGCTGATGCTGGGCGTGCGCACGATGGCGGGCGCGCTGGTGCTGGCGGCGACAGCGGCGCTGGGCGGCTGGACAGGCGTCGCGCTGGGCGTCAACCTCTTCAACGCGCTGGTGATCGGCCTGCTGGGTGCGCCGGGATTCGGCCTGCTGCTCCTGCTGCAATGGGCGCTGAGGTGACGGTTTGCGCCCGGGAAGCGCCTTTTGAAAATTGAAAATGAGAATTCAAGAGATATCAAGAGATATCGAGAGAATTTGAGAGATATCACCGCGCTAAATTAAAATGGCTGTTGACAGTAAAAATAAACTGTGCTATAAATATACCTGCGCTGTTTTGTGCCCCTTTCCCACTCACAAACGGCGATGAGGAAGGTATTGGCTGATTTTGATTCGCAAGAACGTCTGGAGGTTCTGATATGTCCACCTTTATGGCAAAGAAAGAGGACGTCGTCCGCAAGTGGTACGTCCTGGACGCCGCTGGCAAGCCGATGGGCAAGACCGCGGTGGCTGCCGCCGATCTGCTGCGCGGCAAGGGAAAGACCGATTTCACCCCGCATGTTGACACCGGTGATTTCGTTATTATCATCAACGCTGAGAAGGCGGTTCTGACCGGCAAGAAGCTGGAGCAGAAGTATTACCGTCATCACTCCGGCTGGACCGGCGGTCTGAAGGAGATCCAGTACAAGAACCTGATGGCCAAGCGTCCGGAGTTTGCGATGGAGCTGGCGGTCAAGGGCATGCTGCCCAAGAACAGCATCGGCGCCGCCTGCCTGCGCCGTCTGCGCGTCTATCAGGGCTCTGAGCACGGTCACGAGGCGCAGAAGCCGATCGTCGTGGAATAAGAGGAGGAAAACCACCATGTACAAGAGCAAGAAGCCTTATGTCTACGGCACTGGCCGCCGCAAGTCCTCTGTCGCCCGCGTGCGCGTCTATGAGAACGGCACCGGCACTATCACCATCAACGGTCGCGATATCGACGAGTACTTTGGCCTCGACACCCTGAAGCTGATCACCCGTCAGCCCCTGGCTGCGACCGACACCATGGGCAAGGTGGACATCATCGCCACTGTCACCGGCGGCGGCGTCACCGGCCAGGCCGGCGCCCTGCGTCACGGCATCGCCCGCGCCCTGCTCCAGCTCGACCCCGAGTTCCGTCCGGCGCTCAAGAAGGCCGGCTACCTCACCCGCGATCCGCGCATGAAGGAGCGCAAGAAGTACGGCCTCAAGGCTGCCCGTCGCGCTCCGCAGTTCAGCAAGCGCTGATTTCAATTCAAAACAGCTCAAAAACCCCGAAACCATGCGGTTTTCGGGGTTTTTCCTTTTCAGATTGTTTGCCCTGTTTTGGCATAGTCTGACCCGTTTTGAACCATTTTTTATGGGTTAAATTAAGGACAACCACCCCCAAAACGGGGGCTAATGGGTTAAATCATAGGACAACTTTTTT
>CASDSM010000010.1 GCA_949283375.1 uncultured Eubacteriales bacterium | reverse complement strand
CCCGCGCCCCTGCCGCCCCTCCCGTGGGAGCGGCCGGAGACCGCGCCCCCTCCCCCCATCCCGCCGGAGGACGGTGCGCGGGAGGTACCCCCTCCCCCCATCCCGCCGGAGGACGGTGCGCGGGAGGTACCCCCTTCCCCCATCCCGCCGGTGGACGATGCGCGGGAAACTCCGCCCGCCCCTCCCGTTGCGGACGCCCTCCCGCCCGAGCCTGACTGGACGGACGGGGAGGATACCGGGGAAGAGGAGTACTGTGACGGCGGGGACGAGTCCTTTGACGGCGAGGATGGGCCGGACAGCCCGCCCGATGAAGAGGAGGACGAGCCGGATGGCCGGACGCACCGCACGATGGAGATCCTCTTCGGGACCGAACTGGACGGGGGCAGCCCGGTCTTCTGGCGCCCCAACGACACCGAGCAGGTGTTTCACACCAACGCCGGCATCATCGGCACGATGGGCACCGGAAAGACCCAGTTCACCAAGTCGCTGGTGGCCCAGCTCTGCCGGAACCAGCGGGACAATTACGACGGAGCGCCGTTTGGCATCCTGATCTTCGACTACAAGGGGGACTACAACGAGACCAAGGCCGACTTTGTCGCTGCGACGGGGGCCAGGGTGCTCAAGCCCTGCCGCCTGCCCTACAATCCGCTGGCGCTCAACCGGCCCAAGTCCTTCAAGCCGCTGCTGCCCATCCACACGGCCAACGAGTTCCAGACGACGCTGTCCAAGATCTATCACCTAGGACCCAAGCAGCAGCAGGTCCTGCTCGACTGCATCCTCAAGGCCTACGCCGCGCGGGGCATCGACCCCTCCGCCCCGGAGACCTGGCAGAGAAGGGCGCCCACCTTTGATCAGGTCTACCGCATCTTCGAGCAGGAGAATGCCGGACGGGCGGTGGACTCGCTGACGGCGGCGATGAGCAAGCTCTACCGCTTCTGCCTCTTTGAGAGCGACCCGAACCGGGCCAGACCGCTGGCGGACCTGCTCCGGGGCGTGGTGGTGATCGACCTGTCCGGCTATGACAGCGACATCCAGAGCCTGATCGTCGCCATCACCCTCGACCAGTTCTACGCCCAGATGCACGCCCACGGCTCGAGCGCGACCGACGGACGCTACCGCCAGCTGCGCAACCTGATCCTGGTGGACGAGGCGGACAGCTTCCTCTCCCAGCGTCACCCCTCCCTGCGCAAGATCATGAAGGAGGGCCGCGAGTTCGGCGTGGGCGTGATCCTCTCCACCCAGAGCCTGTCCCACTTTGTGGGCGACGATGACGACTATTCCCGCTACGTCCTCACCTGGGTGGTCCACAATGTCAGTGATATCAAGCAGCGGGATCTGGAATATGTCTTCAAGTTCCAGCCGAAGGACCCGGAGATCGCCGCCAGCTATGCCCGGGTCAAGGGGCTGAAAAAACACGAGAGCGTTGTCAAGGTGTCCAACGAGGCGCCGGTGGCCATCCGCGACCGGGCCTTCTGGGAGCTGTGCCGCGACATCACCTTTGCAGACGCAGAGAAAAGAGGGATTTGAGTTGAAGCTGGGCATTGACTTTGGCAGTACCTATTCCACGCTCGCGCACTTTGATCATGTGACCAACAACGTCGAGACCATCACGATGGGAGAGGGGCTGCCGGCCAGTATCCCGTCGGTGGTGAGCATCACCAAAAAGAGCCGTCAGGTGACCTGCGGCAACGGAGCCCAGAATCTGATCGGCAGGAGGTCCGTGCGCATCTTCGAGGCGTTCAAGATGCTGCTGACCGAGACGGACGCCGAAATGCTCAGCCGCCGGGGCTATGACGGGGAGTACACCCCGCGGGAGATCACCCGCCTCTACCTCGAGTCCCTCCTCAAGACCGCCCTGCAGCGCCAGGGAGAGGAACGGATGGAGGAGGTAGTCGTCTGCGTGCCGGAGATCTGGGGCAAGCGGGTGAACACCCTGGACGGACGGATGATCCTGCGCGACCTGCTGCGCCGGGAGATGGATATCCCGGTGGACCACGTCCAGGTGGTCACCGAGCCGGAGGCGGCCAGCGCCTACTTTGTCTACCACTACGAGCGGGAGACGGGGGAGAACTTTAACGGCCATCTCCTGCTGATCGACTACGGCGGCGGCACGCTGGACATCACCCTCACCGAGGTGTTCTCCGACGGGCACGGCGGTGTTGAGATCGGCTACCGAGAGGGCGGCGGCGCCGGTGAGAACCATCCCGGCGAGCGCGGCGTGAGCACCATCGGCAGCGCGGGCATCGCCTATATGCAGAGCGTGCTCCTCCAAGCCCTGCGCGAGGCCGGCCTGCTGGGCGAGGGCGAGGCCCCGGACTACGCCTCCCCCGACTTTGTCTCTGCCGTGCGCGACCTGGAGATCCAGTTCAAGTCGGTGGAGCGGATGAAGGACATCGAGGACCACTTTGGCATCTATGGCAGCTACCAGTGGATGCTTCAGATCCTCGACGAGGAGCCGGAGGAGTTCTGCGTGGTAGAGTATGACGACGGGGAAGAGGTCCCTGTCTACTACCATCACCTCTGGCTGGCCTATCAGCAGACCATCGCCGGTGTGCTGGCCGCGCAGGTGGGCGAGATCAACGAGAAGGTGCGAAAGCACATCAACGCCGACCCCTGCGACCCCGCCGCCGGCCTGAACAACGATTTCAAGATCGCGCTGGTGGGGGGCTTCGGCTCGTTCTATCTGGTCAAGCAGCAGATCGCGGAGATCTACAATCTCGACGCCAACGCCGCGGTGGATTTCCGCACCAAAAATATCACCACCAAGCAGCGTGAGCTGGCCATCTCCCTCGGCGCGGCCCTGCTGGCGGAGGGGAAGATCGTCCTGCAGAAGACCGCCCGCTACTCCATCGGCCTGTGTACGAGAAACTCCGACAAACAGGTCACCGGCCTGTACTACGGCATCCGCTATCACCAGAACATCGAGCCGGGGCGTCCGTACTACCTGCTCAACGAGCCCGACCTGGAGGACAAGGAGGAGAACCGCGTCACCTGGGCCGCCCTCTACGGCAACATCGAGTCCTTCGTCATCGAGTTCACCGAGCGGCTGGACCACGGCGGCCTGATGGACGTCAAGGCGGAGATCAGGGAGCGGCTGCGCCAGCTCCCCAACTACGGCTTCTGGAACCTCGGCTTCTCGATGGACGAGAGCGACGTGATCTCCTTCCACATCACCCCCAGCCCTATCCCCGGCCTCCCTGACCAGAGGGAAGAGATCGTGATCCCGCTGGACAGCTACTCGAGAATGTTTGATCTGACTGCAGTAAGAGAGGTGACGGTCTGATATGGAATTCAATTGGATGAAAGCGTCCATCGTGCAAAACTCCAGGGAGAAGCCCAGCATCTATCTGGCCCTCTGTATGATGGAGACACTGGTGAACGACGTCCAGAAGGAGGCCGGCTGCCGGCTGGCCGAGTGCCCGATCGGGGACGAACGCCTGCCGATCAAGCTGATCTGGCTGTGCCGGACCATCTCCGATGTCTACCGGATGAACCGGGCGGAGATGGACCGCATGAGAGACCGGCTCCGGCAGTCGGTCGAGCAGATCCGGGCGATGGAAAAAGAGATCGACGAGCTGGCGAGCGACGCGGACCGGCTCGGTGAGGTCCGCCAGCGCATGGAGAAGCTCAACGTCCTGCTCGCTCAGGCGCAGGAGGACAAGCGGAAATACGACGCCCTGAGCGCATCATGCGCCGGCATGCAGCGGGAGCTCGACCAGCTGCGGCAGTTTGACCCCGGGCAGGCGCGCGCGCAGCTGCAAGAGCTCCAGGACGAGGCCGCCCGCCTGCGCGAGCAGGAGGCCGGACTGAACCGGGACCGCCAGGAGGCGCAGAAGAAGTGCGCGGCGGTGCAGGCCGCGTGCGATGCGCTGCGCGCGGAGCTGGACCAGCTCGAGCGGCAGACCGGTCAGCGCCAGGCGGAGAAGGCCGCCCTGCAGGACAAGGCGGAGCTCCAGACAGCGGCTGTGCGCGCGCTGGAGCAGTCCATCGCCGCGCAGGACCAGCAGCTCACGGCGCTGGCGGAGGAGTATCGCAAGCTCCAGGAGCGGCATCGCGCGCTCCAGGCGCAGCGTGAGCAGCGCGGCGCGGAGCTCGGCCGCTTCCAGACCGGGCAGATCGACCCGCTGCTCGGCCAGCTCGCCGGGCTGAAGGAGCAGCAGGAGGCGCTGGAGAACCGCCTCGCGCAGCTCCAGGAGGAGTGCCGGAGCAAAGAGGCGCAGCGCGATGGGCTCAGCGCCCAGCTGGACGCGGCCAGACGTTACATTGACCAGCTCAACGCGCAGGCCGCCGGGTGTCAGGAACAGATCGCCCAGAGCCAGGCGGAGCGCGAGGCGCTGCAGGAGAAGATCGACCATCTGAAGCACAGCCTCGGGGCGCTCGCCGGGCAGGAGAAGGATCTGCGCATGCACGAGGGACAGCTGCAGCAGGAGATCGCCGATTTCGTCGCCGGGCAGATCGCCCCGCTCAGCGAGCAGATCGATGCGCTCGAGCAGGAGGCAAAGCGCCTGGGCGAGCAGCACGCGCAGCTGCAGGACCTCTGCCGCCAGCGGACGGACGAGCGCGACGCCGCCCGGGCGGCGCGGAACGAGGCGGCGGAGCACGCCGGCGCACTGCAGGAGGAAAAGGACCGGCTCTGCGCCCAGATCGAGCAGCAGCAGCAGGAGATCGGGCAGGCGGAGCAGTCTATCTGCGAGCTGAACGGACAGCTTCACGGCCTCACCGTGCTCAGCGGAGAGCGGCGCGCCGAGGAGCACCGCCTGCAAAAGGAGATCGGAGACTATACGGCGCAGGAGCTTCTCCCGCTGCGCCAGAGCATCGAGGCGCTCGAGCACGAGCGCAAGGGTCTGGAGGACCAGAGGGCGCTCCTCCAGGCGGGGCTGGACGCACTCCGGCTCAAGCGCAACGCTCTCGTCAACGAGATCGCCGCGCTCCGGGAGAAGGAGCCGGAGGAGCAGAAGATCCTCCAGGCCAAGGAGACGGACCGGGACAGCCTGCGCGGGAGCAGCGAGGCGCGCCTGGCGCGCATCGCCCAGCTCGACGCCGAGCTGCAGCAGCTCACCGACCTGCTCGGCAGCCAGCAGGACCGCCTCTCCGAGCTGGAGCAGAAGCAGATCCCCGTCCAGCGCCGCCGCGTGGAGGACACGCAGCAGAACGTGACGGACTGCGAGGAGCGCCTGCGCGTCCTGCACGCGCAGGAGGAGCAGCTGGCACAGGACTATGAGGTCCGCCAGCAGGAGATGCGCACCCTCTCCGGACAGGTGGAGGACGCGCAGAAGGAGTATAACGCCCTGACGGCGGAATACGAGGCCAGAGATCAGAAGCTGCGCGCGCTGAGAGATCAGCTCGACGAGCTCAGAAGTCAGACCGACCTGGAAAAGCACGCGCGCTATCAGTCTCAGCTCGAGTCCTCCATCGCGGAGATGGAGCGGGTGCAGACCGAGTGCGCGGAGCTGGAGGCGCAGCTGGAGCAGAGAAGGGCGCAGCTGGCAAACCGCCAGAGCGCCTGCGCCAAGCTGCAGGAGCAGAAGAAGGAGCTCCTGAGCCGCGAGGAGCAGCTCGAGCGGCTGCTCTCGGAGCTCACCCCGGTGGGGGCGGCGGACTACTCCGCCCGCCTGAACGCCCTGCAGGCCCGGCTCGACCAGCTCTCCGGTATCCGCCGCCGCCTTCAGGGGACGCTGGACCTCATCCAGAACACGCTCGGCGCGCAAAATGCCGCCGGGGCCATCCGCATGCTCGACCGCATCACGTCGGTCATGCAGGGGATGAACAGCCAGATCAACACCCTCAAGCGCGACCTGGCCGAGTGCGCCAGAACTGTCCGATTGGAGGAACGCTAAATGAAATGCCTCGTGTGTGGAAAGAGATTTGACGGAAATGCCTGCCCGGTCTGCCGCTTTCCGGTGATCCGTTTCCCGGGAGACCTGGAGGCGGGCCTGCGTGCCATGCAGCCGACCATCGACAGCTATCGGGAGCGCTTCCTCGCCGGCGTCCACGTCGGGATCGTGACCTACCGCTGGAAGGACGAGAACGGCACGCTGGCGGTGGACCGGAAGGAGACCGTCGCCATCGGCAGCGGGAGCGACCTCTTCGGCAAGGAGTGCTGGATCGACGAGCGCTTTGCCCGGATCCCCGAGGTCCCGGCGCTCGAGGTGGAGCTCTCCGTGGAGACGGAGGGACGGGAGGCGGTGCGGAAGGTCTCCCTGCCCAACCGCCAGGAGGCGCAGCTGCAGGAACTCGGGGCCGCGCTGGACAAAGAGATGAACCTCCGCCTGCTGCTGCGCAACGAGAGCGGCCGGACGGAGTCGGAGAAGCTGCCGCTGTTTGCCTGATACGGGGCAGCCGGTGGAAGGGGGGAGAGCATGTTCAATTCAAAAGATCTGCTGCATCTGGTCTTTGCCAACAGCGACGACCTCTACTACGGGGAGGACCTGCTCAAGCTGGACCTGAACCAGTATCTCTGGCTGAAGCTGCATGAGAGCGGCTATCAGGCGGTCTATTACCTGTACGCGGACAACGGCAAGGGCATCTTCCAGATCAGGACCTACGGAGACAGACAGTCGAGCGCGTATGAGCCGGGCTGGAGCTTATTCCGCACGGAGACGGAGAAGTTCGGGGACTGGATGCTCGAGCGGCTGGAGGAGAAAAGCAACCGGCGCGCGGCCTTGGTCTGCCAGCTGGACACGTTCTGCACGGTGACGGGCAGAGACGGGTGGAACGGCATTTTGCAGAAACTGGCCAGAATGGGCAACCGCACCGGCATCCTGGTGCTCACCGCGCCCGCCGAGGTGGAGAAGACGCGCGAGCTGCTGCTGCGCAGCAGCGTGTTCAGCTACCTGGGCGAGAACACCATCTGCAACCTGCGCGCGGGCAGCCTCTGCCCGCTCTATGGCGCCCTCGCCGCGGGCAAGCCCTCCAGCGTGGTCTATCTGAACCGGTACACCGCCAAGCGGCTCCGGGCGCTGCTGCTGCATGTGATGATGGACAGCGAGAATCTCCAGGCAGGAGAGGCCGAACTCGATCATATGGCGCAATATCTCGAGCAGTACCTCATCAACGCCTGGCTGCAGCGGAAGCGGCCGCTCTTCGGCGAGCGCGTCTGCAACGAGTATCCCAGATATGCCGAGCTCTACAAGTCTCTGAAGGACCGGACGGTCTGGAGGAGACTGGAGGACGCGGCGGCGGAGGCCGAGCGGCAGGGCGGCCTGCGGGCCTATCTGGAGCGGCTGGAGTGCCGGTACTGCGACCTCGCGGCGCGCGCCGTCTTCCCCCTGCGGGTGGCCAACAGCGCTGCCGGACGCTGCGCGAGTCTCTGGCCCCCGCAGAAGGTGGACCGCGGCGTCCAGGGCGAGAGCGCCTTCCAGCTTGCGCTGGAGATCCAGCAGATCCTCCTCGCGCCGCGCAACCGCACCGACAATCCCGGGATCAGCGAGGATATGGAGAAGTTTCGCAATCAGCTCGACATGGCGCTCAGCAACGAGGACTACGCCACTTACCGGCGCATCCTCCGTGCCATCCGCTTCTGTGCCCAGCGCCTGCAGGCGCCCCGCGCGAGCGAGGAGGAGGAGAGCGTTCGGGGGCTCAATAAGAGCCTGAGCGTGATGATCGAGAGCTCTGAGGCATATTTCAAAGCTGACCGGCGCCTGCGGACCTACTCCACCGGACAGGGACTCGCCGTCCATAACACCGCTGCAAAGGATATCGTGTTCATGCAGTACCAGAAGGCGAAGGACCTGGCGGACGCGGCGCAAAGGCGGCTGGAGCAGATCGAGGGGCTCGTGACGGGCACCATCCTCCAGCTCGACCTCAACACCTCCGCCAAGGAGATGACCGAACTGAGCGAACGGCTGAAGAACAGCCTCGAGCAGGTGAGTGACAGCCCCGTCCCGGTTGATCTGCCGGGAGGTATCTATGACCACAAGCCGCCGGAGGACATCAATATCAGCGACATTGCATACGAATTCAATCCAACATATTGACAACAGCATCGCACATCCTGCGGCGCCGGGTGCGGTGAGATGAGAGGAGATGAGCCGGTATGGGGCGGCCAAAGATCAGGCTGACCGTCGGAAACACGCAGCTGCACAATCCGGTGAAGCAATGGCTTGTCGGGCGCAGGGCAAAGCGGGAGGCGGAAGAGCGCCAGAGGCGGCAGGAGCAGGAGAACGCACTGAGAAGACGGGAAGCCGAGCTCCGGAGCATTCTGGAGAGCATCGACTTTGACTCCAGCCCGCTGCCGGCCGGGGCGTTGGCGGAAGGCGGCTTTGAGCGCACGGCGCACGACCTGGTGCAGAAGATTGGGCAGAATGCCCCGCCGTTGGAGGTGGATCTTCTCCCGATAGACGAGAAGCTGACCATCCTGGCCTATCGCTACAGAGACGCGATCAGGGACGGGAATCTGAACGCCGCCCGTGCCGCCAAGGCCGCCCTGGCCCGCGGTATCCTGGAGATCCGCAACCGCGTCCCGGCGGGTGAGCCCGAGCGGCTCGAGCAGTTTGTTGACCTCAACACCCAGTACCTCGACGAGTGGATCACCCTGGTGGACTACGCGACCGCCACCGACCAGGTGGAGCGCAACGCCCAGGCGATCAAAGAGGCGCACAACAGCCTGAAGCAGCAGTATGATGAGGAGGGACAGGCGCTCCGGGAGGAGATCGAGTCTGACCCGGAGAAGCGCAGAATCTATGACGCGATGCGCAAAGGAGAGCTGAACGATCCGTCTGAGATGACCGATCCGGAGCGCAGCCTGTTTCAGAGAGTGTCGTCCCAACGCGAGCGGGAGACGGCGATCGAGATGAAAGCGGCCATGTGCCAGGAGGTGGAAGACCAGGCGCTCAGATATAAAAAAGAGTTGGACATTCTTGCAAACCATCTGAGCGAATTGCCCCTCCTGACCGTCGGCCCGGCGGCAGACAGCGGCGAAGAGCTTCTGCAAGCGGAGCTGAAGCGCGTGGAAGATATGACGCCCAGCGAACTGGCCTCCGAACTGTTTGCAGACTTCCGCTGAGCGCCGCCGCCCTCCAGACCGCAGACAGCGGAAGAGAGCACAAGACCATGCCCCATTCAGAAAGGATGCGATCACATGCCCAGGCCGTTCATATGCCGAGATGACGCAAAAGCATCGTCCGACCCAATCTCAAGATGGTTTATGGAACGAAAGCGGAGGCGGGAGTCAGAAAAATCGACCGTGCCGGTCACAAACGATCCTGCGGAGAACGAGCGCACGCCCCAGACCATTCTGGAGGGGATCGACTTTATCCACAGTCGGCTGCCGGTCAAGGAGCTGGAGCACAAGAGCAATCCGGCTCAGCGCTACGGCGACCTGGAGCAGGTCGCCCGCGGCCTGGCGCAGTTCCTGCGTAAGCATCCGCTGACGGCGAATGTAGATGTCCGCCCGATCGATGAGAAGCTGATCATTCTGGCCCAGCGCTACAGCGATGCGGTCAAGGACGGATATCTGAATGCGGCCTATGCCGCCAAGGCCGGTCTGACCCGCGGCATCCTGGATATCCGCGCCCACATCCCAACGGACCAGCCCGAGCTGATCGAGCGGTTTGTCCAACTCAACACCCAGTACCTCGACGAGTGGATCACCCTGGTGGACTATGCGGCCACCGCTGACAAGGCCGAGCGCAATGCCAGGGCGCTCAAGGCGGAGTTTGACAAGACGCAGCGGCAGTATGACGCGGAGGTCCAGGCTCTCTATGACGAGAGCCTGTCCGACCCGGAGAAGCGCAAAATCCTGACTGCGATCCTCAATGGCGAGCTGAAGGATGCGCAGTGTATGAACGATCAGGAGCGCGCGATGCACCGGGCCATGCTCCGGCAGCGGGCGAAAAAGGTCACCTGCGAGCTGAAGAGCGCCATGCATCAGGTGACGGAACTCAAGGAGCTCTCCTGCAAGAACGCGGTGGACATCTTCTCTGACAAGCTGGCAAGGCTGCCCATCCCGGAGAATTCCAGCCAGATGGACCGCTTTCAGGAGGCGCTGGACAACCTCTCCCGCGATCTGGCCAAGAAGGATGTCGAGCTCAGGGAAATGCTTGCCAGTTGCGATGAGATAGAGTGGCACACCTGTCAGGTCTTCGACGGCGAAGGCTGGGTGAAAGTCCAGAAAGTGGAGAGCCAGCAGGCGCAGGCCGCCCTGGAAGAGATGCAGAAGTGGCTGGCCAGGCAGACGGAGATCGCCGCAGGCGGCTCCCGCTGAGCGCCGCCCTCAGATCACGGACACGCATATGCGGCGAAAGAGAGCGCGGGGCGCAGCCGCAGGATGTTCCGATAGAATGTTGAGAAACCGATGAGAAATCAGAAAGGATGAGACAATATGCCAAGACCGGTAGTGGGGAACCAGAAAGCCAAAGCAGCATCGTCCAACCCGATCAGCGAATGGTTCTTTTCCCGAAAGGAGCGCAAGGAGAAGGAGGCGGCAGAAGCCGCCGCACGGGTCACGAACAAGCTGGCGGAGAACGAACACACGATCCAGACCATTCTGGAGGGGATCGACTTTATCCACAGTCCGCTGCCGGCCAAGACGCTGGAGCATAAGAGCAATCCGAATCAGCGCTACGGCGACCTGGAGCAGTGCGCCCGCGGCCTTGCGCAGGCGCTGCGCAAGAATCCGCTGACGATCGAGGCGGACATCCGCCCGATCGATGAGAAGCTGGTGATCCTGGCCCATCGCTACAACGGCGCGATCAAGGACGGGCATCTGAACACCGCCTATGCCGCCAAGGTCGCCCTGGCCCGCGGCATCCTGGATATCCGCAGCCATATCCCGTCAGACCAGCCCGAGCTGATCGAGCAGTTTGTCCAACTCAGCACCCAGTACCTCGACGAGTGGATCACCCTGGTGGACTATGCGACCACCGCTGACAAGGCCGAGCGCAATGCCAAGGCGCTCCAGGCGGAGTTTGACAAGACGCAGCAGCAGTATGACACGGAGGTCCAGAATCTCTATGATGCGATCCAGTCCGACGCGGAGACGCGCAGGATCTATAACGCGATGCTCAATGGAGAACTGGATGATACGCTCAGCATGAACGAACAGGAGCGCACGATGCACCGGAGCATGATCCAGCAGCGGGCGAGAAAGGTCACCAGCGAGCTGAAGGGCGCCATGCATCAGGCGGCGGAACTCAAGGTGCTCTCCTGCAAGAACGCGGTGGACATTCTCTCTGCCAAGCTGGCAGAGTTGCCCATCCCGGAGAATCCCAACCAGATGAACCGCTATAATGAGGCACTGGACAACCTCTTCCAGGATCTGGCCAAGAAGGATGTCGAGCTCAGAGAAATGCTCACCAGTTACGATGAGATGGAGGGCCGTATCAGTCAGGTCTTCGACGGCGAAGGCTGGGTGAAGGCCAGAGATGTGGCGATGCAGCAGGCACAGGCCAGCCTGGTGGAGATGCAGGAGATGCAGTCGCGGCAGGTGAAGCAGCAGGACAGCAACCGCCGCGAGGAGATCAACGCCATGGGGCTGGAGACGGCGGAGGACCTCGAGGCGCTCCGGCAGAGCATCCAGAGCCAGCAGCAGGATGTGATCAACCAGTACGTCGTCGACGAGGAGAGCCAGCCGCTCTATAACTGACCGGCGCACGGTCAGAATGGATACATAGGAAAGGGGTACATCATATGGCTTTGATCCATGATAAGCTCGCCGAGGCGAAAAACTTCCTCGGCGAGATGCAGCGCAATTATAACTTCAAAAAGGCCAACAAGGCGCGCGAGCAGGCGGCCAGGCTCCAGAGCGACCTCATCAAATGCCGCGGCAAGCTGAATTCCTGCAAGATCCAGTTCAAAAGTACGATTTTTGCTCAGAGCCGCAACATCGCCAGAGGCCGGGCGGCCGGGCTGGACACCATCATGCAGGAGCAGATCCTCTGGGATGCCGCCATCGGCTATCTGCTCGTGCGCGATGCGGAATATGCCATGAGCACGATCTCGACCTATGACAGCGTGGCGCACGCCTATGAGATGCTGGAGAAGGCGATGGAGCAGATCTCCAACGAGCGCAGCGTCAAGCTCTCCAAGCTCTTCAGTTCCAATCAGACCCGGGAGCGCAATGTCTATGGCTACATCACCTCCTCCGCAGCCGCCGAGCAGAAGGCGGCATTCCTCGACAGCTTCTTTGAGGAGCTCAAGCGCACCGGCGACATCGAGCGCTGCCTGAAAATGGCGGAGAATCCCTCCCACCAGCGGGTGGAGCGCGAGCGGATGGTGGGCGGAAACCAGAACGCGGACCTCTCCGGAGGCGGCGGCTCCGACGTAGACCAGATAATGAGCCGGCTGCACGGCAGGCAGACGGCCGATGAGAGCGACGACACGGCGGTGGATCTCACACAGGCGGCCTACTCCGACGTCCATCCGCCGGAGATCTGAGAGGAGGAAGAGCAGATGCCAGGCCACAGCATGTACGACAACAGCTACACGAAGCCGATGAACGAGAAGATCAGGCTGTTTAACAATCTGACGCTGCGCGCGGAGATCATCCTGCGCGACAACCAAGGGAAGCGGACGGAGGAGGAGGCAAAGTGCTACGCCGAGGCCTCCAAGGTCTGCGCGGAGATCATGAACGCAAATCTCTCCAACCGCGCGACCTATGAGAAGTGGCGCCGCCTCCAGAAGGACTGTGAGGACAAGGTGCGCGAGATCGTGGACATCCTCGCCCCGCAGCCGCCGCAGCCGCCTCAGCCGGAGACGGTCATGCCGGAGGACCCGATGGACACGCGGTCCATCTACCCGCCGGAGTTTGGCACGGCGAGGCGTCCGCAGACCCCGAGAGTCCCGCAGCCGCCGCAGCCGCAGGGACAGGCCCGCCCGTCCGGGCAGCCAGTCAAGGGGGAGACGGCCTCCGGCTTCCAGACGAAGAATGCCAGCAAGGATATCCCCGCCGAGACCATCGAGAGATGGCATGTAAAAGAGAAACCCAAGCTGGGACTGGATGATCTGGTAGGCTTGGAGGAACAGAAGAGAGTGCTCCGTGAGGCAGTGAGTAACCTGGGGTGGGACCTGACAGAAGACGTCCTTGGCATCAGTCCGACGCAGAATTTCTTCTTCTACGGCCCTCCCGGCAGCGGTAAAACCTCGCTGATCAATGCGTTTGCGCACGATATGATGGAGAGAGGATTCAAGTTTCTCCATCTGGAGGGCGGCGACATCCGCCAGCCTCTGGTTGGACTGGCGGAGAAAACGGTGCAGGCCGCTTTTCAGGAGGCAATCGACAATGCTCCCTGTTTGATTTTTATTGATGAGGTGGAGAATGTCTGTCCCAACCACGGCGGACCCAACGTAAAGGGACATGAGGCGAGTTTGACGATTGCGTTCCTGGAAGCGCGCAATGCGATGCTCAATTCGGGCAAGCGGGTGGTGTTCCTCGGCGCGACCAACTTTCCTGATAAGGTGGATGTGGCCATGCGGGATGCTGCATACATGATTCGCACGCCGCTTCCTTCCGAGCAGGCGAGAGAGGATTATTTCAGGAAGACGCTCGCCATGCTGCCTCCGGAGCCTGGATTAGAATATGAGTATATGGTAGACCGGACGGACAATTACAGCTATCGCGATCTGGTCCGTCTGACTGAAGGGATTAAGAAGAAGGCCGCAGAAGAGGCGAAGAAGCGGTATTCTGTCGTCGGAGAGGATGGACAGATCGATCAGACACAGTCGGACAAGAATGCCAGCGATGCGCTGAAGTCCGGCGAGATTAGCTTGTTGAAGGAATGGTTCGATCAGGTTCAAGAGTCGACGCGTCCTACCAGCAAGGCGAAAATACGGGAAGTACTCCTCGCCTTCGAGCGCGAGGTGGAGAACGGCTGACCGGCCTGCCGCGACTCTGACGCCGGGTGCCGGCGCAAACGGAAAGGAATGTGGAGAAGATGAGCGAACAAGCGACAGGCCGTTGGCAGCCACTGAGCAAGGCGCTCGGCGAGGCGTTCCTGGCGGCCGCACTCGAGCCGCCGGACAACACCTTTGGCTGGGGTACGATGCTCGGGCAGATGTGGCAGGAGAGGGTGCGCCCCTCCGGCCTGCTCCTGTTGGGGCCGGACGGCTGCGGAAAGCATACGGCCGCGCTGCATATGATGCGTGTGGTGAGCGATGACGAATATGAATTCGCCGTCGTCAACGACGAGGTCCTCGCCAGGTGCGGGGATGTGACGGAGCTGGCCGGCTGGGTGGAAGAGCATGTCAAGACAAAGCTTCCCCTCTGCCTCGTGCTCGACCAGCCGTCGGACAGAAAGAAGCGGAAAGCGCTGCTGTCCGCGCTGGCTGTCCTGATGGCCCGCAGCCGCAGCGGCGGCAACCGGCAGCTGCTTTTTCTGATCTGCATCGGGATCTCCGGGCGGGAGCTGCCCTCCCAGCTGCGCACCGGACTGATGCGCTGCGTGATGACGCTGCCGACGGCGGTGTACCGTCAGGTGTTTTTGCAGAAGCAGCTTCAGGAGCAATTTCAGATCGAGCTGGAGGACTGTGCCGGTGAGGAGTTGATCGCCCGCACCGAGGGCTTTACCTATGCCCAACTGCGCGACCTGGCCTATCAGATCGGCCTGACAGCGCGCATGTACGGCACGGAGGACATCGAGCCGGATATCCTCCAGCTGGTCAGCGACCAGCAGTCCATCACCGAGGAGGACGTGCCCGACGTGCCGCAGGAGGACGGCCTCACCCAGCTGGCCGAGCGGGTGGGGAGCCTGATCGAGATGCTCCCGCTGCTGCTCAAGGCGGTGTCGGAGGGGGCGGACAAGCGGATGCAGACGCTGGCAGAGAGCCTGGTGGAGGCGGCGTCCAGGATCTCCGTCAGCCCCGGCGGTAATCCATCGGTGGACCCGACCCCTGTGCCAAATCCGCAGCCGACGCCTGACGACCCCCTTGACGATCCCATTGACGATCCCAATGGATACATCAAAGGTCAGATTAAGAGGATTGAGCAGATGAAGCCGAGTGACCTGCTCAGGGACCTCTTCGCTGAGCAGATTGCCAACCAGAATCAACAGACCATAGTGCAGTGACCGCAGAGAATGGAGTAGGAAGAGAGGGGGGAGCGCGTGTTGGAGTACAGAAGAGCAGAGGAGCGCAGCGACGTCCCGGCCGCATGGCGCTGCCCGGTCTGCGCATCGGAGGGCCTCCGGTCGATGACCTGCAACATCTGCGGCTTTGACCGCAGCTGTGACTATGAGTCCCTGCCGACGGTCATGGCGATCCGTCCCACCGCGGAGCCGGCCTCCCGGCGCGCCGCGGCCTGGAAGCGCAGGATGGCGGAGGAACATCGGGAGAAGGGACTGCTGGTCTGCCCCGAGTGCGGCGGTATCCGGTTCCTCTTTTCTGTGCGGGACCGCGAATTCCGGTGCGCCGGATGTGAGGCGGCGCTGCCGCTGGACAAGGTGGCGCCGCCCATCCGGAGGGAAGAGCCGCGGGACGTCTGGACCGCCATTGCCGCCGGTTCGTACCATATCGCCGCCGTGAAGAAGGACGGCACCGTCAGGGCGAGCGGCAGCAATCAGAGCGGCCAGTGCGTTGTGAAGTATTGGAGCGGCATCACCGCCGTCGCCGCCGGGCGCAAGCACACGGTCGGCCTGAAGTCGGACGGCACAGTGGTCGCCGTCGGGGACAACATCTTCGGCCAGTGCAAAGTAAATCAGTGGAAGAACATTGTCCAGATCACCGCCGGGACCTATCTGACCGCCGGATTAAAGTCGGACGGCACTGTGGTGGCCACCGGAGCCAACGGCTATGGCCAGTGCAACGTGTCCGACTGGAAGAAGGTGCGCATGCTCTCCGCCGGGACACGGCACATCGTCGGCCTGCGCGCAGATGGTTCCGTCCTTCTCTCCGGCGGCGGACAGGACAGCCAGTATGGCGTGTCATCCTGGCGTAATATCGTCCAGGTGGCCGCGGGGACGATGCATATCGCCGGCGTCATGAACAATGGGCGCGTGGTCGCCGGGGGGAGCAACGCTTACGGCCAGTGCGATGTGGGCGGATGGAGAGATATCATATCGGTCGCAGCGAACATCTCACACACCTATGGCCTGCGCCGGGACGGCACCGTGCTGGTTGCGGGACAGGACAACGATCTGCTCCAGCGCGCGGAGATCGCGCGTTGGACCGGGATAGTGGCCATCTCGGCGGGGGACCGCTATGTGATGGGCCTGCGCCGGGACGGGACGCTGGCGGTCGCCTCCTACAACGGGGCCGTAAAGGAGCCGTTTGCTGAGCATCCGTGAGGACCGGAGCGGCAGAGCCCCTGAGCAGTCCGGAACCCTTGCGGCCACTCCGACATGGGAGAAGATGACGGCAATGCGGAACTGCCCGCTCTGCGGTGCGGAGAACCGCGCGGGCCTGGCCTGTGCCAGCTGCGGCTATGACCGGAGCTGCGACTATGAGCGCATCGGACGCCGGTCCCGATCGGAGATGGGATCAAGTCCCTCGCGCGCCGCCGCCGGAAGGCCGCACCTGGCTGCGGACGGCAGCGGAGGCCGCGTCCTCGCGGCGGGGAGAAACCGGAAGGGCCAGTGCGATGTCGGCCAGTGGACCGGTATCATCTCTGTGGCCGCAGACAAGGATTTCACCGTGGGCCTGCGCGCCGATGGACGGGCCGTGGCGGCGGGCGGCAATTTCTTCCACCAGTGTGAGGTGGCGGGGCGGTTCCGCTTCGCCCTGCCCGAGTGCCCGGCAGAGAATGGCAGTCGTGTGGCCGCCATCACCGCGGCGGGCAACTGCGCCGTCTTCCTGCACGCGGACGGCACGCTCTCCCTCTTGGGGGAGGGCGACAGGTCCATCGCCTCCGCTGAGTCCTGGACCGGCCTCCCCGTCCCCGCCGGGAGCTGAGTGCGGGAGCGGACCACAGAGAGGAGAATACCCCTCGCACCGGACAGACAGCGCCCGGCGCGGGGGGTATTGAGCCAGTCAAAGAGGTCCCGCCGGGTTTATCCCGCAGGACTGTGAGCGCTGCGGTCAGGGAGACCGCAGGAAGAACGGAAGGGATGGAACACACATCATGAAGATCAAAACCGTGTATTGCCTGTCCTTCAGCCCCACGGGTCACACGAAAATGGTCACGGACCGGATTGCCAGAACGCTGGCCGGCCTTTTGGACGTGCCCTGCTGTGAGATCCCCTGGACACTGCCCGGGGAGCGGGACGCAGTACAGCGCTTTTCCGATGCGGACCTGGTCGTGGTGGGCGGTCCGACCTATGCCGGAAAGCTGCCCAATAAAATGCTCCCCGACTATCAGAGCAAGCTCAAGGGCAACGGCGCGCTGGCAGTGGCGGTTGTGACCTTCGGGAACCGGAGCTTTGACAACGCCCTGGCAGAGCTGTGCGCCACGCTGGAAGCGGATGGGTTCCACACAGTCGCCGGAGGCGCCTTTGCCGGCACGCATGCCTTTTCCGACGCGCTCGCCGCCGGGCGGCCGAATGAGGCCGATCGGAGGGAGATGGATGCTTTTTCTGAGCAGATCGCCGGGAAAATTCAGGCACTGCGGGATATCCCGGAGCCGATCCGGGTGCCCGGAGATGCCGGCGCCCCTTACTATGTGCCAAAGGGCGTGGACGGCCAGCCCGCGAAGTTCCTGAAGGCAAAGCCGCAGACCGACCTGGAGCGGTGCACAAAATGCGGGCTCTGTGCCCGCATGTGTCCGATGGGCTCCATCGACCGGGACGATCCGTCACAGGTGCCCGGAATCTGCATCAAATGCCAGCGTTGCGTGCGAAACTGCCCGCTGCACGCAAAATACTTCGACGATCCGGCATTCCTCTCCCATGTCCGGATGCTGGAGGAGAGCTTTGAGCGCCGGGCGGAGAACTATCTGGCGGTATGAGCCGGATCTACCGGCATATCTCCACCACACCGCCGGCCTTGTCCAGCCCGCACGAAACCCGTAATATCGCAGCCGCCCGCACATCCGGTGAGATGTGGTGGGCGGCTGTTGTTGTTCTGCCTGCGGGACAAAGGCGCTGTATCAGGTCCTCATCTCCCACGCCATATCCCAGAAGCCCTTTTCGTAGCGGCTGCAGCGGACAAAGATATCCGTCAGATAGGCCGCCTGCTCCTCGGTGGCGTTGGCCGCCAGCTTGTCCATCAGCTCGATCAGGGACTGATTCGTGGCGGCGTACTGCTCAGAGGAATAGCCCCGGACCCACTCGCCGTAGAAGGGGTGCTCCGCCGCGCCGGGCATGGCGGCGAGGGCCTGGCCGATCACGGCATAGCTCCAGGAGCAGGCGAGGATCGCGGCCACGAGCTCCATCAGGCCGCCGGAACTCGCCACGGAGAGCATATAGCTGGTGTAGGAGAGGTTATCCAGGGCGGGCTTCCCAGAGAGCACCTGCGCCTCGGTGATACCAAGGCGCCTCATGTAGGCGCGGTGGATCTCCATCTCGCCGCCCAGGATGGCATCGACATTGGCGGCAAAGGTCCGCATCAGCGCGGGGTCGCGTGCCTTGACCACGCCGAGGGCGAATACGCGGGCGTAGTCAAAGAGGTAGAGGTAGTCCTGGAGCATGTAATGCCGGAACTTCTCCACCGCAAGGGTGCCGTCGCCGATGCCGGTGACGAAGGGGTGCTCCAGGCAGGCCGCCCAGATGGGTGCCGCCGCGTGCTGGAGGCGGCGGGAGAGGGGGGAGGCCATATCACTCCCCCTCCCGGATGTAATCGCTCTTGAGGTCAAAGAGGTGATTCATGGGACCGCGGCCCCGGCCCAGGTCCAGCATGGCTGCCAGCGCGCCGGAGATATACGCCTTCGCCCGGCGGACCGCCTCCTCCAGCTCCATCCCTCTGGCCAGATTGGAGGCAATCGCGCTGGAGAGGGTGCAGCCGGTGCCGTGGGTGTTGGGATTGTCGATCCTGGCGCCGTAAAACCAGCGGCCAACGCCGTCCTTCCAGAGCAGGTCGTTGGCGTCGTTCAGGTCGTGCCCGCCCTTGCAGAGGACGGCGCAGTGATACCGCTCGCTGATGCGCCGCGCTGCGGTCTCCATGTCCGCGCTCGTGCGGATCTCCATCTCCGCGAGGATCTCCGCTTCCGGGATATTGGGGGTGGCCACTTCGGCCAGGGGCAGCAGCTCGGCCTTCAGCGTCTCCACTGCGCTTTCCTGCAGCAGGCGGGCGCCGGAGGTGGCCACCATCACAGGGTCCACCACAATGTGGCGGGCCTTGTATGCGCGCAGCTTCCGGGCGATGACGCTGATGAGCTCTGCGGAGGACACCATGCCGATCTTGACCGCATCGGGGAAGATATCGGTGAATACGGCGTCCAGCTGCGCGGAGAGAAAGGCGGGGGTGGAGTCCAAAATGTCTGTGACGCCGGTCGTGTTCTGGGCCGTCAGGGCCGTGATGGCGCTCATGGCATAGACGCCGTGGGCGGACATGGTCTTGATATCAGCCTGGATGCCGGCGCCTCCGCTGGAATCGCTTCCGGCGATGGATAATGCTGTTCTCATTGGTCTACTCCTTCCGTTTTTCAGCACTATTTTTCTATCGCGACAGAAAGTGGTGCCCCCGATCTGCCGCTCGCAAGCTCTTTCGGGCCAATGCCTGCCCCTGTGTGCAGGACGGCCAGAACTGCCCTTTGACGGCCTGCATCGCCCCTACAATGACAGCCCCAGCTCCCTGGCCCGGCGGCGCAGGTCGAGCGCGGCCTGCCGGGGATCGTCCGCCTTCATGATGGCGGAGACAACGCAGATGCCGGCGATGGGGATCCCCTGCAGAACGCCGATGTTATCCCGGTTCAGGCCGCCGATGGCATTGACGGGGATGGGGACTGCCGCACAGATCTCCCGCAGCGTATCGGTAGAGGTGAGGACGGTCCTGACCTTCGTGGTGGTGGGATAGATCGCGCCCACACCCAGATAGTCCGCGCCCTGCGCATGGGCCTCCAGCGCCTGCTCCACCGTCTTGGTCGTCGCGCCGATGATCTTCTCCCGGCCGAAGATGCGCCGTGCCCGGTCGATGGGGAGGTCGCTCTGGCCCAGATGGACCCCCTCGGCATCCGCGGCCATGGCCACGTCCAGACGGTCGTCGATGATGAGGGGGACGCCGTACTGCTGCGTGAGATTGTGTACCTTTTGCGCGAGCGACAGGTATTCGCGCGCGCTCTTCTCCTTCTCACGGAGCTGCACGATGGTCACGCCGCCCTGGAGGGCCGCCTCCGTCCTGCGCAGAAACTCCTCCTCCCGGAGCCCCGTGCTGTCGGTGATGAAGTACAGGCTGGTGTCAAAGCGCTTCAATTCTGATCTCCTCCCTGTCCATGCGCCGCTCGATGTCCCTGTCCGTCACGGTGGAGAGGGCATCCATCAGACGCATCATAAAGCTGCCCGGGCCGCGGTCCGTCTCGGAGAGCTGGCCGCAGACGCCCAGCGTCACGCAGGCGGCGGCCGCGGCGTCCAGCGCAGGCGCCGCCGCCAGATATGCCGCAGCCAGAGCGCCCAGCATACAGCCCGTCCCCGTGACTGCGGAGAGCTGCGGCGTGCCGTTTCGGATATGGACCAGACAGGTCCCGTCTGTGACGATATCCACCTTTCCGCTGGCGAGGATGACCGTATGACAGGTGCGCGCCAACGCGGCGGCCACCTCGTCCAGCATCCCCACATCCAGCGCGGCATCCGCGTCCACACCGGAGCAGCGGTAGGCCCCGTGATACAGGGCATTGATCTCAGAGTAATTCCCCTTGATGACAGTGGGCAGGGCGGCCCCCAGCAGGTCGCAGACATAGTCCCGGCGCAGTTTGGAGCAGGCAACGCCCACCGCGTCGAGCAGAATGGGGATGCCCCGCTCCTGCGCCGCCCGGGCGGCGATCTGCATGGAGGCCATCCGCACATCGGTGATGTTGCCGAGATTCAGCATCAGGGCGGCGGCGGTCTCCGTGATCTCCCGGACCTCCTGCGGATGCTCCGCCATCACCGGGCGGGCGCCCACTGCGAGGATCGCATTGGCGCACTGGTGGATGGAGATGGGATTTGTGATGCAGTGGATCAGTGGCTGGCGCTCTCTGAGCCGCCCGCGCAGGTCATGTATGGTCTGCATCCGTCGCTCTCACCCTCCTGACGATATAATAGATGACCGCCGCGGCGATACAGACCGCCAGCGCGCCGTAGGACAGGACATCCCAAACCGGGCCGGACAGCGTGAACAGGTCTGTGGCCAGCTCGAGCGCCACAAAGAGAATTGCGCCGGACGCCGCAATGGTCAGCGTGTCCGAGAGGACGCTGCTCTGGTCTGCATAGCTTCTGGAGAGCAGCCGGGTCTGGACCTGCGCCAGCATGCCGTTGGCGGCGAACTTCCGCAGGAATACAAAGGCGATGCTGCCGCCGATCAGGGTGCCGCAGAGGAAGGAGGGGACATAGAACAGCCAGCTCAGACCATCCTTGCCCCAGAGAAAGGTCATGACCGGGTAAGACAGAATGGCGCCGATGATGCCGGTACCAAAGATCTCGCCGGCCACGGCACAGAGGAGTTTCCCTCTGGACAGCCGGTAAAACACGCCGGACAGGAACGCGCCGAAGACGGAGCCGGTCAGCGCAAGAGGGGGGATACCCATGGCGGCCATGCGGATGATGCCGATCAGCGTGGCGCAGAGCAGGGAATACCATGGCCCGAGAAAGACGGAGCAGACGATGTTGATGAAATGCGCCATCGGGCACATTCCTTCCACGCGGAGGATGGGGGAGATGACAACGCCGAGGGCAATGAGCATGGAGAGCACGGTCAGCTTCAGAATACGGTTTGATTGTTTCACTTGTGCTGCCTCTTTTCATCGTAATATACGAAGTCATACACTTCGCTCGGTCGAGAATCCATTTTCTCCTCTCACCCCGAAACACGGGTTCCCATCGCATAGTACAAGATGCAAGGCGCTCCCCTTCCATCCGCCCGGACCACCCGGGACAGGTCTCCCCACTTCCTTTCACTCCAAAACAAAAAACGGAAATTACCCCTGATTTGGGTAATTTCCGCGCAAAATGGCGTTGAAACAGGCATCCCTACGTTGGCATTATCCAAATCAGGTTATCGGTCGAAGGTCACACCTTCCTCTCAGCCTGTCACACAAGCTCCCGTCCGTTCAGTTGTGATGCTATTGTACGCCAGCCCGGCCCGGATTGCAAGAGGAATTTTCTCCGGCCGCCCGGCCCCTGACGGCGGGAGCCTGCCGCGGCGCCGGGGCATCGCGACAGGCTCTCCCTTTACAGCCCAATCAGCTCAAAGCCATAGCAGCTCTTCTCCATGCCATAGCCCTGATAGAACCGGTGGGCCTCCCTGCGGGGGAGGCCGGAGTCCAGCACCAGCGCCTTGCAGCCCCGCGCTCTGGCGAGGGCCCGGGCGTGGTCCAGCAGCAGCCGGCCGCAGCCCCGGCGGCGGCACTCCGGCCGGACATAGAGGCTGGAGAGATAGCAGGTCAGCCCCTCCATCCAGAAGGTGTCGAAGAAGTCCCCGTGGCAGAAGCCCAGATATTCCTCCCCCTCCTTAAGGAAGCAGAAAAAGCTGTCCGGATGCTCCAGCACCCGGCGGTAGACCGCCTGCGTCTTCTCCGGGTCATAGGTGTTGTAGTCCCACAGGGCCTGAATGAAGGAGAAGGCGGCGGGGAAGTCCTCCGGGGCGGCGGCGACGATGTTCATACGCTTCCCTCCTCCGGATACAGCTTACGCTTGGCGTAGGTGCCCGCCGTGTACAGCGCCGCCACCGGGTTGTGACCGTAGACCCGGTCCTTGGTCACCAGCGTGGTGACCATCGCCTCAGAATAGCGGTAAAACAGGCTGTCGTGCCCCACGCAGAGGCCCATGACGATGTTCAGCCCGGTCTTTTCCCGGTTGAGCAGCTCCGCCTGTAAGATGGGATTGCAGGAGTTTTCCCCGATGGCGCAGCACTGCGGGTCGATCCCCATCTCCGGCTTGGGCACCGCCCCCGCCTTGCAGGCGACGCCGCAGACCTCGAAGCCCCAGGCCCGGAGCACGTCCGCCAGGGTCCGGGTCTCCCGGATCAGCCCCACGCAGGTGGCGATGCCAATCTTGTGAACGCCCATCCGCCGGGCAAATTCCGCCGTCTCCCGGACCCGGCTCCAGTTCAGATAGCCCTCGTATTCCACCTGGGCGGCGGTCTGCATCACCCGGCGGTTGTCCCCCTCGTCATAGCGGGCCATGGCCGCCGCCTTGGCCTCGCTGTCCATGTGAGTGGTCAGGCAGAAGGGCGGATAGGCCCGGTTCTGCACGTCGCAGTGGATCACGCCGCAGTCGGCGCAGCTGCGTTTTCTCTCCTCCATCTCTCATCCCTCCGATGACGTAGCGCTGCGGCCTGAGCCAGACCGCGGCGCCGGAGTGTTTTTGCGAGGTACGCCTCCCACTCAGAGGGAGGAGCGGTAGATCTCCGCGATCTCCTCCTGGGTAAAGACCACCGGGTTGTTTGCCACCCCGGCAGCGGAGACCTTCATGCAGTTCTCCGCCATCCAGGGGATGTCCTCCTCCCGCAGGCCGAGGTCTCCCAGGGTGACGGCCAGATCGAGCGCCCGGAGCAGGCTGCGCACCTGTTCGGCGCAGTCCTCGGGGCCATTGCCCCCCAGCAGGCGGGCGATCTTGCCGAACTTGGCGGGGTCCCCCTTCCAGGACGCCTCCAGAATGGGGGGCGTCAGGGCGGCGAGGCCCTGGCCGTGGACGATGTCCTTCAGGCCGCTGGCGGGATGCTCCATGCCGTGGGCCAGAGTGACGCCGGCGGTGTTGATGACCATGCCACCGATGGTGGCGGCCACGGTGATCTTCTCCCAGGCCTCCGGACTGGTGTCCCGGCCGGTGTAGACGTTCGCCAGGTTCTCTGCCAGCAGCTCGATGGCGTAGACGCTCAGGGCGTCGCTGAGGGGGGTGGAGATTCTGGAGGTGTAGGCCTCCATGGAATGGCAGAGGGCGTCAAATCCCACCGAGGCCAGCACCCGCCTGGGCATGGTCATCATGCACTCCGGGTCCACGATGGGGACCTTGGCGATGATGGCGTTGCAGCGCAGGCTCTTCTTGTCCCCGTTCTCCGGGTTGGTGAGCACGGCAAAACCGTTGCCCTCCGAGCCGGTGCCGCAGGTGGTGGGGATGAGCACCAGGGGCAGGGCCCTGTCGCTCACCCGGCGGTTGAAGATGTAGTCGTTGATGTCCCCGTCGTTCACCGCCAGAAAGGCGATGGCCTTGGCGCAGTCCATGATGGAGCCGCCGCCGATCGCCACCACCAGGTCGCAGCCGTTGGCTTTGGCAAAGGCCGCGCCCTCGATGGCGGTGGTGGTCAGAGGGTTCTGAGCCACCCGGTCAAAGAGGCAGCTCTCCACGCCGTGCGCGGTCAGCGCCCCCTTCACCCGGTCATAGAGGCCGGACTTCCTGGCGCTCGAGCGGCCGGTGACGATGAGGGCCTTCTTCCCGTAGGGGGCGGCGAGCTCGCCCACCTGGGCCGCCTTTCCCCGGCCGAAGACGATGTTCACCGGGAGATAGTAGTTGAAATTGCCGCTGCTCATAGCTGCTTGGCCACCTCCTCATTCAGTACCGTAGCAATGGCGGCCTCGATGGCAGCCTCGATGGCGGAGTCCAGCGTTTCGTCCAGCTCCTGGTCGGAGACCTGGAGGGCGGCGGCGTCCTCGTCGGAGATGATCTCGATGAGGGAGCCGAACTTCTCCTTATACTTGATCTTGCAGACGATGAAGAACACCACGCCCAGCAGCACCCAGCCGCCGGCCATCAGCCACTCCTGCCACACCAGAGTGGCGCCGGAGCCGGGGATCAGGTAGCAGGCCACCATAAAGCCGGACATGAGCACCGCCATGACGCCCACGAACTTGTAGGGACCCACCTTGTAGGGCCGGGGCATATCCGGCTGGGTCTTGCGCAGGATGAGGAAGGAGAAGGAGACCATGCAGTAGGCCATGCAGCAGCCGAAGTTGCCGGCGTCCACGATCCAGACGAGCATCTGACGGCCGGCCAGCGGGGCCAGGACGGTGAGCAGGCCCACCAGATAGAGGGAGTTGATGGGGGTCTTGTACTTGGGGTGCAGCTTGCCGAAGAACTTGGGGATCATGTAGGACTCAGCCATGGAGTACATCGCCCGGCTGCCGCCCATGAGGAAGGAGTTCCAGCTGGTGACGATGCCGCACATGCCGCCGATGATGAGCACCTTGGACATCATGGAGCTGTTGAAGGCCAGCGCCATCGCGTCGGCGGTGACCAGACCGGTGCCGCCCATGGAGGCCGCGATCTGCTCGGGGGACATCACATAGCCCACCGCCAGGATGACCAGGGCGTAGAAGGCGACGGCCAGCACGATGGAGAGGATGAGGATCTTGCCGATCTTCTTGAGATCCACATTGATCTCCTCCGCGGCCTGCGGGATCACGTCAAAGCCGATGTAGAAGAAGGGGGTCACCAGCGCCACGCGCAGGATGCCGCCGAGGATATTGCCGTCCGAGGCGAAGAGCTGCATCTCCAGATTGGAGGGCTGGCCGGTGAAGGCGGAGGCGATCACCAGCAGGATGCCCACGCCGCCGATGATGACGGTGAGGATGGTCTGGAGGATGGCGGCGGTCTTCACACCGCGGATGTTGATGTAGGTCATGAAGATGGCCACGATCATGGCCACCGCCAGCCAGGAGGCGTAGACGTCAAACCCGGCCACAGTGTACAGGTAGCCCTGGAGGAAGTCGGGGTAGATGTAGGTGATGATGGTGGGCAGGGCGCAGGCCTCGAAGCAGGCCACGCTGACGTAGCCCAGCACGATGGCCCAGGTGCAGATGAAGGAGCCCACCGGGCCCATGGCCTTATGGCTGAACACATGCTCGCCGCCGCACTGGGGCATGGCGGAGGTGAGCTCGGCATAGGTCAGGCCCACGAAAAAGACCATGATGCCGCCGATGGCAGCGCCCACGGCGCCGCCCTTGCCGATCCAGTCGCCGGAGGAGACCACCCAGCCCCAGCCGATCATGGCGCCAAAGGCAATGACCAGAATGTCCCATGCGCCCAGGACTTTGTCAAAGGCGGATTTCTGCTTGTTTTCCATAGATCGTCTTCCTTTCCAGCCAGACAAAAAAGATGCCAAACCGCCCCCGTCCTCCGGGGACAGCTCTGACACCTTTGTCAGCAAATCTCTTCTCTTTTCTGCCGCTCAGCCCTGGAACATGGCCTCTGCGAAGTCCTCGATGAGACGGGCGGTCCCCTCCAGGCCGAGGGCGCTGGAGTCCACCAGCAGGTGGCGGTTGTGCCGGTCGCCCCGGTAGGTGCCGGTCATCTGCTTGTAGCGGGCGTGGTTGTGCCTGTCGTTCTTCTCGATGAGCACCCTGGCCGCATCGGAGGAGACCTTCAGGGCGTTCATAATGTGCTCCAGCCGCCTGTCCTCCGGGGCGTAGATGAAGACGTTGCACACGCCCGTCCGGTCGCGCAGGACATGGTCGGCGCAGCGGCCGATGATGACGCAGGGGCCGCGGTCGGCCAGCTTCCTGATGATCTGGGTCTGGAGGTACACCACCCGCTCGGTGAGGATGGCGTACTTGCTGGGGCTGGCGGTGTTGCTCAGGGCCTTGCTCCGGCCCCGGATCTCCACGCCGGCGTCCGCCATCTCGGTGACCTCCTTGGAGAGGCCGGTCTCCTCGATGATCCGGTCGATGATCACCCGGTCATAGCAGGGGATGTTCCGCTTTTTGGCGATCATCTTGCCGATGTCCGGGCCGCCGCTGCCGTACTCGCAGCCGATGGTGAAAATAATGTCTTTCATACTGCTCTCTCTCCTCTCCGGGCGGCCCCCGCCGGCGCTCGCCGGCGGGTCCGTCCTGTCTGCTCCGTGTGGGTCGGGGACTTATCTGCCGAGCTCCTCCACCGCCTCCCGGAGGATCTCACAGGCCTTGTCACAGTCGGCCTCGGTGAGGATCAGGGGAGGGACCATGCGGATGACGCTCGCGCCGATGGCGGTGACCAGCAGGTGCTTTTCCAGGCACCGGTGCTTGATCTCCACAGCGGGGGCGAAGCCGTCAAACTCCACGCCGATCAGGCAGCCCTGATGGCGGACCTCCTTCACATGGGGCAGGCCCTCCAGCTTGGCGGAGAAGTAATCTCCCATGGCCCTGGCGTTCCCGGCGAGATCCCGGTCCAGCAGCTCCTCGATCTCCGCCAGGGCGGCAGCGCAGGACACCGGATGCCCGCCGAAGGTGGTGCCGTGGGAACCGGCGGTGAAGGCCCGGGCCACCTCCTCGGTGGCGCAGATGGCGCCGATGGGCATCCCGCCGCCCATGGCCTTGGCCATGGAGACGATGTCCGGCTTGATGCCGTAGTTCATGTAGCTCATCACCGCGCCGGTGCGGCACCAGCCGGTCTGCACCTCGTCGAGCAGGAGGAGCATCCCCCGCTCGTCACAGAACTTCCGCAGGCCGCAGAGGAATTCCTTCGTGGCGGGGTGGACGCCGCCCTCGCCCTGGACCGGCTCCACCATGATGGCGATGGTGTTCTCGGTGCAGGCGTCTTTGAAAGACTGGAGGTCGTTGTAGTCGGCGTAGGTAAAGCCGGGGGTCATGTCGCCAAAGCCGATCTAGCAAGCGTTGTCCGGCTGGCCGGTGGCGGACATGGAGCCGAAGGTGCGGCCGTGGAAGCCCATCTTCGCGGTGACGATGTTGTACTTGTGGGGGCCGTACTTCTCCACACCGTATTTCCGGGCCATCTTGATCAAGGCCTCGTTGGCCTCGGCGCCGGAGTTGGCGAAGAAGGCCTTCTTCCGCTCTCCCTTCACCGGAGCGATGGCGCAGAGCTTCTCCGCCAGGGCGACATAGCCCTCGTGGGTGACGATATTGAACATCCCGTGGAAATACTTCTCCGCCTGGGCCTTGACCACCTCCACCACCTCGGGCTGGGAGTAGCCGATGTTCAGCACGCCCACGCCGCCGATCCAGTCCAGGAACTTGTTCCCGTCCACATCCTCCAGCATGGCGCCCTCGCCCCGCTCAATGACGGCGGGATAGGAGCAGCCGATCGCGTTGGGGATGGCGGCGTGGCGGCGGTCGATGAGGGCCTGGGCCCTGGGGCCGGGCAGGGTGGCGGTGACGATCTCAGGCAGTGCGTCTCTTAACATGGAAAAGACCTCCTCTTTGCAGGTAAAAACAAAGCGGCAGGGGCAAGCTCCCTCAAAATGCGCCATTGCATTCCACATTTTGCAGGAACAGCAGCCTCTGCCGTCTCTCTTCTGCGTACAGAATACCCCTTTCCCCGCCCCGCCGCAAGAGGCTGAAGGGACAATCCTTTTCTCTGTCGTTGTGCTGATAGCACAATGCGGCTTTCGGGAGGCGCGAAATACCATGCATTTCACGCCGCTTTACCATCTCTTCCTGCGCCCTCCACTTTCTCCTTGTGCGTGCGGCACAGATGTGATATATTGGGCCCATCAGACAGGGGAGGGGAGAGCGATGGCGCTTATCTTGCGGGAGGTCTTTGAGGCCACAAGGGAGAAATTTCAGCTCGAGCTGATCGCGGGCAGGGCCGGTCTGGACCGGCCCATGAACTGGGTCTATGTCTCGGAGGACTACACCACCTCCGACTTTCTCCACGGCGGGGAGCTGATCATCACCACCGGGGTCATCAGCGGCGGCAGTTCCCAATGGCTGCTGCGGCTGCTGCGCCACATCACCCAGCAGCACACCTGCGGGCTCATCATCAATCAGGGGCCCTACCTCCGCCGGGAGCAGATCTCTCAGGAGGTGCTGGATTTCTGCGATGCGTACCCCTTCCCCCTCTTTCTCATGCCCTGGCAGATCCACATCTACGACATCACCCGGGACTACTGCGACCGGATCTTCACCGACACCCGGCGCAGCGAGTCCCTGCAGCAGGGGGTGCTGACCCTGCTGGACCCGGCGGGAGACCATGCCGCCGCCCTCCGGGGACTGGAGCGGCAGGGATTTCCCGTCCGGGGCGGCTGCCGCGCCCTGCTCCTGCGCGCCGGGCGGCCCCTGCCCGATCCGGACCGGCTCTCCCTCCTCACGCACCGGCTTCCCTGCCCGGTCATCCTGCTGCCCTGGCAGGGAGAGCTCCTCCTGGTCTGCGCCCAGAGCGGGGAGGACAGGGGAGAGGCCTGTGCACGCCTGCTGCTCCGGGAATTCTCCCTGCTCTGCCCCGGCGGCCGCCCGGCGGTGGGGGTCAGCGGGGCCTGTCCCAGCCTGGCGGAGCTGCATCGCGGGGTGGAGCAGGCGAGAGCCGCCCTCTGCTTCGCCCTCAGCCAGGGGACAGAGCTGGGGCACTACGACCGGATGGGCTTTTTCCGTCTGCTGCTGGAGGTGGGCGACCGGGCCTTTCTGGAGGACTATGTCCGGGAGCAGCTTGGCCCGGTGCTGGACTACGACCGGAAGCACGGCAGCGACTTTGCCCGGACCCTCTCCCTCTACCTCTCCTGCCGGGGGAGCATCCAGGCGGTGGCGGAGGCATCCTTCTGCCACCGGAACACGGTGAACCACCGGGTCCACCTGCTGCGGGAAAAACTGGGCTTCCGGCTGGACGACCCGGAGGCCTGCTTCCAGCTCGCCGCCGCCTTCCGGGCCAGGGAGTATCTGGACTTCACGGCGCTGTGAGCGGGCGGTTCCTGCTGGTTTCTGCCGTTTCCGTTTTCTTCCTGTCTGATTCTGACGGGAATGATTTCCATCCCGCGCGGTCATAAAAGGGAAAAACGTGCAAATACTAACCTCCGTAACAGATCACACCGCGACTGGGAGGTAGAGACAGATGAAAGCGACTGGCATTGTCCGGAGAATAGATGATTCGGTTATAATGATTACAGCCTAAAACAGCCCTGAAACGCCGGGTTTTCGCCGATTTTGTCCAATTTCAGAGTGAAAGGTCTCCGAAGCAGCTTCAGGGCATGGGCGGCTGGAGGCAGTATATTCCAAATCTATGATACCAGAGCGCCGGCCGGAAGGAAAGGATGGCAAGGGCCGGGCGAACAGACAGCACATCCGCCCGGGGCGGACTGCGCCGAAAATGGAATACCTGCGCGCTACATAGAGCGTTTGTCCGCCCCCTCGCCGGGGCGGATGAACGCTCTTTTTCTCTGCCCGAAACGAGGAGGTAGGTTTTGCGATGGGCGAAAAGAGATATTCCCCGGACAGGCCCCGGGACTGCCGGTACTGCTATTTTTGGAGGAACCGGCGGCACGGCTGTTCCCTGGGCAAGGAAAACTGCTACTACCTGGTCTATGTGCCGCCGGAGCCGAAGTCGGAGTGCGACGGCTGCCCCTACGGACGGGACCGGCCCTGCATCGGCTGGTGCACGAAACAAATACTAGGGAACCACTGAAAGAAATGAGGGAGGGTCATGACATATAGGTCCGAATATTACGGCGTGCCGAGGGGCTGCCGGAACTGCGAGCATTATCAGCCCCGGTGGCGGTATCGTTTTTGCAGCTATGTTCGCTGCCCCCACGACCGCAAGCTGTGCACGATCCGCCGGGAACCGCTCCGCAAGGAGCATTTTCCGGCCAAAGAGGCGGTGAAACCGGATGCGGTATGACTATTTTTACGGCCAGCAGGCGGAATTGTTCGCCTTTTACCGGGTGCCCAAGCTGCTGTTTCAGGACGCCTTCCGGGCTGTCTCCACCGACGCCAAGCTGCTCTACGGCATCCTGCTGGACCGCATGGAGCTCTCCGCCCGAAACGACTGGCGGGACGGGGACGGGCGCATCTACATCATCTTCACCATCGAGGAGGTCAAGCACGCCCTGGGCTGCGCCGAGAAAAAAGCGGTGAAGCTCCTGGACGAGCTGGAGAAGAAGTGCGCCCTCATCGAGCGCAAGCGGCAGGGGTTGGGCAAGCCCAACCTGATCTATGTAAAAAACTTCACCTCCGACCCCCGGGCCCAGCCTCCGTCCGCCTGCGGGGGAGGACAATTCTTGACTTGTCAAAAGGACAATTCAGTGGCTTTCCAAAGCACAACTCCGGAACTGTCCAAAGCACAAGGTAAAGATACTGATAGTAAAGAGACTGACTATAGTGATACTGATCCTATCCCTTCCTTCCGTTGGGACGGATCGGATGGGGGTGAGGCGGAGAAATACCAGGCGTATCTCCGGTTCTTTCAGCAGCAGATTTCCATGGACCGGCTGAAACGGGACTTCCCCTATGACGAGGAGATTTTGGACCTGATCCTCCACCTGATCGTGGAGGTCATGTGCAGCAAGCGGAAGATGATCCGGGTGGCCGGGGACGATAAGCCGGTGGAGATCGTCCGGGCCAGTTTGATGAAATTGGATTCGGAGCATATTAGCTACGTCATGCAGAGCTTCAAGGCAAACGCCAGCGAGATCCGCAATGTGAAGCAGTATCTGCTGGCTTCGATCTACAACGCCCCCTACACGATCAGCGCCCACTATGACGCCATGGTGCGGCACGACTTCGCGGCGGGGCGCATCTGAGGAAAATCACGATGGAGGTGAACACTTTGGCAAAGAACGCAGAGGTGATCGCGGTGGTCAACCAGAAGGGCGGGACGGGCAAGACCACCACCTGCGAGAATCTGGGCATCGGGCTGGCGATGGAGGGAAGGCGGGTGCTCCTGGCGGACACCGACCCCCAGGCTTCCCTGACCGTCAGCCTGGGCAATCCCTATCCCGACGAGCTGTCCCCCACCCTGGCCGACCTGTTGGGCAAGGTCCTGGCGGACAAGCCCATCGCTCCCGGAGAGGGCATCCTGCACCACCTGGAGGGCGTGGACTATGTGCCCGCCAACATCGCCCTCTCCGGCCTGGAGGTTTCGCTGGTCAACGCCATGAGCCGGGAGACCATCCTGCGCCAGTATCTGGAGACGGTCCGGCAGGACTATGACTTCATCCTGCTGGACTGCATGCCCTCGCTGGGGATGCTCACGGTGAACGCCCTGGCGGCGGCGGACAAGGTGCTGGTGCCGGTCCAGGCGGCCTATCTCCCGGCCAAGGGTCTGGAGCAGCTGCTGGAGACCATCCACAAGGTCAGGCGGCAGATCAACCCGAAGCTGAAGATCGAGGGCATCCTGCTGACCATGGTGGACAGCAGAACCAACTATTCCCGGGACATCGCCAATCTGATCCGGGAGCGCTACGGCGGCAAGCTGAAGGTGTATCAGACCGACATCCCCCGTTCCGTCCGGGCGGAGGAGATCAGCGCCGAGGGAAAGAGTATTTTTCAGCATGACCCCAAAGGCAAGGTGGCGGAGGCCTATAAAGTTCTGACGAGAGAGGTGATCAACAATGCCGAAAAAAGGCGCAAACATCAGCTTGAAGGGGTACGATGACATCTTCTCCACCGAGCAGTCCCGAACGGAGGCCCGGCAGGAGCGGGTGCAGGAGATTCCCCTCGCCCAGCTGCACCCCTTTGAGGGCCATCCCTTCCGGGTGGTGGACGACGAGGAGATGCAGAAGACGGCGGAGAGCGTCCGGGAATTCGGCGTGCTCACCCCCGCCATTGTCCGCCCCGACCCGGAGGGCGGCTACGAGATCATCTCCGGCCACCGGCGGCACCGGGCCTCCCAGCTGGCCGGGCGGGAGACCATGCCGGTCATCGTCCGGGAGCTGGACGACGACGCGGCCATCATCCTGATGGTGGACGCCAATTTGCAGCGGGAGACCATTCTCCCCAGCGAACGGGCCTATGCCTACAAGATGAAGCTGGATGCGATCAAGCATCAGGGTGCAAGGTCGGATTTAACTTCGGACCAAGTTGGTCCGAAGTTGACTGCGGCACAAAAAGTTGCAGAAGAAGCAAATGATACGCAGACGCAGGTCAAAAGATATATCCGCCTGACCGAGCTGATTCCCGAGCTGCTGGACATGGTGGACAACGGCCAGATCAGATTCAATCCGGCGGTGGAGCTCTCCTATCTGGCCCGGGAGGAGCAGCGGGAGTTCCTGTCCGCCATGGACTACGCCCAGGCGTTCCCCTCCCTCTCCCAGGCCCAGCGGATCAAGAAGCTGGCCCAGGAGGGGGCCTGCACTCTGGACGCCATGTGCGAGATCATGAACGAGGTGAAAAAGGGCGAGCTGGACCGGGTGGTGTTCAAGGCGGACTCCCTGCGCAAATACTTCCCCAAGTCCTACACCAGCCGCCAGATGGAGGAAAAAATCATTCAGCTGCTGGAGCAGTGGCAGAGAAGACGGGAAAAATCCATGGAACGGTAAAGGAGCAAGCGATGTTTACAGAAAAAGAGATGAGCAGGGCCATCCGGTGGCTGTTCGAGCAGTATGTGCCGGCGGACTACGAGGGCTACGACGAGGGAGAGATCGGCTGCGCCGGCGGGCTGTACCTGCCGGAGGTGTGCATCTCCCTGCGGGACCTGGACCAGCCGGTGTATCAGTATTCCGTGCAGGGCGGGGCGGAAAAGGGCTTTGACTACCGCGGCCCGGAGCTGTTCGACCAGCGGGCCTGTCCCCTGTATGTCCGGGTGGAGCGGACCGTGATGGACGCGGCCTCCACCCGCTATCAGACTGAGCTGTGGCTGCTGGAGGACATGACCTTCGCCGTGGTGCGCTGCGTGGCCATTGCCTTTGGCGGCGCGCACGGCAAAACTCAACGAGAATCGAACCTCTGCCGGTCAGGGCAGATTCATTTCCGCCCATACCGCGGAAAAGGCCTTGGCAATATGGCCGATATTCCCCGCGGCCTTTTTCTTGTCTGGACGAAAATGAATTCTGCCCTGACTGCGAAGCACCTGTGGGCGAGGCATTTTCGAGGGATTTTTGGCGTTTGCGAAGCATGTGGGCTGACGCCCACCAATGAGCGAACGGCAAAAAGCGCCGGAAAGGGCCGCCCACAGGCGGCAGGTGTTCGACTCTCGTTGAGTCTATCACGGAATACCGGACGTTCAAAAGGGTGCTGGAGAGCCGGGACAACATCTTCTTCCCGCCGGAGGAGCTGTCCGAGGCGCTTCAGGCCCTGTGCGCAAAACAGTGGGAACACGAGGCGACGATCTATGAGCTGTAAGCGCTCCAGGATGGCCGCCTTTTTTGCTGCCGGAGGTGAGAAACAATGCAGGAGGAAGTGGAAAACAGAACGATCAATCTGGCCATCAGCACCAGCAAGCTGACCCTGCGGGCCATCGTCGCCGGGCTCCGCAAGTTTTTGCAGAGCTGCCAGAAGAAAAAGGCGGAGCAGGGCCGCGATACCGGCGTCCACGGAAAGCAGACGGTGAAGCAGCTCCTGGGGCAGAACCAGGGGGCGGCCAACGCGGAGATCGACAGAGAGGGCATCCGGGACTTTGAGCGCATCGCCCGGAAATACGGCGTGGACTTCGCCGTGCGCAAGGACCGGTCGGTGAACCCGCCCCGGTATCTGGTCTTCGTCCGGGCCAAGGACGCCGACGCCCTGAGCGCCATCTGCCAGGAGCAGCAGGCCAGGGCGTTGAGCAAAACCAAGCGTCCCAGCGTGCTGGCCCAGCTGCGGAAGCTCACCCAGCTGGTGGCCGCGATCCCCACCAAGGTCCGGGAGAAGAGACAGGAGCGTGACCGATGAGCGGGACGATCAAGAAGCAAATCATCCTCCACCTGCCCTATCTGCTGGTGGGGCTGCTGGCCACCAACCTCGGGGAGGCGTGGCGGATGGCGGAGGGCGCGGACCTGGCGGCGCAGCTGCTCGGCTTTTTGAACGCCCTTCCCGTGGCGCTGGAAAACCCGCTGCCCAGCCTGCACCCGCTGGACCTGCTGGTGGGCCTCTGCTGCGGGGCGGTGCTCCGGCTGGCGGTCTATCTCAAGAGCAAGAACGCCAAGAAATACCGCCACGGGATGGAATACGGGTCGGCCCGCTGGAGTGCATAATTTTAAGGTAACACCGCACAAAGAAAAAATATGATATAATAAAGCTATGGATAAGCAGATGAGTCTGTCGGGCCTGAGCGATGAATTGAGCCAGGTGCGGACGAAGAAGAAAGAATTTCTGGGTCAGATAGAGCGCATCGTG
>CASDSM010000009.1 GCA_949283375.1 uncultured Eubacteriales bacterium | reverse complement strand
GGCCAGAGGTGGAAGCGCTGCGAGGCGTGAAGCTGACTGGTACTAATCAGTCGAGGGCTTGACCTACAGAAGGAAGCAGGCTCAGAGCTGCAAGAGAGCGCGGAGGAGTTCACAGGAGGTTTCTCTGTTCAGTTTTCAGGGGGCAGCCAATACGGTAAAATTTTGACGGCAGGGATTTTCCCTGCCGTCTTTTGCCGCTCTGGGAGGCGGTGCGCCTCAGCCCTCGTCCGGGCAGACGATCTCCGCCAGCGCCTCGATCATCTGATGCAGCAGCTTCGCCGCCGCCGTGTCCGCGGCGCGGTAGTAGACCTCTTTTCCATCCCGCCGGCTGACGATCAGCTCCGCGGCGCGCAGCTGCTTGAGGTGATGGGAGACGGCGGGACTGCTCATCTCCATCAGGCTGGAGAGATTGACCACACACTCCTCCCCGTGGCAGAGGATCCAGAAGATGCGGATGCGGCTCCCGTCGCCCAGCTGCCGGAAGAGGTCCGCGGCCGCCTGAAAGCCGGCCGCGCTCGGCATGTGCCCCGCCTCACGCTCAATCCGTTGACCGTGGTCGTGCGGCAGTCTCTTTTCCTCCATCTGCACTCACTCCTTTTCTCCATAGTGTACCACAGATCTGTATCCGGAAGAAAGCAAAATATTTTGCACGGAGGGGTTGACAGACGGAAGAGAGAGGCATATAATAGCCTTACAGTTAAGCGATTGTTTAATTGTTCAAATGAACAATACAGTAAAAGGAGAGGATCCCCGTGAAAAAGACCTATAAGATCGAAGTGGACTGCGCCAACTGCGCCAACCTGATGGAAGATGCCGCCCGCAAGACCGCCGGCGTCCAGTCTGCCACCGTCAACTTTATGACCCAGAAGATGATCGTCGAGTTTGCCGAAGGGCAGGATGCCAAGGCGGTCATGTCCTGCGTCCTCAAGGCGTGTAAAAAGGTGGAGCCGGACTGCGAGATCTATCTCTGAGCGATTTGAGTGACAGACCGGGGCGCGGGATACCTGCGCCCCGGGTTCATCGCAGTCCCAACATTTCAATTTAGAAGGTGATTCCGATGCAGGAAATGATCGTCAACGGCCTGCTGGTGGTGGTGGCCCTGCTGGCGGTGAGCTTACAGCTCATCGGCCTGCGGCCCTCGGCGGGTATGACGAGAAAACAGAAGGTCATGCTCCGGCGCATCCTGGCGGCCACCGTGCTGCTGCTGGTCCTCCAGGGTCTGGGCGCCGCCGCATTTGAACGGATGGGCGTTGCGGGGCGCTGGGTCCGTCTGGCCTGCTACCTCGCGGACTATCTGGTGATCGGCTATGATATCCTGAAGAAGGCGTTTCAGGGCATCCGCAACGGGCGTGTCTTTGACGAGAACTTCCTCATGGCGGTCGCCACGCTGGGCGCGCTCGCCCTGGCGGTCTATGAGAACGGGGACTATCTGGAGTCCATCGCCGTCATGCTGTTCTATCAGGTGGGTGAGTGGTTCCAGAGCTACGCGGTCGGCAGGAGCCGCCGCAATATCAGCGACCTGATGGATATCCGCCCGGACTACGCCAATGTGGAGCGGGGCGGCAAGCTGGAGCAGGTGGACCCGGACGAGGTGGGCATTGGCACCATCATCGTGGTTCAGCCGGGCGAGAAGGTGCCCATCGACGGCACGGTGGTGGAGGGCGCCTCCACCCTGAATACCGCCGCACTCACCGGCGAGAGCCTCCCCCGCGAGGTCCGGACGGGGGACGAGATCGTCAGCGGCTGCATCAATATGACCGGCCTGCTCAAGATCCAGACCACAAAGGAGTTCGGCGAGTCCACCGTCTCCAAGATCCTCGATCTGGTGGAGAACGCCTCCTCCCGCAAGTCGCGCTCGGAGGACTTCATCTCCCGCTTTGCCAAGGTCTACACCCCGGCAGTATGCTACGCCGCCCTGGCCCTGGCCATCCTGCCCCCGCTGGCCCTGCTGCTGATGGGCCAGGCCCCCGGCTGGGAGACCTGGGTCTACCGCGCCCTCACCTTCCTGGTGGCCAGCTGCCCCTGTGCGCTGGTGATCTCCATCCCCCTCAGCTTCTTTGCCGGCATCGGCGGGGCGAGCAAGGCGGGCGTGCTGGTCAAGGGCTCGAACTATCTGGAGACGCTGTCGCAGACGAAGATCGTGGTCTTTGACAAGACCGGGACCCTGACGCAGGGCGTCTTTGAGGTCAACGGCGTCCACCACAGCCCCTATTCCGACGCGCAGCTCATCGAATATGCCGCCCTAGCGGAGAGCGCCTCCTCCCATCCCATCAGCAAGAGCCTCCAGCGGGCCTACGGCAGGGAGATCGACCGCACCCGCGTCAGCGAGATTCAGGAGATCAGCGGCAACGGCGTGACCGCCGTGGTGGACGGTGTGGCGGTGGCCGCCGGCAACGACAAGCTAATGGACCACCTCGGCATCCCCTACCACAGATGCCACGCGGTGGGCACCATCATCCACATGGCGGTGGGCGGTAAGTATGCCGGACATATCGTCATCTCCGACATCGTCAAGCCGCGCTCCCGGCAGGCGATCGAGGCGCTGAAGGCTGCTGGCGTGCAGAAGACCGTCATGCTGACCGGCGATGCGAAGCGGGTGGCTGACAGCGTCGGCCAGGCGCTGGGTCTGGACCAGGTCTACAGCGAACTGCTCCCCGCCGGCAAGGTGGAGAAGGTGGAGGAGCTCCTCCGGATGAAGCCTGACCGGGCCAAGCTGGCCTTCGTGGGTGACGGCATCAACGACGCCCCGGTGCTCGGCCGGGCGGACATCGGCATCGCGATGGGGGCCATGGGTTCGGACGCCGCCATCGAGGCCGCCGACGTGGTGCTGATGGACGACGACCCGATGCAGATCGCCAGGGCGATTCGCATCAGCCGCAAGTGCCTCGGCATCGTCTACCAGAATATCGTGGTCGCCATCGGCATCAAGCTGATCTGCCTCGCCCTCGTCGCCCTCGGCTTTGCCAATATGTGGCTGGCGGTCTTCGCCGATGTGGGCGTGATGATCCTCGCCGTGCTCAACGCCATCCGGGCCCTCTTTGTCCCGAAGGGTTGAGCGTCCAACGTCATAACATATGGCCCCGGCAGCGGTCTCTTTCCGCAGCCGGGGCCTTCGGCCTGTCCGTGGAGGGCGGAAAGACCGCTCCGGTCCCGCCGGTTTGCCCGGGACTCCCTTGCATTGACAGGGAAAAGTTGTTATACTGTTATTCATTCGTGCGGCTGTGCCGCGCAATGCGCCGCACAGCCGCTCTTTTTGACGATTTTGCGACGCATGAGTTATGATTGCATCGCCGGGGGGACATGCGCGTATGAAGGACTATTTTTCCCTGCATCTGAATCAGACGCAGCTGGCCGCCATGAGCTCGCTCGCCCTGGCCCATGTGGGCGACGGGGTGTATGAGCTGCTCGTGCGCGGCTGGCTGTGCAGCGGGGGCCTGCAGGTCAACGAGAACCTGCACCGCCGGACGGTGGCGCTGGTGCGCGCCTCGGCGCAGGCCCAGGCCCTCGGCCGCATCACGTCCCATCTCACGCCGGAGGAGGTGGCGGTGGTCCACCGCGGACGCAACGCCCACGTCCACACCATCCCCCGGGCGGCCAGCCGGGGGGAGTACCTGCGCGCCACCGCGCTGGAGGCCCTGTTTGGCTGGCTCTATCTGCAGGACCGCAAGGAGCGCATCAACCAGCTCTTTGCCATCATCATGGAGGCGGAGGAGCTGCCGCCGGAGCAGGGAAGGGGGGAGTGACCATGCCGCTGGACGCCGTATGCCTGACCGCACTGGTCCGCGAGCTGCGCCCCGCGCTGGAGGGGGCGCGGGTGGACAAGATATTTCAGCCTGGCCGGGAGGAGGTCCTCCTCCACCTGCGCGGGCCGGAGGGGAGCCGCAAGCTGCTGCTGACGGCGAATCCCTCCCACCCGCGCCTGCAATTTACCGAGCTTGGCCGGGAGAATCCCGCCGCCCCGCCGGTGTTCTGCATGCTCCTGCGCAAGCACCTGACCGGCGCGCGCATCCTCTCCGTCACCCAGCCGCCGGCGGAGCGGGTGGTGGACCTGGCACTGGAGACCCGCAATGAGATGGGCGATCTGGTCTGCCGCCATCTGATCCTTGAGGCGATGGGCCGCCGCTCCAACCTGATCCTCACCGATGAGGCGGGACGGATCACCGACTGCATGCGCAGGGTGGACGCCGGGCTTTCCTCCCTGCGCCCCGTCCTGCCCGGTCTGTTCTACCGCCTGCCCCCCATGCGAGAGGGCAAGCGCGACCCGCTGGAGACGGGGCGGGAGGCCCTCGACGCCCTCCTCGACGGCGCGGCGCGGGAGCAGACTGCGGCGGATTGGCTGCTCGACCAGTTTGCCGGCCTCTCCCCGCTGCTCTGCCGGGAGCTGGCCTGGCGGGCGGGCGGCGCGACCGACCTGCCCCTCGCCGCCCTCACCGGCGAGACGCGCGTGCGCTTTCTGGACGCCTTTGAGTCCCTCTGCGCATCGGCGCGCACCGGCCCGGCCGAGCCCACGGCCCTTTTGAAGGACGGGACGCCGAAGGACTTCTCGCTCCTGCCCATCCGCCAGTACGGGGACCACTTTGAGCGCCGCCGGTACGACACCCTCTCCCTGCTCCTGGACGACTTCTATGCCGCGCGGGAGACGGGGGAGCGGGTACGCCAGCGGGGACAGGAGCTCCTGCGCGCCCTCACAAGCGCCCGCAACCGCACCGCGCGCAAGCTACAGGTGCAAGAGAAGGAGCTGGCCGAGGCGCAGGGGCGCGAGCGCTACCGCATCGCGGGCGACCTCATCACCTCCAACCTCTACCGGATGGAGCGGGGGATGGACAAGCTCACCTGCCAGAACTATTACGACCCGGCCGGCGGGGAGATCATCCTCTCCCTCGACCCCCTGCTCACCCCCCAGCAGAACGCGGCGAAATACTACAGGCGCTATACCAAGGCCAAGACGGCGGACGCCGTGCTCACCCGGCAGCTCGCGCAGGGCCGCGCGGAGCTGGACTACCTCGAGAGCGTGCTCGAGGCGGTGGGCCGCGCGGAGGGGGAGCGTGACCTGAACGAGATCCGCCAGGAGCTGGAGGATACCGGCTACCTCCGCCGCCGGAGGGACGGCAAAAAGCAGCCCAAGCGCCAGCGCCCGCAGCCGATGGAGTTCCGCTCCAGCGCGGGACTGCGCATCTCAGTCGGGCGCAACAACACGCAGAACGACCAGCTCACCTGTAAGAGCGCGGGAAAGGGAGACCTCTGGCTCCACACCCAGGGCATCCACGGCGCGCACGTCATCCTCTGGACGGAGGGCGGGGAGCCGGATGAGGAGAGCGTCCGCGAGGCGGCCATGCTCGCCGCCTGGTACTCCCAGGGCCGCGAGAGCGGCAAAGTGCCGGTGGACTACACCCCGGTGAAATATGTGAAGAAGCCCAACGGCGCCCGCCCGGGCATGGTGATCTACACCACCTACCGCACCCTCTATGTCACCCCGGACCGCGGCCTCGCCGCGCGGCTGGCGGTGAAAAAGTGAGGGGCGGGACGAATTTTCTGGATGGAGGTGCGGACAATGCTTCAGACTCCGCTGGGTTCTCTGGAAGTCAGAATAGACGGCGAGCAGATAGAGTATGCGCATTTTCCCGTCCCCAATGAGAAATGTTGTGGCGGCTTGAATGGCCGTTACGCGATCATCGTGTCCATCCGCCCAGACTGGCGGGCGCATACGATCAGCTGCAGGCTCCGCGATTACACGGGCTCGCCCCAAGACGGGCCGGAAAGCGGCGAGAATCTGGAGCTGTACAGCTTCTATCGAGACGATGCGAAGCTGTCGATCGGCATGGAGGGCGACACGGGTTATCTGGTGACGGGAGATCGGGTGTCAGATTACGATTATGACACCGAGTATCTGCCGGACGGCGTGCAGTATTGCCTGCTGCCGTTCACCAGGACTGCGACCTTTCTCTTTGGCATCGCCTGGATCAGGCCGGTGACAGAGACGAATGATAGTCAGACGTGGTTTGGCGCAGACCCGACCTTGAGAGAATTCAGAGCGCTGATATCGAAAGACTAGACCCGGAGGGTCCGCGCAAAAAAAGCTGCAGAGAGCCGAAATACACGGTTCTCTGCAGCTTTTGCCTGGAAGCCAGACAGAAAAAAGCCGCCATTCCCTGCCAGTTCTGAGGACCGGCGGAGGGGATGGCGGCTTTTTGCAGATGGCCGCTTACAGGAACAGCTCGCACTCCTTGCGCGATGAGCAGGCCATTTTCAGCTTCAGCGCGAGGCCGGCGGAGACGGCGGCGCTCACCTGACGCGCCGACTGGGGGCAGATGGCGACGCAGCGCATGCAGGAGATGCAGCGCGATGCGTCCACCTTTTTCGGGTCGGCGGGGTCGATCGCCTGCACCGGGCAGCGGGAGGCGCAGAGCCCGCAGCCCATGCAGCTGCGCCCCGGCTTGGGGACCAGGCTGAGCACGCCCGGCTTGCGGTAGGGATGGTTCCCCGGAATGTCCGGCTCAGACCAGTTCCCGCTCAGCAGCTTCTCCTGGATCTGATGGGCGAAGTCCTGCAGGCGCTCCCGGTCCTGCGCGTCCGGACGTCCGGCCGCGTACTGGCGCAGAATGGAGTGCTCCGCCACGGCGGCCACGGCGGCTGTGACCTGAAAACCCGCCTGCCGCGCGATGTCTTCCAGCTCGATCAGGGTGTCCTCATAGGCGCGGTTGCCGTAGACGCAGACCAGAATGGCGCGCGCCCCGTTGCCCACCAGCTGTCCCATCCGCTCCACCGCGGGCACGGGCACCCGCCCGCCGAAGGCGGGGACGGCGATGATCGCCACCGCGTCGGGAGAGAAGGTGACGGCGGCAAAATCCTCCCTGCCGTCCATCAGATCCAGCGTGAGCGGGTTGTCTGAGAGCACCTCCGCCAGCACGTCTGCCACCTTGCGGGTCCCGCCTGTGGGGCTGAACAGAATTTCATAGACCTTCATCCGGCCGTTTCCTCCTGTGCTTCCGGCGCCGCGCGGGCGGGGGCCGCCTGCATCGGCGGCATCCGGAGCGAATTTGCAGTGCAAAGATTCCTGCCCATCTTATCATCTGCATGCCGTCCCGTCAAGCGGGAAAAGGGCAAAAAAGAGACCAATTTGGGGAAAACAGGGGGCTGCGCGGCAAGCGGAGAGGGCCGGGCGCGCCCTCAGATGGAGAGGACGTGCTCCGGCGCGCAGGCGTCCACCTGCGCCTGGCCCCCGATGATGCAGACGCCGCCCGAGGCCAGCGTCTCCTCCAGACGCGCGGCGAGGGCTGCGAGGGCCTCCGGCGTGGCCTCCAGGATCTCCTTCCGGCGGCGGCAGCGCTCGGCGTAGGAGATGCCCTGCCAGTAGAGGGCGTCCGCCATCTGCCCCTTGCCGCGCGCGGTGAGAAGCGGCTCTCCGTCCGAGATGGTCCCGATGATCGCGCCGGTGAGGTCGGGCCCGGCGGCGCAATATTGCCGCAGGAAGTCCGCGCAGCCGAGATAGCGCTCCAGCGAGCGCGCGCCGGACGGGTCACGGTAGGAGTAGCAGGAGAGCAGACCCCCCTCGCGCACCACAAGACCAGCCCCGTAGGCCCCGCCCCGAACGCGAATGGTGTTCCAGAGATAGTCCAGACTGACAATGTGCCCCGCGAGCTTCCAGAGGCCGGCCTCACCGGCCCCCCGGTCCCCGCCGCGGCAGGCAAAGGCGATATCTGCCGGGATGACGATTCCCTCGCGGCGCACGCCCCACGGGACGAGCGCGCAGCCGCCGCATGCGGTCCCCTCCGGGAGGACGGAGGCGAGGGCCTCCGCCGCCGCGGGGGCGATGCCGTCTGCCTCGCCGGTCACGCTGAGGGTCAGGCGGCTCCGGCAGACGATCCGGCTGAGCAGCTCCTCCAGCGCGGGACGGAGGGCGCTCCAGTCCCAGCGCTCCTCCTGCCGCTTGAGCCACTGATAGGCGGCAAAGCCGTTGGCGCACTCGTCGGCCACGCCGCAGGCGGAGAACTGGGCCGCCAGACGGCCAAAGGCCGCCGCATGGCCGGACATGATGACCTGCTGCATCCCCTTCATCCGGGCCTGGCGCAGCAGGTCGCGCGCCGCATCCTCGTCCGAGAGGACGGTCCCGGTCAGGATCTCTCCCACCAGCGCGAGCGCGTCCTCCAGTCGGTCCTCCAGCGCGCTGAGAGAGACGCACAGCCGCGTCCGGCAGGCCGTCCGGCCGTCCGGGACGGCGAAGTTGGCGACATAGCAGTGCAGGCTGCCGCAGCGCAGGCGGACGAGGTCGTCCACCTCCCCGGCGCTGCGGGCCGTGGTCGCCATATGGCCGAGCAGGCGGCAGAGGAAGGAGAGCTGGGACAGCTCCTCCTCCGAGCAGCCGTCCGCGTCAAAGTAGAGCCGCAGATAGACGATGCCGCCGGCGTTCACCGGGTGCAGCAGCACCGGCAGCCCGGCGAGCTGCGCCTGCCGCAGCGGCAGCTGCTCCGGCTCGGGATCGACGTCCTCCAGCGTCAGGCAGGGGAGGGTCGCCAGCTGCTCCGGCGTGTCCTCCTGCTCCTGCCAGGCGAGCAGGGCGGCCTGGCGGCTGCGGACGGCGGCGCGGTCCTCCTCCGACCAGCCCGCCTGCGCGCGAGAGAGCCGGTCCTCCTCCCGCTGGCGGCGCGCCTCTCCCGCCGTGCGCGACGGGATGAGGGTCACCCGGCAGCGGTGGGGGTTCTCCAGCAGCAGCCCGCGCAGCAGCTGCTCAAAATAGCCCTCCGAAATTTTGGCGCGCAGGCGGTCGAAGAGGTCCCCGACCTCCAGATTTGCCTCCGGTGCGCCGCCGTAGAGCCAGCTCTCCAGCGCCTGGATGCAGAAGACCAGCCCCTGCGGGAGAGAGCCGAAGTCCCGCTCCCGGAGCTGGAACTCCAGCCGTGCCATGGAGGCCTCCAGCTTGACGCGGTCGATCCCCTCTGCGGCGAGGCGGCGCAGCTCGTCAAAGAGGACGCGCTCGACTTCGGCGGCGTCCTCCGTCTTGAGGTTGCGCGCCTCCAGACGCAGCCAGGGCTGCGCGACGCCGTCCACCACCTGGAGCAGCACGTTTTCCGCCAGCCCGCGGCTGAGGATGGCGCGGCTGAGCGGGGCCTGATTGCTCCCGCAGAGCACATCGGCGAGCACTTGGGCGGCGATCAGCCGCTCCCGCCCGGAGAAGGAGCCGATCACGCGCCCCCAGGCGATCCGGGTGCGCCCCTGCTCCTCCGCCTCGGAGCCGACCTCGTAGAGGACGGTCTCCTCGCCGCCGTCCACCGCCGCCTGCGGCGCGGGCACTGCGGTGCGCGCGGTGCGGTCAAAGCCGCTCAGATACTCCTCGTCGAGCACGCGCAGCACGGTCTCCAGGTCCACCGCCCCATCCAGGAAGATCAGGCTGTTGGACGGGGCGTAGAAGGTCCGGTGACTCTCCAGGAAGCGCTCATAGGTGAGGTCGGGGATGGCCTCCGGGTCGCCGCCGGAGACATAGCGGTAGGGGGTGTCGGGGAAGAGGGCGCGGTTCATCGCCGACTCCATCAGCTCGTCCGCGTCGGCGAAGGCCCCCTTCATCTCATTGAAGACGACGCCCTTGTAGCTTGCGCGTCCCGCCTCATCCAGCTCGTAGTGCCAGCCCTCCTGTGCGAAGATCTCCGGCCTGTGGTAGATCGCCGGGTGGAAGACGGCGTCCAGATACACCCGCATCAGGTTGAGAAAGTCCTTGCCGTTCCGGCTGGAGATGGGGTAGAGCGTCTTGTCCGGGAAGGTCATCGCGTTGAGGAAGGTGTTCATCGAGTGCTTGAGCAGCTCGACAAAGGGCTCCTTGACCGGATAGCGGTCCGACCCGCAGAGCACCGAGTGCTCCAGAATGTGAAAGACGCCGGTGTCGTCAAACGGCAGGGTGGGAAAGGCGATGCCGAAGGTCTTGTTCTCCTCGTCCCGATCCAGCCAGACCAGGCGCGCCCCGGTCCTCCGGTGCTCCAGCTCGTGCAGGGTGGCGTCCAGCTCCGCCAGAGGCAGGGCGGGGCGCACGGGTGCAAAGCCGTGGTTGAAATCTGTCATCGTATGCTCCATCCTTTCAGGGGAAATCCCGTTCAAGCCGTCAGCTCCTCCAACTCGGAGATGAGCCGGTCAAAGAGGGCGAGGGCGTCCTCGACCGGCTGGGGGGTGGCGATGTCCACGCCCGCCCCACGCAGCAGGGAGACGGGGTCGGCCGAACTCCCGCCGCCGAGGAAGCGGAGGTAGTCCTCCACCGCGCCCGGCTCGCCGCGCAGGATGCGCTGGGAGAGGGCGATCGCGCAGGCAAAGCCGGTGGCGTACTGATAGACATAGAAGTTGTAGTAGAAGTGCGGGATGCGCGACCACTCCAGCGAGATCTCCTCATCCGCCGCGAGGTCCTCGCCGTAGTAGGCGCGGTTGAGCGCGGCATACTTCCGGCTCATCGCCTCCGCCGTGAGCACCTGGCCCGCGCGGGTCTGCTCGCTGCACCACAGCTCGAACTCGGCGAACATCGTCTGCCGGTAGAGCGTGGTGCGGAACTGCTCGAGGAAGTAGTTGATGAGGTAGGCCCGGCGCTTCCGGCTTCCCGCCCCGCCGAGCAGGTACTGCATCAGCAGCGCCTCGTTGCAGGTGGAGGCCACCTCCGCGACAAAGATGACGTAGCTGGCGTAAGTCACCGGCTGGGTCCGGTTGGAGAGGTGGGAGTGCATCGCGTGGCCCATCTCGTGCACCAGCGTGAAGACGCTGCGGATGGTGTCGTTGTAGTTGAGCAGCACAAAGGGGTGCGCGCCGTACACCCCGGCGGAGTAGGCCCCGGAGCGCTTGCCCTCGTTCTCATAGACGTCGATCCAGCGGCTGTCAAAGGCCGCGCGCACCGTAGCGCAGTAGTCCTCCCCCAGCGGCCGCAGGGCCTCCAGGGCGAGGCGCTTGGCCTCCTCAAAGGGCACGGCGCTGTCCTCCCCGGCGACGATGGGGGTGTAGAGGTCGTAGTGGTGCAGCTCCTCCACGCCGAGCAGCCGCTTGCGCAGGCGGATATAGCGGTGCATGGTGGGGAAATGCCGGTGGACGGTGTCGATCAGGTTGTGATAGATCTCCACCGGCACCTCCGTCCGGTCCAGGGAGGCGTGCAGGGCGGAGGGATAGCGCCGCGCGTTGGCGAAGAACTGGAGCTGATTCATCTGCGCGCTCAGCGTGGCTGCCAGGGTGTTGCGAAACTGCCGGTACGCCCCGTAGAGCGAGCGGAAGGCGTTTTCGCGCAGGGTCCGGTCCTCCGAGCGCATCAGGGCGAGATAGGACCCGTGGGTGACGGGGTGCAGCTGCCCCGCGCAGTCCGCCGCATCGGGGAAGCGGAGGTCGGCGTCGTTGAGAAAGCCGAAGATGTCGTCCGCCGACTGCGCCAGCTTCCCGGCGGAGGCGAGCAGGGCCTCCCCCTCGGGGGAGAGGGTGTGCTCCCGCTGGCGGCGAATGCGCGTCAGAGCAAGGCGGTAGTGCTCCAGCCCGGGGGCCTCCTGATAGAAGGCGTCCATCCGCTCCTCCGGGATGGCGAGGATCTCCGGCGTCTCAAACGCCGTGGCCTCTCCGGCGGCGACCATCAGATTCTGCGCGCGTGCGCTCATCTCCTGATAGACGGGGTCGCGTGTGTCCTCATCGCTGCGGCGGAAGGCGTAGTTCACCAGCGGGGAGAGCGCGCGGGAGAGGTCGTCCGACCGCTCCAGATAGGCCAGCAGGACGGGGCCGCTCTCGCCCAGACGGCCCTGATAGCCGCCGAGCGCGCGCACGATCTCCTCCGCCTGCGCATACGCCGCGCGCCAGGCGTCGTCGGTGGAAAAGAGGTCGCCGGTCGCCCAGGTGTCGCGGGGGTCCCTCTCGCTGCGGGGCAATACTTTGTGTTCCATATCGGGAAGCTTCCTTTCTGTCCGGCCCGGCGCGCCGGGCCTGTTCGTCTGTCGGAGACAGTATACCACAAAACCTCCGCCGGCAGAAGAGGGCAGAGCGAAAAGCGCCGCCCCGGCGCGCTGGACGCACCGGGGCGGACAGGTTGTCAAAACTACGTTGATTGATGTTCCGGGCGGAAGAGCCTCCTCAGGACAGCTCGCTCATCCCATGGTAGAGCTGCCAGTAGCGCCCTCTCTGGCGGAGCAGGTCCTCGTGGTCGCCGCGCTCTGCCACCTCGCCGTGCTCGAGCACGAGGATGGCGTTGGCGTTGCGCACGGTGGAGAGCCGGTGGGCGATGACAAAGACGGTCCGCCCCTCCATCAGCCGGTCCATCCCGCGCTCGATGAGGGCCTCGGTGCGCGTGTCCACCGAGCTGGTCGCCTCGTCCAGAATGAGCACCGGCGGGTCGGCCACCGCCGCCCGCGCGATGGTGAGCAGCTGCCGCTGTCCCTGGGAGAGGTTGGCCCCGTCTCCGGTCACCATGGTGTCATAGCCCTGCGGCAGGCGGCGGATGAAGGAGTCCGCGTTGGCGATCTCCGCCGCCCGCTCGATCTCCTCCCGCGTGGCGTCCAGCTTGCCGAAGCGGATGTTCTCCGCCACCGTGCCGGTGAACAGGTGCGCGTCCTGGAGCACCATCCCCAGGCTGCGGCGCAGGTCCTCCTTGCAGATGCGGCCGATGTCGATGCCGTCGTAGGTGATCTGGCCGCCTGAGATGTCGTAAAAGCGGTTGATGAGGTTGGTGATGGTGGTCTTCCCCGCCCCGGTGGAGCCGACAAAGGCGATCTTCTGCCCGGGCTTTGCGTAGAAGGAGACGTCGTGCAGCACCGTCTGCCCCGGACGGTAGCCAAAGGTGACGTCGTGGAAGCGCACGTCTCCCCGCAGGGGGACGAGGGGGGCGTCGGGGTGGGCGGTGTCCTGCCAGGCCCACCGGCCCGTCTTCTCCCGGCAGGGGCGCAGAGACCCGTCCTCCGCCCGGCAGACGTTGACGAGGACGACCGTCCCCTCATCCCGCTCCGGCGGCTCCTCCATCACGCCGAAGATGCGCTCCGCGCCCGCGAGGGCGGCGAGGAGGAAGTTGCCCTGCTGGGTGAACTGATTGATCGGCATGGCGGACTGGCGCACGAAGACGAGGTAGCTCGCGAGGCTCCCCACGTCCGACCAGCCCCAGATCACCATCAGCGCGCCGAGCACGGCGATGACGGCGTAGTTGACGTAGGAGATGCTGACCACAGCGGGGATCATGGTGGAGGCGTAGGCCTGCGCTCGGGTCCCCGCCTCGCGCAGGGCGTCGTTGCGCCGGAGGAAGCCATCCAGGCTGGCCTGCTGGTGGTTGAACACCTTGACCACCTTCTGCCCGGCAGTCATCTCCTCAATATAGGCGTCCAGCTCGCCGAGGTGGGCCTGCTGGCGCTGAAAGTAGAACTTGCTCCGCCGCCCGCTGTAGCGGATGTAGAGGAACATCGCCAGATAGCCCGCAGCCACCACGAGGGAGAGCCGCCAGTTGAGCGCGAAGAGGAGGACCAGCGTCCCCACGAGCTGGATAAAGCTCTGGATGAGGGAGGAGAAGCTGTTGTTGAGCGCGTCCGAGATGGTGTCCACGTCGTTGGTGAACAGGCTCATCAGGTCGCCCCGCCGCTGGGCGTCAAAGAAGGAGAGGGGGAGGGTCTGCAGATGGGCGTAGAGGTCCCGCCGGATCTCGGAGAGCACCTTCTGCGCCGCGCGGACCATCACCTGGGTGTAGCCCAGCGTGGCGAGCGCGCCCACGAGGTAGATCGCGGCGGTGACCGCCACGGCGCGCACCAGGGCGGCGGTCGAGCCGTCCTCCATCACCTGGTTCACCACCGTCTTGATCCGGTAGGTGCCGAGCAGATTGGCCAGCGCGCTCGCCGCGGCCAGCGCGCCCACCAGGGCAAAGAGAAGCTTGTGATGCCCGAGATAGGCCAGCAGGCTGCGCACCGTCCGGCCGAGGTCCTTCGGGCGCTTGGCGTTAACCGGCTTGGCCATCTTCCAGCCCTCCTCTCTGCTGGGAGTGATAAATCTCCTGATAGATGGGGGCGGAGGCGAGCAGGCTCTCGTGCGTGCCCACGGCGTGCACCCTGCCGTCCTCCAGGATGACGATCTGGTCCGCCTCCATTACCGAGACGATGCGCTGGGAGATGATGATCTTGGTCACGTCCTCCAGCGCGCGCAGGGCCTGGCGGATGCGCGCGGCGGTGGCTGTGTCCACCGCGCTGGTGGAGTCGTCAAAGATGAGCACGCGGGGCCGCTGGAGCAGGGTGCGCGCGATGCACAGCCGCTGCCGCTGGCCGCCGGAGAGATTCACCCCGCCCTGCTCCAGATGGGTGTCCAGCCCCTCCGGCATACGGCGGAGAAACTCCTCCGCCCCCGCCTGACGGCAGGCCGCCCAGAGCGCCCCGTCGTCCGCCTCCGGGTCCCCCCAGCGGAGGTTTTCCCGGACGGTGCCGGCGAAGAGGACGTTCTTTTGCAGCACGATGCCCACCGCGCCGCGCAGGGTGGACAGGCGGTATTCCCCCACCGGATGGCCGCCCACCAGCACCGTCCCCTCCGTTGCCTCATACAGGCGCGGGATGAGCTGGACCAGCGTCGTTTTGGCAGAGCCGGTGCCGCCGATGATCCCCACCGTCTGCCCGGTGGGGATGGTGAGGCTGACGTGGGAGAGCGCGTCGCGCTCCGCCCCCTGATGATAGCGGAAGGAGACGTCGCGCAGCTCCACCCGTCCGTCCGGGACCTCCTCCACCGGCTCGGCCGGGTCGGCCAGCTCCGGCCGCTCCTCCAGCACCTCGCGGATGCGCCGCGCGCTCGCCAGCGACCGGGTGAGCATCAGGAAAACGCCGGAGATCAGCATGAGGGAGTTCATCACCTGCAAGACATAGCTGAGAAAGGCGGTCAGATCGCCCACCGTCATGCCGCCGATCAAAATCATCCTGCCGCCCTGCCAGAGGATGGAGACCACCACGGCGTACATCACCAGATGAAAGGCGGGCATATTGAGCACCGCATGGCGGAAGGTCTCACGGCTCACGCCGGTCAGCTCGCGGTTCACCGCGTCAAACTGCTCCTGCTCATACGCCCCGCGCACAAAGGCCTTGACCGCCCGAATGGCGGTCAGGCACTCGCGCACCCGGCTGTTGAGCGCGTCTACCGCCCGCTGCTGGCGGCTGTAGAGCGGCCCGACCTTCCGGACGATCAGCGCGAGGATCACCCCCAGAATGGGCGAGCTGACCAGAAAGACGGCGGACAGGCCCGGATTGAGCCAGAAGGAGAGGGCGATGCCCAGCGCGAACATGACCGGCGCGCGCACGAGGGGGCGCAGCCCGCCGCTCACCGCGTTCTGCATCACCGTCACATCCGCCGTCATCCGCGTGACCAGGGAGGCGGAGGAGAAGCGGTCGAGGTTGGCAAAGTCATACGCCTGCATCTGCTCAAACTGCGCCCTGCGCAGGTCCGCGCCAAAGCCGTAGGCCGCGCGCGCGGCATAGCGCGCATAGAGCAGGCCGGTCACGAGGGCCAGCAGGGCGCACAGCACCATCCACCCGCCCTGGCGCAGCAGATAGCCGGTGTCCCGGCTGGGCACGCCGTAGTCCACAATGCCGGTCATCAGCAGGGGGATCACCATCTCAAAGACGGTCTCGATCAAAATCAGGCCGACCGCGAGCGCCAGATCGCGCCCGTGCCGCCGCAGATAGGGCCACAGACAGGCCAGATCGTTCACGTTTGCTCCCTCCATATCGTCCATAGGGCCCCATTGCCCCGAGCTGGACCTATTCTAGAACACCTCCGTCCTCCCGTCAAGGGAGGGGGGGACAAGGGCTGGGGCCAGTCTATCGAAAAAGTATATTTTGTTCGAGCGTGTCGACCTTTGCCGACACGCAAGGGCATGCGGTGCAAAAGCTCCGCATGCCCCGGTTTCTGTCTGTGAGGTTGGAATTACACCGCCTGCGCGCGGGCAAAGCGCCCAATCGCCGCGAGACCGGCGTAGGTCTCCGCCGCGCCGCCGCGCACGGCGACCAGCGTGGGGGCGGAGACGATGCCATAGGCCTGCGCCAGCTCCGGCTGCGCCCCGGCGTCGATCACGGTGTACTCCGCCGTCCCCAGCACCGCCCGGGCCACGCGGCAGTTCGGGCAGGTGGCGGTGGTGAAGAGATAGAGCCCGTCGGCGAGGCCCCCGGCCGGCGCGGCGGCTGCCTGCGGGGCGGCGCTCTGCGCGGCCCCCGCCCCCTGCCGGCGGAGGCGGGACTTTCCGATGTCATACACCCTGCGCTCCTGGAACTCCTGCACCTTGCCGTCGTTCCAGTTCTGCACCGGGCGGTAATAGCCGGTGATGCGGCTGTAGACCTCCGTCCTCTTGCCGCAGTGCGGGCAGGTGTACTGCTCCCCGGCGAGATACCCGTGTTCGGCGCAGATGGAATAGGTGGGGGAGAGGGTGTAGTACGGGAGCTGATAGTGCTCTGCGATCTTGCACACCAGCGCGGCGGCCGCCTTCCAGTCCGGCAGCCGCTCGCCCAGAAAGGCGTGGAACACCGTGCCGGAGGTGTAGAGCGTCTGGAGCCGGTCCTGGATGTCCAGCGCCTCGAAGATGTCCTCCGTGTAGCCCACCGGCAGGTGGGAGCTGTTGGTGTAATACGGGCGGTCGCAGTTCTCTGTGGCGGTGATGATGTCGGGATAGCGCTCCCGGTCGTGCTTGGCCAGGCGGTAGGCGGTGGACTCCGCCGGGGTGGCCTCCAGGTTATAGAGGTCGCCGTACTGCTCCTGGTAGTCCGACAGGCGCTCGCGCATGTGGTTCAGCACCTCCACGGCGAAGTCCTGCGCCGCCGGGTGGGTGAGGTCCTCGCGCAGCCACTTCGCGTTCCGGCAGGCCTCGTTCATACCGACCAGTCCGATGGTGGAGAAGTGGTTGTCAAACGAGCCGAGATAGTGCTTCGTATAGGGGTAGAGCCCCTCGTCCAGCAGACGGGTGAGCACGGTGCGCTTGGTCTTGAGGGAGCGGGCGGCGATGTCCATCATTTTGTCCAGGCGGCGGTAGAAGTCCTCTCTGTCCGCGGCCAGATAGGCGATGCGCGGCAGGTTGATGGTCACCACGCCGACGCTCCCGGTGCTCTCGCCGCTGCCGAAGTAGCCGCCCGACTTCTTGCGCAGCTCGCGCAGGTCCAGCCGCAGGCGGCAGCACATGCTGCGCACGTCGCTCGGCTGCATGTCGCTGTTGACGTAGTTGGAGAAGTAGGGGGTGCCGTACTTGCTCGTCATGGTGAACAGCAGGCGGTTGTTCTCCGTATCCGACCAGTCAAAGTCCTTCGTGATGGAGTAGGTGGGGATGGGATACTGGAACCCGCGGCCGTTTGCGTCCCCCTCGATCATGACCTCGATGAACGCCTTGTTCACCATGTCCATCTCCGCCTGACAGTCGCCGTAGGTGAAGTCCATCTCCCGCCCGCCGACGATGGCGCGCTGCCCGGCCAGGTCCTCCGGCACCCGCCAGTCCAGCGTGATGTTGGAGAACGGGGCCTGCGTGCCCCAGCGGCTGGGGGTGTTCACCCCGTAGATAAAGGACTCGACGCACTTCTTCGTCTGCTCATAGGTCAGACGGTCGCTGCGCACGAAGGGGGCGAGATAGGTGTCAAACGAGGAGAACGCCTGCGCGCCCGCCCACTCGTTCTGCATGATGCCGAGGAAGTTGACCATCTGGTTGCACAGCGAGGACAGGTGCTTGGCCGGGGCGGAGGTGATCTTGCCGGTCACGCCGCCGAGCCCCTGCTCGATGAGCTGACGGAGGGACCAGCCGGCGCAGTAGCCGGTGAGCATGGACAGGTCGTGCAGGTGCAGGTCACCGCTGCGGTGGGCCTGTGCGATCTCGTCGTCGTAGATCTCCGAGAGCCAGTAGTTGGCGGTGATCGCCCCGCTGTTGCTCAAAATCAGCCCGCCCACGGAGTAGGTGACGGTGGAGTTCTCCTTCACCCGCCAGTCGCTGATGTTGAGGTACTGGTTCACCGTCTCCCTGTAGTCCAGGAGGGTGGACTTCATATTGCGCAGGCGCTCGCGCTGCTTGCGGTAGAGGATGTACGCCTTGGCGACGTCCCCATAGCCCGCCTCGCTGAGCACGCGCTCCACGCTGTCCTGAATGTCCTCCACGGCGATCTTGCCGTCCCGGATCTTATCGCTGAAGTCCGCCGTCACCCGCAGGGCGAGCATGTCCATCACGCTGGGGTGCCGCTGCTTTCCAATGGCGTCAAACGCCTTTTCCATCGCGGCGCGGATCTTGGCGATGTCAAATTCCGCCAACACCCCGTCGCGCTTCAATACCTGATACATGGGCTGCTCCTCCTCTTTTGCGCTCGCGGCCCCGCCGGCGGCAGGACCCATCGGCACCAGTATAGCCCTTTTGAAGAGAGAAGTCAATATCTGGTGTGACTTGCGTTCGGCGACACAAGATATAGAGGGTCAGACGCCGCGCACCTCGGTCTGCGGCACAAACGCCGCCAGACGGGCCGGCATGGCGCGCAGCGCGTCCGCCGCCCAGGGGTGCAGGCCGCCGCGCAGGACGCCCGGCCCGTCCACAAAGGACTGGAGGAACCACCGCTCCGGCCCGGCGATCCACCGGGCGAGGGCGAGCAGGTCCGCCTCCGTGTGCAGCTCGCGCACCACGGTGGTGCGAAACTCAAAGGGGACCGCCCCGCCCATCAGATAGCCGATGCTCTCGCAGAAGGGGGCGAGGGAGAGGGCGGGGACGCCCGCCGTCTCCGCATAGCGCGCCGGGCAGTTCTTGACGTCCATCGCGACATAGTCTGCCAGCCCCTCCTCCACCGCCCGGCGCAGCCGGGCGGGAAAGCCGCCGTTCGTGTCCAGTTTCACGGCGTAGCCCAACGCCTTGATCTCCCGCAGCAGGCCGAAGACCCCGTCCGAGCGCAGCGGCTCCCCGCCGGTGACGCACACCCCGTCGAGCAGGCCGCGACGCCGCCGGAGAAAGGCGAGCAGCTCCTCCTCCGTGAGCGGCGTGAGCGCCCCCTGCCCCTCCGGCAGCACCAGCTCCCGGTTGTGGCAGAAGGGACAGCGCAGATTGCACCCGGCCAGAAAGACGGTGCAGGCCACTTTTCCCGGGAAATCCAGCAGGGTGGTCTTTTGCAGTCCGGCAATGGTCATGTGAGCTCGCTCCTCTCCGTGTGTTCTGCCTCTATCATGCCGGACAGGAGGCGGGATGTCAATCCCCCTCCTGGGCGCCCCGCTGCTCTCTCGCGGAAGTCTCAGCGTGGTTTTTGACAGCCTGTTCCACTCTGTGTGGGACGTGATTTTCTCCGTTTTTGCCCCGCGCGCTTGTCAGCCCCTCTCCCGGATGATATAATATTTTTGCAAATCACCTGAATCTGACAGGAGGGAACCGCTTTGACCTACAAAGAGGAATTCATCACCTTTATGGTGCGCTCCGGCGTGCTCACCTTTGGAGACTTCACCACCAAGAGCGGCCGGAAGACCCCCTATTTCGTCAACACCGGCAACTATAAGACGGGCGCGCAGGCTGCCCGGCTGGGCGACTACTACGCAGCCTGCGTCCAGGAGAACCTGCCCGACGGCATCACCGCCCTCTTCGGCCCGGCCTACAAGGGCATTCCCCTGGCCGTGACCACCGCCGCCTCCCTCTACCGCAACTATGACCGCGACCTGCCCTACTGTTTCAACCGCAAGGAGGCGAAGGACCACGGCGAGGGCGGCTCCATGGTGGGCTACAAGCCGCAGGATGGCGACAAGATCGCCATCATCGAGGACGTCGTCACCGCCGGCACCGCCGTGCGCGAGTCCATCGCCCTGTTTGAGCATGTGGCCAAGGTGGACATCCGCGCCCTCTTTGTCTCGGTGGACCGGATGGAGCGCGGTACGCGCGACTGCTCCACCCTGGACGAGCTGCGCCAGGACTACGGCATTCAGGTCTTCCCCATCGTCACTGTCCGCGAGATCATCGACTATCTCTATCAGCGCCCCGTAGATGGAAAGGTGCTGATCGACGGCGAGATGAAGGGGCGGATGGAGGCGTATCTCGCCACCTATGGAGCCCGATAAGCCGGAGCGCGGCACAGGGCCAAAGCGGGCTGCGAACATCCACAGCGGCCACCGCAAGCGGGTGCGCGACCGCTTCCTCCGCTACGGGGCGGAGCAGTGGGACGACTATCAGATCGTGGAGCTCATCCTGTTCTACTCCCGCGCGCAGGGGGACGTGAATCCCCTCGCCCACGAGCTGATGGCCCGCTTCGGCAGCCTGAAGGGGATCCTGGACGCCTCAACGCAGGAGCTGGAGCAGGTGATCGGCGTGAGCGACAACACCGCCGCCCTCTTCAAACTCTTTTTTGAGGTGATGCTGCGCTACCAGCGCAGTATCAACGCCCCGACAACGATTTTCCAGAGCACCGCCGACGTGGGTGAATTCCTGCGCCCCTATTTCATCGGCTCAAAGGTGGAGCTGGCCTATCTGCTCACGGCAGACGCCAAGGGGAAGCTGCTCGGCTGCGATCTGATCGGCCGCGGCGCGGCAACTGCCGTCCTGCTCGACCAGCGCCGCGTGGTGGAGCTGGCCATCCGCCGCCGTGCCAGCCAGGTCTACCTCGCCCACTGCCATACCGGCGGGCTGGCCATCCCCTCCTCAGAGGATGTCTGGGCCACGCAGCAGATGGTGCGGACCCTGAACCAGATCGGCATCCGGCTGACCGACCACCTCGTCTTTGCCGACAACGACTATATCTCTATGGTCCAGTCCGGCATGCTGGAGCCGCGCCGCCGCTGACAGCGCGGCGCAGACGGTCGAAAACGACGCTGAGACCTCCGAGACAGAGCAATGGGGGCGAAAGCAAAGCCACAAGGGCTGTATGAAGCCGCCGGCAGGCGGCCTTGCGCAGCCCGTTGCCGTCCCGTGCGCAGACGGACACAGGAAGGACTGTTATGAGAGGGATTCGAACGGAAAAACGCACGATCCCATCCCCCGGCGGGCGGATGCGGCTGCTCATCCTGCGCCCCGCCGCCAGCGCGGTCCCGCGGGAGCGGACGCCGGGGATCCTCTGGCTCCACGGCGGCGGATACGCCACCGGCATGGCCGCCATGGTCTATCTCTCCCGGGCGCTGCCGCTGGTCAGACGGTACGGGGCGGTGGTGGTGGCCCCGGAATACCGCCTGTCCGGGCAGGCCCCCTACCCCGCCGCGCTGGAGGACTGCTATGCCGCCCTGCGCTATCTCAGGGAGGAGGCCGCCGGCCTGGGCTGCAGCCCGGACCGGCTCATGGTGGGCGGGGAGAGCGCGGGCGGCGGCCTGACGGCGGCGCTCTGTCTCCTGGCGAGGGACCGGGGGGAGATCCGCATCGCCTTTCAGATGCCGCTCTACCCCATGCTGGACGACCGGGACACGCCCTCCTCGCGGGACAACCACGGGATCTCCTGGAACACCCGGCGCAATCACGCGGCCTGGAAGCGCTATCTCTGCGGCATGACCGGCGCGCCGCCCGCCTATGCCGTCCCCGCCCGCGCAGAGAGCTATGACGGCCTGCCGCCGGCCTATACCTTCGTCGGCGACCGGGAGGCGTTTTACTGCGAGACGATGACCTATATCCGCCGCCTGCGCGAGGCCGGGGTGCCCGCCCGGGTGGACGTGTATTCCACCGGCTTTCACGCCTTTGATATGCTGCTCCCCTTCCGGCCCGTCAGCCGCCGCGCGATCGCCGCGTTCGAGCGGGAATACCGCCTCGCGGCAGAGCGCTGCATCGCCCCGCAGCCCGGCGGGCAGCAGGGGCCGCCCCCGCCCGGGGAGAACGCACCCGCCCGGTCTTTCGGTTGACCGGGCGGGAAATTTATCGTACAATAGAAGCAAATCAGACAAGAGACAGAGCGGCTGCCGTCACGGCCCGCGGACCGCAGAACTGCCAGGCGCAGGATGGCGGAGAATGGAGAATCTATGCTCAATGAAGTCCAGGCCCGGCGCTTTTGCCAGCTGCGCCGCGCGCTGATCGCCCGGGAATTTGAACAGCTCAACCCCCAGCAGCGCGAAGGCGTCCTGACCACTCAGGGTCCCCTGCTCCTGCTGGCGGGCGCCGGGAGCGGCAAGACCACCGTCCTGATCCACCGGATCGCAAACATCATCCGCTATGGCCGCGCCTCCGATCCGCAGGTGGAGGACGTGCCCGGCTGGGTGGGGCCGGAGGACCTCGCCTTTCTGGAGGGCTGCCTTGCCGGGACGGAGGAGGACCCGGAGCGCCGCCTTCGCCTCTGCCAGCTCGACCCCGCGCCCCCCTGGACCATCCTCGCCATCACCTTCACGAACAAGGCGGCCGGGGAGCTCAAGGAGCGTCTGGCGCGTGCGCTGGGGGAGACCGCGGACGACATCTGGGCGCAGACCTTCCACTCCGCCTGCGTGCGCATCCTCCGGCGGGACATCGAGGCGCTCGGCTTCTCCCGGTCCTTTACCATCTACGACACCGACGACGCCCGCGGCGTCGTGCGCGCCATCCTGCGCGAGAAGAACCTGGATGAGAAGCAGTATCCCCCCCGCACCGTGCTCGGCTACATCTCCCGCGCGAAGGACAAGATGCTCCTGGCGGAGGACTGGATGCGCGAGTGCCGCGCGGCGGGCGACCTGCGGCTGATCAAGATGGCGGAGATCTACGAAGCCTATGAGGCCCGCCTGCAGGAGGCGGACGCCCTCGACTTTGACGACCTCATCTTCCACACCGTCCGGCTCCTGCTCACGAACGGAGAGGTGCGCGCCTACTGGCAGAACCGCTTCCGCTACGTCCTCATCGACGAGTATCAGGACACGAATCACCTGCAATACCTCCTCGCCTCCACCCTGGCGGGGAAGTGGGAAAATATCTGCGTGGTGGGCGATGACGACCAGTCCATCTACCGCTTCCGCGGCGCGACGATCGAGAACATCCTCTCCTTCGAGGAGCAGTATGAGGGCGCGCGCACCGTCCGCCTGGAGCAGAACTACCGCTCCACCCAGCATATCCTCAACGGGGCGAACGCCGTCATCAGCAACAACCACGGACGAAAGGGCAAGCGCCTCTGGACGGACGCGGGGGAGGGGGAGAAGATCCACCTCTACACCGCCTCCAGCGAGAGCGACGAGGCCCAGTATGTCGCCGCCCAGATCCTTGCCGGCTACAGCGGCGGACGGAGCTGGAGGGACCACGCCGTCCTCTACCGGATGAACGCCCAATCCAACGCCTTTGAGTACGCCTTCCGCCGCAACGGAATCCCCTACCGCGTCTTTGGCGGCACCCGCTTCTTTGACCGGGCGGAGGTGAAGGACGTGCTATCCTACCTCTGCGTCCTCCATAACCCGGCGGACGACCTGCGCCTGCGCCGGATCATCAACGTCCCCGCCCGCGGCATCGGCAGCAAGACGGTGGAGACCGCCGCCTCCCTCGCCGCCGGAGAGGGGCGCAGCCTCTATGAGGTGATCTCCCACGCCGCGGATTATCCCGCCCTCGCCCGGGCTGCGGGCAAGCTCTCCGACTTTGTCCGGATGCTGGAGGAGCTGCTCGGACAGGTCCGGCAGACAGAGGACCTCGCCGCCTTTTACGACCATCTCCTGGAGACCACCGGCTATGTCGCCGCCCTGGAGGCCAGGCACAGCCAGGAGAATCAGACCCGGATCGAGAACGTGCGCGAGCTGCGCTCCTCCATCCAGGGCTATCTGGAAAACGCCGTGGAGCCGTCGCTGGCCGGCTTCCTGGACGAGGTCGCCCTCTATACCGACCTCGACTCGGCCAACCAGGGGGACGACTGCGTGATGATGATGACGATGCACGCGGCCAAGGGCCTGGAGTTCCCCGTGGTCTTTGTCGCCGGGATGGAGGAGGGCATCTTCCCCGGGATGCGCGTGATCGGCGAGGTGGAGGAGATGGAGGAGGAGCGCCGCCTGTGCTATGTGGCGATGACCCGCGCGCGCGAGCGGCTCCACCTCACCTGTGCCGCCCACCGCATGATCTTCGGCCACACCACGAGCAACCGCCCCTCCCGCTTCACCCGCGAGATCCCGGACGAGTGCCTCGCGCGCAGCGGCCGCTCCGAGCTGGACCGCCAGCGGGAGTACGGCGGCCACTGGACGGATGCCGTGCCCTCCGCCGCGCCGGGGGAGGGGGAGAGCGCGCCGCGCGCCCAGAGCTCCGGCTGGAGCCAGCGCCGCGGACGCCCGCCCCGCAAGCCGGGTCCGGTGGGCGGCGGCAGCTCCATCAGCCACACCGGCACCGGCAGGAAGCTGGACGCCGACACCGCCGTCCGCTCGGCCAGCCTGCTGGCCCAGTACAAGCGCGGCGGCATGGTGGAGCACGCCGCCTTTGGACGCGGCATGATCGTCTCCGTCACCCCGATGGGGGGAGACGCCCTGATCGAGATCGCCTTTGACCGCGTGGGCACCAAGCGGCTGATGCTCAACTCGGCCTCTCAGCACATGAAGCCGCAGGACAGGTGAGCGCCGGCGGAGAAGACGGCGGCCGGGAGGTGCGAGGCATGGAAAAGAGCGAGTATGAGCTGATACGGTATGAGAGGATCCCGCACCTGCACCTCTTCATCGTCTCCATCAGCTTCCGCAACGCCCACATCCACCGGGCCTGGGAGCTGGGCCTGGTGCTGGAGGGGCGTGCCTGCGTGCGCCTGCGGGACCGCTCGGTGGAGATCGGCCCCGGGGAGCTGCTGCTGCTCAACCCCAACCAGTCCCATGAGATCACCAGCCTCGGCCCGGGGGCGGTGCAGATCCTGATCTTACAGACCTCCGTCCACTTCTGCGAGGAGTACATGCCCGCGCTGCGCCGGGTGGAGTTTGACTGCCTGTGCCTGTCCGACTGCCTGACGGAGGAGCAGCGCCGCGAGACCGGCGCGCGGATGGAGCAGACCGCCCGCGCCTACTGGGAGGGGGAGCCGTACAGCCAGCTCTATTGCGTGGCCCAGTACTGCCTCCTCCTGCGCGACCTGCTGCGCTGGCTCCCGCACAGGATGATCAGCGATGCGGAGTACGCCTCGCGCACGAAAAAGGCGGACCGTCTGGCCCGCGTGACCGGCTATATCGAGGAGCACTACAGCGAGCCGCTCCGCCTGAGCCAGATCGCCCGGGAGGAGGGGGTCACCACCGCCTATCTCTCCCATTTCCTGCGCGACAACCTGAACATCACCTTCCAGGAATACCTCAACACCACCCGCTTTGAGAAGGCCCTCCAGTTCATCGAGGTCCCCGGCCTGAGCCTGCTGGACATCTGCATGGAGTGCGGCTTTTCCGACAGCCGCTATCTCAACAAGCTCTTTCTCCAGCGCTTTGGCTGCACGGCGAAGGAGTACCGCAGCCGGGCGGTGCAGGGGGAGGGCGGACCGTCCGGCGGGGAGATGGAGCGCCCCGCCGCCCCGCCGGTGGCGACGGAGCGGCTCTGGAGCGTGGAACAGTCCCTCGCCTGGCTCAACACGCACCGCCCGCAGCCCGGCGCGCAGACGCTGCCGGAGGCATAGGGCCAGCAACGGCACGGCAGAAAAAGACCGTGCCCGGCAGAGACAGAGCGCTCCGCCGGACACGGCCTTTGGGAAGAGAAAGAAGAGAAAAGAAAGAGAGGGTCAGGGGAGGTGGTCGTTCCCTCCTGACACGGATATCATACCAGATCAGCGCCGCCGATTCTTGAAGAAAATGCGGCGGAAATGAAAACGCTTTGTGAACATCCGCGGCAGAGGCCGCCGGAGCGCACAGAGACAGGCCCCCGCATTGCGGCGGCGGGCAATCACAGGGAGGCGGTATTCAGATGGATAAACCGGTACTGGTGGTCATGGCGGCCGGAATGGGCAGCCGCTTTGGCGGCCTGAAGCAGATCACCCCCGTGGACGAGCAGGGCGACAGCCTGATGGATTTCTCCCTCTACGACGCCCGGCAGACGGGGTTTGAGACGGTGGTCTTCGTCATCAAGGAGGCCATCGAGGCGGACTTCCGCGCCAGAGTGGGGGACCGGGTGGCGCGCCACTTTGACGTGCGCTATGCCTTTCAGGAGCTTGACCGCCTCCCGGCGGGCTACTCCGTCCCGGAGGGGCGCGTCAAGCCGTGGGGCACCGGCCACGCCATTGCCTGCGCGGCAGAGCAGATCGATGGCCCCTTCGCTGTCATCAACGCCGACGACTTCTATGGGCGCACTGCCTTCCAGGAGATCTACGATTTCCTCGCCGGGGATCACAGTCCGGGGGAACAGGCGATGGTGGGCTACCTGCTGCGCAACACCGTGACCGAGCACGGCTATGTCACCCGCGGCGTCTGCCAGGTGGAGGGCGGCTATCTGACCGGCATCGTGGAGCGCACCCGCATCGAGCGCCGGGACGGCGGCATCGCCTATACAGAGGACGGGGAGACCTTCCACCCCCTGCCGGAGGACACCGTGGTGTCCATGAATCTCTGGGGCTTCCAGCGCGGGATGCTGGCGGAGTTCACCGGCCGCTTTTCCGCCTTCCTGGACGAGCAGCTCCCGCGCAACCCGCTGCGCTGTGAGTATTATCTCCCCTCGGTCGCCGGAGCGCAGATCCAGGAGGGGAGGGGGACCGTGCGCGTCTTCACCACGCCGGACAGCTGGCACGGCGTGACCTATCGGGAGGACCTCGGCGCCGTCCGGGCCGCCATCGCGCAGATGAAGGCGGAGGGGCGCTATCCCGAACAGCTCTGGAAGTGACCGGACGCAGACGGGCAAAAGAAGAAATGAAGCAGACCGCAGGGCCTCCGGCCCCGGGCGGGAACAGGCAGACAAAAGCTGCTGAGAATCTCTCTGTGAGGGGATCTCGGCAGCTTTTTTGCGCCCTTTTGTGCCGGAGATTCTCTTCCGCCGCCGGCGGGGCCGGATGCCTTTTGGATGCCGGGGGAGGATAATCTGATGCCGGTGGCAGAGGAGACGCGCTGTTAAGATGTTTTAAGGCCGGAGACGGTCACCTTTTGCCGCCGCCGGCGCTCTATAGAAGCAAAGGGACAACGCTCCGGCAGAGAGGCCGGGGCAGAAGGAGCTGCCATATGTCATTGACCGACCCGAGCGTTCTGGTGGGCATCCTGCCCGCCGCGCTGCTGATCTACTATCTCCTCCCGCTCGCGCAGCTGCGGATGCTCTGGCTGCTGGCGGTCAGTCTGGGCGGCTATGCCTGGGCCACGCGGGGGAGCGCGCTGCCCATCCTGCTTCTGCTGCTGCAAATTCTCTTCTCCTACTATATGGCGCTGCTGATGCAGCACCAGCGCAGCCGGGCCGGGCTCTACTACCGCATCGCCGTCGCCGGCACGCTGGGCTGGCTCCTGCTGTTCAAGTACGCGGGGGCGGCGCTCTCCACCCTGGATGCCGCCCTGCCGGGGCTTTCCGTCCCCGCGCCGGACTGGGCCTTTCCGGTGGGTCTGAGCTTCTACACCTTTCAGACGATCTCCTACCTCACCGATGTCCGCCGGGGGACCGTCCCCGCTTCGACCTCCCTCCTCCGCTACGGGACCTTCCTGGCCATGTTCCCCAAGCTGGTCTCCGGGCCGCTCGTCCGCTATGGCGGCATCGCCCCGCAGCTGGACGCCTGCCGGGTGACGGGGGAGGAGATCGGTCTCGGCCTGCGCCGCCTGATCCTCGGCCTCGCGGCCAAGACGCTGCTGGCCGACCCGCTCGGCGGCCTCTGGCGCGCGGCGGAGACGATCGGCTATGACAGCCTCTCCACCCCGCTGGCGTGGATGGCGCTGGTGGGCTTCAGCCTCCAGCTCTACTTCGACTTCTGGGGCTACTCCCTCATGGCGCAGGGGCTGGGACAGATGCTCGGCTTCGGCCTGCCGCGCAATTTCGACTGCCCCTATCTCGCCCGCTCGATGACAGACTTCTGGCGGCGCTGGCACATCACGCTCGGCGCGTGGTTCCGGGACTATGTCTACATCCCCCTCGGCGGCAGCCGGCGGGGCAGGGCGGTCACGGCACGCAACCTGCTGACCGTCTGGCTCCTCACCGGCATCTGGCACGGCACCGGCTGGACTTATCTCGCCTGGGGCATCCTCCTCTTTCTGCTGATCTGGGCGGAGAAGGGGGCGTTTGGCCGCCTGCTTGCCGCCCATCCCCACCTGGCGCGGGTCTATATGACGCTCGCCATCCCGCTCTCCTGGCTCCCGTTTGCCGCCAGCAGCCTCGGCGGCGCGGCAGTCTATCTCGGCCGTCTCTTTCCCCTCGGAGGCTCCGCCGCCGGACCGTTTCCGGGGGACTGGGTGAAATACGGCCAGAGCTATGGCCTGCTCCTGCTGGCGGGCCTGCTCTGCGCCACCCGCCTCCCAGAACGGTTCTACCGCCGCTATCGCGCCCGGCCATGGATGCTGCCTCTGCTGCTGGCTCTGCTGGCCCTCTGCCTCTGGCGGCTGCTCCGCGCCGGAAACGACCCCTTCCTCTACGCTCAGTTCTGATCCGATCCCATCAGGAGGTATCTGCAATGAAAAAATGGATGGAATATCTGGCGTCCGCCGCCCTGATCTGCTCCATTGTCGCCGTCTTCTCCCTCACCGTCTGGCAGATGTTCTGCACGGACAACTGGGTGCTGCCGCCGGATGAGCGCGAGCGCCCGCATCAGACGGTCCTCTCGGTCCAGCACAGTGCGGCGGAGAGCGCCCCGGCGGGCGGGGAGAAGGCGCCGCAGCCCTCCGCCCCGGCCATGGGGGAGGCCCTCGCCGCCCCCGGCGGCGAGGGGCAGAAGGCGGAGACGCACACCCAGCCCGCCGCCCCGGAGGAGACCACGGACGCTCAGAAGGGGGCCGCGGACGCTCCGGAGGAGACCGCAGACCTGCCGGAGGAGGAGCAGTCCGCCGGCATGGCCCTGCTCATCGGCGACTCGCGCGGCGTCGGCCTCGCGGAGTACGGCGACCTGGAGGACACCGACTTCTTCGCCGACGTGGGGATGAGCGTCTACTCCGTCTGGAAGAAGGAGATCGCGGTGGGCGAGCGGGGAAAAACCACCCTGGAGGACTTGCTCTCCGCTCAGAGCTACGATACAATCTACCTGATGCTGGGCATCAACGAGCTGGGCTACGATCAGGACCAGACGATCCGCACCTATGCGGACACGGTGGAGCGGATCGCCGGGCTCCAGCCGGAGGCGCGCATCTGCCTGATGGCGAATCTGCACGTCTCGCAGCGCCGCGCGGCGGGGGACCGGGTCTACAACAATGAGAACCTGGACGCGCTCAACGGCCGGATCGCCCAGCTTGCCCAGGAGCGGGAGCTGACCTATCTGGATGTCAACCCGGTCTTTGACGATGAGAGCGGCGCGCTGGATGGCCAGTATACGTCGGACGGCGTCCATCTGCTGGCCCGCTATGGCGATACCTGGTGCCAGTGGCTCCGGGAGAACGGCTGAGCGCGCTGCCGGAGGCGGGCGCATGAGGGAGCGGTCTGAGTGTGGAGTGAGCAGAAAAAAGAATGGTTTTGCCGGCAGGTCGAGCTGTGCCGCGACAGCATGTATGCTGTGGCCCGCGGTATGCTGCGCAGCGACGCCGACGCCCAGGACGCCATCTCGGAGGCGGTCCTTCAGGCCTATCGGAATCTGCCCCTGCTCCGCTCGCCGGAGGCCTTTCGCGCCTGGCTGCTGAAGATCCTCACCCGCGTCTGCTATCGGATGGCCCGTGAGCGGGAGCCGTCGGTGGAGCTGGAGGAGGTCTCCGGCCAGCTCGCCGGGCCGGAGCGCGATGTGGACCGGTCGCTCACCCTGTATGCGGCGGTCCAGGCGCTCCCGCTGGAGTACCGCACGGTGGTGCTCCTGTACTACTATGAACAGATGGAGATCCGCACGATCGCCCGGACGCTGGACCTCAGTTTGGACACCGTAAAAAAACGGCTCTCCCGCGCCCGTGCCAGGCTGCGGGAGATGCTGGACCCCCAGGAGGTGATGACATGAACACATGGGAGAGCGAGCTGCGCCGGATGGCGCAGTCGGAGCGGGAGCGGCTGCACATGCCGGAGGAGATGTCCGCCCGGCTGGATGGGGTGCTCGCAGGCCTGCCGGAGGCCGCCCGTCAACCTTCCAGCAGGCGCGTGCTCTGGCTGCGCGCGGCCCGGATGGCCGCCGCCGCGGCCCTCGCCGTCCTCGTCATCCTGCCCAATGTGAGCTGGCAGGCGGCCTACGCGATGCAGGAGATCCCCATCCTCGGCGCGCTGGTGCGCGTGGTTACCATCCGGGAATACCATCTGGAGGGGGAGGACCAGCGGCTGGACCTTGCGGTGCCCCAGGTCGTCTCGGAGGAGCCCGGCCTGACCTCCGCCACGGAGGAGATCAACCAGAGCGTGGACGCCATTGTGAGCAATCTGCTCGACGAGATGGGGGAGACGGTGGCGGAGGACTACGCCACCTCTACGCCGGAGGAGCTGGCGGAGGACCTCCAGGAACGTGCCGAGCAGGCCACCAAGACCACCATCGAGATGGACTATGAGGTGCTCGCCGATACGGAGGACTGGTTCACCCTCCGCCTGACGCTCTACACCCTCGGCGGCAGCGGCAGCGTGCAGTTCCGGTGCTATCACATCGACAAGCGGACCGGCGAGACGGTCACCCTCGCGGACCTGCTCGAGCCGGAGAGCTATGAGACGGTGAGCGAAGAGATCATACGCCAGATGCGCGAGCAGATGGCGGAGGATGAGGACGTGGTCTACTGGCTGGACTCCGATGTGCCGGAGTGGGACTTCACCGGCATCGCAGAGGATCAGAGCTTCTACTGGAATGAGGACGGAGACCTGGTCATCATCTTTGACGAGTACGCCGTCGCCCCCGGCTATATGGGCTGCCCGGAATTCACCATCCCGGAGACGGCCTACACCCTGCGCGACAGATGAACTGACAGATAACAAAGGCCCCTTCCGGTATCATGCCGGAAGGGGCGCTCTTGTGTCCGGATGTGCGTGCGGAGCAGCCGAAGCTGCTCCGCACGGGGAAAGTTATGGGTGGATGATTACTCAGCGGGCTCCTCGGTGGCCTCTTCCTCAGCGGCCTCCTCGGCAACGGGCTCCTCAGCGGCCTCCTCAGTGGCGGGGGCCACATAGTTGGCAGCGTAGGCGTCGTAGTCGAAGTTCTGGAGGTCGGAAATCGGGGCGGCGGAGTAGGTGGCGACGCGCTCGTCGTTGATCACGCCGGACCAGTTCATGCCGAAGGCGAAGTCATAGGTGTTGCCGTTGGCGTCCACATGGCACTCCATGTCACGCGGCACGTCCTCGAGCTGCGCCTCGACAGCCTCCATGGAGGCAGGCTGCTGGAAGACCAGCAGGCCGGAGGGCTCGGTCTGACCCAGGATGATCTCAGCCACGACGTCGGTGCGCTGGCTGTTGTAGGAGACCAGGATGACGTCGGCCAGCGGCTCGACCTCAGTCCAGACCATGCCGCGGTCCATCTTCATGGAGACGATCACCGGGATGTCGCCGGCGTTCTCAGCGGCATACTGCAGGGCCTCCAGATCGCCGTAGTTGGCGGCGGCGGGGGCGGTGTTGCCCTTATAGGAGCGGTTCTGCTTCTCGCCGTCAATGATCATGCCGGAGATGGAGGGATCACGGGCGGTGTCAGCGGTGTACTCGGCATACTGCAGGGAGACGGGATACCAGTAGTCGTCGCCGGTGAACAGAGTGCCGTTCAGATAGCCCTCCATGTAGCCCCAGGCGTTGACATAGCCGTCATAGTAGGACATGCTGTAGGGGTTGGACATGCCGACGAGGATGTAATCGCAGGTGGCGATCTCCTCAGCAGTCGCGCGGGTGAGGTCGTCCTTGGTGTAGGTGGGGTTGCCGTCGGCATCCGCCTCACCGGTGGGATCGCCCAGGGTGTCGGTGACAACTTCGAAGTACTGGCCCAGGACGTCAAGATCCATGCCGGGCGTCCAGGAGGGAGTGCCGGGGTTCACGCCGCCCATCCAGCTCACGGAGAAGCCGGTGTTGTAGACGTAGGGGACATAGACGGTGGGCTTCTCGGTGGACTCGCCCTCGGCAGCGGCGATGGTGCCGTCGTTCTTCAGCATGACGACGCTCTGACGCTGAGTCTCCAGGCCGAACTCGCTGGCCTCGCCGGTGGAGATGATCTCATCGGCATAGGCGGAGTCGTTGTAGGGCTGGTCGAACATGTTCAGGTCCATCATGACCTTGATGTAGTGGGAGGCGGCGTTGCTGATGATCTCGAGCGCGGCTTCCTCACCGTTGTTCTCCACGAGCACGTCATAGGCAGCGGTCACGTTCTCCATGGTGCCGTAGCCGCCGAGCAGCATCGCGCCGCGCTCCCAGCCGAGCGCGATACGCTGAGGCTCAGTGGTCTCGGGACCGTAGAAGTCCTCAGCGCCCCACACGCCGGCGAAGGTGTAGACGCCCCAGTCGGTGATGGTCAGGCCGTCATAGCCGAACTCGTCGAGCATGCCGTACATGTAGCTGTTGTAAGCGCCGGAGATCTCCTCGCCGCCGTAGGGGTTGCCTTCGCCGTCGACGTTGATGGAGTACTGGGTCATGATGCCGGAGGTGCCGGTCAGGCCGGGCAGGGAGAACACGCCGTCAAAGTAGGTGATCAGGTGCGCTTCCAGGTTGTCGCCCGGGAACACGGCATAGCGGGCGGTGACATGGTGGTCATCGCGGCCGCCCTCGGTCGCGCCGGCGCCGGCGTAGTGCTTGGTGAAGCAGTAAACAGACTCATCGCCCCAGCCCAGATCGGTGCCGTCCTCGGCATAGGTGGACTGCATCGCGTTGACATAGGCGGTGGCGATGTCCAGGGTGAGCTTGGTGTCCTCGCCATAGGTGCCGCCCGCGCGGCTCATGGTCGGGGAGGCGATGTCCACCTGGGGACCGAGCAGGGCGGTGACGCCGGCCGCGCGGTACTGCTTGGCGGTCTCATTGCCGATCTCCGCGGCCAGCTCGGGGTCCATGGTGGAGGCCAGAGAGACGGTCTCGATCATGCCGGAGATATTGGCGGGGTCGATGGAGATCATCGCGGGGATGCCGTAATAGCAGCTCTCGGCCACGGCCTGAATCGCGTTGGCCCACTTGGCGTGGTCGCCGCCGCCCAGGCTGATGTTACGGGTGACGCCGCCGCGGCCGCCGGCCTGCAGATAGGTGGCGGAGCCGTCATCAGCGGTGAGGGGCTCAGTGGTGAAGTTGCCCCATCCGCCGTGGGCCAGGATCGCGGCCATCTCGGAGCCCTGCATCAGGCTGATCAGGTTCTCCGTGCGCTCCTCGCTGGACAGACGCCAGTCCTCATAGGGGTCCAGCTCGCCGTTCTGGTTCAGGTCCTTGAAGGCGTAGCCGTCCGCCTCGACGACATGGACGCCGGAGTTGGGGGACAGGCCCAGGGTCTCGCCGTCCTGGTTCTCAATCATGATCCAGCCGTCGGCGGTCTCGGTGACGGTGTACAGGGCGCCGTCGCCGGGCTCCGGGATGTAGGTCTCTGCGGTGAGGGCGGGGCCGGCGGTGGCCTCCTCGCCGCCATCTTCGGTGGCGGAGTCGTCAGGGGTCTCGGCATCGTCGGTGGTGGCGCTGTCGTCGGTGGTGGCGCTGTCGCCCGATCCGCCGTCGCTGCTGGTGTCACCGCCGCCGCAGGCGGCCAGGCTGAGCACCATCATCAGAGCGAGCAGAAGCGCCAGAATCCGGTTACTTTTCTTCATGTGCTTTTCCTCCTTTTTTCTTAAAAATAAACGCGCCAGGGAATGACGCGTCCATTCCTATGACCAGGCAGTCCCACAGCCTGCCGCCGGGCGGGAAAGTTCCCGTCCAGCCGCAGCTGCGGTTCTGCGCGCCGCCGCAAGCGGGCCGCGCATCTGTGTCAGGGATTGAGGCCAATCAAGGCCGTCGGAGAGCAGCTTAGCCGGCAGTGTAGGGATCAGCGGTGCCAGCGGTGTAAGGATCTTCCGTGGCGGCGCCGGAGGTGTAGGGATCTTCCGTCTCAGCACCGGCAGCATAGGGATCCTCCGTGGCGGCGTCATCCTCAGCGGCGGCGTCATCCTCCGTGGCGGCGTCGTCCTCAGTGGCGGCGTCATCCGTGGTGTCGGAAGTGCTGGCGCTGTCGCCGGTGTCGGCGCTGTTGTCCTCGGTGGGACCGCAGGCGACCAGGCAGAACACCATGGCCAGAGCCATCAGCAGGGCAAGCAGCTTCTTGAGAGTTTTCATTTTTGTTTCCTCCTTTTTGTAATCCGCTTACAATTGTAAGCAATCAAATCATATCATATCGAACATTTTGCGGCAATTGATATTTTGAACAAAAGGAGGCGGGCGTTTTTTGGCGTATTGCCACAAACGAAAGGGCGAAAATTGGAGGATAAATGGAGAAAAAGACGGAAACGACATAAAAACGCCTCCAAAGCAAAGGAAAAGCGGAAAAATCACGCCAAAAGATTTCGCACAGTTTCGCAAGAAATGCGTCCCCCGAACCGCTCAGAAGGAGGCAAAACAGCCAGACCGCATGTATTAAAATACGGTCTGGCTCTGTGTGCTGACTGTGTGCTGCGATCAGATGGCCTGTGTTTTCCGCCGGACCACCTTGCCCGGCGCGGCGCGCCAGATGAGCTGGACCATCTCCGGCGTGGGGTTGAGGGTGAGGTACTGCGTGCCGCCGCCGTGGAAGACCATCACATAGCGGTCCTCCGCCTCCGGCACGCGGGAGGAGTAGTCCACCCGCTTGAGGTCAGGGCGCTTGAGGTACTCCTGGAGGCGCTCGTGGCCCTCCGGGGCCATCACGGCGAGGTTCTCCAGCTCATACCGCCCGGCCTTCTTGCGCTTGGTCATGGCGATGATGCGGTCGATGCGCAGCGAGCCGTCCAGATACTGATACTCATACTCCAGCTTCAGCCCGCGCCCGCGCACCAGCGCCCCGATCAGGCAGGCCAGCGCCCCCAGCAGCAGCGGGAGGAAGAAGACCATGCCCGCCAGCAGGAAGAAGACGAAGAGCGACCAGAGCAGGCGCTGCACCGCCCGGTCCAGCCTGGTGGGGACGACTTTGACGAGCACCTCACAGTAGCTGCTCTGTTCCATTCCCGGTCACGCCCCTCTCAGCCGAGGGCCTGACGGAGCAGGCTCTCATAGGCGCTGTAGGGCTGCGCGCCCACCAGGCGGCCGGTCTCCCGCCCGTCCTGGAGCAGGACGACGCAGGGGATGCTCATCACGCCGAACTGCATGGCCAGCTCGTCCTCCTGGTCCACGTCCACCTTGCCGACGATGGCCTTGCCGTCAAACGCCTCCGCCAGCTTCTCGATCGCCGGGGCGATCATCCGGCAGGGGCCGCACCAGGTGGCCCAGAAGTCCACCAGCACGGGCGTGCCGCTCTCCACCGCCTGCTCAAAGCCGGCCTTGCTGAAATGAATGACCTGTGACATGTCGCTCCGTCCTTTCTGTTGTCAAAACGTGTTCTGTCTCTGCGCCGCGGCCTCCTCCGCCTCCAGCGCCTCCGCCGCCGCCTCTCCGGCGATCAGACCCTCGCCCACCGCCTTGGCGATCTGCAGGGGCTTGCCGGTGCAGTCTCCGGCGGCATAGACGCCGGGGAGATTGGTCTCCATCTGGCGGTTGACCCTGATGTATCCCTCCGACCAGGCGAGCTCCGGGAAGAGGTCCGCCGGGGCCACCGTGTCGCGCAGGATGAAAACCCCCTCGCACGGCAGCATCGCCCCGTCCGCCTGCACGCCGGTCACGCGGTCCTCCCCCAGGATCTCCAGCCGGTGCGCGCGCACGAAGGGGATGCCGTTCGCCAGTCCCTCCGGCACGGCGGGGCTGACGTAGGTGACCTCGCAGCCGATCTGCCGGAGATAGGCGGCCTCCTGCGGCGCGTCCTTGGCCCGGCCGATCACCACGACCGGCTTTTTCCGGAAGAGCATCCCGTCGCAGGTGGCGCAGTAGCTCACCCCGCGGCCGAGCAGGCGGTCCTCACCGGGATACTTCTGCGCGCGCTGCACGCCGGTGGCGAGGATGAGCTTGCGCCCCTCGTACACCTCTGAGCCCACGGTGAGATAAAAGGCGCCGTCCAGCGCCATCGCGCTGAGCACCCGGCCCACCCGCAGCTCCGCGCCCATCTGGAGGGCGTGGTCGAGGAAGGTGTCCATCATGGTCTGTCCGTCCATCCCGGTCAGGCCGAGATAGTTGTGGATGGCGGGGGCCTTGGCGAGCGGGTTCTGCGCGCCCGGATTGGAGAGGATGAGGCACTGCCTCCCCCTGCCCTGGGCGGCCACCGCCGCGGAGAGCCCCGCCGGCCCGCCGCCGATGATGAGAATGTCGTACATGGGTGCACCTCCCGCGCCAAAACTTTGATAAATATCATTATAGCCAGAAACGCCCGAAAAGGCAACGGTGCATTTTCCTCTCCTCCCGGAACTTGCCAGCATGGTTTCCGCCCCTGCCGCGCACCCTACCGGAAGAAAGCGATGAGAAAGGGGTCTTCTCTATGTCAGCGATCTTCAGCCGGAGGGGGCGGGTGCGTCTGGTGAGCTATGCCCTCGCCCTGCTCGTGGCCTGCGCCGGGGCCGCCGTGTACCAGTACCGCGAGGCCCGCCAGCTCGAGCGGGCGGTGCGCAACAGCTATCTCCACGCCTTCTCCGAGGCGACCGCCAGCCTGGACCGGATGAGCGCCGCCCTGCAAAAGGGGGTTTACGTCACCACCGCGCCCATGCTCTGCTCCCTGTGCAGCGAGGTCTTCGCCCAGGCGATGACGGCGCAGATGGCGATCGGCCAGCTCCCGCTGGCGCACGCGGAGCTGGAGCAGACCGCCGCCTTTGCCGCACAGGTAGGGGACTGGGCGCAGGCCCTCTCCCGCGCCGCCGCCCGGGACAGCGCGGCGGTGGAGCGGGAGCATGAGACGTGGAAATCCCTCGCCGCGGCGGCGGAGACCCTCTCCGGCCGGCTGGACGAGCTGGAGCTGTCGCTGGTGGACGGGTCGGACGCCATCGCCGGCGTGGCGGAGGCGGAGCGCCGCCTCTCGGATGCCGTGGGGGACCTCCCCGGCGAGGAGGGGCCGGAGGGCTTTCAGGCAATCGAGGCGGAGTTTCCCGAGCTGCCCACCCTGATCTACGACGGGCCCTTCTCCCAGCACCTGGAGGGGCGGGAGCCCGCCCTGCTGGCCGGGGCGGAGGAGCTGAGCGAGGCGGAGGCGTGGGAGATCGCCGCGCGCCTGATGGAGCGGGACGACGTGACCCTCTCCGGCCGGTCGGACGGGGAGATCCCCTCCTATACCTTCTCCTGCCAGACGGAGACGGGGACCGCCTGGCTGGAGCTGACGCGGCAGGGGGGCGAGGTGCTCTCCTTCCTCTGCCAGCCCTCCGGCCTTGCGATGGAGCTGACGGAGGAGGAAGGGGTCGCCGCCGCCCGCGGCCTGCTCCGCCGCCTGGGCCTCGAGGGGCTGGAGGAGACCTATTACACCGAGCAGGGCGGTGTGCTCACCGTCAACTTCTGCGCCGTGCAGGACGGGGTGCGCTGCTATGCCGACTTGGTGAAGGTGGGCATCTCCCTCGCCGACGGCAGCCCGGTGAGCTATGAGGGGCGGGGCTACCTCTCCAACCACCGCGTCCGGACGCTCTCAGCGCCCTCCTTTGGCCGGGAGGAGGCGGTCTCCCGCCTCTCCGATGAGCTGGAGGCGGAGTCCGCCGCCCTCGCCCTCATCCCCACCGCCGGGGGAGACGAGGTCCTCTGCTGGGAGCTGTCCTGCCGCACGGAGGAGGGGCAGCGGGTGCTGGTCTATCACAACGCCGCCACCGGCGCGGAGGAGCGCATCCTCCTCCTGCTGGAGGACGGGCACGGGACCCTCGCATTCTGACGGATTTGGAAAGATGGTTCACAAAACATTCACAAAGTATCCGCAAAAACTTCACCGATTCGCCCGCCGGCCCTGCTATAATCCTAAGTGTCAGGAGGCAAACCGACCGTCGACGCAAACCATCCTCTCTCTTCTCTCAAAAACACTGTGCCCGGCAAAAGCAACCGCTTCTGCCGGGCACAGACGATTTTTGCGCCCGGTCCGCGCGGCCGGGACGGGGAGGGGGGGGAAATGCAAATGGCTGTTGAACGCCCTGGCATTGCAGCTTCATATCATTGCCAGTCAGCGCCTCAAGGAAACTGTTGGCAATATTCTCAGCTTCAGCGGCAGTTTGTCCAGGGAAATGGCCCTTCATCCGTCCGCTCCTCCAACTGTGGGAGGCACATGGGGACAGCGAAGGGTCTTTGTATGATTCTATCACAGGTGAGGCCGGTCTGTCAAAGGCCGCCCGGCGCAGCCTGCGCCCTCCTGCAGAGGGGGAGGCAAAAAAAGGACCACCCAAAACCTCACGGTCTCAGGTGGTCTCCGAGCAGCGGGAGAAGGATTCGAACCCTCACATACAGAGTCAGAGTCTGCTGTGCTACCCTTACACAATCCCGCTATTTCGTTCGCGCGGGGCGTTCGACCCTCGCGACTTTTACTATTATAATCATTTTCCCGGCGATGTCAACCCCCAATTTTCTTTTTTCTTCCGCTGTTTTCCGGCCGGGGAATCTGTGGTACAATGGACGCAGCTTGAGAAGGGGGGAACGCGGGATGACAACGTGGGAGACGCTGCGCAGTGCGTGCGAGCAGTGCCGCGGGTGCTCGCTGGGGGCCACGCGCACCCATCTGGTCTTTGGCGACGGCAATCCGTCCGCCCGGATCCTGTTCGTCGGCGAGGGGCCGGGGGAGCAGGAGGACCTCACCGGCGTGCCCTTCGTTGGACCGGCGGGGCGCCTGCTCGACCAGATGCTGGAGATCATCGACCTGGACCGGAGCCAATACTACATCACCAACATCGTCAAGTGCCGCCCGCCGCACAACCGCGACCCGCTGCGCGAGGAGCAGGAGGCGTGCATCGGTTACCTGCGCGCGCAGACACGGCTGATCGACCCGCGCATCATCGTCTGCCTGGGCCGCATCGCCGCCGGACGGCTGATCCGCTCTGACTATCGCATCACGCGCGAGCACGGCCAGTGGGTGCAGAAGGGACGGGTGTGGATGACGGCGATCTACCACCCCTCCGCCCTCCTGCGCGACCCCACCCGGCGGCCGGAGACCTTTGACGACCTCATCTCCATTCGGGACAAGCTCCGTGAGGTCTGCCCGGAGGAATTCGGGTCGGACTGACGCGCACCGCGTCCCCTCCCGGCGCATAGGCTGGCCTGGAGGGAGATTTCGCCGCGCCCCAACCCGGCAGGTATAAACCGGCCGCGGCAGTGGGACAATGAGAGTACCCCGTTACATAGCGGTGTGGCGGGAGAACGATACCATGCGGCGGAGTGTGAAAACGTGGATACCAGTGTCAGAAGAGGAGACATCTTTTACGCCGACCTCAGCCCGGTGGTGGGCAGCGAGCAGGGCGGCGTGCGGCCGGTGCTCATCATCCAGAACGACATGGGCAACCGGCACAGCCCGACGGTGATCGCCGCGGCCATCACCTCGCAGCTCAACAAGGCCAAGCTGCCCACCCATATCGAACTGATCAACCAGCACTGCGGACTCACGCGGGACTCAGTCGTCCTGCTCGAGCAGATCCGAACGCTGGATAAGCGCCGCCTGCGCGAGCGGATGGGCCGCCTGGATGAGCGGATGATGGCCCAGGTGGACGCCGCCATCGCCGTGAGCTTCGGCCTGCGGCCGCGGGAAAAAGAGGTATGAGCGCGCGCCAGAGCGCCAGCGGAAAAAAGCCGGACGGGAAGCCGTAAAAGGCCCCCGTCCGGTTCTCTGTCTGTCACAGCAGCGCCCGGAAGGAACAGATATACCGGTCGCAGAGGGCGCGCATCTCCTCCTCCTGCGCGGCAAAGAGGCGGTCGTGGACGCCGGTCACGCGGCAGCCCGCCTCCTTCGCCGCGCGGCAGGCCACCGGCGAATCGTCAAAGAACTCGATCTCCTCCGGCGGCACGCCGAGCGCGCGCGCGGCGGCGGCAAAGGCCCCCGGCGTCCCCTTCGGCATCCCCAGCTCCTGGGCGAAGACGAGCGGGGAGAGCAGCCGGTCCCAGCCGAAGCGGGCGAGGGCGGCCCTGGCCAGCGACGGCTCCGCCGAGGTGTAGAGGGCCATCCGCTCCCCACGCGCGGCGCAGGCGGCGAGATAGTCCTCCGCCCCCTCCTTGGCCGGGAGAGTGTGGGCATAGGCGTCCCGGGCCATGGCGAGCCACTCGGCCATGATCTCCTCCTCGCTCTCGGCGAGCTGGCAGAACTCCTTCGTGAACCGGGCCGCCACCGGGAAGATGGCGTGGATCACCCCCTCGTGGTACGCCCGCGACCAGGGGATGCCGCGCCTGGCCAGAAAGCGCAGGTCGATTTCCTCCCAGATGCCGTTGGAGTCGAGCAGGGTCCCGTCCAGATCAAAGAGCTTCATTTCACCTTCACCTCCGTATATCCCTCCGCCAGCCAGAAGCGCCAGGGGAATTCCACCGCCTCCCCGGCGTAGGCGATGCCGACCCGACGCCCGGTGCGGACCTCTCCCACCGGCTCCGGAGGCGGGAGGCCCAGACCGGTCAGATCCTCCGCCGCCCAGAGTTCTGGTCCGTCCAGCGGCAGGCCGTTCTCCGCGCGCGTGAGGCCGAGAGCCTGGCAGAGCTTGCCCGGCCCGTTGAGCAGGTCACGCCGCTGCCGGGCGCTCAGCTCCCCCAGCGGCCTGCCAAAGCGGCGGCGGGCCATCTCGTCCCCGCCGAGGACGGGGAGCGCCCCGCGCACCAGCACGGCGGCCGCCTCCCCCTCCGGCCCGGTCACCAGATTGAGGCAGTGGTGCGTCCCGTAGGTGAAATAGATGTACGCCCGGCCGGGCGGGCCGAACATCACCTCGTTGCGCGCCGTGCGCCGGCCGCCGTAGGCGTGGCACGCCCTGTCTCCGGCGGCGGCATAGGCCTCCGTCTCCGCGATGCGCACGGCGAGGGTCACGCCGCCTGAGGCGCGGACGAGGTACTTGCCCACCATGGCGCGGGCGATGGCGACGGTGTCGCCCAGATAAAAGGATGGGGGGAGCGGGGGCATGGCGTGGTCCTCCTGTGGGTCAAATGTCCCAGATACAGGTGATATGCAGCTGCATTTTGCAGGGACGCTGTTGGATGGCGGATGATAAGTTCTGAGTTAATATATGTACTTGTCCACGATCGCCTGAATGGCGCCGTCCGCGATCAGCTCCGCAATGGCGGCATTGATCGCATCGAGCAGCTCAATGTTGCCCTTGGCCACAGCGACGGAATACTCCTCTTCTGCCTATTCATCCCATGTTAAGGGATGCTCCGAAAGGGTATAGGAATAATCATTCAGATGAATGATAAGTGTTTCTTCTGGTCCGGATGGAGTCCCTTCATAGGTAATTGCGACCATTCCTTCGGAATACGATATTTCAATTGGCCAATAATAATCAGAAGAGAACGCCTCGACTTTGTGTATTGTCTCACCATTTTCATTCATGACAAACAAGTCAGGTCCAAAGTAGCCGCAGATGTATAGATTTCCATCATCGTCAAAAGTAAAGGCAGACGGTGAACCGCCAAAAGAGGCATTCTCCCATACCTTTTTTCCGCTGGAAATGTCCAATGCAACAACAGTACGGTCCTCTACATAGTAAAATAAACCACTTCTGCTTCCAAGCTCGGAAACCCTGTCCAACTGTGCACATTCATATTGATCCGTCTGGTATGTCCACACAACACCATTTGCCTCATCCAGGCCGGTAATCACCGCATATTCCTTTCCACCATCGATTATGTATTCAAAATCTACAGAAATTGCAAGGTTGGACGCCGTGTTATTCTCATTTGTCTCATCCACAGAATCAACTGCCGGATCTTCTATGCCCTCTGCCGGGCCGTTCTCCTCCTCCGGCGTCAGGCGGGCCGTCAGCGCATCGTACATCTGCTGTAACTCCCCGCTCCCGGTGGCGGCAATGCCGCGCGCCAGAATATCGAGCGCGTCTTCAAAGCGCTCCTGTTCGATATACAGCCCGGCGAGCGCGCGGTAGGCATCCACCTGACTGGGGTCGAGCTGGATGGCCTCGAGGTACATCGCCTCTGCCTGCTCAAAGTCCAGCTCCTCCAGATAGCGGGCGGCGAGGGCCATGCAGCCGTCATAGTCCTGCGTGCCGTTGTGCCGGATGACGAGCAGTGCGATCACCACCCCGAGGGCGACCATAAGGACGGCGAGAACGGCAGCGAGCGCGCGCAGCGGGGGACGCTTTTTCGGCGGCTGGGGCTGTTCCGGCGGAGTGGGCACAACAGGCGGGGCCGCCTGCGGCGCGGCGAGCGGCCGGCCGCAGCGGGTGCAGAATTTTGCGTTGTCCGGCGCGGATGCGCCGCAGTGCGGGCAGTACATAAGAAAACCTCCTCGTGAAATCAGCTCCATCCGGTGCGCCTGCGGGCGGCCGGTATATCTGACAAAATTATAGCAGGAATTTTCACCCCCGTCCATGCACATTTGCCCGGAGCAAAAAGCAATGCCCGGAACCGCAGGTGCGGTTCCGGGCGCTTTGGCTGTTTGAACGTGTGGACCGGCTTACGCCTGCTGTGCCGCCTGCTGTGCCTGGGCGGCGAGCTCGAGCTGCTTCTCCTTCCACCAGGCGCGGTTGATCGCGCACAGCACCCCCTTGATGGAGGCCAGAGAGATGTTGTGGTCGATGCCGACGCCGAAGATGTCCTGATCCTCCTTCGTCTTGAGGTGGATATAGGCCACCGCCTGGGAGTCCGAGCCGGTGTTGATCGCGTGCTCGGAGTAGTCGGCGAAGGTGTATTTGTCCATCCGCTGGCCGTGGATGGCGTTGAAGAAGGAGTCGATCGGACCGTTACCCTCGCCGGCGACCTCGAAGACGGTCTCCTTGTGCCGCAGCGTGCCCTCGAAGGTGACGTGGCTCTTGCCGTCCACCATCTCCTCGTGGAATCTGTGGCGCAGGAGCTGATAGGGGCCGTTCACATTCAGGTACTCCCTGCGGAAGAGCTGGAAGATGGCCTCCGGCAGCAGCTCCTTGCCCACGCGGTCGGTCTCCTGCTGGACGATGGCGCCGAACTCCGGATGCATCGCCTTGGGCAGGTTGTAGCCGAAGTTGTGCGCCATGACAAAGGCGGTGCCGCCCTTGCCGGACTGGCTGTTGATGCGGATGATGGGCTCGTAGGCGCGGCCCACGTCCGCCGGGTCGATGGGGAGGTACGGGACCTCCCACTTGTCGGTGCCCGACTCGTCCATGTACTGCACGCCCTTGTTGATCGCGTCCTGATGGCTGCCGGAGAAGGCGGTGAACACCAGTTTGCCGACATAGGGCTGCCGCTCGCCGATGCGCATCTTGGTGACCTTCTCATAGATGTCGCGGATATGGTTGATGTCGGAGAAGTCCAGCTCGGGGTCGATGCCCTGGGTGTACATGTTCATCGCCAGAGTGACCATGTCCACATTGCCCGTCCGCTCGCCGTTGCCGAAGAGGGTGGCCTCGATCCGCTCGCCCCCGGCGAGCAGGCCGAGCTCGGCGGTGGCCACGCCGGTGCCGCGGTCGTTGTGCGGGTGCAGCGAGATGATCGCCCGCTCCCGGCCGGGGAGGTTGCGGATGAAGTATTCCAGCTCGTCGGCGAACTGGTTGGGCAGGCAGTTCTCCACCGTGGTGGGGAGGTTCAGGATGACCTTGTGCGCCTCGTCGGCGTGCAGGGCGTCGAGCACGGCGGCGCAGATCTCGTCCGCCGCGTCCATCTCGGTGCCCATGAAGGACTCGGGGGAGTACTCATAGCGCAGGTCCATCCCCGAGGCGAGGAAGGGCTGGCTCATCTCGTAGATCATCTCCGCCGCGTCCACGGCGATCTTCTTCACGCCCTCCACGTCGGTGCGGAAGACCACCTTGCGCTGTAAGGTGGAGGTGGAGTTGTAGAAGTGGAAGATCACATGCTTGCAGCCCTGGATGGCCTGGAAGGTGCGGCGGATCAGATGGGGCCGCGCCTGCACCAGCACCTGGATGGTCACGTCGTCCGGGATGTGCCCGTCCTCGATCAGGGTGCGCAGGAAGAGATACTCCGTATCCGAGGCGGAGGGGAAGCCCACCTCGATCTCCTTCACGCCGATGTCCACCAGGCAGTGGAACAGCTCCAGCTTCTCCTCCACGTTCATCGGGTCGATGAGGGCCTGATTGCCGTCGCGCAGGTCGACGGAGCACCAGGTGGGCGCGTGGGTGATCTGCTTGTCCGGCCAGGTGCGGCCCTCGATCGGCTGGGGGACGAAGGGGATGTACTTTTCAAATCCGGTCATCGCTGGTTTCCTCCTAAAAAATGATGGGGTTGCCCGTCAGGAGAGTGAAAAACACCCCTGACCGCGGCTACGGTCAGGGGTGTAAAAAGACATTTACACGGTACCACCCTGGTTCGGCCGGCGGTCACCCGCCGTGCCCTCTGCGGCCTCCAACAAGGCCTGGGCCGGTAACGGGGCCAGCCGGCCGCCCCTACTGCGCCATGCGGTTCGGGACGACGACTCCGGGAACAGTTATCCACCGCGCGCCGCCTGCCGGTTCACAGCAGCCACCGGCTCTCTGAAAGGGATACGCGCAGTCTTTCTTCCCATCTGCGTCTGTTTGCACAAAATATTATAGCGGGAGAAGGGAGATTTGTCAACATTGTTTTTTCGTTGCCGGAATGCCGGCCTGCGGCGGCGATCCGTTGACTTTTTGACCGGAGGTGTTGTATACTATTGGGGATTATTGGGAAAGGGAGGGTTTCCTATGAAAAAACTTCTCTCGCTGTGTCTGGCCCTCGCCCTGCTGCTCACCCTGGCGGCCTGCGGCGGCGGGGAGAGCGCGGCGGATACGGACGGCGCGCAGGACGGCGCCGCGTCCGGTACGGAGGATGTCTCCGTGGTGAACATCGGCTGCACCTCGCGCCTGGGCACGCTCAACCCGTTGCTGATGGACGGGAGCTGGGTGAACGTGTACGCGATGAGCCTGGAATTTCTGCCTCTGGTGAGCCTGGACGGGGAGATGGAGTTTGAGTACATGCTCGCCGACTCCATCACCACCGAGGACAACTGTACCTACACCGTCCACATCGACGAGGCGGCCACCTGGTCGGACGGGCAGCCGGTCACGGCGGAGGACCTGGCCTACACCATGACGCGGATCGCGAGCCCCCTGGTGATGAACTACGCGATGCAGTTCTCCGCCATCGCCGGCACGGATGACGAGACCGGCTGGGTGGAAGAGGGGGCCGAGACCATCGGGGGCCTCGAGGTGGTGGACGATAAGACGCTCAACATCACCTTCAAATACGAGCTCAATATGGTCAGTTTTTTGAACGGCTATGCCCAGTACATCCTCACCCTGCCGAAGCATGTGCTCGAGACCATCCCGGAGGCGGAGCTCGCCAGCGCGAGCTGGTTTGACGCACCCACGGTGGTCTCCGGCCCGTACAGGGTGACGGACTACGACGCGGATCACTATATCTCCTACACCGCCAACGAGAACTACTGGCGCGGCGAGGTGCAGATCGAGCGCTGCAACATCCGCATCGTGGAGGGCAGCGGCCTGCTCGCCGCCCTGCAGGCGGGGGAGATCGACATCGTCCCCCCGCTGCTGGGCAACTTCCCTGAGGAGGACCAGGAGGCGGTCCGGGCCCTGGAGGGCGTGCGCTCCGTCTACGGCGCCGCCACCGCGACGGAGACCATCTTCCTGAACGCCGGGAGCATCCCGGACGAGCGGGTGCGCCAGGCGATGCTCTGCGCGATCGACCGCGAGACCATTGTGAACGGCCTGCTCACCGGCGGGGCGGACATCATGGACGGCTTCTGCGTGCCGGACGGCCCCTATGGCTCCGGCCTCGCGCCGGTGGCCTATGACCCCGACCGGGCCAGAGAGCTGCTCGCCGAGGCGGGCTGGGACGGCAGCGAGAGCTATACCCTCTACATCCACTCCTCCGACCAGACGCTGGTGAACGCCTGCACCCTCTGCCAGTCCTACTGGGCGGCAGTGGGCATCACGGTGGAGCTGCGCACGGTGGACCTGGAGACCCTGATGGCCCAGGCGGGCGGCGAGGGGATCGACATGAGCGCCGTCCAGTACACCTATCCCGCCGTCGACCCGAGCTGGGACATCGACTATGTCCTCTCCTCCTGGTGTCACCTCTATCCGGACGAGGCGCAGCAGGCCCTCGGCGTCATCTGGGGGAGCAACGACGAGGCGGAGCTGCGCGGGCAGTATGCCGCCATCGACGCCATCGCGCAGGAGCAGGTCCCGGTGATCTGCCTCTACGCCTACGGCCCGCTCGGCGCGGTGCGCGAGGGGCTGGAGAACGCCGAGCCCACCATGTACGGCTCCATCAACCACATTGAGACCTGGAGCTTCGCCGGATGAGCCTGCTGGAGATCGAAGACCTCCACCTCTCCATCGGCGAAGAGGAGATCCTCCGCGGCATGTCGCTGGAGGTGTCGGAGGGGGAGTTTGTCGCCCTGGTGGGGGAGTCCGGCTCGGGCAAGAGCATGACCGCCCTGGCGGTGATGGGGCTCCTCCCGCCGAAGGCGCGCCTCACCGCCGGCTCCGTCCGCTTTGACGGGGTGGAGCTCTCCGGCCTGGACGGGCCCGCCCTCGACCGGGTGCGCGGCGCGGCGATGGCGATGGTCTTCCAGGACGCGCTCACCAGTCTGAATCCCGTGCTCACCATCGGCGACCAGCTCACCGAGGGGATGCGCGTCCACCTCGGGCTGGACCGCCGCGCCGCCGGGGCGCGCGCGCTCGAGCTGCTCGGGCGGGTGGGCCTCCCGGCGGACCGCGCGATGCTCCGCCGCTATCCCCACACCCTCTCCGGCGGCCAGCGCCAGCGGGTGTGCATCGCCATGGCCCTCGCCTGCCGCCCCCGCCTGCTGATCGCCGACGAGCCCACCACCGCCCTGGACGTCACCGTGCAGGCCCAGATCATGGAGCTGCTCGGCCGCCTCCAGCGGGAGGAGCGGATGGCGGTGCTCTTCATCACGCACGACATCGCCCTCGCCGCCCGCGAGGCGCACCGGATCGCCGTCGCCTGGGAGGGCCGCGTGGTGGAGACCGGCCTGGCGGGGGAGGTCCTCGCCCATCCCCAACACGACTACACCCGCCGCCTCGCCGCCGCGGCGGAGAAATTGAGACTGCAATGAATGAAATCTGTCAACTGGAACGGGTGAGCAAGTCCTACCGCCTCTCCGGCCGCCGCGCCCTGGAGGCGGTGCGCGATGTCTCCCTCACCCTCTGCGAGGGGGAGACCCTCGGCCTGGTGGGGGAGTCCGGCTCGGGCAAGAGCACCCTCGGCCGCCAGATCGTCGCGCTCGAGCAGCCGACGGCGGGCCGCGTGCTCTATCGCGGGCGGGACCTCGCCGGGCGGGACTGGCTGCGCCAGGTGCGCTGTGAGATCCAGATGGTCTTTCAGGACACCTATGCCTCCCTCAACCCGCGCAAGACGGTCTTTCAGACCCTCTATGAGCCGATGGCCTACCACCGTCTGGCGGACCGCGGAGACGGCAGGGAGAAGGTGGAGCGGCTGCTGGACATGGCGGAGCTGCCCGCGGCCTATGCCGGGCGCTATCCGCACGAGCTCTCCGGCGGCCAGCGCCAGCGGGTGTGCATCGCCCGCGCCCTGGCGCTGAACCCGAAATTCGTCGTCTGGGACGAGCCGGTCTCCGCGCTGGATGTGACGGTGGCCGCCCAGATCCTGGAGCTGATGCGCCGCCTGCAGCGGGAGCTGAAGCTCACCAGCGTCTTCATCGGCCACGGCATCGGCGCGGTGGCCTATGTGAGCGGCCGTCTGGCCGTGATGCAGGCGGGCCGCCTGGTGGAGGAGGGCCCGACCGAGCAGATCCTGTACCACCCGCGCGAGGCATACACCCAGACCCTCATCCGGGCCGCGCGCTACTGAGGAGGCGGAGATGGGAAAATATATCCTCAAGCGGCTTGCCGCCGCCCTCCCGGTGCTCCTCGGCATCACGGTGATCGACTACGCCCTCATGTGCCTGGCCGGCAGTCCCCTGGACATGCTCACCGGCCCGCGCGTGTCCGAGGGGGCGCTGGCCGCCCGGGCGGTCGCCTGGGGGCTGGACCAGCCCTTCTATGTCCAGTACTTCGTCTGGCTCCAGCAGGTGCTCACCGGGAACCTGGGCTATTCCACGAGCAGCTTTCAGCCGGTGGGGGAGATGATCCTCTCCCACCTCGGGCCGACCCTGCTGCTGATGACCACCGCCCTGGTCCTCAGCATGGCCATCGCCCTGCCGCTCGGCATCTGGTCGGCTACCCATCCCTATACGAAGGGAGACTACGGCATGGTGGCGCTGAGCTTCCTGGGCACCGGCATCCCGAGCTTCTTCCTCGCGCTGGTGTTCATCTGGCTCTTCACCGTCCGGCTCGGCTGGCTGCCCTCCAGCGGGATGACCACGCTGGGCACGGGCGGCGGAGCGCTGGACGTGCTGCGTCACCTGGCCATGCCGGCGGCGGTGCTCACCGTCTACCAGACGGGGGTGAACCTGCGCTATATCCGCTCGGCGATGCTGGACATCGGCCGGCAGGACTACCTGCGCACCGCCCGGGCCAAGGGCCTGGGGGAGCGCCGGGTGGTGTGGAAGCACGGCTTTCGCAATATTCTCCTCACCGTCATCACGGTGGTGGGGGTGCAGCTCCCCGCCCTCTTCGGCGGCAGCGTGGTGGTCGAGCAGGTCTTCTCCTGGCCGGGGCTGGGCCTGATGACCATGAGCGCCATCAGCAGCCGGGATTACCCTGTCATCATGGGCGTCTGCCTGATGACGGCGGTGGTGGTCGTGCTGGTGAATCTCGTCACCGATATCCTCTACGCCCTGGCCGACCCGACGGTGAACCTGCGATGAGAAAAGACGGACTGACGGCGCGCTTCCTGCGCCATAAATTGGGAGTGGCGAGCCTCGTGGTGGTGGTGCTCATCACCCTGGCGGCGGTGCTCGCCCCGGTGATCGCCCCCTATGACCCGACCGCCATCCACCCGGCGTTTTCCGCCCCGCCCAGCCTGGCCCACCCGCTCGGGACGGACCAGATCGGCCGGGACGTGCTCTCCCGCCTGCTCTACGCCACGCGGACCTCTCTTCTGGTGGGCGCGCTGGCGACGGCGCTCTCCACCGCCCTCGGCGTGGTGCTCGGGCTGATCTCGGGCTACTTCGGCGGCGTGGCGGACATGGTCATCATGCGCGTGACCGACATGGTGATGAGCTTCCCCTATCTCCTGCTCGTGCTGGTGGCCGCGGCCATCTTTGAGCCGGGGCTGTGGAATATCATCCTGATCCTCGGCTTTGTGGACTGGCCGGGCGCGGCCCGGCTGGTGCGCGGCAACGTCCTCGCCCTGCGCGAGAGCGGCTTTGTCCGCGCCAGCGAGGCGGCGGGGATGCCGGGGCGCTATCTCCTCTTCTCCGAGATCCTGCCCAATACCGTCGCCCCCGTCCTGGTCTACGCCACCACGGTGATGGCGGTCTCCATGCTCGACGAGGCGGCCCTCAGCTTCCTCGCCATGGGTGTCCAGCCGCCGGACGCCAGCCTCGGCAATATGCTCGGCGGGGCGCAGTCGCTCACCGTGCTCACCGGCATGCCCTGGCTCTGGGTGCCGCCGGGGGTGATGGTGATCGTCCTGGTGGTGGCCATCAGCTTCGTCGGCGACGCCCTGCGCGACGCGGCCGACCCGACAGGCACGAAGTAAGCGCAACATAAAAAAGCCTTCCCCCTCCGGGGGAAGGTGGCGCGGCATAAGCCGCGACGGATGAGGGGCCACGCCCAGCACATCCCACAACACGGGGGACAACCAAGGAGACAAAACCCCGTAGGGGCGCACCGCGTGCGCCCGCGAAACACGGCCCGCCCCGGCATAAAAGCCTTTCACCCTGGGAAGGTGGCGCGTCGCAAGCCGCGACGGATGAGGGCCACCGCCACGCACGTCCCACAACACGGGGGACAACCAAGGAGACAAAACCCCGTAGGGGCGCACCGCGTGCGCCCGCGAAACACGGCCCGCCCCGGCATAAAAGCCTTTCACCCTGGGAAGGTGGCGCGGCGCAAGCCGCGACGGATGAGGGCCACCGCCACGCACGTCCCACAACGCAGGGGACAACCAAGGAAACAAAACCTCGTAGGGGCGCACCGCGTGCGCCCGCCAAACGCGGCGCCCAGCATAAAAGCCTTTCCCTAACAACTGCCCGCGAACGCGGGATATCACAATCAGTGAGGTGCTGAACATGAGTACATTCAAAATTGCCCTGATCCGGGGCGACGGCATCGGCCCCGAGGTGGTAGAGCAGACCGTGCGCGTGATGGAGCGCGTGGGGGAGAAGTTCGGCCACAGCTTCACCTGGGTGGACGTGCTGATGGGCGGCTGCGCCACCGACGCGGTGGGCAAGAGCTACCCGGACGGCACGGCGGAGACCTGCCGCGCCTGCGACGCCGTTCTCCTCGGCGCGGTGGGCGGCCCGAAGTGGGGGAGCGACCGCCCGGCGCACGAGCGCCCGGAGACCGCCCTGCTCGCCATCCGCAAGGACCTGGGGCTGTACGCCAACCTGCGCCCGGCGGCGCTGCGCCCGGCCCTGGCGGACGCCTGTCCCCTCAAGCGGGAGACCGCCGAGGCCGGCATCGACCTGATGATGGTCCGCGAGCTGACCGGCGGCATCTACTTCGGCAAGCGGGACAAGTATCAGACGGAGGACCGCGGCGTGGAGGCGACCGACCTGATGGCCTACTCCGAGCTGGAGATCGAGCGCATCGGCCGCCGCGCCTTTGAGCTGGCCCGCCTGCGCCGGGGCAAGGTGACCAGCGTGGACAAGGCCAACGTCCTGGAGACCAGCCGCCTCTGGCGAGCCACCATGCACCGCCTGGCGGCGGAGCACCCCGACGTGGCCTATGAGGACATGCTGGTGGACAACTGCGCCATGCAGCTCGTGCGCAATCCCGGCCAGTTTGACGTGGTGGTGACGGAGAACATGTTCGGCGATATCCTCTCGGACGAGGCGTCCATGATCACCGGCTCCATCGGCCTGCTCCCCTCCGCCTCCATCGGCGACACCGCCCCCGGCCTCTACGAGCCCATCCACGGCTCCGCGCCCGACATCGCCGGGCAGGACAAGGCCAACCCCATCGCGACCATCCTCTCGGCGGCGATGATGTTCCGCTACTCCTTCCAGCTCCCGGAGGAGGCGGGGGCGATCGAGGCGGCGGTGGACCGCGTCCTCGCTGCCGGCTGGCACACCGCCGACACCGCCGGTGACCCCGCCCAGCTCGTCGGCACGCGCGAGATGGGCCGCCTGATCTGCGCGGAGATCTGAGACATATAAGACGCCCCGGGCCTCCGGGACAGATGAGCTGTCCCGGAGGCCCGGATGGTAAAAGGCAGGTCTGAGCCTCCAGCGGCAGACACGCAGAAGCCCCGCCGGGATCCCGGCGGGGCTTGCTTTGTCTGTATTTGTCTGGTGTTCCGGCGCTGTGCGGGCAATCACACCTCGAAGAGCATGTCGCCGTAGCTGTACATCGGCCACACGTCCTGGTCGACCAGCAACTCAAGCTTGTCGATCGGCTCGCGCAGGGCGGACATGCAGGGCAGGATCACGTCGTGGAAGGCGTGAGCCATCGCGCCCATGCTGTCCATCGTGTTGACCTGCGGCAGCTTGGTCTCCAGATCCTCCAGGGCGTCGGAGGCCTCCTTGAGCAGGACGTTGACGCGATCGAGCAGTTTGCGCTGGGTGCTGGCGTCGACGCCCACCGCCTCGAGGGCGGCCACGTCGCTGGCCAGGCTGCCGGAGTAGGAGACAACGGCGGGGATGTAGGCCTTGGAGGCCATGTGGATCATGCAGTTGGCCTCGATGTTGATGTGCTTGGCATAGTTCTCATACTGCACCTCGGCGCGGCTGGCCAGTTCGGCGCGGGTGAAGATGTGGAACTTCTCGTACATGGCGACCACGTCGTCCTTGACCAGGACGGGGATGGCGTCCACCATGCTCTTGATGTTGGGCAGGCCGCGGCGGGCAGCCTCCTCCACCCACGCCTCGGAGTAGCCGTCACCGTTGAAGACGATGCGCTGGTGCTTGGTCAGAGAGGCGCGGACGTAGTCGCGGCAGGCGGCCTCGAAGTCCTCCGCCTTCTCCAGCACGTCGGCGGCCTCACAGAAGGCCTCAGCCAGGGCGGCGTTGAGGGCGGTGTTCGGGGAGGCGATGGAGTCGGAGGAGCCGACCATGCGGAACTCGAACTTGTTGCCGGTGAAGGCGAACGGGCTGGTACGGTTCCGGTCGGTGGAGTCCTTGGTCAGCACCGGCACGGTGGACACGCCGGTGTCCAGGTCCTCGGTGGAGACGGTACTCACGTCAATGCCGTTGACGATGTCATGCAGCACCTCGTCGAGCTGGTCGCCCAGGAAGACAGACACGATGGCGGGAGGCGCCTCCTGCGCGCCGAGGCGGTGGTCGTTGCCCACGTCGGCGGCGGACTCGCGCAGCAGGTCGGCGTGGTCATCCACGGCGGCGAGGACGCAGGAGAGGACGAGCAGGAACTGCAGGTTGTGCAGCGGATCGTCGCCCGGCTCGAAGAGGTTGATGCCGTCGTCCGTGCCGACAGACCAGTTGTTGTGCTTGCCGGAGCCGTTCACGCCGGCATAGGGCTTCTCGTTGAGCAGGCAGACCAGGCCGTGCTGGGTGGCCACGCGCTTCATGGTCTCCATCATGAGCTGGTTCTGATCGACGGCGATGTTGGCGGTGGCGTAGATGGGGGCGAGCTCATGCTGGGCGGGGGCGACCTCGTTGTGCTGGGTGGTCGCGGGGATGCCCAGCTTCCACAGCTCGGTGTTCAGGTCCTTCATGTACGCGCCGACGCGCTCGCGGATCTGGCCGAAGTAGTGGTCGTCGAGCTCCTGGCCCTTGGGGGCGGGGGCGCCGAAGAGGGTGCGGCCGGCATAGACCAAGTCCTTGCGCTTGAGATACTTCTCGCGGTCGACCAGGAAATACTCCTGCTCCGGTCCGACATAGGCAATTACCTTCTTGGAGGTGGTGTTGCCGAAGAGCTTGAGCACGCGCATCGCCTGGGTGGAGAGGGCCTCCATCGAGCGCAGCAGCGGGGTCTTCTTGTCCAGCGCCTCGCCGGTGTAGGAGATGAAGACGGTGGGGATGCAGAGGATCGCGCCGCAGCCGGACTCCTTCACAAAGACGGGGGAGGTGGTGTCCCAAGCGGTGTAGCCGCGGGCATAGGAGGTCGCGCGCAGGCCGCCGGAGGGGAAAGAGGAGGCGTCCGGCTCGCCCATGATGAGCTGCTTGCCGGAGAGCTGGAGGACAGTCTTGCCCTCCTTCGGATATGTGACAAAGGAGTCGTGCTTCTCCGCGGTGGAGCCGGTCAGCGGCTGGAACCAGTGGGTATAGTGGGTCGCGCCCTTCTCCACGGCCCAGTCCTTCATCGCGTTGGCGACCACGTCGGCGGTCGCCATCGAGATCTGACCGCCATTTTCCATGACGTCAATGACCTCAGCATAGGCCTTCTTGGGCAGACGCTCCTTCATGACAGAGGTGCTGAATACGTTGCTTCCAAAAATCTCGGAAATGCTCATCTTGTCTCAACCCTTTCCTTGTGGCTGTGTGGCTGTGGGAAGGCGGCCGTCTCCGCGCTCCCCGGGTTTGCAACAGACGGAAAACGAAAAGAGACAATGCGCCCGACCTGCCTTACCAGGGGGACTCCATTGTCGCCTCTACCATCTCTGACTGTTCCGTTTTGAAGTCACGCCCACGGCGTTTCTTGACGTGACCAGCATACACTATTCCCGCGGAATTTGCAAGCGTTTTTTCACATTCATTCAAAACGCCGTCAGGCGCGGGCCGCCTCCCCCCATATTTTAGGGAGTTTTAACGGAACGCCGGGCACAAAATTCAAAATCAGCCATTACGCCTTGACAGGCCCCGCCGAAATGTTTACTATTATATTATCTGACGCCTGTGGCCGGAGGACGGCTCTTGGGCGGCGCAAACCGGGAGGACGCTTACGATGGGATACAGCAGAGAGGATATCCTGCGCATCATCGAGGAACAGGATATCAAATTCATCCGCATGCAGTTTACCGATGTGTTCGGCACGCTGAAAAACGTGGCCGTGAACGCCTCGCAGATCAACCGGGTGTTTGACAACCAGGTGATGATCGACGGGTCCTCCATCAACGGCTTTTCCGAGGTCAACGAGTCTGACCAGTATCTCTACCCCGATCTCGACAGCTTCGCCATCTACCCCTGGCGCCCCTCGCGCGGCAAGGTGGCGCGTTTTCTCTGTGACGTGCACAATCCGGACGGCTCCCCCTTCTCCGGGGACTGCCGCCAGGCGCTGCGGCGCGTCTGCCAGCAGGCGGCGGAGCTGGGCTATACGATGAACATCGGCCCGGAGTGCGAGTTCTTCCTCTTCCAGACGGACGACCGCGGGATGCCCTCCCTCTCCCCGAGCGACCAGGCGGGCTACTTTGACCTCGGCCCGCTCGACCAGGGCGAGGCGACGCGGCGGGAGGTCTCCCTCAGTCTGGAGGAGCTGGGCTTCACCATCGAGACCAGCCACCACGAGATGGCCCCCGGCCAGCACGAGATCGACTTCCGCTATGAGCCCGCGCTCAAGGCGGCGGACGACCTGATGACCTTCAAGCTGGCGGTCAAGACCATCGCCCAGCGCAACGGCCTGCACGCCACCTTTATGCCCAAGCCGGTGGACGGCATCTGCGGTTCGGGGATGCACATCAATATGTCCCTCTTCCACAACGGCAGGAACATCTTCTATGACCCCGACGGCCTGCACGGCCTGTCGCGGGAGGCGCTGAGCTTCATCGCCGGCCTGATGGAGCACGCCGGAGCGATGACGGCGGTCACCAACCCGCTCGTCAACAGCTACAAGCGGCTGATCACCGGCTACTCCGCCCCCTGCCATGTGGCCTGGTCCGCCTCCAACCGCTCCGCGCTCATCCGCATCCCAGCCGCCAGCGGCGAGGCCACCCGCGTCGAGCTGCGCAGCCCGGACCCCTCCTGCAATCCCTACCTGGCCTTTGCCGTCTGCATGGCCGCCGGTCTGGACGGCATCCGCCGCGGCCTGACGCCGCCGCCGGAGGTCACGGAAAATCTCTACCACATGTCCCAGAGCCAGCTCGCGGCCCGAGGCATCCGCTCACTGCCGGCCAGCCTCTTTGATGCGCTCGAGGCGCTGCGCGCCGACCATCTCCTGCTCGACACCCTCGGCCCGCACGTCGCCGCGGCCTATATCAACGGCAAGGAGGCCGAATGGGCGGAATACTGCGCGCAGGTCTCCCAGTGGGAGCGTGACAAATATCTGCTCCGTTACTGACCGCCCGCGCCGTCAGGAACGGGTGAGCATACCGGGAGTGCATCTATGTGGAGAGAGTGATTGTCGTATTCGACAGTGAAAAAAGTACCCAGCGCATCTGTGAGATGATTGAGTCAGCCGGTCTGGCCGCCTGTCTGCCCTGCCGCAGCGGCGCTGAGGCGCGCCGTGCGGCCGCCAAGCACGAGGTCAGCCTGGTTGTCTGCGGCTTTCGGCTCAGCGACGGCACGGGCGAGGCCCTTTATGAGGACCTGCCCCCCACCACCTCCCTGCTGATGGTCGCCGCCCAGCACCATCTGGATATGGTCTCGGAGGATATCCTCCGCCTGCCCGCCCCCATCTCCCGCAGCGACCTGGTCACCTCGGTGCGCATGGTGCTGCAGATGAGCCGGCGGGTCAACCGCCTGATCCGCCCCCGGCGGACCGATCAGGAGGAAGAGATCATCCAACAGGCGAAGCATCTGCTCATGGACCGCAACGGTCTGACGGAAGAACAGGCCCATCGGTATCTGCAAAAAAAGAGCATGGATACCGGTGTAAAGATGATACAGACCGCCCGTCTCATTCTGGACGACTATTGAGTGCCGGCGGTTGCTTTAAAATCCGAGAAGAGGAGTTATGGTATGGTTAAGATCAATTCCAACTTTCAAAAGCTGCCGGGCGGCTATCTGTTCCCCGAGATCGGCCGGAGAGTGCGCGCCTTCTCGGCGCAGAATCCCCCCCTGCCGCTCATCCGTCTGGGGATCGGCGACGTAACCCAGCCGCTGGCCCCCGCCGTGATCGACGCTATGGCCAAGGCCACAGAGGAGATGGGCCGGAAGGAGACCTTCCGCGGCTACTGCGAGGAGACGTGCGCGGCCTATGACTTCCTGCGCTTTGCCATTCAGGACGACTACCGCCGCCGGGGCGTGGAGATCGCCGACGACGAGATCTTTGTCTCTGACGGCGCCAAGAGCGACTGCGGCAACATCGGCGATATCTTCGACGTGGACAACGTCGTGGCCGTCTGCGACCCGGTCTATCCGGTCTATGTGGACACCAACGCCATGGCCGGCCGCGCCGGGGACTACGACGGCGAGAAGTGGACCAATCTGGTCTATCTGCCCTGCACGGCGGAAAACGGCTTCTTCCCGGAGCTGCCGGAGGGGGACAAGGTCCCGGACATGATCTATATCTGCTCCCCGAACAACCCCACCGGCACCGCCGCCACGCGCGAGCAGCTGCAGGTGTGGGTGGACTACGCCAATGAGCACGGCTCGGTCATCCTCTTTGACTCGGCCTATGAGGCCTTCATCACCCAGCCCGAGCTGCCGCACAGCATCTTTGAGATTCCGGGCGCGAAGACCTGCGCGATCGAGTTCCGCTCCTTCTCCAAGACCGCCGGCTTCACCGGCAACCGCTGCGCCTACACCGTCATCAGCAAGGAGTTGGTGCGCGGCGGGGTGAGCCTGAACGCGCTGTGGAACCGCCGTCAGGGCACCAAGTTCAACGGCGTAGCCTACGTCATCCAGCGGGCCGCCGAGGCCACCTTTACGGAAGAGGGCCGGCGGCAGATTCAGGAGACCATCGCCTACTATATGAACAATGCCAAGGTGATCCGCGAGGGCCTCACCGCGGCCGGGTTGACCGTCTACGGCGGTGTGAACGCGCCGTATATCTGGTTCCGCACGCCGGAGGGATATGACTCCTGGTCCTTCTTTGATAAGCTCCTGCACGAGGCCTGCGTCGTCACCACCCCGGGCGCCGGCTTTGGTCCGAGCGGCGAGGGCTATATCCGGCTGACCGCCTTCGGCGACGCCGCGGACACCCGCGAGGCAGTCGAGCGCCTCCAAAAGCTGCTGCGCGGCTGAGCGCGGGGCACCGGCTCTTTTTTTCCATAAAACAGATCCATACACTCATTTCACGAGACGCCTCAATGGGGAGACTGCTCTGAAATGCGCGCGGTTGTTCGCGCACATTTTCAGCAACCATTGGGGTGTCTTGTGCTTATCAGGGCACCTGGTGTCCGATTACCGCAAGCGTCCCGCAGAAGCGGGACCGGAAAGGGGAAAATTAACATGCAACCGAACAGGACTGAGACCACGATCCCTGCACAGGGATTATATGACCCCCGGTTAGAGCATGATGCCTGCGGCATCGGCGGCGTGGTGGATATCAAGGGCCGCAAGACCTACGCCACAGTGGACAACGCGCTGAAGATCGTCGAAAAGCTGGAGCACCGCGCCGGCAAGGACGCGGAGGGCAAGACCGGTGACGGCGTGGGCATTATGCTGCAGATCAGTCATAAATTCTTTTCCAAAGCGGCCGCTCAGGCCGGCATCGCGCTGGGCGGAGAGCGGGATTACGGCATCGGCATGTTCTTCTTCCCCCAGAACACGCTCGCCCGCGGGCAGGCCAAGAAGATGTTCGAGATCATTGTGGAAAAGGAAGGGATGGAGCTGCTCGGCTGGCGCACGGTACCCGTCCGGCCGGAGATTCTCGGGCAGAAGGCGCGCGCGTGCATGCCCTATATCGAGCAGGCCTTTGTCCGCCGCCCGGAAAAGGTGGAGCGCGGACTGCCCTTTGACCGCAAGCTCTATATCGCCCGCCGGGTCTTTGAGCAGTCCAATGACAACACCTATGTCGCCTCCTGCTCCAGCCGGACGATCGTCTACAAAGGCATGTTCCTCGTCTCCGAGCTGCGCGAATTCTACTGCGACCTGCAGGATCACGACTATGAGTCCGCCATCGCAATGGTACACTCCCGCTTTTCCACCAACACGAATCCGAGCTGGGAGCGCGCGCACCCCAACCGCTTCATCCTCCACAATGGCGAGATCAACACCATCCGCGGCAACGTGGACCGCATGCTCGCCCGCGAGGAGACGATGACCTCCCGGATCATGAGCGGAGATGACCTGGACAAGGTCTATCCCGTCATCAATCCCTCCGGCTCGGACTCCGCCCGGCTGGACAACACGCTGGAGTTCCTCGTGATGAACGGCATCGACCTGCCGATGGCGGTGATGCTCTGCATCCCCGAGCCGTGGATGAACGACAAGAACATGTCGCGCGCCAAGCGGGATATGTACCGCTACTACGCCACCATGATGGAGCCGTGGGACGGCCCGGCCTCTATCCTCTTCTCTGACGGCGACTGCGTGGGCGCCGTGCTCGACCGCAACGGCCTGCGCCCCTCTCGCTACTATATTACCGACGATGACCAGCTCATCCTCGCCTCTGAGGTGGGCGTGCTCGATATCCCGCCGGAGAAAATCGTCCAGAAGTCCCGCCTGCAGCCGGGCAAGATGCTGCTGGTGGACACTGTCGCCGGCCGCCTGATCACCGACGACGAGCTCAAGGAGGGCTACGCGGCCCGCGAGCCTTACGGTGAGTGGCTGGATATGAATCTGGTGGAGCTCAAGGACCTGAAGATTCCCAACCACAAGGTGGACAGCTACACCCAGGAGCAGCGCGACAGGCTCTACAAGGCCTTTGGCTACACCTACGAGGAGGTCAAGAACTCCATCCTCCAGATGGCGCAGACCGGCTCGGAGCCCACCGCCGCCATGGGCGTGGACATCCCGCTCGCCGTGCTCTCGGAGAAGCATCAGCCGCTGTTTAACTACTTTAAGCAGCTCTTTGCCCAGGTGACCAACCCGCCGATCGACGCGATCCGCGAGGAGATCGTCACCGACACCTCCGTCTACCTCGGCCGCGAGGGCAATCTGCTCGAGGACCGGGCGGAGAACTGCAAGGTGCTGCACATCCGCAACCCCATTCTCACCAGCATCGACCTGATGAAGATCCGGAACATGAAAATTCCCGGCTTTCGCTGCGAGACGGTCTCCCTGCTCTACTACAAGAACACCTCGCTGGAGCGGGCAATCGACCGGATGTTCGTCTCGGTGGACCGCGCCTACCGCAATGGCGCGAATATCATCATCCTCTCCGACCGCGGTGTGGATGAAAACCACGTGGCCATCCCCTCCCTGCTCGCCGTCTCCGCGCTGGAGCAGTATCAGATTCGCACGCGCAAGCGCACGGCGATCTCCATCATCCTCGAGTCGGCCGAGCCGCGCGAGGTGCACCACTTCGCCACCCTGCTCGGCTACGGCGCGGCGGCGATCAACCCCTACCTCGCCCAGGAGTGCATCGGCGAGCTGATCGACAAAAATCTGCTCGACAAGGAGTACTCCGCCGCTGTGGACGACTACAACCGCGCGATCCTGAATGGTATCGTGAAGATCGCCTCCAAGATGGGCATCTCCACCCTTCAGTCCTATCAGTCGGCGCAGATTTTTGAGGCGGTCGGCATCCATCCGGACGTGATCGAGAAGTATTTCACTAACACCATCTCCCGCGTAGGCGGTATCGGCCTCAAGGAGATCGACGACGTGGTGGAGTGGCGGCACAACCACGCCTTTGACCCGCTCGGACTGACGACGGATACCTCGCTCGACTCCACCGGCATCCACAAGGCCCGCGCCGGCGAGGAGGCGGAGGACCACCTCTACAACCCCAAGACCATCAGCCTGCTGCAGCAGTCGCTCTGGAATTCGGACTACTCCATCTTCAAGCAGTACTCCGCCGCCGTGGACGACGAGAACAAGCCGCACACCCTGCGCGGCCTGATGGCCTTCCACTGGGCGGAGGACGGCGGCATCCCGATCGAGGAGGTGGAGCCGGTCGAGTCCATCGTCAAGCGCTTCAAGACCGCGGCGATGAGCTACGGGTGTCTCTCCGCCGAGGCGCATGAGTGCATGGCCATCGCCATGAACCGCCTGGGCGGCAAGTCCAACACCGGCGAGGGCGGCGAGCCCGCCGAGCGCTATGGCACCGAGCGCAACAGCCAGATCAAGCAGGTGGCCTCTGCCCGCTTCGGCGTGACGAGCGAATACCTGATGAGCGCCAACGAGATCCAGATCAAGATGGCACAGGGCGCCAAGCCCGGCGAGGGCGGCCACCTGCCCGGCGCGAAGGTCTATCCCTGGGTGGCCAAGACGCGCTACTCCACCCCCGGCGTGCCGCTGATCTCCCCCCCGCCGCATCACGACATCTACTCCATCGAGGACCTCGCCCAGCTCATCTTTGACCTGAAGAACGCCAACCGCAAGGCCCGCATCAACGTCAAGCTGGTCTCGGAGGCGGGCGTGGGCACCATCGCCGCAGGCGTCGCCAAGGCGGGGGCGCAGGTGGTGCTCATCTCTGGCTACGACGGCGGCTCGGGCGCGGCCCCCAAGAGTTCCATCCACAACGCCGGCCTCCCCTGGGAGCTGGGCGTGGCGGAGACGCACCAGACCCTCATCCAGAACGACCTGCGCTCGCGCATCGTCATCGAGGCGGACTCCAAGCTGATGACCGGGCGGGATGTCGCCATCGCCTGCCTGCTGGGCGCGGAGGAGTTCGGCTTCGGCACCGGCCCGATGGTGGCCATGGGCTGCGTGATGATGCGGGTGTGCAACCTGGACACCTGCCCGATGGGCATCGCCACCCAGAACCCCGAGCTGCGCAAGCGCTTCATCGGAAAGCCGGAGTATGTGGAGAACTACATGCGCTTCATCGCCCAGGAGCTGCGCGAGATCATGGCCAAGCTCGGCATCCGCACCGTCGAGGAGATGGTGGGCCGCTCCGACCTGCTCCAGGTGCGCGAGCACATGGTCACCGACCGCGCCGCCACCGTGGACCTCTCCCAGATCCTGGACAATCCCTGGCTGCACACCGGACAGCCGCAGCACTTTGACCCCGCCAACCTCTACGACTTCGCCCTGGAGAAGACGCTGGACGAGTCCGTCCTGCTGGCCAAGATGGGCAAGAACCTCCAGAAGGGCAAGCCGCAGCGCATTGAGATCGACGTCACCTCCACCGACCGGACGCTGGGCACCATCTTCGGCTCGGAGATCACCCGGCTGCACCACAACAATCTGCCAGACGACACCTATGTCGTCAAGTGCCATGGCGGCGGCGGACAGTCCTTCGGCGCGTTCATCCCCAAGGGGCTGACCCTGGAGCTGGAGGGCGACTCGAACGACTATCTCGGCAAGGGCCTCTCCGGTGGCAAGATCATCGTCTATCCGCCCAAAGAGAGCCGCTTCCGCCCGGAGGAGAACATCCTGATCGGCAACGTCGCCCTCTACGGCGCGACCGGCGGTGAGGCATATCTCTCCGGCGTGGCGGGCGAGCGCTTCTGCGTGCGCAACTCGGGCGCGACCGCCGTCGTCGAGGGCGTGGGCGACCACGGCTGCGAGTATATGACCGGCGGCCGGGCGGTTATCCTCGGCCCGACGGGCAAGAACTTTGCGGCCGGCATGTCCGGCGGCATCGCCTATGTGCTCGACCGCAAGCGCGACCTGTATATGCGCGTGAACAAGACGATGGTCTCGATGGAGACGGTGACGGAGAAGCACGACATCCTCGAGCTCAAGGAGCTGATCGGCCGGCATGTGAAGGCCACCGGCTCCGCGCTGGGCCGGGAGATCCTGGACCACTTTGACGAATACCTGCCCAACTTCAAGAAGATCATGCCGCGCGACTACAACCGGATGCTCCAGGCGATCGCGCAGCGCGAGGAGAAGGGCATGACCCGCGAGCAGGCGGAGATCGACGCGTTCTACGCCGTCGTCAACCAGCAGTAAAGGAGGGAGCGCATCATGGGTAAGCTGACCGGCTTTCTGGACTACGACCGTCAGGGCAATCCCTCGGTGGAGCCTCTGGAACGGATCAAAAATTTCGACGAATTTCATCCCCCCCTCGCCAAGGAGGAGCGGCAGCGCCAGGGCGCGCGCTGCATGGACTGCGGCGTTCCCTTCTGCCAGTCGGGGGTGATGCTGGGCGGCATGTACACCGGCTGCCCGCTGCACAATCTGATTCCCGAGTGGAACGACATGATCTATCGCGGCAACTGGGAGCACGCGCTCTCCCGGCTGTGCAAGACGAGCAACTTCCCCGAGTTCACCGGCCGCGTCTGTCCCGCCCTGTGCGAGGCGGGCTGCACCTGCGGGATGCACGGCGACCCGGTCACGGTGCACGACAACGAGCTCGCCCTGATCGAGTACGGCTTTGCCAACGGGCTGATCCGGCCCCAGATCCCCAAGGTCCGCTCCGGCAAGCGGGTGGCGGTGGTGGGCTCCGGCCCCTCCGGCCTCGCCGTGGCAGACCAGCTCAACCACCGCGGCCACTGGGTCACCGTCTTTGAGCGCTTCGACCGCATCGGCGGCCTGCTGATGTACGGCATCCCCAATATGAAGCTGGACAAGAAGGTGGTCCAGCGGCGGGTGGACCTGATGACCCGGGAGGGGGTCACCTTCGTCACGGGCTGCAACATCGGGGTGGACAAGTCCGCCCAGGAGCTGCTGGACGAGTTTGACGCGGTGGTGCTCTGCTGCGGCGCGTCCAACCCGCGCGACCTGAACAACCCCGGCCGCGAGGCGGAGGGGATCCACTTCGCGGTGGACTTCCTGCGCGCGAACACCAAGAGCCTGCTTGACTCCGGCCTGGCGGACGGGAACTATATCTCCGCCAAGAACAAGGACGTCATCGTCGTCGGCGGCGGCGACACCGGCAACGACTGCATCGGCACCTGCATCCGCCACGGCTGCCGGAGCATCACCGCCCTGGAGATGATGCCGAAGCTCCCGGACACCCGGGCGGCGAACAACCCCTGGCCGCAGTGGCCGCGGGTGTGCAAGACGGATTACGGCCATGAGGAGGCGATCGCCGTCTTCGGCCACGATCCCCGGCTGTATCAGACGACGGTGAAGGAGTTCCATGCCGACGAGAACGGCAAGCTGTGCGCCGTGACCATCGTCCACCTGGAGAGCCAAAAGGACGAGCAGACCGGGCGGATGCGGATGGTCCCGGTGGAGGGCAGCGAGGAGACTCTCCCCTGCCAGCTCCTGCTCATCGCCGCCGGCTTCCTCGGCAGCCAGTCCTATGTGACCGACGCCTTCGGCGTCGAGGTGAACGAGCGCACCAACGTGAAGACGGCGGAGGGAGGCTACCGTACCAATGTGGACAAGGTCTTTACCGCCGGCGACATGCACCGGGGCCAGTCCCTCGTCGTCTGGGGCGTGGCCGAGGGCCGCGGCTGCGCGCGCGAGGTGGATGAGTACCTGATGGGGTATACCTTCCTGTAACATATCCGAGATCGACATGCCAAAGGGGCCCGGAGCACATCACTCCGGGCCCCTTTTCTGCGCCTCTCCTATTGACATTTCGATCCTTTGTGATATCATATAGATATCAAATCACAAGGAGTGACTGAAATGAAAGAAAAAATCCTCCAGACCCGGAAGAACGGCATGGCCGTTCTGCTGGGCAATCTGCTGCTCATCGTCCTCTTCATCTGTGCGATCGTCTTCGGGGCGATCGGGCTGGACCGCCACGGCGGGGCGGCGTGGAGGGCGCTCATGGTGGTCGGCATCGTGGGCGTCTGCGTGGGGTGGATCCCCCTGATCGGGCTGAAGGTGCTCAAGCCGCAGGAGGCGCTGGTGCTCACCCTCTTCGGCGACTACATCGGCACGCTCAAGGGGGAGGGCTTTTACTGGGTGAACCCCTTCTGCTCTGCGATCAACCCCGCCGCCAAGACCCGTCTGGGCCAGAGCGGCGACGTGAAGACCGCCGTCCACGCCCCGTTCAAGGTGGAGCTGGAGGGGGTCACGGTGGACACCTCCGGCCCGGAGGGCGGCAACAAGCTCTCGCTGAAGATCCAGACCCTGAGCAACAGCAAGCAGAAGATCAACGACTGCCTGGGCAACCCCATCGAGATCGGCATCGCCGTCACCTGGCGGATCGTGGACACGGCGAAGGCGGTCTTCCAGGTGGACAACTACAAGGAGTTCCTCTCCCTCCAGTGCGACAGCGCCCTGCGGGACATCGTGCGCATCTACCCCTATGACGTGGCCCCCAACGTGGACACCACCGGCGACGGCCTGGCCGACGACGGCAGCCTGCGCGGCTCGAGCGAGATCGTCGCCGGGCGCATCCGCGAGGAGATCCAGCAGCGGGTGAACGAGGCCGGGCTGGAGATCATCGAGGCGCGCATCACCTACCTCGCCTACGCCCCGGAGATCGCCGCGGCTATGCTCCAGCGGCAGCAGGCCTCCGCCGTGGTGGACGCGCGCAAGCTGATCGTGGACGGCGCGGTCGGCATGGTGGAGATGGCGCTCGAGCGGCTGAGCGAGCATCAGACGGTGGAGCTGGACGAGGAGCGCAAGGCCGCCATGGTCTCCAACCTCCTGGTGGTCCTCTGCGGCAACCGTGACGCCCAGCCCGTCGTGAACTCCGGCTCGCTCTACTGATATGGCAGAGCCGAAGAAGCAGATCCCCCTCCGCCTGTCCGCCAAGCTCTATGCCGCCATCGCCGCCTGGGCGGAGGATGACTTCCGCTCCGTGAACGGACAGATCGAGTACCTGCTGACGGAGTGCGTCCGCCAGCGCAAGAAAAACGGCCGCCCGGTCCCCCACGACCTGGACGAGCCGCCCAAATTCGACATTTCATGACCAAATGGCCAAAGCCCGCATCCGGAGGCGCTGTCTCCGGGCGCGGGCTTTTCGTATTTTGACCATCCGGGTGCTCAGGCGAGAAGGTCCGCCGTCAGCTTGACGAAGAAGACGAGGAAGACCGCCAGCATCAGCGGCTTGACGGAGCGGACGCCCTGCTTCTGAAAGAGCCGGGAGCCGAGATAATTGCCCAGCAGGCTGAAGCAGCCGGCGGCGAGGCCGAGCGGGAGGATGGTCCGCCCGCTCGTCAGGAAGACGGCGAGGGCGGAGAGGTTGGTGGACAGGTTGATCACCTTGGCCGTGCCGTTGGCCGCGTGGAGCTCCATGTGGGCCAGTCCGGTCAGCAGCAGGAGGAGGAAGGTCCCCGTCCCCGGGCCGTAGAAGCCGTCATAGATGCCGATCGAGAAGGCGACCGCCACCCCGATCGCCGCTGTTTTGCGGGGTGGATAGGGCGGTCTGTCCGTCTCCAGCGCGCGGCCGCGCAGGATGTAGACCGCGGAAAACGGCAAAATGGCCAGCATCACCAGCCGGAAGACACGGTCCTCCAGCAGCAGGGCGAGGTACGCCCCGATGGCGGAGCCGGCCAGCGCTGCGGCGGCGCAGAAGATGTCCCGCCGCCAGTCGATATAGCCGCTCCTGGCATAGCGCCAGGTGGTGAGGGCGGTACCCATCCCGGAGCTGAGCTTGTTGGTGCCGATGGCCCAGTGTGCCGGGAGGCCGGAGACCAGATAGGCTGGGAGGGAGATCAGTCCTCCTCCGCCCGCCACCGAGTCCACAAAGCCCGCCAGAAATACCATCGGGCAGATGATGAGATACTGTGTCAGCGTCGCCTCCACGCGCGTTCCCCCGCTTTCTCTATGGCTTCCCCCGGCGCGGGAAAAGGGCGCCCAGTGTCTTGCACCGGGCGCCCTTGCCGCTGATATGGGGATGTGGGACTTACTGCTCGCTCTGCCCCTTGCCCTCGCCGATGCTCAGCAGGAGGTTGAGCAGGATGCCGAAGATGGCCGCACCCGCGATGCAGGGGACCTGGACACCAAAGACGGGGATGTTGCCGCCAAAGGTGTAGTTGCCGCCGATGCCGATGATCATGATGGAGGCGATGACGGCGATGTTCTTGGAGGAGAACATGTCCACCTGCTTCTCGATCATGATGGCGATGCCCTGGGCGGCGATGGCGCCGAAGAGATAGACCTCCAGGCCACCGATGACCGCCAGCGGAATGCCGTAGATCACCTGGATCAGCGGGGTGAAGAAGCTGATGATCATGGCGATGATGGCGGCAGCCACCAGCACGGGGACGGAGAACACCTTCGTGATGGCCATCGTGCTGATGTTCTCGCCATAGTTGGTGCCCGCCGGGCCGCCGATCACGCCGGAGATCATGTCGCAGATGCCGTCGCCGATCAGGTTGCGGTCGAGCATGTCGATCAGGCTGTAGTTCATCTTCCTGCCCTTGCGGCGGGCGACGTCGTTGACATAGATGTCCAGCTGATACATGTGGGCGGTGGACTCCGGGATGGTGGCGATCGCGATCGGCATGATGGCGGCCACGGCGCTCCAGGAGACCTTCGGCAGGGAGAAGGCGGGGACGGCGAAGATGGACCCGTCACCCAGCTTCCAGACAGAGGCCTCCAGCGCGGCGGCGGGGACGGCGCGGAAGAGGTTGGCCCAGCCGGCGGCGTAGATCACGCCGGCGACCGCGCAGCCGGTGAGCACGCCGAGCAGGAGCGGGAGCTGGCCGAGGAAGCCCTTGAGGTACTTGGAGTAGGCGATGGTGGACAGGAGGGTGACCAGGGCCACCACGACCCAGGCGGTGTTCTCCGCCGTCACCTCGGTGGAGTTGGGGATGGCGTCGCCCAGGGCGTTGCCGGCCAGGGTGAGGCCGATGATCATGGCGACCGGGCCGGTGATGGAGGCGGGCAGGATGGTCTCCACCACCTTCTTGCCGAAGAAGCGGATGAGCAGTCCGGCCACGATGGAGATGATGCCGGACATGATGATGCCAAACTGAGCGTACTGGATGGCCTCAGTGGGCAGGATGCCGTCCACCTTCTCGAAGCCCTCCACAACGCACATGCTGGCGATCGCAGTGAGGTAGGCAAAGCTGGAGCCGTAGTACAGGGGGATCTTCCGGCCGGTGATGAGGATAAAGCAGAGGGTGGCCAGTCCGCTGGCAAAGATGGTGGTGGACACCTGGAAGCCGGTGACGAGGGCCACGGTGACGGTCGCGGGGAACATGACGATCACCTGCTGGATGGCATAGAGCACCAGTTTTCCAGGGCTCGGGCACTCTTCCGGTAAGTACCCGATGGCGGCAGTCGATTTCTGATCCATCAGTTCTCGATCCTTTCTCTTTCAATTTCTGGAACAGGGCGAAGACCCCTATGGCCTCCGCCCTGAAACCTTTGCATAGTATAGTATACTTTCAGCGGTATTTCAATCATGCTCTCCCACGCTTCTGCAATTTTTGGCAACACCGCACAATTTACAGGGTTCCTCCGGCCGAAGTTTTTGTCCCCGCCGGATGCAGGGGAGATGGTGCATTCCTGCATGCGGGCTGCAGGGGCAGGCGGGCCGCCGGACAGACGCCCTCGCGCGTGACCGCACCGGCGTTTCCCGCCGGGCGCGGCATCTGACGGCTTACCAGTTCACTTTGCCGCGGAGAAAACAAAACGCCCCCGGAGGGCGTTCTGTGCTCATCCCGCCTCCAGCGGGGCGAGCGGATCGCCGTGCAGGACGATATCCTCCCGGCGCACCCTGTCCCAGGAGAAATGGGGGAGCAGCTCCCGCGCCGCCACCCGTTCCGGCCGCGCGAGCAGGCCCGCCCAGCAGGCGAGCAGGCCGCAGAGCTCCTCCGGGGTGCGTCCGGCCGCGCGCAGCGCGCCGAGGTCAAGGTCGCGCTCCCGCTTGGCCAGCCGCCGCCCGTCCGGGGCGAGGAGGAGGGGGATGTGGAAGCAGTCCGGATGGGGCAGGCCCAGCCGGTCCTGAAGCCAGCGCTGGCGCGGGGTGGAGGAGAGCAGGTCGCGCCCGCGCACCACCTGGTTGATCCCCATCTCCGCATCGTCCACCACCACGGCGAGCTGGTAGGCATAGACTCCGTCTGACCGGCGGAGGATGAAGTCCCCGCAGTCGCGCGCGAGGGACTCGCGGCAGTCCCCCTGCAGGCCGTCGGTGAAGGCGATCTCCACATCGGGCACGCGCACGCGGATGGCAGGGCGGCGCGTCCGGGCGCGCTCGGCCCGCTCCTCCGGCGTGAGGCCGCGGCAGGCGCCGGAGTAGATCGGAGTCCCGTCCGAGGCGTGGGGGGCGCTCGCCGCGTGCAGGGCGTCCCGGCTGCAAAAGCAGGGGTAGAGCAGGCCCTGCCGCTCCAGTTCTGCCAGAGCGCGCGCATAGCGTTCCGTCCGGCAGGACTGGAAGTAGTCCGCTCCACCCGCGCTGCCGCCCCGGTCCCAGTCCAGACCGAGCCAGCGCAGGTCGTCCTCGAGTTGCAGGGCGTACTCCCTCCGGCAGCGGCCGGGGTCTAGATCCTCCTGCCGCAGGACGATCTCCCCGCCCGCACTGCGCGCGGAGAGCCAGGCGAGCAGGGCGGAGAAGGCGTTGCCCAGATGCATCCGCCCGCTCGGGCTGGGGGCAAAGCGCCCCACCACCGGCGCGCTCACCCTCAGCGCCCCTCGATGATCTCCTGGATGAGCACCCGCTCGTCCATCGGGTATTTCACGCCGCGGATCTCCTGGTAGTCCTCGTGGCCCTTGCCGGCCAGCACGATCACATCGCCCGCCTGGCCGATGGACATGCAGTGGCGGATGGCCTCCTTCCGGTCGGGGATGGTGACGTGCGCCCCGCCGGTCTTCTCCACGCCGGTGAGGATGTCGGCGATGATGTCCATCGGCTCCTCAAAGCGGGGATTGTCCGAGGTGACCACCGTCAGGTCGGCCAGGCGGCCGCTCACCTCGCCCATCTCATAGCGCCGGCTCCTGGCGCGGTTGCCGCCGCAGCCAAAGAGGCAGATGATCCGCTTCGGCCCGTAGGCGCGCAGATTCACCAGCAGGGCCTCCAGACTCATCGCGTTGTGCGCGTAGTCGATCATCAGGGTGTAGTCCCCCGGCGTGGGGACGATCTCCAGCCGGCCCTTGACCTGGATGGCGTCCAGCGCGCTGCGCAGCTCGTCCCACGACACGCCGAGATGGCGTCCGAGGGCGATGGCGGCCAGAGAGTTGTATACGGTGAAGTCGCCCGGGATGTCCACCTGCACATGCCCCTCGGCGGCCCCTGTGAGGTCGTAGGACACGCCGAGATAGCCCGGCTGATGGATGCGCTGGATGTTCACCGCCCGCAGCTGGGCGTTGGGGCCGAGGCCGTAGGTCTCCAGCCGGCAGGTGTGCCCGTCGAGGACCTCCTCCAGAAAGTCCGCGTCGGCGTTGGCCAGGCCGATGCGGCACTGGCGGAAGAGCTTTGCCTTGCAGGCGATATACTCCGCCATGTCCGCGTGCTCGCCCGGGCCGATGTGGTCCTCCTCCAGATTGGTGAAGATGCCGTAGTCAAAGGTGAAGCCGGAGACGCGGTCGAGCTTCATCGCCTGGGAGGAGACCTCCATCACCACGCAGCGGCACCCGGCGGCGACCATGTCGGCAAAGTGCTTCTGCACCAGCCAGGACTCCGGCGTGGTGTTCACCGCGTGGGTGTGTTCCTCGCCGCAGATCACCTCAATCGTGCCGATCAGCCCGGTGGGGAGGCCTGCGGCCTCCAGCATGGAGCGGATCATATAGGTGGTGGTAGTCTTGCCCTTGGTGCCGGTGACGCCGATGGTGATCAGCTTTTCCGCCGGGTGGTCAAACCACGCCGCCGAGAGCTCCGCGAGCGCCAGACGGGGGTTGTCCACCTGAAAGAGGGTGACATCGGAGGGGATGTCCTTCACCTCGCGGTCCACCACGAGGGCGACGGCGCCCTTTGCCAGCACCTCGGGGATATAGTTGTGTCCGTCCGTCACCGCGCCCGGCATGCAGACGAAGAGGCAGCCGGGTTCCGCCCGGCGCGAGTCGTAGGTGATGGAGGTGATCTCCCGCTCCAGGTCGCCCTGGCGGAAGAGATAGCTCATCCGCGCGACCAGATCGATCAGTTGTCTCATTCTGATTCCGCTCCCTTTCCGTTCCGGCGCTCAGTCCGCCGTGTATCCGTCAAAGACGGTGACGGCGGGGCCGGTCATCAGCATGGTGTTGGCCTGGCTGTCATAGGCGATCTCCAGCTCCCCGCCGCGCAGGTGGACGGTGACGGACGGCTCGCACCGCCCGCTGAGCCAGGCGGCGTAGGCCGACGCGCATGCCCCGGTGCCGCAGGCGAGGGTCTCGCCCGAGCCGCGCTCCCAGACCCGCATCTCCAGATTGTGCCGGTCGATCACACGGATGAACTCGGTGTTCACCCGGTCGGGGAAGCAGGCGTGGTGCTCAAACTGGGGGCCGATCTTCTCCAGGTCGAGGGAGGCCACGTCGTCGGCCCAGACGACGGCGTGGGGGTTGCCCATCGAGACGCAGGTCATCGTCCACGTCCGCCCGGCCACCTCGATGCTCTGGCCCACCACCTGGCTGCCCAGACCCACCACCGGGATGCGGCTGGACTGGAGGACGGGGGCGCCCATATCCACCCGGACGCGGGAGACTTTGCCGCCCTCCACCGTCAGGACGAGGTCCTTGATGCCCGAGCCGGTCTCGATGCGCAGATGGGTCTGGTCCGTCAGCCCCTTGTCATAGACGTATTTCGCCACGCAGCGGATGCCGTTGCCGCACATCGCGCCGAGCGAGCCGTCGGCGTTGTACATCTCCATCCGAAAGTCGGCCACCGCGGAGGGGCAGATGGCGATCAGCCCGTCCCCGCCGATGCCGAAGCGCCGGTCGCTGTAGCGGATGGCGAGCGCGGAGAGGTCCCCCGGCGTCCCGCGGGTGCAGTCCACATAGATATAGTCGTTGCCACAGCCGTGCATTTTGGTAAATTTCATCGCATTCATACTCCTTTCAGCGCAGAAAACGGCGGAAAAAGGCGATCTCATCGTCGTTTGCCTGCTTGGCGAGGGCGAGGGCGGGGTTGACGTGGAAGACGTGGCCCGCGCTCGGGTCGCCCCGCGTGCCGTAGATCCGGTAGGCCGTCTCCACCCCGCGGCTGGCAAACAGCCGCGCGGAGGGGACGCACTCCCCGGCGAGGAAGTCGCCCGCCGCGCTGAGGAAATAGGCGGGCGGATAGTCCGGCCCGATCTGGGAGAGCACGTCCAGCCGCGCCCCGTGCACCTGCGGATGCGGGCCGAGGTAGTCGCGGATCATCTGCCCGCCCTCCCGCGCGCGGCGGCGCAGGTCGTACATGCCGCAGTTGAGCCCGACGGCCGCGATGCGGATGCCCTCCGGAATCTGGAACGGGAAGCGGGCGGCGTAGGCGGGGCTGGACCAGATGGCGGCGTATTGGCTGGCGATCTGCGCCCCGGCGGAGTCGCCCACGAGAAAGAGGTTGTCCGTGTCCAGGCCGAACTCCTCCCGGCGCTCGGACACCCAGCGCAGCACCGCATTCAGGTCGGTCAGCGGGGCGGGGAAGCGGTACTCCGGCGCGAGGCGGTAGTTGTAGTTTACCACCGCAAAGCCCCGGCGCGCCAGGTCCATGCAGTAGAACTGGTAGGTCTCCTTTGTCCCGTAGAAGTAGCCGCCGCCGTGGACGCTCACGATGGTGGGCAGCGGCCCCTCCGCGCCGCGCGGACGGTAGACGTCCAGCAGGTTCCACGCGCCGTTCGGCCCGTAGGAGAGGCCGCAGGCGCGCTCGATGCCCTCCGGGATGGGGAAGGCGCGGTCACGCCTGGCGTCGTTTGCCGCCCATTGGCGGCGCATCAGGCGGACGCGCAGCGGGACGGGGTACTCCGCCCGGCGCAGGGTCCAGCGGTAGACGCGGTGAGACTGGCTCATGGGAAAACCTCACTTTCCGGAAGGAATCACTTTAGCAGCATGATAGCACATTCTCCACGGGCTGGCAACGGACAAAATGACCGACTCCGTCCGCCGGTCTCCGTGACATGGCCCAACTCTTGCCCAAAGACGGGAAAATTGGTATACTGGGCGTGGAAATACCGGAGAGAGGGGGCGGCTGCATGCAGCGGCGCAGATACACATTTTCCGGGCGGGTGCAGAGCGTGGGCTTTCGCTATACCGCCCTCCAGGCGGCCCGGCTGCTGGAGCTGACCGGCTGGGTGAAGAACTGCCCGGACGGGACGGTGGAGGCAGAGGCCCAGGGGGAGGAGGTCAACCTGAACCGCTTCCCGGACACGATCGCCGCCCTCAACCGCTGGGCGCGGCTGGAGAAGACCCGCTGGCGCCGCCTCCCCCTCCGGGAGGGAGAGCGGGGCTTTGCCGTACGGGGATATTGATACGACTGCAAAATGCCGGCATCCGTGCCAGACAGGGCGGACGCCGGCATTTCTGCGGTCTATTCCTCTGTGCGCCAGGCGTCTTCCGCCTGGTCGTGGAGCCAGCGCGGCAGGCTGCGCTGGTGGATGCCGGAGAGGATGCCCATCGCGGCGTAGGCCGTGATGAGGGAGGAGCCGCCGTAGCTGACGAAGGGGAGGGTGAGGCCGATCACCGGCAGGACAAAGAGGCACATGCCGATGTTGAGCACCACCTGGAAAATGAGCATCCCGGCATAGCCGGCGGCGGTGAGGGCGTAGAACGGGCCGCTCGCGTGCAGGGCGATCCAGACGCAGCGGCAGATGAGCGCCGTGAGCAGGGCCACCAGCACCGCCGCGCCGATCAGTCCCAGCTCCTCGCACAGGGCGGAGAAGATGAAGTCGGTGTGCCGGGCGGGCAGGGCGCTCTCATAGCTCGCCTGGGTCAGATTGCCGTTCAGATAGCCCATCCCGGAGAGCTTTCCCGACTGGATGGCCAGCAGCGAGCGCGTTTGCTGGAAGCCGCGGTAGGTGGGGTCGAGATCGTGGTCAAAGCAGACGAGGATGCGCATCTTCCAGTAGTTCTCCTCCGGCAGATAGAGCCAGAGGGCGGAGCCGGCCAGCAGGAGCAGGGCAAAGCCGAGGGCGAACCACCGCGCCTTCAGCCCGCCGGCCCAGACCATCACCGCGAAGATGAACACATAGACCAGCGCCGACCCCGCATCGCGCGAGACGAGATAGATCAGCCCGACAAAGAGGGCCAGATGGGCGCACAGCTCCGCCACGGAGAGCGGATGGCTCAGCCCGCGCCGCTTTTCCAGCCAGATGATCTGGCGGGCGAGCAGCATGGAGAAGGTGAGCTTGACCATCTCCGACGGCTGGAGGGAGAAGAGGGGGAAGCGGATCCAGCTCCGGTTGCCGCCCACCTCATGCCCGATGCCGGGCACGGCGAGCAGGGCGATGAAGAGCAGGCTGCCCGCCAGCACCCAAGGCCATTTGCCCATCAGAATGTCGATGTCGAGCTGGGAGAGGAGGAAGAAGAGGACGATGCCGATCGCCATCGCGATCGCCTGACGCGGCGCGCAGGTGGCGAGCGTGCTGTCGTAGCGGGTGGCGGAATAGATCATAGCGATGCCGAACAGATTGATGGCGACGCACAGGGCCAGCAGGACGTGGTCCGCCTGCCGGACCGCGTCCCATAGAAAATCACGAAACGCGGACAAAGAATCACCTGCCTTTGGGAGAGACCGTCCTCATAGGTGCTCGATATGGCCGACGCCCCGCGTGGCTGGCCAATTGTCATTATTATAGCCCGCCAATCCGCAAAACGCAACTATATGCCGTGTATCGCCCGGCCGGGAAGCGGGCAAGCTAAGGGGGAGATTCCATCCAATCTCCCCCTTGCTTTTTCTCTGGAAAAGTAATACAATACTAACAGTTAGCAATAACTATCCAAAAGGGGCTGAGCCATAGTCTCGGCCCGGAAAGGAAGGCTGCAGTAGCATGAATTCTCTTCTGATTGCAAGCGTAAGAGGCCGCGAGATCATCGACTCGCGCGGCAATCCCACCGTAGAGGCGGAGGTCGTCCTGCGCGACGGCACGGTGGCCCGCGGCGCGGCGCCCAGCGGAGCCTCCACCGGCGAGTTTGAGGCGCTCGAGCTGCGCGACGGCGACAAGAGCCGTTTTGGCGGCAAGGGAGTGCGCCGCGCGGTGGAACACATCAACACCACCATTGCCCAAGTGCTCACCGGCATGGATGCGTCCGACACCTACGCTGTGGACCGCGCGATGATCGCCGCCGACGGCACGAAGGACAAGTCCAACCTCGGCGCGAACGCCATTTTGGCCGTCTCCATCGCCTGCGCCCGGGCGGCAGCCGCCTCGCTCGGCATCCCGCTCTACCGCTTTCTCGGCGGCGTGAACGCCAACCGCCTGCCTGTGCCCATGATGAACATCCTCAACGGCGGCGCGCACGCGGCCAACACGGTGGACGTACAGGAGTTTATGATCATGCCCGCCGGCGCGACGAGCTTTGCCGAGGGGCTTCGCTGGTGTACGGAGGTGTTCCACGCTCTGGCCGCCCTGCTCAAGAGCAAGGGCTTGGCGACCTCTGTGGGCGACGAGGGCGGCTTTGCCCCCGACCTTGCCAGCGACGAGGAGGCGATTGAGGTGATCCTCGAGGCGGTGCGCAGGGCCGGTTACGAGCCAGGGCGCGACTTCGTCCTCGCGATGGACGCCGCCTCCAGCGAGTGGAAGGGCGGCAGGAAAGGGGAGTATCTCCTGCCCAAGTGCGGTAAGCGCTTTACCTCCGCCGAGCTGGTGGAGCACTGGAAGTCGCTGTGCGACCGCTATCCCATCTACTCCATCGAGGATGGGCTGGATGAGGAGGACTGGGAGGGCTGGCAGCTGCTCACCCGTGAGCTGGGCGGCCGCGTCCAGTTGGTGGGCGACGACCTGTTCGTGACCAACACGGAGCGCCTGCAAAAGGGCATCGACCTTGGCTGCGGCAACTCCATCCTCATCAAGCTCAACCAGATCGGCTCGGTCTCCGAGACGCTGGAGGCGATCAAGCTGGCGCACGAGGCGCACTACACCACCATCACCTCTCACCGCTCCGGTGAGACGGAGGACACCACCATCGCCGACCTCGCCGTGGCGCTCAACACCTGCCAGATCAAGACGGGTGCGCCCAGCCGCGGTGAGCGGGTGGCGAAGTACAACCGACTCCTGCGCATTGAGGAACTGCTGGGGGAGGGGGCGGCCTGGCCCGGCGCACGCGCCCTGCGCGCCGGACGCTGAGACAGGGCAGAAAAGAGCGGCAGTTCCGGAGTGATCTCCGGGGCTGCCGCTCTCTTGTCAATCCTCCATCACATGCTCAAAGGCGGTGCCGAAGAGCTGGCGGATGTGCTCGTCGTCCAGGGAGTAGTAGACGCTCTTGCCGCTGCGGCGGTTTTTCACGATGCGCGCCTGCTTGAGGATGCGCAGCTGATGCGAAATGGCGGACTGGGTCATATTCAGCAGGCAGGACAGGTCGCACACGCACAGCTCTGAGATGGACAGGGCGCAGATGATCCGCGCGCGGGTGGAGTCGCCAAAGACCTTGAACAGCTCTGCCACCTCATAGATGGGGTCCTCCTCCGGCATCCGGCTGCGCACGAGGGCGACGGCGTCCTCGTGGATGACGCTGCATTCGCAGGTCTCTGAGTGCTGGGCGTGCATGGCGCTTGCGCTCCTTTCTGAGATAGCAGGCGCTCCGGCGGGCCTGCCCGCCGGAGCGCGTGGGTGCAAAGATGAGAAAAAGAGATGAGACTCAGGCCTTGCCGTCGGAGCCGAGGACGTGGAGGATCTTGTGCTTGACCATGTCCTTCACGGCCTGACGGGCGGGCTTCAGGTACTGGCGGGGATCGAAGTGATCCGGATGCTCCGCGAAATACTTGCGGATGTTGCCGGTCATGGCCAGACGGATGTCGGAGTCAATGTTGATCTTGCAGACGGCCAGCTTAGCGGCCTCGCGGAGCTGATCCTCGGGGATGCCGATGGCGTCGGGCATGTGGCCGCCGTACTGGTTCACCATGGCGACGAACTCCTGAGGCACAGAGGAGGAGCCGTGCAGCACGATGGGGAAGCCGGGCAGGCGCTTGATGCACTCCTCGAGCACGTCAAAGCGCAGGGGAGGGGGAACCAGCACGCCGTCGGCGTTGCGGGTGCACTGGGCAGCCTTGAACTTGTACGCGCCGTGGGAGGTGCCGATGGCGATGGCCAGAGAGTCGCAGCCGGTGCGGGTGACGAACTCCTCGACCTCCTCCGGACGGGTGTAGCTCTCCTTGCCGTGCTCGACCTGGACCTCGTCCTCCACGCCGGCCAGGGTGCCCAGCTCGGCCTCGACGACGACGCCGTGGTCATGGGCATACTCGACGACCTGCTTGGTCAGGGCGATGTTCTCCTCGAAGGACTTGGAGGAGGCGTCGATCATGACGGAGGTGAAGCCGCCGTCGATGCAGGACTTGCACAGCTCGAAGGTGTCGCCGTGGTCCAGATGCAGGGCGATGGGGATCTGCGGGTTCTCGATGACAGCCGCCTCGACCAGCTTCACCAGATAGGTGTGGTTGGCATAGGCGCGCGCGCCCTTGGAAACCTGCAGGATGACAGGGCTGTTGAGCTCACCGCAGGCCTCGGTGATGCCCTGAACGATCTCCATGTTGTTGACGTTGAAGGCGCCGACGGCATAACCGCCGTTATAGGCCTTCTTGAACATTTCGGTAGTAGTTACCAGAGGCATAGAGAGTCATCTCCTTTCAAAATTTGCAATAATATTTTAGCAGAGTCGATTGCAAAAAGCAAGTGTCTGTGGTATGATTTACCTGAAAATCCGAGTGATTTGGGAAAACGGGCAAAAGAACCCCGTTCTCTCCGTTTCACCGCCAAGGAGGACAAAAAAATGAGTGAACTGAAAGGCGCAATGATCATCGGCCAGTCCGGCGGCCCCAGCTCTGTCATCAACGCCAGCTGCTATGGCGCCATCAAGGCGGGCCTGGACTCCGACTGCATCACCAAGGTCTACGGCGCGGCCAACGGCATCGTCGGCGTCCTGGAGGACCGGCTGTATGTCATGGATGAGGAGGACCCCGAGGAGCTCGCCATCATGAAGTACACCCCCTCTTCCGCCCTGGGTTCCTGCCGCTATAAGATCGCCGACCCCGACGTGGACGACACCGACTACAAGCGCATCCTCGAGATCTTCAAGAAGTACGACGTCCGCTATTTCTTCTACAACGGCGGCAACGACTCGATGGACACCTGCAACAAGATCTCCAAGTATATGAGCAAGGTGGGTTACGAGTGCCGCGTGATGGGCATCCCCAAGACGATCGACAACGACCTCTTCGGCACCGACCACTGCCCCGGCTTTGCCTCTGCGGCCAAGTATATCGCCACCTCTCTGGTGGAGGTCTATCAGGACGCGCATGTGTATGACAAGGGGCAGGTCACCATCGTGGAGATCATGGGCCGTCATGCCGGCTGGCTGGCCGGCGCCGCCTCCCTCGCCAAGGTCACCGGCTACGGCCCCGACCTGATCTACCTGCCTGAGGTGGACTTCAACATGGAGGAGTTCCTGGAGGACGTGGGCCGCATCTGGGACGCGAACAAAAACGTCCTGGTCGCCGTCTCCGAGGGCATCCACTATGCCGACGGCTCCTTCGTCTCCGAGGCGAAGACCTCCGCCACCGACGGCTTCGGCCATGCCCAGCTCGGCGGCCTGGCCGCCCGCCTGGCCGACGAGGTCAAGAACAAGATCCCCGGCGTCAAGGTGCGCCCGATCGAGCTGAGCCTGCTGCAGCGCTGCGCGGAGCACTGCGCCTCCCAGACCGACTCTGACGAGTCCTTCATGGCCGGCCAGACCGCCGTCAACGCCGCCGTCTCCGGCATCACCGACAAGATGGTGGGCTTCAAGTGCACCCGCGATGAGAACGGCTACAAGTGCGAGCCCGAGCTGCTCGACCTGTCCGCCGTCGCCAACTATGAGAAGAAGGTCCCGGTGGAGTGGATCAACGAGCGCGGCAACGACGTGAGCGATGCCTTCATCGAGTATGCCCTCCCCCTCATCCAGGGCGAGATCCAGATGAAGAAGGAGCACAGCCTGCCCCGCTTCGTCCACCTCAAGAAGGTCCTGGCGAAGTAAGCTGTCTGCCTGAAGATTTTTGCCGCCCCGCGCACTGCGCGGGGCGGCGTTGTGTTGTGAGCTGTGGACAAGGGCCGTGCGCCTGGCACAGACGCAGCAGCGTGACAAAAAGTTGCATTGACGCGCACAGGGGACCGGCAGGCATACCGGTCCCCTGTGGAAATCGTGTTCTCTTTGCAGGCGGACGTCCTAGCTCACACGCCGGCCGGCTCCTGCTGCTTCTCCTTCTCCTCCGTCGCCCAGCGTTTGAAGGTGCCGGGGGAGACGCCGAGCATCTGCGCCGCAGCGCGCGCGCTGATCTTCTCCTCGAGGAACATGGCATAGATGCTCGCAAACTTGCGCGGACGCTTTGCGGGCGGGCGGCCCAGGCGGACGCCGCGCTCACGCGCGTTCTTCAGGCCCTCGCTCTGGCGGCGGACCAGCACAGCCCGGCGCTCTGCCTCATCCTCACGGATGATCTCCAGGACTTTCCCGGCCAGTTCGTCGTTGCCCAGAAGCTCAAAAATTCTGGATTCATTTTCGGGTAACATAGTCTTCCTCCTGCCATTGTTGCCATTGGCTCACCTGTCTGTCAACTTGTTCCGCGCGGGGCGGAACCCTGCTCTGTCCTTCAGCGGAGGCTCTGGCACTGTCTGAGAGGTAACGGCGCCCTGTCAGGAAGCGCCGGTTGGCATTTCTCAGACGTACCGCTCGTTTACATCTGTCTTGTATTATAATGAAACTGTTTCAACATGTCAACAGTTTCTAAGGATATTTTTGAAATTATTTCCTGTTTTACAGTCAAGCGCTCCGAACGGCCTTGAAACGCCGTTCGGAGCGCGTTGATTCTGCATTCTGAAAGGAAATGATTTATTTGTCACATTTCTGTCGGGGATTTACTCTTTTTTCCATTGGACGCCCTGCTTCGTATCCATCAGGACGATGCCCATCGCCTTGAGCTCGTCCCGGATGCGGTCCGCCTCCGCCCAATTCTTCGCTTTCCGGGCCTCTTGACGTTTTGTAATCATTGCTTCGACTTTTTCGTCCAGGCTCTCCTCTGACTTGTCATACAGGAGACCGAGCACATCGGTGAACTCGCCCATCAGGCCGAGCAGCGCCTGCGCGCCGGCGCGGGTGGGGGCCTGCTCCGGGGCGGTGGCCTTGTTCACCGCGCGCACCACCTCGAAGAGGACGGAGACGGCGTCGGCGGTGTTGAAGTCGTCGTCCATCGCCGCGTCGAAGCGCTCGCGGAAGCGATCCGCGGCGTCGAGCACCTCGCGCTCGGCGGCGGTCATCTCCCCCTCAGCCCCGTTAGCGGCCAGGAAGCGGAGGTTGTCGCGGGCGGTGTAGAGGCGCTCGAGGGCCGCCTGCGCCTGCTGGAGGGACTCGGCAGAGTAGTTGAGCGGGGTGCGGTAGTGCGCCGAGAGCATGAACAGGCGGATGGGCTCATAGCCGTAGGCGGCCGCCGCGTCGCGCACGGTGAAGAAGTTGCCGAGGGACTTGGACATCTTCTTGTTGTCGATGTTCAGGAAGCCGTTGTGCATCCAGTAGTGGACGAAGGGGACGCCGTTGGCCGCCTCGGACTGGGCGATCTCGTTCTCGTGGTGGGGGAACTGCAGGTCCTCACCGCCGCAGTGGATGTCGATCGTGGGGCCGAGGTACTTGCGGTTCATGGCGGAGCACTCGATGTGCCAGCCCGGACGGCCCTTACCCCAGGGGGAGTCCCAGCTCGGCTCGCCCGGCTTGGCGGCCTTCCAGAGGGCGAAGTCGAGGGGGTTCTCCTTCTCGTCGTTCACGTCGATGCGCGCGCCCGACTGGAGGTCCTCGATGGGCTGGTGGGAGAGCTTGCCATAGCTCTTGAATTTGAGGGTGCGGTAGTACACGTCGCCGCTTGGGACGCTGTAGGCGTAGCCCTTGTCCACCAGGGTCTGGACGAGGTCAATGATCTCGTCCATCGTCTCGGTTGCCTTGGGGTGGATGGTCGCCGGGCGGACGCCGAGGGCGGTGGCGTCGTGGAAATATTCGGCGATATACTTCTCCGCCACCGCCTGGGAGGTGGTCCCCTCCTCGTTGGCGCGCCTGATGATCTTGTCGTCCACGTCGGTGAAGTTCTGGACGAAGGTGACCTCATAGCCGCGGTACTCCAGATAGCGCCGCAGGACGTCAAAGAGGATGATGGGCCGGGCGTTGCCGACGTGGATCAGGTTGTAGACGGTGGGGCCGCAGGCGTACATGCGCACCTTTCCCGGCTCGATGGGGACAAATTCTTCCTTGCGGCGGGTCATTGAGTTGAAAATTTCCATGTCAGAGTTCCTCCTCCAATTCTTTATCCTGTTCGGTAAAATGCTGCTGATGCATCCGGTCGAGCTGTTCCTCCAGGAATTCCACGCGGGAGAGGAGGGACTTCATCGTCTCAGTGACCGGGTCAGTGATGTGGATCTGGTCCACGTCGGTGGCGTAGGCCACGCGCTCGCCGGCGATCTTGACCACATGGGCCGGGACGCCGACGGCGGTCGCCTCCGGCGGGACCTCGCGCAGGACGACGGCGTTGGCGGCGATGCGCGCCCCGTCCCCCACGCGGAAGGGGCCGAGCACCTTCGCGCCCGAGCCGATGAGGACGTTGTTGCCGATCGTCGGGTGGCGCTTGCCCTGGTCCTTGCCGGTGCCGCCCAGGGTGACGCCCTGGTAGAGGAGGACATCGTCCCCCACCTCGGCGGTCTCGCCGATGACGATGCCCATGCCGTGGTCGATCACCAGGCGGCGGCCGATCGTCGCGCCGGGATGGATCTCGATGCCGGTCCAGAGGCGCGCCCACTGGGAGATCGCGCGCGCGAGGAAGCGCAGGCGGTGCCGGTGCAGAAAGTGGGCCAGGCGGTGGTAGAGCGTGGCGTGGACGCCGGGGTAGAGCAGGAAGATCTCCAGCCTGCTGCGCGCGGCGGGGTCCCTCGCCTGATAGGCCCTCAGCGTTTCATTCAGATATCGAAACATATGGTCCGATCCTCCCCAAGTTCCGGAAACGGCGAAAAAAACGCCTCCTGCATCGCTGCAAGAGGCGGCAAACCGCGGTTCCACTCTTTTTTCTCACTCATACGGCCGGATAACGGCGGCCAGGCCGGAGGCATTACCCTCCCGCTCCGGGGCGCACTTCACGCACGCTGACAGAGACAGGCTCTCATCCGGTGACCCGTCCTCGCTGACTGTCAGACTGTGGGCTACTCTTCCCCTTCTCAGCGGATCATTCTCCCCATGCGGGAGTTTTCACTTTCTATCACATTATACTACCATTCCCGGCGGAGGGTGTCAAGTTCTTTTCCCATTCACACCCTTTCCCGGCAGTCCGAGCACATAGTCGGCGCTCACCTCATAATACAGGCACAGTGTCCTCAGGTGTCTGACCGGCATCTCGTTGATGCCCAGCTCATAGCGCGAATATACCTGCTGTGTGGTGCCCAGAACCTCCGCCACCGTGCGCTGCGTCAGGTCACGGTCCTCCCGCAGTTCCCGGAGCACCTGATAGTACTCTTTCATCTCTCTGCGCCCCCTTACAGGCGCTATTCTTTCATACACTTTATTTGGTGTATTGACTTTACACTATATATAGTGTATATTTTAGCTAGGCTCTTTCTGAGGACAGGCCGAAGTCTGACACCGTGGCGGAGAAGTCACGCTGCGCAGGCGGGCGGACTGCCCCGGATGGGGTCCAGCATATAAAGAGAGAGGTGTTGGCCCATGGCTGCAAAGGACAAAGTGGACTCTTACCTGATGGTCAATCAAAAATACTATCCGGCAGAGCGCATCCCGTATCTGAAAGAAAAATTCTACAACATGAGCGAAAGCCAGTTTGAGCTGGTCGCGTGCACCGAGCTGAAGGACCCCGTCGTTCTGCTCATTGTCTCCCTCTTCTTGGGTTCCCTCGGCATTGACCGCTTTATGCTGGGAAATATCGGCTATGGGATCCTCAAGCTCCTGTTCTGCTGGCTGTTCATCTTCACTGTGATCGACTGGTTTATCATTATGAAGAAGACCAGAGAGTACAACTTCCAGAAAATCTCGCTCATCTCCTGACGAGGCGCAAAAAGGCCTGCCGCAGCGATCTGTTTTGCTGCGGCAGGCCCCAGAGCGTCAAAAAAGGTCTCACCGAGTTTGGCCCGCAGGGCCAAATAGAGTGCAATTTATTTTTGGCACGGGCATGTACCGGGCCAAAAATACTGATAGTCCGACGAGTGTGCGGATTTTTGGAACAAAAATCCGTGCGCGTGGGAGGACTGCAAACTCCAAGCAAATGCTTGCATTTGCTTGGAAGGCTGTCAAAAACACTTTTTGACAGCCGCAGGCCTGCCGCAGCGATCTGTTTCGCTGCGGCAGGCCTTTTGTAGTATGATATCGTTTTTACTGGATGCGGGTGTAGAGGATGGGGCAGTCGCCGAGCACCAGGCCGTCCCGGATCTGGATGGGGGCCCAGGTGGGAGTCTCCGGCAGCTCGAGCATGGTGCGGATCTTCTCACAGCCCTGGGTGAGCACAGGGGCGAGGAGGTTGGACATGTTGGCGATGATATACAGGCAGGTGGCGGTGGTGTTGTTGAAGGCGGTCTTGTCCTCCTGCTTCACCTGCGTCCAGGGGGCCTGTGCGTCATAGTACTTGTTGGCGTCCTGGATATACTGGAGCATCAGCTCGCAGGCGGCACGCAGCTCGCCCGCCTCCATCCGCTCGCCGATCTCGCGGTACATCCGCTCGGTTTCCGCGGCGATCGCGGGGTCTACCGTGCCGGAGGGGACCACGCCGCCAAACTTCTTCTTCAGGAAGGAGACATTGCGGTTGACGAAGTTGCCGAAGGCCCCGCAAAGGAATTTGTTGTGCGCGGCGATCATGTCCTCCTCGCTGTAGCTGACGTCCCGGCGCTCGGGGTTGTTGGAGATGAAGTAGAAGCGGATGGTGTCCGCCTCAAACTGGTCAGAGAGCTCGAGGGTGGTGACGAGGTTGCCCTTGCTCTTGGACATCTTGTCCTCGCCCATCTTGACGTATTCGCTCGAGACGATCCGCCTGGGCGGCTGCCAGCCGTTCTCCAGCGCCATGATGAGGGCGGGGAAGATGACGGTATGGAAGGGGATGTTGTCCTTGCCGTGGACGTAGTAGGTGAGCAGGTTCTCATCGTCCTGCATAAAGGCGTCAAAGTCGAGCCCGCGCGCCTCGGCGGCCTTTCGCCCGGCGGTCAGATAGCCCATCACCGCCTCGAACCAGACGTAGATCCGCTTGTCCTCATAGCCGGGGAAGGGGACCTCGATGCCCCAGTCCAGGCTGCGCGTCGCGTCGCGGTCGGGCAGGCCCTGCTCGAGGTACTTGCGCGTCTCGTTGACCGCGTTGGTCCGCCAGGCGGGGCTGTTGGCGCGGTAGTACTCCTCCAGACGGTCCTGGAACTTGGACAGGGCGAAGACGATCTCATGATTCGGCCGCTGCACGGTGGCGTGGCCGCAGGTGAGGCAGTGCTTGTCACGCAGCTCGGAGGGGTCGAAGGAGGTCAGGCAGTGGTCGCACTGGTCGCCCTTGGCCGGCTTGCCGCAGACGGGGCAGAGGCCGGAGATCTCCCGGTCGGCGAGGAACTTGCCGCAGGTCTCGCAGTAGTCCTGCTCGCTCTGCTTCTCGTACATATAGCCGTTCTCATAGATGCGCCGGAGCATCTCCTGCACATGCTGCTTGTGGTAGTCCGTATAGGTGACGGTGTAGCAGTCATAGGAGAAGTTGAGCGCGCCGAACGCCTTGACGAACTCCTCGTGATATTTATGCGCGATCTCAGCGGGGGAGATGCCCTCCTTCTTCGCGCGCTCGGTGATGGGGGTGCCGTGGGAGTCGGTGCCGGAGACATAGAGCACCTCGTCCCCGTGCTGGCGGAAATAGCGGGCCAGCACGTCGCCCGGCAGCAGGGCGGCCAGATGCCCCACATGGAGGTTGTAGTTGGCGTAGGGCCACGCGCCGCCGATCAGAATTCTTCTCTTCATCTATCTTCCATCCTTTCGGCCGGAGTGAATGATTCATTCGGCACAATTTCACTGCCATTATAGCGCATTCTCCCCGGTTGCGCAAGACGGATTGCCGCCGCGGCGGGGGTGGGGCGCGCTGCGCCGGCCGCCGCTGAGGTCGGGCGTGACGGGGGAGGAAAATTCGGTGTCATTTTTTCGCCCGGTGGGGCCGGGAGTGGACGGTTTCTTCATGACATTTCACCACTTTCTTCCTGATTTTGTTATAGTTTGCGCTTGCTAACCCTATTTTATTCAACATTTTCCCAAAAATCCCTCTTGATTTTTTTCGCGCGCGTGCTACAATAGAGCCAACACCAAATAAGGAGGTCATCCCTATGGCTTACAAGATCACCGATGCCTGCATTTCCTGCGGCTCCTGCGCGGAGGGCTGCCCTGTTGGCGCCATCTCCCAGGGCGATACCAGCTATGTCATCGACCCGGATACCTGCATCTCCTGCGGTTCCTGCGCCGGCACCTGCCCGATGGGCGCCATCGAGGAGGAGTAATTCTCCCCGCGTTCCTGCAATTGCATACGCAGTCATCAAGACCGCCCGCCGCACTGGCCGGGCGGTCTTGTGCGCCCTGCCGCAGAAAAAGGGGCTTATGCATCCACTTTCGTGCATTCGCCGAAAGCGCGCCCCCTGCCGGGCGGGGCTTTTGTCCAGTTTGGACACTCCGCCGTGACGAAGATGTGGATTATATGAATAAATATTATTTTATACAGAATTATATTGAATAAATATTCAACATATCCGCCGATTATTCAGAAATGCCGCCGGGCCGAACGAAAATTTATGCAAAACAGGGCTTGCAATTTGCCGCCGCCGGTGCTACTATAGTCCACGACAAAACGACGCCGCGCCCCGTGCGATGGCATACAATAGGAGGCAATCGACATGAGCGAGATCAAGAAAGTGGTACTGGCCTATTCCGGCGGACTGGATACCTCGATCATCATCCCCTGGCTGAAGGAGAACTACGGCAACCCCGAGATCATTGCCGTCTCCGGCGACGTGGGACAGGCCGACGAGCTGGAGGGCCTGGAGGAGAAGGCGATCAAGACGGGCGCGTCCAAGCTGATCGTGGCCGACCTGACGGACGAGATGGTGGACGACGTCATCATCCCCTCCCTGAAGATGGGCGCCAAGTATGAGAAGTACCTCCTCGGCACCGCCTTTGCCCGGCCCATCATCGCCAAGAGCCTGTGCGAGATCGCCATCGCCGAGGGCGCTGACGCCATCTGCCACGGCTGCACCGGCAAGGGCAACGACCAGGTCCGCTTTGAGCTGGCGATCAAGCACTTCTGCCCCGGCATGAAGATCATCGCCCCCTGGCGGGAGTGGGACATCGTCTCGCGTGATGAGGAGATCGACTACGCCGAGGCGCACAACGTCCCGCTGAAGATCAGCCGGGAGACCAACTACTCCAAGGACAAGAACCTCTGGCACCTGTCCCACGAGGGCCTGGACCTGGAGGACCCCTCCAACGAGCCGAACCTGGACAAGCCCGGCTTTCTGGAGATGGGCGTCTCTCCCTACCAGGCGCCCGATGAGCCCACCTATGTCACGCTGGAGTTTGAAAAAGGCGTGCCGGTGGCCATCGACGGCGAGCGCATGAAGGCCTCGGACATCATCCGCAAGCTCAACGTGCTCGGCGGGGCCAACGGCATCGGCATCATCGACATCGTGGAAAACCGCCTGGTCGGCATGAAGGACCGCGGCGTGTACGAGACGCCGGGCGGCACCATCCTCTACGCCGCGCACGAGCAGCTGGAGATGATCACGGTGGACAAGGACACCCTCCACCTCAAGCAGAAGCTGGCGGTGGACTTTGCCGACCTGGTCTACAACGGCAAGTGGTTCAGCCCCCTGCGCGAGGCGCTGTCCGCCTTTGCCGACAAGACGCAGGAGTATGTCACCGGCACCGTGAAGATGAAGCTCTACAAGGGCAACATCATCCCGGCCGGCATGACCTCCCCGTGCAGCCTGTACTCCGAGGACCTGGCCACCTTTGACGAGTCCAACTACAACCAGAAGGACGCCGAGGGCTTCATCAACCTCTGGGGCCTGCCCACCAAGGTGCAGGCGCTCCGGGCGCAGGGCAAGCTGAACTGACAGCGGCGTAACATTCCATTTTGTGCAGAATGCGCAGGGGGGCCTTGGCCCGCACTTCGCATTCTGCACTGTCCGCTTTCGCGCCCGTGTGCCGGGCGCCTGTTTTGGGAGGGATACTATGAAACTCTGGGGCGGCCGCTTTGACAAGGAGACGGATACCCTGGTCGACGATTTCAACTCATCCATCGGCTTTGACGCGCGGATGTACCGCGAGGACATCGCCGGCTCCATCGCCCACGCGACCATGCTCGGCGAGCAGGGCATCATCAGCGCCCAGGAGGCGGCGCAGATCGTGGACGGCCTGCGCGGCATCCTGGCCGACATCGAGGCGGGCAAGGTGACCTTCTCGGTGGACAACGAGGACATCCATATGAACATCGAGAGCCTGCTCACCGAGCGCATCGGCGCGGCGGGCAAGCGCCTGCACACCGGCCGCAGCCGCAACGACCAGGTGGCCCTCGACTTCCGGATGTACGTGCGCGAGGAGGCGGGCAAGCTCATCTCCCTGCTGCTTGACCTGGAGCGGGTGCTGCTGCGCCGGGCGCGGGAAAATCTCACCACTGTCATGCCGGGCTACACCCACCTCCAGCGCGCCCAGCCGGTCACCTTCGCCCATCACCTGATGGCCTACGCGAACATGTTCCGGCGCGACATCACCCGCCTGGAGGACTGCCTGGAGCGGCTGGACGAGTGCCCCCTCGGCGCGGGGGCGCTGGCCGGGTCCACCCACCCGCTCGACCGGGCGCGCACGGCGCAGCTGCTCGGCTTTGCCCGTCCGACGGACAACTCCCTCGACTCCGTCTCCGACCGCGACTTTGCCATCGAGCTGCTCTCTGCCTGCTCCATCCTGATGATGCACCTCTCCCGCTTCTCGGAGGAGATCATCCTCTGGTGCTCCTGGGAGTTCCAGTTCATCACCCTGGACGACGCCTATTCCACCGGCTCGTCCATCATGCCGCAGAAGAAGAACCCCGACGTGGCCGAGCTGGTGCGCGGCAAGACCGGCCGGGTCTACGGCAGCCTGGTCACCCTGCTCACCGTGATGAAGGGCATCCCCCTGGCCTACAACAAGGACATGCAGGAGGACAAGGAGTGCGTCTTTGACGCGCTGGACACGGTGGAGATGTGCCTGCCCGTCTTCACGGCGATGCTGGACACCATGACCGTCCGCCCGGAGCGGATGGCCGCCGCGGCCTCCGGCGGCTTCATCAACGCCACCGACTGCGCCGACTATCTCACCAAGAAGGGGGTTCCCTTCCGCGACGCCTATACCATCACCGGCCGCCTGGTGAACCACTGCATCGCCCGGGGCCGTGCCCTCGACGAGCTCTCCCTGGACGAGCTGCGCGAGATGAGCCCGGTCTTTGACGAGGACGTGTACGACGCCATCAGCCTGCACACCTGCGTGAGCCAGCGCAAGACGGTAGGCGGCCCCGCCCAGGAGGAGGTCACGCGGCAGATCGAGCGCATCGCCGCCTTTGTAAAGGAGCGCGAGACGGATGCCTAAACCCAAGGTCTATATCGATGGTCAGGCCGGGACCACCGGCCTGCAGATCCACGAGCGCCTGGCCGGACGGACAGACATCGAGCTGCTCGTCATCGACCCGGAAAAGCGCAAGGACCGGGAGGAGCGCCGCCGGCTGCTCAACGCGGCGGACCTCGCCTTCCTCTGCCTCCCGGATGCGGCCGCGCGCGAGGCGGTGGCGCTGGTGGAGAATGAGCACACCCGCATCATCGACGCCTCCACCGCCCACCGCACCGCCCCCGGCTGGGACTACGGCTTTCCCGAACTCTCGCCGGAGCGCCGCGCGGCGATCGCCGCCTCCCGGCGGGTGGCCAATCCCGGCTGTCACGCCTCCGGGCTGATCGCCTCGGTCTACCCCCTCGTCCAGCTCGGCCTCCTGCCGCCGGACTACCCGCTCGCCTGCTACTCCCTCACCGGCTACAGCGGCGGCGGCAAGGGGATGATCGCCGAATATGAGGACCCGGCGCGCGACGGGCGTCTGGACTCCTGCCGCATCTACGGCACCGCCCTGCGCCACAAACACCTGCCCGAGATGGCGGCGGTCTGCGGCCTGACGCGCCCGCCCGTCTTCTCCCCGGTGGTGGGGGACTACCCGCAGGGGATGGCGACCACCATCCTGCTGCACAACGATCTGCTGACCGGCAGGCCGGACGCCCGGGAGATTCACCGGCGCCTCGCGGATTACTACGCGGGGGAAATCTTTGTCCGCGTCGCCCCCTTCGGCGGCTCGGAGCCGGTGATCTACGCCAACGAGCTGGCGGGGACCAACTACCTCGACCTGATCGTCTGCGGCCACGAGGCGCAGACCACCGTTACCGCCCTGTTTGACAATCTGGGCAAGGGCGCCTCCGGCGCGGCGGTGCAGAATATGAACCTGATGCTCGGCTTTGACGAGACGGCCGGGCTGCTCTGAGGAGGGCGGCAATCATGAAGTATTTCACGAAAGAGTGGGCCGTCCTCTGTGAGCGCTGCGGCTACCATTACGATCTGACGCCGTCCCCCTCCGCCAAGCGGCGCAGCGAGGACTATTTCCGCAAGCTCTACCAGGAGAAGCTCTCCGAGCGCCTGCGCGGCCAGAGTGAGCGCTTGGCCATGTCGGACGAGGAGCTGCTCGGCGGCGCCTTTGACGGGCCGCTGGAGACGATGGACGAGGAGGGGAACCTCCATCCCGTCTCCGAGGAGATGGGAGAGGAGGAGTACCGCCGCCTGGAGGAACAACGCCAGGCGAAAAAGCGCGCCCTGCTCGCCGCGCTGCGGCGGGAGCGCACCCCGGAGGAGATCGAGGCGTCCTTCCGCGCTGAGTGGGAGGAGAGAATGGCGGAGCTCTCCGCCGTCCTCCCGCAGGAGATTTTGGACCAGGTGGCGGACATCCGTGTGCTCGCCCTGGGGGAGAGCACCCGCGAGGTCAAGCGCGCCATCGCCCGCTTCTGCCGCCAGAATGAGGCGAAGGTGGAGCAGGCCAACCGCGCCTATAACGAATATCTCGACCGGAAGGAGAGACGCTACCCGCCCGAGCTGCTGGAGGAGTACGGATTTTCCGACTGGCAGGTGACCGGCCTCGCCTGGAAGGGGGAGGACCTGGAGCTCCGCCTGTCCGAGGGAGACTGGGAGGGCGCGGAGACCTGCGCAGTCCTCTATCGCGCCGCCGGGGTGCTCGAACAGGAGCGGGAGCCCGTCGGGGCCAGATGGCTCGCCGAGGAGCTCTACCCCGTGCCGGGCGGCGGGTTTGAGTGCCACACCCTGCTTGAGAAAGGGGAGGGGGAGTACTTCTACTTCACCCTCCGGGCCGCCTCCATTGAAATTCACAGAGACCTCTGAGAAATCAGGAAGGAAGCGAAGCAGATGAGAGAGATTTCCGGCGGCGTCATCGCCGCCAAGGGCTTCCGGGCCGCCGGCATCCACGCCGGCGTCAAGGCCACGGAGCTGCCCGTTGGGACCGGCGCCCAGGGCGGGAAGAAGGATCTGGCGATGATCCTCTCCGACGTCCCCTGCGCCGCCGCGGGCATGTTCACCACCAACCGCGTCAAGGCCGCCCCCATCTATGTCACGAAGGGGCACATCGCCGGGGGCGTCTGCTGCGGCGTCGTCGCCAACTCCGGCAACGCCAACGCCTGCGCGCCCAACAGCCGCCTCCACGCCGTGGAGATGTGCGCCGCCGCCGCGGAGGAGACCGGCCTGCTGCCGGAGGACTTCGCCGTGGCCTCCACCGGCGTGATCGGCCAGGAGCTGAACATCCGGGCCATTCTGGAGGCGATGCCCGCCCTGACCGCCGCCCTGCGCGCGGACCCCTCCGCCTCGGACGACGCGGCGCGGGCCATCATGACCACAGACACGAAGAAGAAAGAGATCGCCTTCGAGTTCACCCTCGGCGGGAAGACCGTCCACGCCGGCGGCATCGCCAAGGGCTCCGGCATGATCCACCCCAACATGGGCACCATGCTCTCCTTCGTCACCACCGACGCCGCCATCACCCCGGAGATGCTGGGGCAGATGGTGCATGAGGTGGTGCCGCGCACCTTCAACCGCGTCACCGTGGATGGGGATACCTCCACGAACGACACCTTCCTCGTCCTGGCCAACGGCATGGCGGGCAACGAGACCATCGCCTGCGAGGGGGAGGACTATGACCGCCTGCGCGCGGCGCTGATGGCGGTGTGCACCGATCTGGCCCGCAAGATGGCCGCCGACGGCGAGGGGGCGACCCGACTGGTCACCTGCGACGTCTCCGGCGCGCAGACCGAGCAACAGGCGGAGCAGCTGGCCCGCGCGGTGGCTGGCTCCTCCCTGGTGAAGGCGGCCATGTTCGGCGCGGACGCCAACTGGGGCCGGGTGCTCTGCGCGATGGGCTATTCCGGCGCGCCCTTTGAGCCGGAGCAGGTGGACGTCGCCTTCCGCTCCTGCGCGGGCGAGGTGGCGGTCTGCCGCGCCGGCAGCGCCCTCCCCTTTGACGAGGCGCTGGCCAAGACGGTGCTCAGCCAGGAGGAGGTCGTCATCGCCGTCACCCTGCATGAGGGGACGGCCCAGGCCGCCTGCTGGGGCTGCGACCTGACGTATGACTATGTGAAGATCAACGGCGACTACCGCAGCTGAGCCGCCGCGAGAGGAGAGAGGCGCCATGCCTTACAGCCATGTGGAGCGGGCCCAGATTCTGGTCGAGGCCCTGCCCTATATTCAAAAGTACAGCGGAAAGACGGTCGTGGTCAAGTACGGCGGCAACGCCATGATCTCCGACGATCTGCGCCACGCCGTCATGAGCGACATCATCCTGCTCAGCCTGGTCGGCATCCGCGTCGTGGTGGTCCACGGCGGCGGGCCGGAGATCAATGAAATGCTCGGCAAGATCGGCAAGCAGTCCCAGTTCGTCGACGGCCTGCGCTACACCGACGAGGAGACGGTGGACATCGTCCAGCAGGTGCTCTGCGGCCGGGTGAACAAGAACCTGGTGGCCACCCTCAACCGGATGGGCGGCCGGGCGATCGGCCTGGGCGGCATGGACGCCGCCCTCTTCGAGGCCCAGGTGAAGGACCGGAAGTACGGCCTGGTGGGGGAGATCGTCCAGGTCAACCCCAAGGTGGTCCAGGATGTGCTGGACAACGGCTATATCCCCGTCGTCTCCACCGTCGCGCAGGGCCGCGACGCCGTCACCGCCTACAACATCAATGCCGACACCGCCGCGGCCAAGCTGGCTGTCGCCCTCGGGGCGGAGAAGCTCATCCTCCTCACCGACGTGCGCGGCCTGCTGCGCGACCCGAAGGATGAGAACACCCTCATCCACGTCGTCCACATGTCCGACGTACCCATGCTCAAGAAGTCGGGCGTCATCCAGGGCGGCATGATCCCCAAGGTGGAGTGCTGCGTGGAGGCGGTCCGCTCCGGCGTCAGGCGCAGCCACATCCTCGACGGGCGCATCCCGCACTCCATTCTCATCGAGATGCTCTCCGACCGCGGCATCGGCACCATGCTGCTGTGAGGAGGCACCGCGGATGACCGTCACCCTGCGCCCCTGGCGCGAAGAGGACGCGATGGACCTCGCCGCGGCGATCGGAAACCCCAGGGTGCAGGCCAACCTCCGCGACGGCCTGCCGATGCCCTATACCGAGGCGGACGCGCTGGCGTACATCGCCTATGCCGCCTGCCCGGAGCACTGTGTCTTTGCCATCGACGTGGACGGCCGCGCGGTGGGGAGCATCGCCATCACGCGCGGGGAGAACATCCACCGCCGCACCGGCGAGCTGGGCTACTACCTCGCCGAGCCGTACTGGCACAGGGGCATCGCCCCGGAGGCGGTGCGGCAGATGACGGCGTGGGCGTTTGCGCACACCGACCTGCTGCGTATCTATGCCGAGCCCTTCTCCGACAACCTGGCCTCCCGCCGCGTGCTGGAGAAGGCGGGCTACCGCCGCGAGGGGACGATGCGCGCCAACGCGGTCAAAGCTGGCCGGGTGCGCGATATGGAGCTCTATGCCGCAGTCCGCGCGGACTATGGATCTATGGAACAGGAGTGATTCTTCTATGACCTTTGACCAGCTCAAGGCCCTGGACCAGGGCTATACCATGCAGACCTACGGCCGCTTCAACGTGGGCATCGACCACGGCGAGGGGGCGACCCTCTACGGGCTGGAGGGGGAGGAGTACATCGACTTTGCCAGCGGCATCGGCGTGAACTCCGTCGGCTACGGCAACCCCCACTGGGTGGACGCCGTGACCACCCAGGCGAAGAAGCTGGCCCACATCTCCAACCTCTACTACTCCCAGCCCTATGCCGAGCTTGCCGGGCGGCTCTGCCGCCGCAGTGGGATGGCCTGCGCCTTCTTCGCCAACTCCGGCGCGGAGGCCAACGAGGGCATTTTGAAGCTCGCACGCAAGTACAGCTTTGACAAGTACGGCTCCGGCCACAGCACCGTGCTCACCCTGCGCAACTCCTTCCACGGCCGGACCATCACCACCCTGGCCGCCACCGGGCAGGATGTCTTCCACAACTATTTCTTCCCCTTCACCGAGGGCTTCCGCTATCTGCCCGCCGGGGATATGGACGCCCTGCGCGGCCAGGGGGACGACGTCTGCGCCGTCCTGCTCGAGCTGATCCAGGGCGAGGGCGGGGTCTACCCGATGGACCGCGACTACGTCCAGGCCCTCGCCCAGTACTGCCGCCAGCGCGACTGGCTGCTGCTCATCGACGAGGTGCAGACCGGCGTGGGCCGGACCGGCTCCCTCTTCTGCTTCCAGCAGTACGGCATCGAGCCGGACGCCATCACCTTCGCCAAGGGGATCGCGGGCGGCCTGCCGATGAGCGGCGTGCTCGCCTCCGAGCGCTGCCGCAGCGTCCTCGGCCCGGGGACCCATGCGACCACCTTCGGCGGCAACCCCGTCTCCGCCGCCGCCGCCCTCGCCGTGCTCGACATTCTGGACGACGCGCAGTTGGAGAAGGTGAAGGCCAAGGGCGCCTACCTGCGCGGGCAGATCGAGCGCTTTGGCTCCCCCCTCGTCACCGGCACGCGCGGCATGGGGCTGATGGTGGGCGTCGGCGTTCAGGGACGCAGCCACAAGGAGCTGGCCGCCGAGATGATCTCCCGCGGCCTGCTGGTGCTCACTGCGGGCAGCGACACCGTCCGCCTCCTGCCCCCGCTCACCATCACCTACGAGGAGATGGACAAGGGCCTCGCCATCATGAGAGAGGTGCTCTGCGCCGACACCACCAAGGAGTGAGAAAGATGAAGAAAGACCTGCTCAAGATGCTCGACCTGACCGGAGCGGAGATCCTGGAGATCCTCGACCTGGCCGACCAGCTCAAGTACAACCAGCGCCACGGCATCCCCCACAACTATTTGCAGGGCAAGACGCTGGCGATGATCTTTGAGAAGAACTCCACCCGCACCCGCGTCTCCTTTGAGACCGGCATGTTCCAGCTCGGCGGCCACGCCCTCTTCCTCTCCGGCAAGGAGAGCCAGATCGGTCGCGGCGAGCCCATCGAGGACACCGCCCGCGTCCTGAGCCGCTACTGCGACGGCATCATGATCCGCACCTTCGGCCAGGAAGAGGTGGAGAAGCTGGCCCAGTATGCCAGTATCCCGGTCATCAACGGCCTGACCGACTTCGCCCACCCCTGCCAGGTGCTGGCTGACCTGATGACGGTGCGCGAGCGCCTGGCCCATCTGGACGGGCTGAAGCTCTGCTTCATCGGCGACGGCAACAATATGGCAAACTCCCTCATCGTCGGCGGCCTGAAGGTCGGCATGGAGGTGTCGGTGGCCTGCCCGAAGGGCTATGAGCCCGACCAGGCGGTGCTCGACTTTGCCGCCTCGGTGGACGGTGGCAGCCGCTTCACCCTCACCACCGACGTCCTGACCGCGGCGCAGGGGGCGGACGTCATCTTCACCGACGTCTGGGCCTCCATGGGCCAGGAGGAGGAGCGCGCCCGCCGCATCCACGACTTCCAGGGCTTCCAGGTGAACGACGCGGTGATGGCGGCCGCCAACGAGGGCTGCCTCGTCCAGCACTGCCTGCCCGCCCACCGCGGCGAGGAGATCACTGCGGAGGTCTTCGAGGCGCACGCGGACGAGATCTTCGAGGAGGCGGAGAACCGCCTGCACGCCCAGAAGGCGGTCATGGTCCTGCTCATGGGCAAGCAGCCGGGCTGATCACAAAACGAACGAGACCGGCCGGAGGAATCATCCCCTCCGGCCGGTTTGTATTTTCTGAGTATCAGGATTTTGCGTTGCCGCTTGCATTTTTGTTGGGATGGGGATACAATAAACTGGAATGCGAATTTTTAGAATCGAGGTAATCTCTCTATGACAACGATCGACATCATCTCCGGCTTTCTCGGCGCGGGCAAGACGACGCTGATCAAAAAGCTGATCGCGGAGTCCTTCCAGGGCCAGAAGCTGGTGCTCATTGAGAACGAATTCGGCGAGATCGGCATCGACGGCGGCTTCATGCGCGAGGCGGGCATCCAGATCACCGAGATGAACTCCGGCTGCATCTGCTGCTCGCTGGTGGGCGACTTCGGCGCGGCCCTGCGCCAGGTGCTCGAGACCTATGCCCCCGACCGCATCCTCATCGAACCCTCCGGCGTCGGCAAGCTCTCCGACGTGGCCAAGGCGGTCGCCCGCGTCGCCGGGGACGCCCCGCTCACCCTCGGCAGCGCCATCACCGTGGTCAACGCCAGGAAGTGCAAGATGTATATGAAGAACTTCGGCGAGTTCTTTGACGACCAGGTGGCCCACGCCGGGACCATCATCCTCAGCCGCACGGCGGACATCGCCCCGGCCAGGCTGGAGGAAGCCGTCTCTCTCCTGCGCGCGCAGAACGCCCAGGCCCCCATCATCACCACCGATTGGGACCAGCTCACCGGCGATCAGATCCTCGACGCCGTCGCGCGCCACTCCCTGGCCGAGGAGCTCCTGGCCGAGCTGCGCGAGCAGCACGAGCACGCGCATCACCACGACCATGAGCACCATCACGACCACGACGGCTGCGGCCATGAGCACCATCATGACCATGAGCACTGCCACGAGCATGACCATGACCACGAGCATTGCCACGAGCATGACCATGACCACGAGCACTGCCATGAGCACGACCACGACGGCTGCTGCCATGACCACCATCATCACCATCACCACGCCGACGAGGTCTTCACCTCCTGGGGGATGGAGACGCCGCGCGCCTTCACCCAGGCGGAGATCCGCACCGCCCTCGACGTGCTGGACACCGGCGCCTACGGCGAGGTGCTGCGCGCCAAGGGCATCGTCCCCGCCGCGGACGGGACGTGGATCCACTTCGACTTCGTGCCCGGCGAGGTGGACGTGCGCACCGGCGGGGCGGACGTGACCGGCCGCCTCTGCGTGATCGGCGCGCACCTGAAGGAGCAGGACCTCGCGGCCCTGTTCCGCCTGTGAGCCGGGGGAGGCGGACACGATGGCGAGTCAGCAGCCCATCCCGGTCTACCTGATCTGCGGTTTTCTGGACGCGGGCAAGACCAATTTCATCGCCCCCATGCTCACCAGCCGCGACTTCACGAAGGACGAGCGCACCCTCCTGATCATCACCGAGGAGGGGGAGGAGGAGTACGACCCCGAGGCAATGGCGGAATATGACGTCTCCTGCGCCGTGCTGGAGGGGAAGGAGGACTTCACCCTTGAGCGCCTGCGGGCGCTGGAGGAGAAGTGGCATCCCACCCAGGTGGTGATCGAGTACAACGGCATGTGGCAGCTCCAGGACCTGGAGCCTGCCCTCCCGCGGCACTGGAGCCTCTATCAGATCGTCTGCGTCGTCGAGGCCCCCACTTTTGACAGCTACTCCAAGAACATGGCCAGCCTCATGATGGAGAAGCTGCGCAATGCGGACATGATCATCTTCAACCGCGTCACCGACGCTCTGGCCGAGCGCCTGCGCCAGCGCAACATCAAGATGCTCAACCGCCGCGCGGAGATGTATCTGGAGTACGCCGGCGGCGACCGGGTGGAGGACTACGACAACGGCCTGTGCCCCTTCGACCTCTCTCAGCCCATCCTCGACCTCTCGGACGACGAGTTCGGCTTCTGGTACACCGACTGCATGGACAACATGGAGCGCTATGAGGGCAAGACGGTGCGCTTTCGCGGCATGGTGGCCAAAAGCCCGAAGTTCCCGCGCGGCACCTTCGCCGTCGGCCGCTTCGCCATGGTCTGCTGCGCGGAGGACACCACCTTCCTCGCCGTGCTCTGCAGCGGTCCGGAGGGCAAGCGCCTGCAAAACCGCGACTGGGTGGAGGTGACCGCCCGGGTGCGCATCCGGAAGCTCGCGATCTACCAGGGCGAAGGACCTCTGCTCGAGACGCTGGAGGTCAGACCCGCCCAGCCGCCCCAGGACCCGCTGGTCTATTTCTGAGACGGAACAAATTGTGAATGAATTGACAAAGTGTCTTTTGAATGGTATAATATTCCCTGTGAAAGCGTTTGCAGGGGCAGTTTCGTTGATAAATGGACGAAAAAGGGGTAAAAGAGGGCCAGATGAGAAAGGATAAAATTTCCAACGCCGTCATCCGGCGTCTGCCGCGCTACTGCCGCAACCTGGAGGCGCTGCGGCGGGACGGGGTGGAGCGCATCTCCTCTTCCGCGCTGGGGAGGAATATGGGGCTGACCGCCTCGCAGATCCGTCAGGACCTGAGCTGCTTTGGCGAGTTCGGCCAGCAGGGCTATGGCTACAATGTGGAGTCGCTCTATCAGGAGATCCGGGAGATTCTCGGCATGCACCGCCAGCGCGGGGCGATCCTGGTGGGAGTGGGCAACCTCGGTCGGGCGCTGATGCGCAACTTTGACTTTGCCAGCAGCGGCTTTGACCTCCAGGCGGCCTTTGACATCCAGCCGGAGGTGATCGGCAGGGAGATCCACGGCGTCACCGTGAGGGACGCCGCCGGCATGGAGGAGTATCTGGAGGCCCATGATGTGGCGGTGGCGGTGCTCACCGTCCCGCAGCAGCACGCCCAGCGGGTGACAGACCGCCTGGTAGCCTGCGGCATCCGCGGTATCTGGAATTTTACCAACTTCGACGTTGAGGTGCCGGAGGAGCACGCGGACGTGGTGGTGGAGAGCATCCATTTCTCCGATTCTCTCCAGGTGCTCAGCTATCTCATCCGGGACAACGCCTGAGTGCAGCGAGATACAGCAGCATGCGGCCCGGCAGGGAGTTTTTCCCCTGCCGGGCCGCTGCTTGTCCCAAACGATTTTTGACAGCCTGCACCGCTCCGTGCTACAATCACTCCGACAAAACCATCCCCACTTCACCCCGTTGACAGGAGGCGCAGCACATGAGTTTTGAGACCTGCTTCCCCATCTGGGACCGACTGACCCCCGGCCAGCAGGACCGCATCCGCTCGGGGCTGTTTTCCCGGACCGTCCCGAAGGGGACCGTCCTGCACAGCGGCAGCATGGACTGCACCGGCCTCTTTCTGGTGCGCTCCGGCCAGCTCCGGGCCTGTATCCTCTCCGAGGGCGGGCGGCAGATCACCATCTACCGCCTCTTTGAACGGGATATCTGCCTCTTTTCCGCCTCCTGCATCCTGCGCTCCATCCAGTTTGACGTGACCATCCAGGCGGAGCGGGATACGGCGCTGTGGGTCATCCCGGCGGAGACCTACCAGAGCGTCATGGCGGAGTCCGCGCCGCTGGCCAACTATACCAACGAGCTGATGGCGAGCCGCTTCTCCGATGTGATGTGGCTGCTCGAGCAGATCCTGTGGCGGAGCCTGGACCGTCGCCTGGCGTCCTTTCTCCTGGAGGAGGCGGCCATCGAGGGGACGGCGGAACTCAAACTGACCCACGAGACCATCGCCAACCACCTCGGCACCCACCGGGAGGTGATCACCCGGATGCTCCGCTACTTCCAGAATGAGGGGATGGTAAAGCTGGCCCGGGGGACCGTGACCATCCGGAACGGGGCGGCATTGCGGGTCCTGAATGAGTGAACTCCCATATTTGCAGTCAAAGCGGCCACACTTCCCGCGTTGGGGAGCGTGGCCGTTTGATTGTTGTCCCGTTGTTTTCCTGCCGCTGTCCTACGACCGGTCCCGCCCGCAGGCGGAGGCCGCTTCCACCAGCGCGCGGTCCTGGGTGACCGTCTCATAGAAGCGGTAGCCGCCGGAGAAGTTGTAGACCTCGTACCCGTGCCCTGCGAGGATGCGGCTGGCGATGTAGCTGCGCAGGCCGCTCTGGCAGATGAGGTAGACCGGCCTGCCCGGCGGCACCTCGTCCAGCCGGCCGCGCAGCCCGTCGAGCGGGAGATTGGAGAAGCCCTCCAGATGCCCCTCGCCGTATTCCTCCGCCGTCCGCACGTCCAGCAGGGTGACGGAGCCGTCCCGCGGCAGCGTCTCCACCTCCGGGAGATGCCACTGATGCAGGATGCCCCGGGCGAGGTTCTCGATCAGAAAGCCCGCCATATTTACCGGGTCCTTGGCGGAGGAGTAGGGCGGGGCATAGGCCAGGTCGAGCTCCTTGAGCGCGATGGCGTCAAGTCCGGCCCGGATGGCGGTGGCCAGCACGTCAATGCGCTTGTCCACCCCGTCATAGCCCACGATCTGGGCGCCCAGGAGACGCCAGCTTCCCCGCTCAAAGATAACCTTCATGGTCATGAGCGTTCCGCCGGGGTAGTAGCCCGCATGATTCATGGGGGAGAGGACGGCGGTGTCCACGTCCAGCCCCGCCCTTCGGGCGCTGGCCTCGTTCAGGCCGGTTGCGGCGGCGGTGAGGTCGAAGACCTGGATCACCGAGCTGCCCTGAGCGCCGGTGTACCGGCTGTCCCCGCCGCAGATGTTGTCGGCGATGATGCGGCCCTGCTTATTGGCGGGCCCGGCCAGGGAGATCAGGGCGTGCTCCCCGGTGACGAAGTGCCGCACCTGGACGGCGTCCCCGGCGGCGTAGATGTCGGGGACGGAGGTCTCCATCCGGTCATTCACCACGATGCTGCCCCGGATGCCGAGCTCCAGCCCGGCCTCCCGGGCCAGGGCAGTGTCCGGGGTGACGCCGATGGCGAGCACCACCATGTCGGCGTGGAGGGGGGCCGCGTCCTGCAGGAGGACGTCCACGCCGCCCTCCCGCGCCCGGAACCCCTCCACCGTGTGGCCCAGGGCCAGATGGACCCCGTGGCGGCGGACCTCGGTGTGCAGCAGGGCGGCCATGTCGGCGTCAAAGGGGTTCATCAGCTGCCGGGGCCGCTGGACGATGGTCAGCTCCAGCCCCAGCCTGCGCAGATTCTCTGCCAATTCCAGGCTGATGAAGCCGCCCCCGGCCAGCACGGCGGACCGGGGGGCCTTCCGGCGGATATAGTCCCGGATGCGCAGGGTGTCCTCCACCGTGCGCAGGGTAAAGACCTGCTCCATCCCCACCCCGGGGAGACGGGGCTGGGTGGGTCTGGCCCCGGGAGAGAGGATCAGCTTGTCATAGCTCTCCTCGAAGATCTCGCCGGTGGACAGATCGCGGACGGAGACCGTCTTGCGCTCCGGATGAAGGGCGGTGACCTCGTGGCGGACCTTTGCCGTCACCTGGAAGCGGGCGAAGAAGTCCTCCGGGGTCTGGAGGGTCAGCTCCGCCGGGTCGGAGATCACATCCCCAATGAAGTAGGGGAGGCCGCAGTTGGCGTAGGAGATATATCCGGAGCGCTCGAAGATCACGATCTCCGCCTGTTCGTCCAGCCGCCGGAGCCGGGCTGCGGCGGTCGCCCCTGCGGCCACGCCGCCGACAATGACCACTTTCATCTCAGGATTCCACCTCTCCCGTGTATGCGGCAATGCCGCCGATATTGCGGACGTCGGAATACCCCATGCGCTCGAGGGCGCTCACTGCCTGCCGGCTCCGCGCGCCGGAATGGCAGTAGACAAAGAGGGGAGTGTCCTTATTTTGCACCACAGAGGCGATTTTGTCCAGACGCTGGAGGGGGAGATGCACGCTCCCGGGGATGTGCCCCGACCGGTATTCCGATGGGGTGCGCACGTCGAGCAGGACGGCGCCGGGGGCGGCGCGAAACTCCGCCACGCCCCGGTCGATGTCCGGCTGTCGCAGAAAGTCGAGAAAACCCATGGGACGGCGCCTCACAGCATCCCGAGGATGGCGCTCTTGGGCCGGGCCCCGACCGCCTGACGCACGACGCGGCCCTCCTTGATGACCATCAGGGTGGGGATGCTCATGATGCCGAACTGGCGGGCCAGCTCCGGCTCCTCGTCGATGTTCACCTTGCCCACCACGATGTCGGGGCGCTCGGCGGCGATCTGCTCCAGCGCCGGGGCCACCATCCGGCAGGGCCCGCACCAGGGGGCCCAGAAGTCCAGCAGGACGGGCTTTTCGGAGCGCAGCACGGTGTTCTGGAAGTTGCTCTGACTGATATGGATCGCAGACATGTTCTTGTCCTCCTTGTTTCTGTTTTGTGGCTTTAGTATACCCCGGAATGGGGCGGTTGTCTGTGATAAAGTCACCAAAGGAAGAGTCTGCGGCCGGGCAGGCATCTGCTTGCCGGAGCGTACAGGATGAAAACGGAGGAGCCGGAAAAGCGCAGCTGTCTCCAGGACGGGGGAATGGCACAGCGGCGTGCTTTGTATCAAAAAACAGCCGTCTCCCTTTTTGGAGGGAGACGGGCAGGGAAAAGACCACGGTGCGGGTGCATCGTGGCCTCGGACGAGGGTTTCATACGGCCGGAAAACGTGTTCTCCATCCGCAGGGCTGCCGGCAGCTCGCCGGAGGCCGCAGCGCTGACAGATTTATCCCCCCGCGCCGGACGCCGGCCGTCCGGTGCGGGGGATGCTGGGCCTCGATGTGGGGAGGCGGCGCTCACAGCTCGACCTCCATCCCGTCGTAGGCGGCGAGGATGCCGCGCGCGGCGCCCCAGGCGGCCAGCTCGTCGTGGGTCATTCCGCCGTTGTGACTGAAGTGGTTGATCACCTTCACCGTCCCCTCGTGGAGACAGCCAAGGCGGTCCATCTGGCCGAGGAAGGGCTCGATGTCCGGCAGGCCCATATGATAGCCGCCGATGGACTTCTGCCCCATCGTCGCGTCCAGGCTGACCAGGTCAAAGCGCTCCCGGGAGAGGATCGCCCAGGCGGCGGGGGAGAGGTTCGCGCCGGTGTCGTGGCCGTAGAAGACGGTCTTGCCGCCCTTCTTGCAGATATAGACCAGGCTCTCCTCCCGTTTGTCGTGGTCGGCGGGGACGGCGATGATCTCCCACGCGCCCGCGTGGATGACGTCGCCCCCGTGGATGCGGTGGAAGTGGACCGCCTCATCCAGCGGATGGGGCTTGAAGCGGTCGATCAGGATGTGGCTGTCAAACTCCCGCTCGACCGCCTCGTTGCCATAGACGTCCAGCAGGCCCTCCGCCCCGTGGCCGAAGTGTTCGTGCCGGTGGATCAGGTCAGTCGGGAACCAGTGGTCCATGTGGCTGTGGGTGACGAGCAGGGTGTGGATCTTTGCCAGATTCATCCCATGCCGCAGGGCGTGGCAGTAGGTGTCCGGCGGAAAGTCCAGCAGGATCTCATCGTCGAGCACCGCCTGCGTCCGGGTGCGCAGGTTGCGTCCGCCCGCCTCGCGGGCGTGGGTGCAGATGGGACAGGAGCAGAACAGGGCGGGCCAGCCCTCCGCGGCGGCGGTGCCCAGATAGCGCAATTTCATGAAAACGTCTCTTCCTTTCACGGCGGAGCGCTCAGACCGAGTCCCGCTCCACCACGGTGTAGCCCAGCATGGTCTGCCGGACGGGGGCCGCCTCCTGGCGGCGGTCGATCATGGACAGGAGCATCTCGGCGGCCTCTGCCCCGCACTGTTCATAGTAGAAATGGGCGGTGGTCAGCCTGGGGGTGACGTAGACGCCCGCCCAGCTGTCGTCGATGCCGGCCACACTCACGTCCTCCGGCAGACGGCGGCCCGCCGCGCGCAGGGCCTCCATCGCGCCGAGGGCGATCTGGTCGGTCGCGCACATCACGCCGTCCAGGTCGGGGTGGGCGGCGAGGAGCTCCTCCATCGCGCGCTGTCCCCCCTCCACTGTGAAGGGACTGAGGGCACAGGGGACGGCGGACGGGTCCAGACCGGCTTCCTCCACGGCGGCCAGCGCGCCCTGACGGCGGCGGAGGCCCACCGCCACATCCCGCTCGCTGACGCCGATGTAGGCCAGCTTTCTCCGCCCACGGCGCAGAAGGAGGGAGGTGATCTCATGGGCGGCGCTCCGGTCGTCGTGGTAGACGCAGGGGATGCCCCTGAACTGCTGGCCCGCCACCACCACCGGCACGGGGCAGGTGCGCAGCATCTCCTCGTGCTGGGGGGTGAGGATGGTCGCCATCAGGATCACCCCGGCGACCGGACGGCTCTGAAAGAGCTTCAGGTAGGCCAGCTCTTTGTCCGGGTCGTTGTCGGTGTTCGCCAGCAGGCAGAGATAGCCCCGCTCCTCCAGCACCTGGGCGAGACCGGCGGTCACCCGGCCCACCGCGTCCGAGTTGATCTTCGGGACGATCACCCCGATGTGGTCGGCGGCCTTGCCGCGCAGCATCTGGGCGGCCATGTCCGGCCGGTAGCCCGTCTCCTCGATGACGGCGCGGATGGCCTCCCGCTTGGCCTGGCTGAGCGAGCCGCCGTTGAGGTAGCGGCTGACGGCCGCGCTGGAGACCCCGGCCTGCTGGGCAATTTCCTTGATCGTCATGAGGGGAACCTCCTTGCTGGGGGATGGGAAATGGATGTTGGGCATCCCAGTTGTTTTCCCCTCTATTGTAGCGTTTTCCGCCTCCGTTTGCAACCGCCTGGGCGCAGCCCATCGGCACCCGGGCGGTGGGCTGTTCAGTTGGCCGGGACGGGTACGGTGAGGATGGGCGCGAGCTCCTTGGCCTCTCCCGTCTGGACGGAGACCGCGCCGAGGTCCTCCGCGTTGGTGACCAGCACGGCGGTTGTGGTGGAGAGCCCGGCGGACTGGATGATCTGCCGGTCAAACTCCAGCAGGAGCTGACCCGCCTTCACCGTGTCGCCCTCGGCGCAGTGGACGCGGAAGCCCTTCCCGTCCAGCTCGACGGTGTTGATGCCCACATGGATGAGCAGCTCCATCCCGTCCGGGGACTCCAGGCCGATGGCGTGCTTCGTCTCCGCCACCGTGCTCACCGTGCCGTCAAAGGGGGCGACCACGCGGCCCACGGCGGGCTCGATGCCGCAGCCCTCGCCGAGCACACCGGCGGCAAAGGTGGCGTCCGGGATGTCCTGCATCGGGATCACCTTGCCCTGGATGGGGCTGTAGACGGTGCCCGGCTGGCAGTCGAGCGCGCTCGGGGCGTCCTCCGTGCTGGCGGCGGGGGACTCGGCGGCCTCGTCGTGGTAGAGCACCCAGCTCACCGCAAAGGCGACGGCGAAGGAGACGGCCAGCTCGATCGCGTAGGGGATGATGTAGTCGGTGGTGGTGAGGAAGCCGAACAGGCCGGTCACGCCGTAGGCGGTCGCGCCGATGCCGAAGAGGGAGCCGACCACGGAGCCGGCCGCGCCGCCGACCATACCGGCCGCTAGGGGCTTGACCAGGCGAAGGTTGACGCCGAAGATTGCGGGCTCGGTGATGCCGAGGGCTGCGGACATGGCGGAGGGGAGGGCGAGAGCCTTGGTCCTGCGCTCACGGGTCTTCAGGGCGACCGCCAGGCAGGCCGCGCCCTGGGCGAAGTTGGCGGCGGAGGCGATGGGCATCCAGGTGTTCAGCCCGGCGGAGGAGAGCATGCCCGCCTCGATGACGTTGTACATGTGGTGCACGCCGCAGACGACGGTGAGGGGGTAGATCGCGCCCATGATGGCCGCGCCGATGCCGAAGGGGATGGTGATGAGCTGCTGCACGCCGTCGAGCACCCAGTTCTCCACCGTGGAGAACACCGGCCCAAAGATGGTCAGGGTGAGATAGCCGGTGGCGCAGACGGTGACCAGCGGGGTGACAAAGAGGTCGAGCATCTCGGGCACCAGCTTGTGCAGCCGCTTTTCCAGCTGGCACATGAACCAGACCGCGATGATGACGGGGATGACGTGGCCCTGATAGCCCGTCAGGTTGATGTCATACAGGCCGAACCACACGTCGGCGGTGGGGATGGCGGCGCCGCTGGCCACATAGTCCGCTACCGACCAGGCGTTCACCAGATCGGAGTGGATCATGATCATGCCGATCACCGCGCCGAGGAAGAGATTGCCGCCAAAGACCCGCGCGGCGGAGACCGCGACCAGGATGGGCAGGAAGACAAATGCGGCGTTGCTGAACAGGTGGAAGATGGTGTAGGTGCCCGACTCCGCCAGCGCGGGCCAGGCCTTGCTCAGGCCCTCCAGGATGCCCATGATGAGGCCGGAGGCCACGATGGCCGGGAGGATGGGGACGAAGACGTCGCCGAGCGCCTTGACCATCCGCTGCGGGAGCGGCTGACGGCTGGCGGCCGCGGCCTTGACCTCCTCCTTGGTGGCCGCCGTCAGGCCGGAGACCGCCAGGAACTCGTCATAGACCTTGTTGACCGTGCCGGTGCCCAGGATGAGCTGGAGCTGCCCGGCGTTGCTGAACACGCCCTTGACCCCGTCGATGCTCTCCAGGGCCTTCATGTCCATCTTGCTGTTGTCCGCGATCACCAGGCGCAGCCGGGTGGCGCAGTGGGCGGCGCTGATCAGGTTCTCCCTGCCGCCGACCTTTTGGAAGATCTCTTCCGCGCATTTCCGATAATCCATCTTGACATCTCCTCTTTTGAATTTTGAAATCTTTTTGAAATCGTTTACGTCCTGATTTCATTATAGCGATGCGGCGCAGATTTGTACACACGGAATATTCCCCAATATTTGCCAGCAATTTTTGTGCATCCTGCCAGAGAAGAGCGGAACTGGACCTGTATCCGTGTGGGAAGAGACGAAGCCCCGCCGCACCCATCCGCCGGAGTGGGGAGAGATATGGGTGAAATGGCGGACATCTCGCGGGGCGACACATCTCTACCGCGATTCAAGTGCGCGCAATTGCGGGGAGGGGGAAAATATGATATGATTCTCTCACAGAAAGGGGGAGACAATGATGAACCGAACCATTTTCTGGCGCTCCGGCTGCCTGGACGAGATCGGGCTGGTCTACGAGCGCGCCGGGCGGGAGGAGCGCTTCGCCGCGGAGCTGGAGGCCCTCGAGGTCCAGGCTTTGGAGGAGGCGCGGGCCAACTGCGGCCTGTTCCGGACGTCCCGGGGGCCGCTCACCCTGGAGCAGTATGATGCCCTGCCGGAGGAGAAGCGGGAGCAGGTGCTCTATAGGCTCGGCCGGGCGGGGATCGCGGGGATGGACCTCGATCACTCCGACGGCGTCATCCATGTGAAGCTCAGCCCGATCTTCGCACAGTCGATGGCCTGCTCCCTGTTTGTGCTGCTCAACTCATTGGAGAAGCTGGACGGGGGATTCAGTGAGCGCATCCCCGGCCAGGCCACCCTGACGCTGTACGTCCCGCTGGGCGCGCGCCGCGGCCTGATGCGCTGGGAGATGCTCCTCATGGGCCTGTATCCCTGGGTCAAGTGCCGGGAGGTGTCCTCCGGTCAGGCGTCGCCCTCCGCCACGCCCGCCGCAGGGCCGGGACCGAAGACGCCCACTGCTCCGGAGCGGGAGAAGGCCGCGCCGGAAGAACCGCAAAAGACGGAGAAAAAGGGCCTTTTTGCCCGGCTGTTTGGCAAAAAGTGAGCGAGAGGAGAGAGCAGATGGGAAACGACTACGCCTTCGGCAACACTCTGACCCGGCTGCGCACGGCGCGCGGCCTCACCCAGGCGGAGCTGGCGGCCCGGCTGGGGGTGACGGACAAGGCGGTCTCCAAGTGGGAGAATGGCCGGGCCAAGCCCGGGCTGGACACCCTGCGCCGTCTGGCGGCCCTCTATGAGCTGCCGGTGGGCGAGCTGCTGGAGCTGCGCGAGCGGACCGCGCCCGGCGAGATCGTCAAAATCGCCGTCACCGGCGGGCCCTGCGCGGGCAAGTCCACCGCCATGAGCTGGATCCAGAACGCCTTCTCCCAGCGGGGCTATACCGTCCTCTTTGTCCCGGAGACGGCGACGGAGCTGATCGGCGGCGGCGTTGCCCCCTGGACCTGCCGGAGCAATCTGGACTATCAGAAGTGCCAGATGAGGCTCCAGCTGGAGAAGGAGCGGGTGTTTCATCAGGCGGCGGAGACCATGCCGGCGGAGCGGATCCTGATCGTCTGCGACCGGGGCGCGCTGGACAACCGCGCCTATATGGACGAGGGGGAGTTTGCCGCCGTCCTTGCCGCCCTCGGCACGAACGAGGTGGAGCTGCGCGACGGCTATGACGCCGTCTTCCACCTGGTCACGGCGGCGAAGGGGGCGGAGGAGTTCTATACGACGGCGAACAACGCCGCCCGGACGGAGACGGTGGAGGAGGCAGCCGCTCTGGACGACAGGCTGATCGCCGCCTGGACGGGGCACCCCCACCTGCGGGTGATCGGGAACACCACCAGCTTTGAGGAGAAGATGCGCCGCCTGATCGCGGAGATCGCCGCCTTCCTCGGCGAGCCGGAGCCGTATGAGATCGAGCGGAAATACCTGATTGCATATCCCGACATCGCATGGCTGGAATCCCAGCCCAACTGCCGCCGGGTGGAGATCATCCAGACCTACCTCAACAGCGCCGATGGGGAGGAGGTCCGCATCCGCCAGCGCGGGATGGACGGGCACTATATGTACTATCAGACGGTCAAGCGCCGGGTGGATGCCGTTAAACGGGTGGAGGTGGAGCGCCGCCTCACCCAGGAGGAATACCTCCGCCTGCTCATGGAGGCGGACAGCACCCGGCGGCAGATCCGCAAGACGCGCTACTGCCTGACCTACGACGGTCAGTATTTTGAGCTCGACCTCTACCCCTTCTGGCAGGACCGGGCGATTTTGGAGATCGAGCTGCGCCGGGAGGACGAGGAGATCCGCTTCCCGCCCGAGCTGCGCATCCTGCGCGAGGTGACAGGGGAGGAGGACTATCAGAACGCAGCCCTCGCCCGGCGATAGGACCGGATGTGCTCCCTGCCTCCTGTACCATGACAGATCAGAAACAGAGAAAAGCCGCGGAAGCCCCCGGAAGTGATATGCTCCCTCTATGGAAGACAAAGAATTAGAAAAGTCTTCTATAGGGGGAGTTGTCATGTCCAGGCGCAGTAAGCATAGCGCAGAAGAGAAGCTAAAAATAGTGGATGCCTGTCAGTCAGGAGCAATCAGGGCGAGC
>CASDSM010000008.1 GCA_949283375.1 uncultured Eubacteriales bacterium | reverse complement strand
CTCCAGGCCGAGCGTGCCCGGGCGCAGGAGAATCTGCGCCGGATCTCCACCAGCGCGCGCAGCGACCCGCAGACGGTGGGACGCCCCACCGCCTGGGACCGGCAGCAGCCCGCCCGGGGCCGCCCGCAGCCCGCCGGGGACCCGCGCGGGGCCCGCTATGTCTATCCCACCGCCGCCGCAGGCGGGGCGGGGACTGCAGGCCGCAGCACCTCCAGCCAGCCGGGCAGAATCCTCCTGATCATGCTGGCGGTCGTGCTCGTCCTGCTCGCCGCCTTCTCGCTGGCCGACCGGCTGAGCGGCCTGATGGAGTCGGAGGGCTTTGACGCCCCCGTTCCAGACGTGCAGGAGGCACTTCCGCCCGAGCCCGACCTGGACGACGTCTGGGACGACTACTTCGAGGAGGACAGCGGTGAGGCGGAGGTAGAGGCCCCGGCTGCGGAGCAGTCGGACAGCCTCCAGCAGGCCGCCCTCCCGGGCGACACCCTCGACCTGCCGCTGGAATCCTCTGCCGGACGGGCGGCGCTGAGCTATCAGGAGATCTACACCCGCTGCATGCCTTCCGTGGTGTCCATCAACACAGAGGGGGCCGACGGGATGGGCAGCGGCACCGGCATCGTGCTCACGGCAGACGGCTACATCCTCACCTGCCAGCATGTGCTCGAGGACGCATTCACCTGCCAGGTGACCACCTGGGAAGACGCGGTCTATGACGCCGAGCTGGTCGGCGGGGACGCGCAGACCGACCTCGCCGTGCTCAAGATAGACGCGGACGGCCTCACCCCCGCCGAGTTTGGCCGCTCGGACGAGCTGACAGTGGGTGACGAGGCCCTCGCCATCGGTGACCCGCTGGGCAGCACCCTGCGCGGGACGCTGACCAACGGCATCATCTCCGCCATCAACCGCGACGTGACGGTGAACGGCTATCAGATGACCCTGATCCAGACCACCGCCGCCCTCAACACGGGCAACTCCGGCGGCCCGCTGATCAACATCTACGGCCAGGTGGTGGGCGTGACCAACATGAAGATGAACTCCACCAACGTGACGGTGGAGGGACTGGGCTTCGCCGTGCCCACCTCGGTGGTGCAGGAGATCCTCCCCGTGCTCGCGGAGCATGGCCGCGTCAGCCGCCCGGTGTTCGGCATCAGCTGCCTCGCCTCGGACGGCTCGGAGGCTCCGGAGGGGCTGATCGTCGCCTCCATCGACAGCGCGTCCGACGCCACCGCGCGCGGGCTGGAGATCGGCGACTGCATCACCCACGTTGACGGCGTGGCGGTGAACGACGTCTCTCAGGCGCTTGAGATCCTCGCACAGCACAGCATCGGCGATGAGGTCACCCTCACCGTCCTGCGCCAGAACGAGGAGACCGGCGCGTGGGACGGGGAGCTCACCATCCCCGTCACCCTGATGGACCAGGCCGACCTGGCCGGCTGAGCCGCAGCGCCGGGCGATTACGGACCGGACAGCAAACAGAAAAACCTCCGAAAGCCGCTGGGCCTTCGGAGGTTTTCTGTTCCGGATGATTCTGCTTTCTCCTGGCACACTCAGTCCCGCCGGCGGGAGAGGATGGAGAGCAGGCGGACGAAGATGTTGATGATGTCCAGATAGATCTGCGTGGCGGAGAGGATGGCGTTGCGCGCCGTGGGGGCATAGCTGCTCGCCCGCGCCCAGTCAAAGCCGAGGTAGAGCGAGAAGATGGCGACCACCAGATAGTCGATCCAGCCGGTGGCAAAGCCGAGCAGCAACAGGACCAGCTCTGCGATGACTGTGACGATGAGAGAGATGCCCAGCGTCCAGCCGAGGGAGAGGAAGAACTCGGGGCGCACAACCGACGCGCCGATCATCAGAATGACAAAGACGCCGGTCCCCAGCAGGGCGGACTGGATGGTCTGCATGGACAGGCCGCTCACTGAGATGGACAGCAGCAGCCCGATGGGCACCACCAGCAGGTTGTAGCCGATAAAGTTCACCACCGCGTTGGGCGAGGAGCTGAGCATGACGGACAGCGCCACGCAGACGAGGTATCCGAGCAGGAAGACCAGCATCCCGCCGCCCGTGACATAGAGGGCGAGGTTGGGAAAGAGCAGGCAGAGCAGGGCGTTGACGGCAAAGCCGTAGAGCAGCAGTCCGCCGATGGCGAGGTGATAGGCGCCTGCGGACAGCTCGCGCTGCTGGTAGAGCGCTGAGCGATCCAATTGCAGGGATCTCATGGTGCGATCACTCCTTCAGAGTTGCAAAATACGGGAAAATACAGGAGGGGGCATCACTACCCCCCACTGCAACATGATTATACACAGTACTGCCGCCGGAAACAACATCATTTTGTGAACAAAGATTGACAAGGCGGCAACAATTGCCCGCGGCGGGCCTATTCGTCCTCCTTCTTTTTCGAAAACAGACCGGCGAGCAGCGTGAGGGGGAGCGTGACGGGGAGAAGCAGGATGTTGAGCAGTCTGTCTGCCGACTTGAACGCGTACATGGAGAGGAAGGTGGCCGAGCGGATGGCGTGCTTCAGTGTGGGTGACGACAGGCTTGCCTCGTAGAATAAGATGTAGATGCAGAACGAGAAGAACAAGATCACCAGGCAATCGGTCCAGGCAGAGTACAGACCGGCCAGCAGCGGCGCCAGCAGCGCGGCGCCTTCAAACGTAAGGATCAGCCAAAACGGGGCGCGGTCGCCGTAGAACGGATTTTTCACCATGCAGCACCGGATCGCGAGCGCCACGGAAAAAATGCTGATACCCAGCACAATGGCCAGGACAGACTGGAATGACATGCCGGGCACCGTGGCGCAGAAGACCGGCGCGAGGGGGGATACCGACAAATGGAACAGGAGCACGCTGGACGAAAGAGTGCTCTTGGCCATGAGACGGTATGCAAAGACGATGCAGAACCCATAGACGACCAGGACGAGTATGATGGGCAGGCCGGTGACAAAGAGGGAAAAACGGTAGATGAGGCTGCTGAGCAGCAGGTTCAGGCCAAAACCATAGAGCATTGCTCCGACGATGGTCAGATAATAGACATGGCGCGGCAGGGAGGGCTCCGTCTCTGTCCGGGCGCGTTCTTCCTCCAGGGGACCCATGTGTATTCAACACCTCTCTGTTTTGGGCGCGGCGCGCCCACCGGATGTTATTCTCCAGTATAATGGAACAGGCGGCGGGAGACAATATCATTTTGCAAACAAAAAATAACAAAGAGGATACAAAAACCGTTCCGGCGCCGCCCGCGTACCGCTGCGGGGCGCATCCCGTGTGAAAACAAAGCCGCAGGCCCTGGCATTCAAGGCTTGCGGCTTTGTTTTGTACGCATTATAATAATATCTGACGAATCGACCGCGTGCAGCGCACAGATGAGTCCTGACGCGCACAGCGCCCGCACGCGGCGGAGGAGGGGAGAGGCCCCTCCGGGGAAAGGAGAAATTGCCATGCCGCCGATCACCAGCCATACGACCCTGATGGCCCTGCTGGCCCATCCGAGCCGACACTCCAAGTCTCCCATCCTGCACAACGCCGCCTTCCAGGCGCTGGGCATCGATGCGGTCTATCTCGCCTTCGACGTCACGCCGGAGCGCCTGCCGGATGCGGTCAACGCCATCCGTGCCTTCCGGATGCGCGGGGTGAACCTGTCCATGCCGCACAAGGAGGCGGTGGTCCCCCTGCTCAACGAGGTCTCCGCCGAGGTCCGCCTCACCGGCTCGGTGAACACCGTGGTCAATGACGCCGGATACCTCACCGGCTACAGCACGGACGGCCCCGGCTGGCGGCGCGCCCTGGCCGACCTCGGCTTTGACCTGCGCGGCCAGCGGGTGACCATCCTCGGCGCGGGCGGCGCCGGACGGGAGCTGATCGCCCAGGCCGCGCTCCAGGGGGCGAAGTCGGTGGACGTCTTCAACCGCCGCAGCTCCCCCCGCTGGGCGCACGCGCAGAAGCTGGTGGAGCAGGTCCGCGCGCGCACCGGCTGCGACGTCTCCCTGCGCGCGCTGGAGGACCGGGACGCCCTGCGCCGGGCGATCGCCCGCTCCGACCTTCTCACCAACGCCACCAACGTGGGCATGGGCGCGCAGGAGGGGCAGAGCTGCATCCCGGACGTGACCTATCTCCACGCCGGCCTGCTGGTGACCGACGCGATCTATGTCCCGGAGGAGACCGAGCTGCTGCGCCAGGCGCGCGAGGTGGGCTGCCGCACCCAGAACGGCGCGAGCCTGATGCTCTACCAGGGGGCGGAGTCCTTCCAGCTCTGGACGGGACAGGAGATGCCGCTGGACAAGGTCCGGCCCCTGCTCGGCCTGTAAGGGGGCGGGGCAATGGAGCTGCACATTGAGACCAGGGTGCAGCCGGTCCGGGTGCGCGGCGTTACCCTGGGGGCGGGACGGCCCAAGATCATCCTCCCCATCCTCGGCCCGGGGCGGGCGGAGCTGCTGCGCGAGGCGGAGCAGGTATCCCGGCTCCCGGCGGAGCTGGTGGAGTGGCGGCTGGACTGGTATGACCGCCTGGAGGACTGGGACGACCTGCTCGGGACCGCCCGCCTGCTGCGCGCGGCGCTGGAGCTGCCGCTGCTGGCCACCTTCCGCACCGAGCGGGAGGGGGGACGGCGCGCCCTCTCCGCGCCGGACTACCGCGAGCTGATCGAGACGCTGGCGGAGAGCGGCCTGGTGGACCTGCTGGACATCGAGCTCTCCGCCGGAGAGGAGACGGTGCGTGCCCTGACGGACTACTGCCGCGGCCGGGACGTGTGCTCCGTCGTCTCCAGCCATGACTTTGCCCGCACCCCGCCGCAGGCGGAGATGGTGGAGCGCCTGCGCCGGATGGAGGCGCTCGGCGCGGACATCTCCAAGCTGGCGGTGATGCCGAACTGCTCGGAGGACGTGCTCGCCCTGCTCGGCGCGACGCGGGAGGTGCACCGCCACTGGGCCCGCCGCCCCCTCATCACTATGAGCATGGGCCCGCTGGGCACGGTGAGCCGGATCACCGGCGAGGTCTTCGGCTCGGCGGCCACCTTCGGCACGGCGGGCAGGGCCTCCGCCCCCGGCCAGCTCCCGGCGGAGAAGCTCGCTGAGATGCTCGACACCCTTCACGCCAGCTTTTGAAGTTCCAAGCAAATGCTTGCATTTGCTTGGAGTTTGCAGCCCTCCCACGCGCACTCGCTTCGCTCGCACACTCGTCGGGCTATCAGTATTTTTCGGCCGGTACATGCCCGTCCGAAAAATAGACCGCACTCTATTTGGCCCTGCGGGCCAAACTCGGTGAGACCTTTTTGACACTCTGAGGCGGACATCCTGTGTTTGGGGTGTCCGCCGGTGTTTTTTGTGTGCAGGGGAGCGCGCTGCCGCCCTCTGTGGACAGATTGCCAACCATAGTTGGTTGCGTCCACGCCGCGCGGCGGATAGAATGTACGCAGGAACGGAAGGAGGGATCCGGCGTGAAATTCAACGAAAAGCTGATCCAGCTCAGAAAGGCGAAGGGGCTCTCTCAGGAGGAGCTGGGCGGGCAGCTCGGCGTCTCCCGGCAGACGGTGTGCAAATGGGAGCTCGCGCAGAGCTATCCGGACTTCCAGCGGCTCGTCCTGCTCAGCGACTTCTTTGAGCTGCCGCTCGATGCGCTGGTGAAGGATGTGGACGTGCAGGAGGTCCGGGCACAGAACCTGGAGGGAGAGCGGCTGCGCGCCCTGCAGGAGGAGATCGGGCAGGCGAAATGGGCGGTCCGTACCGTCGTCAATGCCTTTGCCGTGATCGGCGCGGTGGGCCTGGCGGTCCTCCTCCTGATCATCCTGCTCTGGGGTGATGGCCGTCCGGAGCGGGCAAGCCCTCCCGTCTGACGGGGGGGGGAGGGGGCCTCGCCAACCCGGACCAAAAGAAGACCCGTTGCAGGGGAAAGCCTGCAACGGGTCATTTTTGATGACAAAAGGAGCCTCAGCTCTCCAGATAGTCGCGCGGGTTGACCGGGGTGCCGTCGATGCGGATCTCGAAGTGGCAGTGCGGGCCGGAGGAGCGGCCGGTGGACCCGGCCAGGGCGATCGTCTCTCCCTGCTCCACCTCGTCTCCCACGCTCACCAGCAGGGAGGAGTTGTGTCCGTAGTAGGTCACCGCGCCGTCTTCGTGCTCGATCTTGACCAGATAGCCATAGCCGCCGTTCCAGCCGGAGAAGATCACCGTGCCCGCTTTGGAGGCGTGGATCTCCGTCCCGGTGGGGCAGGCGATGTCCATCCCCTTGTGGTTGCTCGAGCCGACGGCGATGTTGCGCGGGCCGAACTCGGAGGAGACGCGGCCCTCCACCGGCCACATATATTCCGGGCGCTCCTTTGTGCCGTAGATGGTCACCTCGGCGACGGCGGGAGTGATGAGCTCGACCTCCACCACCTCAGAGCTGGTCAGTTCGCCATTGGTGTAGCAGAGCGACCAGGTCTCCTCTGCCAGACCGTCCACGCCCTCGGAGGTGACGACCACCTCGTCCTCATAGAGGGTGTCGTCCTCCCAGGCGAGCTCGGCGTGGGGGATGGCGGCCTCACGGCGCTCCTCTGTCTGGATGACGACCGTCTCCGCCAGCGTCCGGGCGGCGAGGTCGAGATCAATGCTGGAACTGGCGGGCACCAGCCCGTAGCAGAGAGAGAGCCGCTCCGGCTCAGCCAGGGCACAGGAGAGGGTGTCCTCCGTGAGGCAGGGCTGCACCAGCGCATCGACCAGGGCGGTCAGCGTCTCCATCTCGTCCGCGCAGACGAGCACCTCGCCGTCGAGGGAGAGGTAGTAGCACTCCTGCGTGAGACCGCCGAGCAGCATCCGCTCCAGCAGCGGCTCGTCCTGATACAGGAGGGGCAGCTCCAGGCCGGAGGGGAGGGTGACGGCCTCCTCCGCCCGCTCTGCCTCCACGGCGGCGGCGGACAGCGGCAGGATCATCGTCAAGGCCAGCACCAGCGAGGCGGCAAACGCGCAGGCGCGCCGGAACTGGCCTCTTTTCTGCGGAATCTCAGGCATATGGGAACGCTCCTCTCTCTTGGTTACAAACCGTTACAAAAGATGATAACAGGTAATCCCCACTTTGTCAACAATAATATCGCCCGGGATACCTGCGGGCAAATTCCTTGTGCTGCGGGCAAAGGCGTGCTATAATGCCACTAATCGCATCTGTGAGGAGGAACCTCTTTGAATCGAACGGAAATTCTCATCCCCGAGACGGCCCTGGCGCGCCAGAGGGAGATCTGCCATGAAATCGCCGCGCGCCATGCCGCTCGCCCTGTGCCCCCGCTCGCCCTGGTGGACACCTATGGCTGCCAGCAGAACGAGGCGGATTCCGAGCGCATCCGCGGCATGCTGCGGGAGATGGGCTATGAGTTTACCGCCGATGAGCGGGAGGCGGACGTCATCGTGATCAACACCTGTGCCATCCGGGAGCACGCGGAGATGCGTGTGCTCGGCAACGTCGGCGCGCTCACCCACACCAAGCGGGCAAAGCCGGAGCAGATTATTTGCCTGTGCGGCTGCGCGATGCAGGAGCCCACCCGGGCCGGGCAGATCCGCCGCTCCTTCCGCCATGTGGACCTGGTCTTCGGTACCCACGCTCTCTGGCAGTTCCCTGAGCTCCTCGCGCAGGTGCTCGACGGGCGGGGCCGCGTGTTCCACACGCCGGAGTCGGACGGCAGCATCGCCGAGGGGCTCCCGGTGGTGCGCAGCGGGCCGCTCAAGGCGTGGGTCTCCATCATGTACGGGTGCAACAACTTCTGCACCTACTGCATCGTGCCCTATGTGCGTGGCCGCGAGCGCAGCCGCGACCCGGAGCGCATCCTGGAGGAGGTGCGCGAGCTGGCGGCGGCGGGCTACAAAGAGATCACCCTCCTCGGCCAGAACGTGAACTCCTACGGCAAGGACCTCGGCCTGGACATCGACTTTGCCGACCTCCTGCGGATGGTCAACGACGTGCCGGGCGACTTCCTGATCCGCTTTATGACCAGCCACCCGAAGGACGCCTCCCAGAAGCTCTTTGAGACGATGGCCGCCTGTGAGAAGGTGGCCCCTCAGCTCCATCTCCCCGTCCAGTCCGGCAGCGACCGGGTGCTGCGGGCGATGAACCGCCACTATGACCGCGCGGCCTACCTCGACGAGGTGCGCCGCCTGCGCGCGCTCATCCCGGAGATCGTGCTCACCTCCGACATCATCGTGGGCTTCCCCGGCGAGACGGCGGAGGAGTTTGAGGAGACGATGCGTCTGATCGAAGAGGTGCGCTATGACGCCCTCTTTACCTTTATCTACTCCCCCCGGCCGGGCACCCCGGCGGCCAAACTGCCCGACCCGATGCCGAAAGAGGAGAAGAGCCGCAACTTCCAGCGCCTGGTGGAGCTGCAAAACCGCATCTCCGCCGAAAAGCACGCCGCCTACATCGGCCGCACCCTGCGCGTGCTGGTGGACGGGCGCAACAGCGATGGCCGCCATGCCCTCACCGCCCGCACCGACGGCGGCCGCCTGGTCCACTTGGACGGGCCGGAGGAGGTCATCGGCACCTGGCAGCGGGCCGAGATCACCGGCGCGTCCAACTGGGCGCTCTTTGGCCGTCTGGTCTGAGCCGGGGCGGCGAGTTGAATTCCGTCGAAAAAAGTGTTATCATAATAGGTACTGCACAGGGCCAAACGCCCTGAAAGCGGCGCATTTTATCCTATGAAACAGGCCGGCTGCCGCCCTGCCCGGTGCAGGGGGCGCCCGATCGCGCGGAACGGAGGCATTGCATGGCAGAGCTGACTCCCATGCGGAGACAATACCTGCAAATCAAGGAAGAATATCCCGACTGCCTGCTCTTTTTCCGGCTGGGCGACTTCTATGAGATGTTTGACGAGGACGCGCGCGTGGCCTCCCGGGAGCTGGACCTGGTGCTCACTACCCGGGACCGCGGCAAGCCGGAGGAGGATCAGACGCCGATGTGCGGCGTGCCGTATCACTCCTACGAGTCCTATCTGGCCCGCCTGATCGCCAAGGGCTACAAGGTCGCCATCTGCGAGCAGATGGAGGACCCGGCGAAGGCAAAGGGCCTCGTCGAGCGGGAGGTGATCCGCGTGGTCACCTCCGGCACGGTGGTGGACCCCTCCATGCTGGAGGAGCGGCAGAACAACTATCTCGCCGCCGTCTGCCTGACGGAGCAGGGGGCGGGCGTCTGTTTCTGCGACCTCTCCACTGGCAGCGTCTCGGTCACCGGCTTTGACGGCGCGCAGGCGCAGGCCCATCTGCGCAACGAGCTGGGGCGCTTTGCCCCGCGCGAAGCGGTGCTGGACGCGGGGGCGATGGCCTCCTGGGAGCTGGTCTCCTTCCTGCGCGAGCGGCTGGGGTGCAGCGTGGAGATGGGCGAGGCCCGCTTCGACCTGGAGGCGGCGCGCCGGCGGGTAGAGGAGCAGTTTGAAAATTCGCAGGCCCTGCCGGAGGAACAGCCCTGGTGCCTCCGGGCGGCAGGGGCCCTGCTCGACTATCTCCATGAGACGCAGAAGCACGACCTGGGCCACCTCAAGCGGCTGGAGTATTACTCCACCGGGCGCTTTATGGAGCTCGACCTCGCCGCCCGGCGCAATCTGGAGCTGACGGAGACCCTGCGCGGCAAGGAGAAGCGCGGCAGCCTGCTCTGGGTGCTCGACCGGACGAAGACCGCTATGGGCGCGCGCTGCCTGCGCCGGTGGCTGGAGCGGCCGCTGCTCTCCCCTGTGGAGATCAATGGCCGGCTCAACGCGGTCGCCGCCCTGGTGGACAACCTGATCGCCCGCGAGGAGCTGATCGCCGCCCTGCGCCCGGTGACCGACCTGGAGCGGCTGATCGGGCGGATCACCGTCGGAAGCGCCAACGCGAAGGACCTCGCCGCCCTCGCCGCCGGCCTCGGTCAGGTGCCCGCCGTGCGCGGGCGGCTGGAGGGGCTCAAGCCCCCGATGCTCGTCCAGCTGCACGGTGCGCTGGATGACCTGCCCGAGCTGCGCGAGGCGCTGGAGGCCGCCCTGGTGGACGAGCCGCCCTTGTCTGTCCGGGAGGGCGGGATGATCCGCGCGGGCTATCACGAAGAGGTGGACTACCTCAACCATATCCTCAACGACAGCAAGGACCTGATCGCCGAGCTGGAGGCGCGCGAGCGGGAGAAGACCGGCATCCGCCAGCTCCGCGTGCGCTACAACAAGGTCTTTGGCTACTATATCGAAGTGCCCCGCGCCCAGTCCGAGCGGATGCCGCCGGACTATGTGCGCAAGCAGACGCTCGCGAACAACGAGCGCTTCATCAACAGTGAGCTCAAGGAGCTGGAGAACACCATCTTCAACGCGCGCGAGCGCATCGGCGAGCTGGAGTATGAGCTCTTCTCTGATCTGCGCGACCGCTGCGCCGCCCGGGTGGAGACGATCCAGCAGGTGGCGCAGGCGCTGGCACAGGTCGATGTGCTCGCCACTCTGGCGGACGTGGCGGTGCGCAACGGCTACTGCATGCCCCAGGTGGACGACTCGTCTGCGATCGAGATCGTGGACGGCCGCCATCCGGTGGTGGAGAAGGTGCTCAAGGACACCTTCTTCGTCCCCAATGACACCCATCTGGACGGCAAAAGCGTCACCCTCGCCATCATCACCGGCCCGAACATGGCGGGCAAATCCACCTACATGCGCCAGGTGGCCCTCATCTGCCTGATGGCGCAGATCGGCTCCTTCGTCCCGGCGCGCGCGGCGCGGCTGGGCGTGGTGGACCGGGTGTTCACCCGCATCGGCGCCTCGGACGACCTGGCGGGCGGGCAGTCCACCTTTATGGTGGAGATGAGCGAGGTGGCGGAGATCTTGCAGCACGCCACCGGCCGCTCCCTGCTCATCCTGGACGAGATCGGCCGCGGCACCTCCACCTATGACGGGATGAGCATCGCCCGCGCGGTGCTGGAGTACTGCGCCGACGGCCGGCGCCTGGGGGCCAAGACCCTCTTTGCCACCCACTACCACGAGCTCACCGTGCTGGAGGAGAGCCTGCCCACGGTGCGCAACTACCATATCGCGGCGAAAAAGCGCGCGGACGACATCGTCTTTCTGCGCAAGATCATCCCCGGCGGGGCGGACCAGAGCTACGGCATCGAGGTCGCCAAGCTCGCCGGGGTGCCGCAGCGGGTGATCAGCCGCGCCCGGAAGATTCTCGAGGAGCTGGAGGCGGGCGGAGCGGCCCAGCCGGCGGCGCCCGCGCCCCGCGCGGACGAGCAGGTCTCCATGGGCGACCTCGCCGCCTCGGAGGTCATCGCCCAGCTGCGCATGACCGACGTGAACACCCTCAGCCCGATCGAGGCGATGAACCTTCTCTTTGAGTGGAAGCAAAAGCTGTGAGGGACGAGACGGCAAGCCGGGGAGGTGAGCGGCCGTGGCGGCGGCGCGGGACGGACGGATTGATTTTCTGCGGGCGCTCGGCCTGCTGCTGATTATGCTGGCCCATGTGGACCCGCCGGAGTGGCTTTTTGAGCTGCGCGGGTTTGACGTGGTACTCATGGTGCTGCTCAACGCTCTCTCCTTCCGCGCCAGCGGCGGAGCGCGCGGGAGCTGGGGCGGCTATGTCGCCCGGCGGTTCCGGCGGCTGATCGTGCCCACCTGGTGCTTCCTCATCCCCGTGCTGCTCTGGCTGACGATGATGGGCCTCTGGTTCCCCGGCGCGCGGCTGTCGCTCACCGACTATCTCAGCTCCTTTTCCCTCACCGCGGGGATCGGCTATGTCTGGATCATCCGCGTCTACTTTCAGATGGCGCTGATCTCGCCGCTCCTGCTGGCCGCGCTGCGCCGCTGGGGTCTCAGGCGCTATCTTGCCGTGCTGGCGCTGGCCGCGCCGGTGTACGAGCTCTACTGCATCATCGCCCCGGCGGGGGAGAACCTCCCCGGCTATCTCTCCCACTACGTCGTGCAGGACACCGTGGGCTACGGCCTGGTCTGCGCCCTCGGCATCGCCCTGCCGGAGATGGCCCGCCGCCAGAGGCTGGGCGCGGCCGCCTATGCCGGGGCCGGCTTTTTGCTGCTGGGCGCCGCGCGCGGCTTTCCGCTCGTGCAGGACGCGAAATATCCGCCCGGCTGCTACTACCTGGCCTACGGCGTGCTGGTGAGCCTGCTGCTCTGGGAGCTGCTGTCCCTGCCGCAGGCGCGTCCCCTGCGGGAGGGGCGGCTCTGGGGCTGGCTCTCGCGCAACTCGTTTTGGCTTTACTTTTGGCATATCGTGCCGGTGCTCGTCTTTCAGGATGAGATGGCCTCTCTCGAGCCGTTTTGGGCGCGCTACCTTGTCGTGCTCGCCGCCGCGGCGGTCCTGACGGGCCTGCACAATCAGATTCGGCGCCGCCTGAGACCGGCGCGCGCCTGAGAAAACGCCGCCCGTAGGTGACGGCGTTTCCCGACCGGATACAGGAGGTCAAACCCATGCCCAAAATCCAAACCCTTTCCCCCCATGTGGCCGACCTGATCGCCGCCGGCGAGGTGGTGGAGCGTCCGGCCTCGGTGGTGAAGGAGTTGGTGGAAAATTCCATTGACGCCGGGGCCACGTCCGTCATCGTGGAGATTCAGGCCGGCGGCATGCGCTATATCCGCGTGACGGACAACGGCTGCGGGATGGAGAGGGAGGACGCGGCCCGCGCCTTCCTCCGCCACGCCACCAGCAAGATCCGCACGGAGTACGACCTGGAGGCGATCGGCACCCTCGGCTTTCGCGGCGAGGCGCTGGCCGCCATCTCCGCCGTCAGCCGGGTGGAGCTGATGACGCGCACGCCGGGGGCGGACTTCGGCGCCTCCCTCCTGCTCGAGGGGGGCGAGCTGCGCCGCCAGGAGGAGGCGGGCTGCCCCGAGGGGACGACGATGATCGTCCGCGACCTGTTTTACAACACCCCGGCCCGGTTAAAATTTATGAAGCGGGACGCCGCGGAGGGCGCGGCGGTCTTCTCCGCCGTGCAGCACCAGGCGCTGGCCCATCCGGAGGTGTCCATCCGCTTCCTGCGCGACGGGAAGGAGGAGATGCTCACGCCCGGCGACGGGAAACTCCAGTCCGCCCTCTACGCCGTGCTCGGGCGGGAGACAGCGCTCGGCTTTCTCCCCTGCCCCGGCTACGGCGAGGAGATTCGGGTGGAGGGCTATCTCTCCCGCCCCGCCTGCTGCCGCGGGACGCGCGCCTGCCAGCACTTCTTTGTCAACGGCCGTTACGTCAAGTCGCGCACCATGACCGCCGCGCTGGAGGAGGCCTACCGGAATCAAAAGATGGTGGGCCGCTTTCCCGGCTGTGTGCTGCGCCTGACGTGTAAGCTCAGCGCGGTGGACGTGAACGTCCATCCGGCCAAGACCGAGGTGAAATTCACCAACGAGAAGCAGCTCTTTGAGGCGGTCTACAACGCCGCCCGCTCCGCCCTGGAGTGGGAGAGCGGCCACGTCGCCGCCGTCCTGCCGGAGCAAAAGGCGTCCCCGGCCCGGCCTCAGCGGCAGGACACGGTGACGCCCAACCAGACCTTTTTCAAGACCATGACGAGCGAGCAGTACCGCGCCGGGGCGGCAAATGCCAGCCCGGTCCTGCGCTCCACCGCCCGGCTCGGCTATGACCGGACGGTGACGCCGTGGCAGGCGGCCACCAGTCCGAGCGCCGCCGCGCTGCTCTCGCGCGCGGCCCCATCCGCGCCGGGGGAGACCGCCGTCGTGCCGGAGCCGCCGTCTGTGCCGAATCTGACCAGACGCGCGGAGGAGCCGCCCGCGCCACCGGCGGGAGAGTCCGTCCCGGCCCCGGAAGCGCCCGCTGAGCCGCGCCCGGAGCG
>CASDSM010000007.1 GCA_949283375.1 uncultured Eubacteriales bacterium | reverse complement strand
TGGAGGACTACCTGAACAGCCGCATCTTCGCCGGGACGGCGGGGACCACCCTCCAGCCGGAGGCGGCGGACGTGGCGGGCTTCAACGCCTGGCTGGACGCCTACAAGCGCGGCCTGGAGGCCGAGCGCGCGGCGGCCGGGCGGCTCTGAGCGGCGCGGCAAGCCAACTGAAAACATGAAAAAGGACTGAGAAGCGCTTCAAATGGCACTTCTCAGTCCGTTTTTTCTCGGTCACTCGAAGAAGAAGGTCCCCTCCAGCCCGTCCGCCTCTCCCGGGCAGGAGAAGGCGACGCATGTCACCCCATCGAGGGTGCACAGGGAGTTCACCAGGGCGCGGCGGGCGAGCTCGTCTGTGCGCAGGACCTCCGCCCAGCCCTCGGTGAGGGTGACGCGGCAGACCTCGTCCACCTGCTCGCAGGCGAGCTGGTTCTCCAGCGCCTGGAAGGGGGAGGCCATCTCCGGGCTGCCCGGTCCGGCGGCGAGCAGCTCGATCACCGCCGCCGCCAGCCCCTGTGCGCTCACGTCGTGGAGCTGGACCTCGCGGTATTCCAGACCCAGACCGGAGCCGTCGGAGAGGGGGAAGTAAAGCTGCAGGCCCACCAGCGTCGGGTCGGGCAGCTCGCCGGTGAGAAGGACGTCCGCCGCCGTGCGCACGCGCACCCCCTCCTCCGGCACGGGGAGACCGGCGGAGGTGATGGCGACCGCCTCCACCCCCTCGAGCTGGCTCATGGTGAGCACGAGGCAGTAGTTCGCCACCGTGAGCGAGATGCCCGCGAGGCCGCTGTACTCCTCCGAGAGGTGCAGAAGCAGCGTCCCCTCCTCCAGCGACCAGGACAGCAGGCGGAGGTTCTCCGGGAAGACCACCCCGAGCGTCCCGTCTGCGGGGCGGACCTGCATCTGGCGAAAGACGGCGTCCACCGTCGCCGCCCCGCCGTCCTCCGGCCAGGGCACGCCGCGCACGGAGGGCTCTCCGAGGGCGGAGGCGTCCTGCACGGCGTAGTAGACCAGCAGCCCGTCCCCCCCCTCCTGATGCGCGGCACAGCCGGTGAGGGCGAGGAGAAGGGCGAGAAAGAGGGCGAGATACCGTCTCATCTGCGCACCGCCCCCTCTCCCGCGGCGGGGAAGGTGACGCGAAACCACGTCCCGCCCCCCGCGCGCTCCCCCACGCCGATCCAGCCGCCGTGGAGATGGACGGTGTCGCGCACGATGGAGAGGCCCAGGCCGGTGCCCCCGGCGGCGCGGGAGCGGGCCTTGTCCACCCGGTAGAAGCGGTCGAAGACCTTCTCCCGCTCGCTCTCCGGGATGCCGATGCCGGTGTCCTCCACGCAGAGGAAGACGCGGCCCTCCTCCCGCCCGGCGAGCACGCGCACCAGCCCCTCCGGGCAGTTGTACTTGATCGCGTTTTCCACCAGATTGAAGAGGATCTGATAGAGGTCGTCCGCCGTGGCCAGCACGCGGCAGTCGGTCTCCTCCGGCGCCAGCTCCGTCTCGATGGAGATGCCCCGGCTCGCCGCGAGGGGCTCGAGCATCCGCAGCACGTCCTCCACCGTCTGGCGCACGTCCACCGGCTGGCGCTGGACGGTCCCCGCCCCGTCCAGACGGGTGAGGGCGAGGAGCTTTTCCGTGATGCGGTCCAGCCGCCCGGCCTCCTGGCCGATGTCGGAGACGAACTCCCGCAGGGTCTCCCGGTCCATCCCGTCGCTGTGCAGGATGGAGTCGGTGAGCAGGCGGATGCTCGCCAGCGGGGTCTTGAGCTCGTGCGAGGCGTCGGAGACAAAGCGCCGCCGCACCTCGTCCGTCCGCTCCAGGCGCTGGGTGAGCTGGTTGTATTCGTCCGCCAGCAGGGCCAGCTCGTCCCGCCCGGCCAGCTGGACGCGGTGGGAGTACTTCCCCTGCCGCAGGAGCTGGATGGCGGAGAGCAGGCCGCTGATGCGATGGGTCATCGTCCGCGCCAGCAGGACGCTGAGGAGGAGGGCGGCCGCGCAGACCACCATCGAGATGCGCCCGAGGTTGGCCTGCAGGCCGGTGAGCAGCAGGCCCTGCTCGCTGTCGTATTCATAGAGGTAGACCGCCCCGATCGTGCTGTTGCGGTAGATCACCGGCTGGGCCGCCCCGGAGCGGAACACCCCGTCGCGGTAGGAGGAGTGGAAGGTGTCCTGCCCCTGCAGGGCGAGCACCACCTCCTGAAAGAGGGCGTACTCCCCCAGGGCGCTGGCCTCCCCCGTCTCGCTGTCGTAGAGCACGCGGCCGAGCGGGTCGGTGACCAGCACGCGGTTCAGGCTCCCCTCGCCGAGCAGCTCCATCACCTGGGCCACGTTCTCCCGGGTGAGCACCTCCAGGGCGGAGAGGTTGGAGGCGAGGACGGAGGCCTCGCTGGCCAGGGCGGTCTGCTTGGAGTTCACCGCGAGGTCCTGCGAGGCGAGGAGGGGATAGGTGTTCATCACCAGCAGCACGGCGGCGATGATGCCGATGTAGCTCAGGGCCACCTTGGTCTGTAAGCTGCGCAGGATGGGCACGCGCCGCCCGCCAGCTGCCTGCGCGGCGCGCTCACTCTTTCCGGAAATAGTACCCCACCCCCCACTTCGTCAGGATATACTGCGGGGAGGCGGGCACCAGCTCCACCTTCTCGCGCAGGCGGCGGATGTGCACGTCCACCGTCCGGTAGTCCCCCTGATAGGCATAGCCCCAGACCTGGTCGAGCAGCTGCTCGCGGCTGTACACCCGGCCGGGATGGCTCATGAGCAGCTCGAGCAGGTCGTACTCCCGCGCCGTCAGCTCCACCCACAGCCCCTCGCGCTGGGCGTTGCGCGAGACGCGGTCGAGCAGGATGTGGCCGATGCGGATGGTCTCGTCCGGGTCGTGCCAGCCGTCCCCGGCGGGGCGGGCCGCCGACCGGCGCAGCAGGGCCTTCACCCGCGCCTTGAGCTCGAGCACGTTGAAGGGCTTGGTCACATAGTCGTCCGCCCCGCACTCAAAGCCCATGATCTTGTCCAGGTCCTCCCCCTTGGCGGTGAGCATGATGATGGGCACGTCGGAGAACGAGCGGATCTGCATGCAGGCGTGCAGGCCGTCGATCTCCGGCATCATCACGTCCAGCAGGATGAGGTCGGGCCGCTCCTGCCGGGCCAGGGCCACCGCCTCCGCCCCGTCCCGGCCGGCGATCACCTGATAGCCCTCGTGCTCCAGATTGAACCGCAGTCCCTTGACCAGCACCGCCTCGTCGTCCACGACCAGTATTTTCATCGCGCTCCGTCCTCTCTCCGTCCCGGCGGGCGTTGCGCGGGGGCGGTTTGTCTGCTATAATAGTCGCTGATCCTGCCGGGCAGGGGCGCCCGGCAGAGACCATTATACCATACATCTGTACAATTGACAGGAGCTTGCCATGAAAAAGATACGCTTGTTTTCCCTCCTCCTCGCCCTGGCGCTCGCCCTCGGCGCCCTGATGCCGGCGGCGCGGGCGATCGACCTGGCCCAGGTATCCGATACGGTGGCGGACTATGAGGTGCGCGCCCGGGCCGCCCTGCTCGTCAACGCCACGGAGGACATGGTCTACTATGAGCAGAACGCATATGAGCGCGTCTACCCCGCCAGCATCACCAAGGTGATGACCGCCCTGCTCATCCTCGAGGCGGTGGAGCGGGGGGATATGACCCTTGACGACATAGTCACCGCCGGGAGCGACACCTGGCTCGGCGTCACCCTGGACGCGACGACCCAGAACATCCAGATCGGCGAGACGATGCGCCTGGAGGACCTGCTCTACTGCCTGCTCCTCCCCTCGGCGAACGAGGCGGCCAATATCCTCGCCCAGTACCACTCCGGCTCGGTGTCCTCCTTCGTGGAGCGGATGAACGCCCGCGCCGCCGAGCTGGGCTGCACCGGCACCCACTTCGTGAACCCCCACGGGATGCACGACGATGACCACTACACCACCTGCTACGACCTCTACCTCATCGCCCGCAAGGCGATGGAGAACGAGACCTTCCGCACCATCGTGAGCACGGAGGAGTACACCGTCCCCGCCACGGACGGCCATGAGGAGCGCCACTTCTACAACACGAACGGCCTGCTCACGGGCAACTACTACTCCGGCTACGTCTACGAGAACTGCATCGGCATCAAGACGGGCACGACGGACGCGGCGGGCTACTGCCTCCTCTCCGCCGCCGAGCAGGACGGGACCATGCTCATCTCCGTCGTGATGGGTTCGGAGACGGTGGTGGACGACGAGGGGACCCACCGCTATCAGTTCTCCGAATCCTCCCGCCTGCTGCGCTGGGGCTTTGAGAATTTCTCGGTGCACGACATCCTCACCAGCACCGACCCGGTCGCGGAGGTGCCGGTGACCCTCGGGGTGGATGTGGACAGCGTCCTCGTCGCCCCGGCAGACGGCCTGCAGGCCCTCCTGCCCAACGACGTGACGGAGGAGAGCTTTACCGTCCGGGTCGAGACGGTGGACTCCGTGGCCGCCCCGGTCGCGGAGGGGGACGTGCTCGGCGCCCTCACCGTCTACCTCGGGGAGGAGCCCTTCGGCTCGGTGGACCTGGTCGCCCAGGACGCCGTGGAGCAGTCCGTCTTCCTCGCCCGCAAGCAGGCGATCGAGACCTTCATCGCCAATTACTGGCTCGTCGCGGCGATCGGACTGGCCGTCCTCCTCGTCCTCATCGCCGTGCTCCGCCTGACCGTCCTGCGCCCGAAGCGCCGCTACGGCAACTACACCGGCTCCCGCCGCCCGCGCAACTATAAGGGCGGACGCCGCCGCTGAGACGGCAGAGCGGCCCCGGAGCGTAACAAAAGGTAACTTCTCCCTGTACGGTGGAGAAGTTACCTTTGTTATCTTTCTTACCTTTGTTACCCCGGCGGGCCGTCGGGCGGAATGGCCGTCAGGCGGAACGGCCAAGGCCGTTCCCTACGAAAGGGAACGATGGTGCAGCGGTGGACGGGCGGGCGCACAGGATGCGCCCCTGCGACCCATGCCGCACCCCGTAGGGGCGCACCGTGTGCGCCCGCGATGTGGGACGCAGGGCCGGGCGGCGCAGGCATTTCGTCCCACACTGTAGGGGGCGGTCTTGACCGCCCCGCGAAAGCGGCAGAGGCTTTCGGGCGGAACGGTCAAGACCGTTCCCTACGGATTCTATTATGGTGCGGCGGGGACGGGAGGAGGCGTCCTGTCCTGCTGGCGCCCCGTCCCACACCGCAGGGGGCCGCCCTGACCGCCCCGGGAGGGCCGCTGTGCCCCCCCCAAAAGCGACAAAGGTAACTTCTCCCTGTATGGTGGAGAAGTTACCTTTGTTGTCTCTCTCGCCCGCCGCACCCCCGCCCGGAGGGGGCGGGGGAGGGCCGGGTCAGCGGCAGCCGCCGCGGCGCATCTGGAACGAGGCGCACTCGGTGCAGTCACAGCTCTTGGGCTGTGCCGCGCAGCAGCCGACGCGGATGGAGCGCAGGGTGCAGTAGTCCTGCTCCCCGGCGTGGTGGGCGCAGGTGTTCACGCTGCACTGGATGTTGTGGTTGATCTGTTCCATGGTACATACCTCCTCTGCCATCCGGAGATGGCGAGGATAGTATGCCCGCCCGGCTCCGCTTTATCCCTCCTCCTGACCGGAGACCGGCCCGAGGGAGCGGGCGGCGTAGTCGAGGTAGTGCGCCGCGTTCTCCAGCAGGCGCTCCGCCTCCTCCGCCCGGAGGGTGCGCACCACCCGGGCGGGCACCCCGGCGATCAGGCTGTGCGGCGGGGCCTGCAGCTTGCCCGGCACCACCGCCCCGCCGCCGACAATGCTCCCCGCCCCGATGGAGCAGCCGGAGAGCAGGGTGGCTCCCATGCCGACCAGGCAGCCGTCTCCCACCGTGGCGGAGTGGATGACGGCGTTGTGTCCCACGCTGACATCCCTGCCCACCCGGCAGGGCACGCCGCGGTCACAGTGGAGCACGGCGTTGTCCTGAATGTTCGTGTTCTCCCCCACCGAGATGGGGGCCATGTCGCCGCGCAGCACGGCGCCGTACCAGAGATTGACGTGCGCGGCGAGGGTGACATCCCCCACCACCACGGCGGTCTCCGCCGCGCGGACGGTGGGGTGCAGACGGGGCCGGACCGGCCCGAAGGGTTTGCACAGCATGGTCATGCCTCCTGTATGATTTCAGTTTTGAAACGATGCGTGCAGCCGGCCTGCGGACGCGCCATCGTTTGATTTCGCAGGGAACGGTCCTGACCGCTCCTCCCGTCCCCTCCGCACCGTGTCTTTTCCGTAGGGAACGGTCTTGACCGTTCCGCCCGAAAGCCTCTGCCGTCCTCGCGGGGCGGTCAAGACCGCCCCCTACAGTGTGGGACGAAATGCCTGCGCCGCCCGGCCCTGCGTCCCACATCGCGGGCGCACCTCAGTGCGCCCGCCCGTCTACAGACGCACCATTGTTCCCTTTCGTAGGGAACGGTCTTGACCGTTCCGTTCGAAAGCCCGCTCCGCCCGGCCGCCCGCCGGGGTAACAAATTCAGAGTGTCAAAAAAGGTCTCACCGAGTTTGGCCCGCAGGGCCAAATAAAGTGCAATTTCATTTTTCGGACGGGCATGTACCGGCCGAAAAATACTGATAGCCCGACGAGTGTGCGAGCGCAGCGAGTGCGCGTGGGAGGGCTGCAAACTCGAGCAAATGCTTGCATTTGCTCGAAAGGCTGTCAAAAACACTTTTTTGACAGCCTCCAAAGGTAACTTCTCCACCGTACAGGGAGAAGTTACCTTTGTTCCCCCGCCTGCTCTATTATACCCGCCCGGCGGCCATCCGGCAAGGGGGCGGCGATTTCCCCCGCGTCCCCCTTGCCGCGGCGGGGGAGATGTGGTACAATGGAGAAAACCGACAGGAAGGGGAGATTCCGGGTGAGTTTTCGCCACCTCATCGACTTCGGCGACCTGAGCCGTCAGGAATGGGAGGCGCTCTACGCGCGGGCAGAGGCCATCATGGACGCGCCGGAGCAATATCTGGATGCCTGCCGCGGCAAGCTGGAGGGCAGCCTTTTTTTTGAGCCGTCCACCCGGACCAACTTCTCCTTCCAGACCGCCATGCTCCGCCTGGGCGGCACCGTCTTCGGCTTTGCCGACCCCAAGTCCTCCTCCACCGCCAAGGGGGAGACGCTCAAGGACACCATCAAGATGGTCTCCGCCTACTCCGACGTCATCGTGATGCGCAATCCCCGCGAGGGGGCGGCCAAGGCGGCCAGCCTCTACTCCGAGGTGCCCATCATCAACGCCGGCGACGGCGGGCACATGCACCCCACCCAGACGATGGCGGACCTCACCACCATCACCCGCCTGCGCGGCAGCGTGGACGGCATCTCCATCGGCCTGTGCGGCGATCTGAAGAACGGGCGCACCGTCCACTCCCTCATCAAGGCGCTGGCCAAGTTTAACGATGTCAAGTTCTACCTCATCAGCCCGCGCGAGCTGGCCATCCCGGACTATATGCGCCTGTTCATGCAGGAAAACGGCCTGTGGTACACCGAGGTCACCAGTCTGGAGGCGGTCATGCCCATGCTCGACGTGCTCTACATGACCCGCATCCAGCGCGAGCGCTTCCTCGACCCGCTGGAGTACGAGCGCAACAAGGGCGTGTATATCTTAAACCGCCGCAAGCTCGACCGCGCCCGGCCCAATATGCTCATCCTCCACCCCCTCCCCCGGGTGGACGAGATCGCCGTGGACGTGGACGACGACCCGCGCGCGGCCTACTTCGAGCAGGCCCGCTTTGGCATGTATGTCCGCATGGCGCTCCTGATGGACCTCGCCAACCAGGGGCACCGCATCCCCGACCCGGTGGAGATCGGCACGAAACCGGTCTGCTCCAACCCCGTCTGCATCACCCAGACGGAGGGGAGCTATCTGCCGCCGCTGGTCAAGGTGGTCAACGGCCGCCAGTGCTGCGCCTACTGCGACAAGGAGCTGCGCTGAGGGGCCGTCCCCCCGATTTTTCGAAAAAAAGATGGGGGGAACAACTTGACAAGTCCGCCCGGCTGTGCTATTATATTCCGGCTGGTAACGGCTTGCGGGTGTAGTTCAATGGTAGAATCCCAGCCTTCCAAGCTGGTCGCGTGGGTTCGATTCCCATCACCCGCTCCACATGCGCCTGTAGCTCAGGTGGATAGAGCAACTGCCTTCTAAGCAGTGGGCCGGGGGTTCGAGTCCCTCCAGGCGTGCTTGCCCGGCCCGGGTCCCTGCCCCTGAGCCGCGGCGGTATCATGCAAGTGCATATGGTGGGTATAGCTCAGTTGGTTAGAGCGCCAGATTGTGGCTCTGGAGGCCGACGGTTCGAATCCGTCTATCCACCCTCTCTTCCCTCCACAGGGAGCCAGGTCAGAGGGAGACATCCCGGCTGACCATTTTTTCTTCCCCCGGCGGGGGCGCGCGGATGCGGGCATCTGCGCGGAGGAACGTATTGGGATGTCGCCAAGTGGTAAGGCACGGGACTTTGACTCCCGCATTCGTGGGTTCGAGTCCCGCCATCCCAGGGCATGACCCGTTAGCTCAGCCGGCAGAGCACCTGCCTTTTAAGCAGGGTGTCCGGGGTTCGAATCCCCGACGGGTCAGAAAATCAGTTCGGAAACCGTCTTGCAGAGGGCGGTTTCCGAATTTTTTTGTGCGCCCTGCGGCCTTTCCCGCTTGACATGGACTGCGCTCCAGGTGCTAATCTGAAGAGAGAGGCGGCCCTGAGCGCCGCCGGAAGGGGGGAGGACCTATGACCATCGCGGAGGTCAGCCGGAAATACGGCCTCACGGCGGACACCCTGCGCTACTATGAGCGCGTGGGGCTGATCCCGCCCGTCCCGCGCACCCGCAGCGGCATCCGGGACTATGACGAGGCGTCCTGCCGCTGGATCGAGCTGATGAAGTGCATGCGCGCCGCCGGGGTACAGATCGAGGCGCTGGCGCAGTACGCCGCCCTCGTCCAGCAGGGGGAGGGGACGCTCCAGGCGCGGCGGGAGCTGCTGGCCCGCCAGCGCGACCTGCTCGCCGCGCGGATGGAGGACATGCAGCGCTCGCTCGACCGGCTGGATGAGAAGCTGCGCTATCACGACCGGATGCTCGCCGAGCGCGCAACTATAAGGGCGGACGCCGCCGCTGAGGCGCTCTCCCGGTAACAGAAGGTAACTTCTTCCCCGTACAGGGAGAAGTTACCTTTGTTACTTTTCTTACCTCTGTTACCCCGGCGGGCGGCCGGGCGGAACGGGCTTTCGGACGGAACGGTCAGGGCCGTTCCCTGCGGAAAAGCCGGGGTGCATCCGTTGACCAGCGGGCGGAAAAAATTTGTCTCTCCCTCTTGACAATCCGTGGAAATCCGTGTACTATACTGTTCGCCCACGAACAACTTACAGATACAGACGGAAGGAGGTGTCTGGATGGAGAAGGACTGCGGCGCATGGATCAATCTGCTCTCGCACAAGGTCAAGGCGCGGCTGAACGCCACCTTTCAGGACCTCGGCATCACCGGGGTGCAGAGCCGGGTGATCTGCTATATCCTGGTCCACTGCCGGCAGGGGGAGGTCTTTCAGCGCGACATCGAGCGGGCCTTCGGGCTCAGCCGCTCCACAGCGACCGGAATTTTGCAGCTCCTGGAAAAAAACGGCATCCTGCGCCGGGAAAGCGTGGCCAGTGACGCGCGGCTGAAGAGCCTGGTGCCCACGCAGCGGGCGGTGGAGCTCAACGAGCAGGTGGCCGCCGCCCTGCGGGAGACCGACCGGATGCTCACGCGGGGCCTCTCGTCCGGGCAGGTACAGCTCTTCAAGGAGATGGCGGCGCAGATGCTCGCCAACCTGGACGACTGGGAGGACTGCGCGCCGGAGCGCGCAGGCTGTTCGCAGCAAAACAAACCGGACGGCACGGCTGCCGCCCCGGAGACGGAAGAAACGGAGGTTTCAGACATATGATCAGGGTTCTCGCCCGCAGCATCCGCGAGTATAAGACGGCCTCCATCCTGACCCCTCTGCTGGTCATTCTGGAGGTGATCCTCGAGTGCGCCATCCCCTTCGTGACCGCCAATCTGGTCACGGAGATGCAGAACGGCTGCCCGATGGACGTGATCTGGCGCTATGGCCTGGTGCTGCTGGCCATGGCGGTCGCCTCGCTCATCTTCGGCGCGGCGGCAGGCGCCACCTGCGCCACGGCCTCGGCCGGCTTTGGCCGCAACCTGCGCCGTGATATGTTTTACAAGATCCAGGACTACTCGTTTGAGAACATCGACAAGTTCCTCGTCTCCAGCCTGGTCACCCGGATGACCACCGACATCACGAACGTGCAGATGGCCTTCATGATGATCATCCGCATCGCCATCCGCTGCCCGCTGATGCTGGTGTTCTCCTTTGTGATGGGCTTTCTGATGGGCGGACGGCTGGCGATGATCTTCCTGTTCACCATCCCGGTGCTCACGATCGGCCTGATCCTGGTCATCCGGGCGGCCACCCCCCTCTTCCGCCGGGTCTTCCGCAAGTATGACGCCCTGAATGACTCGGTGCAGGAGAACGTGCAGGCGATGCGGGTGGTCAAGTCCTTCGTGCGCGAGGACTATGAGAAGCAGAAGTTCGGCGCCGCCGCCCGCGACGTCCAGCGCGACTTCACCCGCGCAGAGCGCATCATGGCCATCAACAGCCCGATGATGCAGTTCTGCGTCTACATCGCGATGGTGTTCGTGATGAGCTACGGCTCCTACACCGTCATCACCAGTCAGGGGCTCGACCTGAACGTGGGGCAGATGTCCTCCATGCTCACCTACAGCTTCCAGATCCTGATGAGCCTGATGATGATCTCCATGGTCTTCGTGATGATCACCATGTCCCTCGAGTCGGCCGAGCGCATCGTGGAGGTCCTCCAGGAGGAGAGCACCCTCACCAGCCCGCCGGACGCGGTGAAGACCGTCCGCGACGGCTCCATCGACTTTGAGAACGTGAGCTTCAAGTACTCCCGCGTGGCCAACCGCCGCGCCCTGGCCGACATCGACCTGCACATCCGCTCGGGCGAGGTGATCGGCATCCTCGGCGGCACCGGCTCGTCCAAGTCCTCCCTCATCCAGCTCATCCCGCGCCTGTATGACGTGACGGAGGGCCGCGTGCGCGTCGGCGGGGTGGATGTGCGCCGCTATGACCTGGAGACCCTGCGCAATCAGGTGTCGGTGGTATTGCAGAAGAACGTCCTCTTCTCCGGCACCATCCGCGACAACCTCCGCTGGGGCAACCCGGAGGCCACCGACGCCGAGATCGAGGAGGCCTGCCGTCTGGCGCAGGCGGACGAGTTCATCCAGCAGTTCCCCGAAAAGTATGACACCTGGATCGAGCAGGGGGGCACGAACGTCTCCGGCGGGCAGAAGCAGCGCCTGTGCATCGCCCGCGCCCTGCTGAAAAAGCCCAAAATCCTCATCCTGGACGACTCCACCAGCGCGGTGGACACCCGGACGGACGCCCTCATCCGCCGCGGCCTGCGCGAGTTCCTCCCGGAGACCACCAAGATCATCATCGCCCAGCGGGTGGCGAGCGTGCAGGACGCGGACCGCATCATCCTGATGAAGGGCGGCCGCATCCACGACATCGGCTCGCACGACGAGCTGATGGAGCGCAGCGAGGCCTACCGCGAGACCTACTATGCCCAGAACCGGAAGGGAGGCGAGCAGCATGCCCAGTGAGAACAAGTCCGCCGCGCGCCGCGTACAGGCCCCCGGCACAGTGCTCCGCCGTCTGGCGCGCACCCTCATCTCCTTTTACCCCGTCCTGCTGCCGGTCGCCCTGGTCTGCATCCTGCTCAACGCCGTCGTCAGCTCCCTGCCCTCCATCTTCATGCAGAACGCCATCGCCGTGGTGGACGCCAACTACCGCTCCGGCGACTGGGGCGCGGCCTCGGGGACCATCGCGCGGCTGCTGGTCATCCTGGTCGCCCTCTATCTCCTCAGCCTGGCCGCCAACGTCTGCTATACCCAGCTGATGGCCATCATCACCCAGGGCACCCTCGCCAAGCTGCGCGAGCAGATGTTCGACCACATGCAGGATCTCCCCATCCGCTACTTTGACACCCACAACCACGGCGATATCATGAGCTTTTACACGAATGATATCGACACCCTGCGCCAGATGATCAGCCAGAGCCTGCCGCAGATGCTCATCTCGGGCGTCACGCTGCTCTCGGTGTTCTGCATCATGATCTACTACAGCATCTGGCTGGCGCTGGTGGTGATCGCCGGGGTGGTCGTGATGACCTTTGTCGTCCGCGCGGTCAGCGGCCGCTCCGCCCGCTACTTCCTCCGCCAGCAGGAGGCCCTCGCCCGGACGGAGGGCTTCGTGGAGGAGATGATGAACGGCCAGAAGGTGGTCAAGGTCTTCTGCCACGAGGAGGGGGCGAAGGCGGACTTCGACCGCATCAACGACGACCTCTTCGAGAACGCCGAGAAGGCCAACCGCTACGCAAACATCCTCATGCCCCTGCTCGGCAACATCGGCAACGTGATGTATGTCATCGTCGCCCTGGTGGGCGGAGCGCTGCTGCTCGGCGGGGCGCCCAACCTCAGCCTCTCCGGCATGGCCCTCTCCATCAGCATCGTTGTCCCCTTCCTGAACATGACCCGCCAGTTCGCCGGGTCGGTCAGCCAGGTCTCCAACCAGGTGAACATGGTGATCATGGGTCTGGCGGGCGCGCACCGCATCTTCGCCCTGCTCGACGAGGAGCCGGAGCAGGACGAGGGGTATGTCACCCTGGTCAACGCCCGCGAGACGGCGGACGGCTCGATGGAGGAGTACCCCGAGCGGACCAACGTCTGGGCCTGGAAGCACCCCCACCACGACGGCACGGTGACCTACACCCGCCTGCGCGGCGATGTGCGCCTGTTTGACGTGGACTTTGGCTATGTGCCGGAGAAGACGGTGCTCCACAACGTCTCCCTCTACGCAAAGCCGGGGCAGAAGGTGGCCTTCGTCGGCTCCACCGGCGCGGGCAAGACCACCATCACCAACCTGATCAACCGCTTCTACGACATCGCGGACGGGAAGATCCGCTACGACGGGATCAACATCAACAAGATCAAAAAGGCCGATCTCCGCCGCAGCCTCGGCATCGTCCTGCAGGACACCAACCTCTTCACCGGCACCGTCATGGAGAACATCCGCTACGGCAATCTGGACGCGCACGACGACGAGTGCATCGCCGCCGCCCAGCTCGCCGGGGCAGACGACTTCATCCGCCGCCTGCCGGACGGGTATCAGACCATGCTCACCGGCAACGGCGCGAACCTCTCGCAGGGGCAGCGCCAGCTCCTCGCGATCGCCCGGGCGGCGGTGGCCGACCCCCCGGTGATGATCCTGGACGAGGCGACCTCCTCCATCGACACGCGCACCGAGGCGATCGTCCAGCGCGGCATGGACGCGCTGATGACCGGGCGGACCACCTTCGTCATCGCCCACCGCCTCTCCACCGTGCAGAACGCGAACGCCATCATGGTGCTCGACCACGGGCGCATCATCGAGCGGGGCACCCACGACGACCTCATCCGCCTCAAGGGGACCTACTACCAGCTCTACACCGGAGCGCTCGAGCTGGACTAAAGGCGCCTCACACGCCCTCATACACAGGAAACAGCCCCCCGCTGCATTGGCGGGAGGCTGTTTTCGCTTGTGATCGCTTGTCAGAGGGCTTTGAAGGCGCTCACCGCCGCCTCCACGTCCTCCGCGCAGAAGACGGCGCTGCCCGCGACGAGGAGGTTGGCCCCCGCCGCGACGCACTGCGGGCCGGTGGTGGCGGCCTTCACGCCGCCGTCCACCGAGAGATAGGGGTTCAGGCCCCGGCGCTCGCACTCCGCGCGCAGGGCGCGCAGCTTGCCCAGAGCGCTCTCCTGGAATGCCTGGCCGCCGTGGCCCGGCTCCACCCCCATCACCAGCACGAGGGCGAGCTGGTCCAGCCAGGGGAAGACCGCCTCGGCCGGGGTGTCCGGCTTGACGCAGAGGCCCGCCCCGCAGCCGGCGGAGCGGATCGCGTCGATGGTGGCCTGGATGTCGTCCACCGTCTCGACGTGGAAGGTGATGTAGTCCGCCCCCGCCGCGGCGAACTGGCAGCAGTAGTCCAGCGGATGGGTGATCATCAGGTGGACGTCATACACCGCCTCCGGCAGCACCCGGCGCAGCGACTCGAGCACCGGCAGGCCGAAGCTGATGTTGTCCACAAAGTGGCCGTCCATCACGTCGAAGTGGATCATATCCGCCCCCGCGTCCAGCACGCGGCGGCAGCTCTCGCCCAGGCAGGCGAAGTCGGCGGAGAGGACGGAGGGGCTGACTCTGGTCATGGCGATCGACTCCTTCACAGCGCCCGGTCCGGGCGTTTTTCTTCCCCTCCATTATAGTATAGAATGGGCATCCGGACAAGCGCTCCCGCCCGTCCGGCAGAAAAAAGTTGAAATCCGCCCCAAAGCGCGCTATCATACTGTATCATACCGGAACAGGAGAGAGGAGAGAGCGCGATGGACCGTGTGGCCCTCGGCATGAGCGGCGGCGTGGACTCCACGGCGGCGGCGGTGCTGCTGCTGGAGGCGGGCTTTTCGGTGACGGGCGTCACCCTGCGCCTCTATGACGGCGGCTGCGGCGGGGAGGACGCCGCCCGGGATGCGGCACGGGCCTGCGCGGCCCTCGGCATCCCCCACCGCGCCGCCGCGGAGGAGGAGCGCTTTGCGCGCGAGGTGCTGGACGATTTTGCCGCCAGCTACCGCGCCGGGCTCACCCCCAACCCCTGCGTGCGCTGCAACCGGCGGGTGAAGTTCCCCGCCCTGCTCGCCGCGGCGGACGCCCTCGGCGCGCGCTGGGCCGCCACCGGGCACTACGCCCGGGTGCGCACGATGGGGGGCCGCACCCTCCTCCTGCGCGGGGCGGACCGGGCGAAGGACCAGAGCTACTTCCTCTACGCCCTCGACCAGGAGACCCTCGCGCGCGTCCGCTTCCCCCTCGGGTCGCTGACCAAGTCGGAGGTGCGCGCCATCGCCGCCGCGCACCGGCTGGAGGCCGCCCAGCGCCGGGACAGCCAGGACATCTGCTTTCTCCCCGACGGGGACTACCCCGCCTTTCTCGCCCGGCACAGCGGCTCTGACTGCCCGCCGGGGGACTTTCTGGACCTCGAAGGGAACGTGCTCGGCCAACATGAGGGGCATGTGCGCTACACCCTCGGCCAGCGGCGCGGCCTGCGCATCGCCCTCGGCCAGCGGACCTATGTGGTGGCAAAGGACCCCGCGCGCAACACCGTCACCCTCGGCGGGGAAGGCGCGCTCTACCGCCGGACCGCCGTCGCCGGGGCCCTCAACTGGATCGCCTGCGACCAGCTGGAGGGGGAACACCGCCTCACCGCCAGGACCCGCCACAGCCAGACGGAGGCCGCCGTCACCGCCCGCCAGACAGACGAGGACGAGCTCACCGTCCATTTTGACGCGCCGCAGCGGGCGATGACGCCGGGCCAGTCCCTCGTCCTCTACGACGGGGAGACGGTGGTGGGCGGCGGCATCATCCGCGCCGCGCGGTGAGAATGCCATTTGGGAAAGCGACCCGGGAACCGCTGCCGGAAAGGCCGATGGTTCCCTCAAAAAGGAGGAATTTGACATGATCACAAGAGACGAGGCGCTCGCCCTGCTGCTGGAGTACAACAGCGAGCCCTTCCACATCCGCCACGCCCTGACGGTGGAGGGCGTGATGCGCTATTTCGCCCGCACCCTGGGCTATGGGGAGGAGGAGGACTTCTGGGGCCTGGTGGGCCTGCTGCACGACCTCGACTTTGAGCGCTGGCCGGAGGAGCACTGCGTGAAGAGCCAGGCGCTCATGCGGGAGCGTGGGCTGGATGAGCGGCTGATCCGGGCCACTGCCAGCCACGGCTGGGGCCTCACGGTGGACATCCGCCCGGAGCACGAGATGGAGCAGGTGCTCTACGCCGCCGACGAGCTGACCGGCATCATCTTCGCCGCCGGGCTGATGCGCCCCTCCCGGAGCATCCAGGACATGAACCTCAAGAGCCTGAAGAAGAAGTTCAAGGACAAGAAGTTCGCCGCCGGCTGCTCGCGCGAGGTGATCGAGGCGGGGGCCAGGCTCCTCGGCTGGGAGCTGCCCGACCTCCTCGAGCGCACGCTGGAGGGGATGAAGGCGGACGAGGCCGCCATCAACGCCTGCTTCGGCGAGGACGGGGCCTTCCTCCGCGGGGCCGCCCCTTCGCAGGGACGGGATTGACTGTTCTGCTGGCACATTCTGCGGCCTTCGCCCTCTTCCGCCCCCCTGCGGACATCAGAAACGGAGCGTATCGGTGTTGATACGCTCCGTCTCTGTTTGTGCGGCCGCCCGCCGCTCTTCAGGTCCTGTCTATGTCGGCCGCCTCCAGGGCGGCGCGGCGCCGGTCAGCAGGCGCAGGGATTGCAGCCGGTGTTCCCGCAGCAGCCATTCGTCCCGTTGCCGCAGCAGCAGAACAGAATGATGATGAGGATGATGATCCACAGGTCTCCACCTTCAGATTTTTGCGCTTCTGAGTGCAAATTATTTTTAGAACTACAGGCAAAAGATGCTCGAATCCTGCGATATACCTGCCTCCCGCACCCTCTCTTCTAACTGGACAACTAACACACAACTAACGGTTATCTAACTCCTTGGCAGCTCCGTCCAGGGTGCGGTCCAGACTGTCCAGCTTCTCCAGCTCGGCGGCGAGGTAGGCGGCGTCCGGGGCGATATAATACTGGTTGCCCACGGCGATGTCGGACCAGCCCATCAGCTTGAGCAGGGCGAGCTGGTCCACCCCGGCCTCGGCCGCGTGGGTGGCCATCGTCTTGCGGGTGTTGTGGGGCACCCGGTAGGGGATGCCCAGATGGGCCAGCATGGCCGCATAGTCGTTCGCCCGCCAGCCGTTGGCGCTGCGGCGTCCATCGTAGCCGGAGATCAGCAGCTCCCCCTCCGCCCGGCCGGCGAAGAAGGCCACATAGGGCAGGATGCGCCGGTAGATCGGCACCACCCGGTTTCGCCCCGCCTGCGTCTTGACGCCCCCGCGCAGATAGGGGATCTCCCCCTCAAGATGCACCCCGGAGACCGGCAGGCCGAAGAGTTCGGAGATCCGCAGGCCGGTGAAGAGCAAAATCATGGTCAACATGGCCGCTTGGACCAGCCGGTCCCCCCGGTCGCCCCCGCTGGCCAAGGCGTCGATGCGGGCGATCTCCGCCGTGGTAAAGGTCTCTGTCTTGCGGCGCTCCGTCCGCTGGACCTTGACAAAGGAGGCGTAGTTGGTGTGGATCAGGTCCCGCTGTATCATCCATTTGCAGAGCTGGGAGAAGAGAAATTTGACGTGGTTGGCTGTGGAGTCGGAGCGGCCCAGGCGCTGCAGGTCGTCAATCACCGCCTGCATGTCGTCGGTGCGCACATCCCGGGCGGTGCGGCGGCGCAGCTCCTCCGGCAGATAGCTCCAGGAGAGCTTGTAGCCCCGCAGGCTGCTGGACCCCATATCCCGGTAGGCCACCTCGGACCACGCCTCATAGACCTGCTCCAGCGTCCAGGCGAAGAGGTCCGGGCGGGAGGAGGCGAGCATCTCGTCCAGGGCCGCGGCAGCCTCCTGGCGCGTGGCGTAGGTCCGGCCGGTGCTGTGGCCGTTGAGCACCGCGTAGTACGGCTTCCGCCGGTCGCCGGAGAGCTTGTAGACGCTGCCGGTCCCCTTGGCGCGGGTGTTGCGCCGTTTCGGGCGGGCTGCGGCCTGCTTCCGGCCGCAGTAGGGGCAGTACACGGCGTCGTCCGGAATCTGCCGCTTGCAGCGGGCGTAATTGCAGCGGATCATGGTATCCCCTCCCCTCGTTCTGGTCTATCCCATGCGCGGGACGGCCGAAATATGTACAGGGAATCGTCTCCCCCGGCGCGGCTGCGTCGGGGGAGTTTTTTGCTTGCTCACCCGCAACCGGTTGCGGGTTGGTCAGGTGTTCAGATAGTCCCGCAACTCCAGGATCCAGTCGGGACGGTAATCTCCCTTGAGCAGCAGCTCGCCGTTGCGGTACTCCGCGACCTCGACAAAGCCGTTGTAGTTGTCGTAGAACACCGCCTCGTCGCAGTAGGGCAGCACCTCCGCCACAGCGGGCCAGCGGCGCGCGAAACGCCGGGCCACCACATCGGCGGGGATGTCGTGCCCGCCCCGGGACACCCGGTTGCGGATACGCGCCTGGCACTCGTCCAGGGTGTTGAGCCCCACATAGAACAGACGGATACGGTATCCGGCGGCGCTGGCCTTGCGGGCAGTGGTGAAGCCGCAGAGGGTTGTCTCCTGGGTGAAACAGACCCCTTTGGCCAGGCAGCTTCGGATGCGCTCCACCGCCAGGCGGCCGCCGCGGAAGCTGTCACCCCCGGCCCGCTCCCGGGTAAGCCGGTCGGCGTCCACAATGATGCCCAAGTCATCCAGCTGGCCCTTGAGCACGCCGGTCAGGGAGCTCTTCCCGGTGCCGTTGATGCCGGCGATGATGGTAAACGTTTTCATGGGGTGCCTCCTGTTGTGAGATGAGGGATGGGTGATACACGCAACCGGTTGCGGATTTAGAGAGACGTCTCAGGGTTCAGTCCGGTTTGCTCCGTAGAATATAATCCCCCGATTGAGCATACGCCGGTATCCGCAGTAGATTGCAAAGTCCGGGTCGGGATGTATGCAGTGCCTTGCATTGCTGCACTCCATATAGCGGGAGCAGCAGTCAAATTCTTTGGTGACGGAATCCATGACGTTTTGCGCGACGACCCCCATCAGGCGTTCAAGGGCCTCCGCTGGGAACACGCCGGAGGCCGGAACCATCACGCGGATGAAGTTCGCGTCTCTGTCCGTCTTGGTCTGCTGTGTCTCAAAGTGAGCTAAAATATCGACCTGGCTGAGACGAGGATATTTGAAGGAGATGAATTTGACTTTCCTGCCGATTTTAATTCGGCAGAGCAGCCCTCCGGGCCGAACGGAAACAGAGGCAAATTCCTTGTTCTGCTCAAATATCAGGTTATCCTCGGAGACTCCGTTCTTTTTCAAAGCCGCACGAAGCGCCGGCCGCATTTGACGATATATCTTTTCCTCTTCAGAGACAAAGTCCGACAGCTTGAGCTGGTCACACATGTTCCTTCCTCCCTCTGAGCCATGCGGCAAGGCAGCGCTCCTGAATCATTTGGAAGCGCTGGCCGCTTTTTGCCTGGCAGTTTTTTTCTCCTGCTCCGGTTTATATTGCTTTACACTGCGGGTCACCTGCATGCCGCTGGCAATCAGGCAGCCTAAAATCTGCGCACAGGCGAGGGCATCACTGCCCGCTCTATGGTGATCCAATTCAATCTGATAATACTGGCAGAGATCATTAAGTCCATAGTGCCCCAATTCCGGCAGGGCGGTCCGGGCAAGCTGCAGGGTGCAGAGATAGCGGAAATCGGGCGGCGTGATTTGATACGCCTGCAGCGTCTTATAAAGCACGGAGAGGTCAAAACGCGCATTGTGCGCTACCAGGATAGAGCCGGACATCAGGTCCTCCACCTGTGCCCACACCTCCGGGAACGTGGGCGCGTCCTTGACGGCGTCCGCGTCTATGCCGGTGAGACGGGAATTGTATGCGTCAAAGGGGGCTTCCGGATCGATCAGGTAATACGCCGTCTGGATCGCCTTCTCGCCGTCAAACAGGACCAGTCCAATGGCCGAAATGCGGTCGTTCTGCGCGTTCGGCGTCTCTACGTCAAATACACAGTAGCGGGCGCTGGAATTCATCTCCCTAAGATAGCGGGGGTCGATGCACCCCAGCTTTCCGGCCACCTCGATCACCGTATTCCACTGGGAGACATACCCCACCACCTTACAGGGGAGGACATCACCCGAAATATCTATGTGATAGAGCTGGCGGGGCGCTGAAGCAGTTTCTGGGGTCAGTTCATACCGTTTCAGATAGTCCAGCAGTTCCTGAGGCTCGCTGATGCGGGTCCACGGCCCTTGCGGCGGCACGATAAAATGATCGCTCATGTTGGCACCCTCTCTTTATGCAGTGATCTGAGCTTTTTTACATCAATCAAAGATCATATCATAGAACACATTCTCCGAAATGATTTGAATATCTGCCCCATCTAACCGGAGTTTTTTCGCCTTTTTCTGCTTGCTACTCTTCCCATCTTTGATTGACGAACAATAATCGTTGCAGCCCAGGACAAGATAATTTGTATTCTTTGTCACGCCGGTTGCAGGCACCCCGCCCATTAGCAGGACAAGCTGCTGTGCGACGTCTCTTGTCATTCGGTCCAGTCTGCCTGTAAAAACACAGGTCTTGCCATAGAGCGGGTGGGTATCGTCCTGCTCTTTCAGCGTCTCTTTGAAAACCGAAATGTTCTTTGCCTGTAAAGATCTGTGCTCCTGTGGAGCACTGCGCTTTTGTTTTCTTTGCTTGCGGAAGAGACTGCAAAAGGCGTCTGCCGAGTCATATTTTGCAATCGCTTCTTCACACAGCTTCCTGTACAGGTCATTGGTCATCTGACAGTCAGCCAGTGCCCGGTGCGCCGCAGCAAATGGAATGTGCAGATGGTCGACCAAGTGGCCCAAAGTATGACTGCTCAACTCCGGGTGCAGCTTTCTGGCAAGCCTGACCGTGTTGATGTGATCATTTTGAAAATGCGTTCCGCTGATGCGCATCTCGTTGTCGTAGATGAAATTGACATCGAAGGGCACGTTATGCCCGACCAGGATATCATCTCCGACAAAGTCCAGAAAGCGGGGCAGGACATTCTCGATGGGGGGCGCATCCCGCACCATGTCGTCCGTGATGCCGGTCAGCACGGCGATATATGGGTCGATGGAGATACCCGGATTGATCAGCTGAGAGAATTGGGCGACGACGTTCCCATCCCTGACCCGCAGGGCGGCGGCTTCGATAATTCTGTCGTAGCTGGGGTCAAGCCCGGTCGTCTCAAGGTCGATCACGCAGTAGTCAGCGAGAAGGTCGATCACACTGGCGCCTTTTTCTCTCTCCATCCCTTTCTTCTCCTTTCTGTCAGTCACGCTTCTCTTTTCGATAGGACGGATTTCCGGTCAAGTCCTCGGCGTATTGATTCAGACGCTCCAGGCCCTGGGCATTGAGCTGTTTGGCAGTGTCGACCAACTGCTCGATCTGGGGATCGTGTTCTGATACCTGAACGACAAACTGCCCATCCGGGCGCTCAGACAGGCCCAGAAGGTAGTCGACAGTTACCCCGCAGAGATTGGCTATGGCAACCAGTCCTGGGGATTTGGGGTCATGGTTTCCCTTTTCATATCCGTTCAGCGTGCTGGGACTGATACCCAGACGAGCTGCAAGCTCCTTCTGGGTCAGACCGGCCAGCTCGCGGGCCTGGACAATCCGGTTCTTCATTTTGCAGCTCCCTTCCTTCAAGATAACCCAATTATAGCAGTATGAATAGATGGCGTCAATCACGAAATTCGAGAAAATCGAATTATGCGAGAAAACAGGCTTGACAAATTCGAGATACTAGAATATTATTAGATTGTCAATTTGAGATTCTCGAATTACTGCTTAAGGAGGTGAATCCATGCAGTACGCAAATATCGAAGCCGAGCGAAGCAGAAATGGACTGAGCCGGGCAGAGCTCTCCCAAAGGCTTGGCGTCAGCCAAACGACATACAAGCGTTATGTGGAGGGCGACAGCCCGATTCCGTCCAGCACGCTGATCAAGCTTTCTGGATTGTTCCATTGCTCGGTGGACTATCTGTTGGGATTGCAGGTCGCAAAGAGCAGCTAAGAGCTTCGGCCCCGATACAATCCGGAAGGAGGTGAATCCCAATGCAGCCTGTGATAGACATTCTGCAATCCATTGCGATTGTGCTTTTGGGCCTGTCCGTGCGCCGTCTGATAGAGGTCATGAACAAGAAATAAAACGCCCGGCGATCTTATCTTGGACACAGCCAGGGTAAAACAGAAGCCACTACGGCGAGAGCCGCCAAGATGTTTGCGATCAATGCCTGTCGAAGGGACTTCTGGGCCTGCGCCTGTGCGTCAACGGCTTGCTGGGAGGCTGACTCTATCTGGTTTTTCAGGGATTTCTCCATCGTATCAGCCTGACGGCGCAGCTCTTGCGTTTGCTGTTCCATCAATTCCAGTTGCTTATGCAGTACTTCCAACCGCTGGTCATACTGTTGCGCGATTTCATCCAGCTTATCTGCTGTTTTGAAGATGGCAGCATCTTTCTCCGCTTCATATTCCGCACGAGCGCTTACGCTCTCCGTCAACTGCGCGTTGAGCTGGCTGATCGGCCCGCTCAGATCCGGCAAACAGGGCAAGTGTGAAAAATCCATATCTATCACTCCCGGCTATCGTTTTTAGCCTAATCCTATCATGTTTTTTCCGAAGAGGCAACACCGCCTCAAGTTTTCAGACATCTCCCTGATCCAGGATGGCCTGAAGCAGAACGGCCCCGCCTGATACGCATCAGAATCCCCACAATCCGGAAGGAGGTGAATCAGATGCCTGAAAAAATCAGCGCCGCCCGACCCAGAGGAACGGACGGCGCAAAGGTAATTCAAGTGATTGAAACGAAATCCATTGTTGGTGCTGGTGTTCCGGACGACCCGGTAAGGCTGATTACTCAGTACTGGGACTTTGACGGCAATAAGCTGGCGGAGCGAGATGGTTATCACGAGTCGACAGGATCAGCAATTACTACAGCCCGAAATGACGCATAAATGCGAAACCAGGGCATCCCCCTCGGCGAAATCGCCCAGCGGGAGGAGTCCCCCTCCCCATCCCCCGGCACATAACCCACCCCACCCTCATACACTCCAGGGAGGTGATGTACATGCACGACCCCACAAACCCCGCCGCCGGTAATCCGGACACCGTCCCCTGGGTGGGCGAGCAGTCGCTGACCTGGTTTTACAGCTGGTGCCGGGACCACGGCATCGCCGGGTCCACGCAGAAGCTGAAAGACGGCATCATCGCCGGCGTCTTCGCCCCTGCCGCCATCGCCGTGCCCAACAGCAAGCTGGGCTGGGAGGACCGCTATCACTTCTTCATCTTCCCCAAGCGGCTGGAGCTGTGGGCGGAGGAGAACGCCATTGACTACCGCTAGGAGGACACCATGGACCATCAGACCCGCAGCCTGCTCCATCGCCGAGCCGTGGAGACTGCCCGGACCGGGGACCGCGAGGGGCTGGCCCTGACCGCCGCCGCTATCCTGGCCGTCTGGGCGCACGCCGACCTAGCAGAGGCCGGGCGGCAGCTCCGCTTTCTGGCGGCCGTCTACCGCTGCGCCAGGGCAACAAAAACCGCCCTCCCCCCGGACGCGACCCGGGAAGAGGGCGAAGCACGATCAGGAACACCTATTGACCGCTGATGCCAGTATAGCACAGCGGGGAACAAAAGAAAAGAGGGATATCATGGACAAATCTCGTTTTCTGCCCGCAACCAGCCGTCCCCGCCGCCGGAGCAGGGCGGAGCAGTGCGCCCGGGCCGCCTGGCGCTATGGCTGTGACGGCCTGTGCGCCTGGCTGGGGCTCGATGCGCTCTCCGCCGCCCTGGGCCCCTGGCTGGGCCATATGACCGGCCAGGAGGCCGCCAGTTGCGCCATCGTCTGTCTGGCGCTGATTTCTCTGCTCTGGGAGCGGAGGGAGACGCCGCCGGGCTGGTTCGTCCGGCTCATGCGGGGGTGGTGACGGTGGAGGCCAACAAGCCCGCCTACTACGCCATCCTCCCGGCCAGCGTCCGCTATGACGACGCCCTCCCGGCCAGCGCCAAGCTGCTCTACGCCGAGGTGACCGCCCTGGCCCGGACAGAGGGCTACTGCTGGGCGGCCAACGACTACTTCGCCAAGCTCTACGGCGTCAAGGCGGACACCATCAGCCGCCTGCTCGGCCAGCTGGAGGAGCGGGGCTACCTCCGCCGGGAGGTGCTGCGCGACCCCGCCACCCACGCGGTCACCGGCCGCCGCCTCTGGATCGTCCCCCTGCCGGAGCAGGGAGCAGACCCACCCCCTCCCGGAAATATTTCCGGGACCCTCCCGGAAAAAAATCCGGGACCTCCCGGAAAAATTTCCGGTCTATTAAATGTAGATAAATATAATATTAACAATATACCCCCTATATCCCCCACGGGGGAGCGCTCGCCCAAGCCGCCAACGGCGGCGACAAAGTGCCCTCGGGGTACACCAGAGCCGCCGAAGGCAGTCAAACCGCCCCGGAAAGCGGAGCAGGCACGCGAGAGCTTTGACCGCTTCTGGTCCCGCTACCCCGCCCGCAAGGGGCGGCGCGGCAAGAAGCAGGAGGCGCTCACGAGCTGGATGCGCCTGTCCGAGGCGGACCGGGCGGCGGCCCTCGCCGGCCTGGAGGCTTACTGCCAGGCGGACGAGGTGCGCCGGGGCTATCCCTGTGACGCGGTGCGCTATCTCCGCCACCGGCGCTGGGAGGACGACGTACTCCCGGAGGAGGCACCGCCGCCGGACGGCGGAGGCGGGAGCGGCGGGCTCCTCCCGGGAGAGCGGCTGGAGGACTACACGTGGTGACCGAGGAGGTTGGGACGATGCTGGAGATGATACTCGGCCTGCTGCTGTTTGCGCTCATCACCGCGCTGGACTGCTGGGCGGTGTGGTGCTGCTGCGTGTCCGGAGAACGGCGCGCGCGGGAGGAGGGGCGGCGATGAGCGCCCCGGCAAGCGCCTGGGAGCAGGCCCAGGCGGCGGTGCTGGGGGCCTGCCTGCTGGACGGGCGCTGCGTGCCCCAGGTCCTCAGCCGCACCGGGGCCGCGGATTTTGACGAGGCCCACCGGCCGGTCTGGCTGGCCATCAGCCAGGTCTTCCAAGCGGGGGGACAGGTGGACCCGGTGGTGATCTCCAACGCCCTCGGCGGAGACGAGGCGAGCCGGACCCTCATGCTCCAACTGATGGAGGCCACTCCCACGGCGGCGAACATCTCCGCCTATCTCTCCGTCCTGCGCCAGCAGCGGCAGCTGCGCGACGTGCAGGCCCTCGGTCTGGCCCTGATGGACAGCCGCTCCCTGGACGAGGCGCGGGAGGCCCAGGCGAAGCTGGCCCGCCAGATGAGCAGCCGCCCCGGGCTGGAGGAGTACAGCCTGAGCGACCTTGCCGCCCGGTTCCTGGAGCGGCACGCGGCCGGGGGTGAGGCGGTATGCTATCTCACCTGGGGCCTGCCGGAGCTGGACCGCAATCTCTACATCCAGGCGGGAGACTTTGCCATCCTCGGCGGATATCCGTCCGAGGGCAAGACGGCGCTGGCCCTCCAGTTTGCCCTGCATCAGGCCGTGGACTGCCGGGTGGGCTTTTTCAGCCTGGAGACCAACGCGGATAAGCTCTTTGACCGCATGGTGGCCGCCGCCTCCGCCGTCAGCCTGACCAAAATCCGGCGCGGAGCCCTGGACGAGCAGGACGCCGGGGCCATCTACCCGCAATTGCGGGTGCTGGCCGGGCGGGACCTGCAGATCTACCGGGCCTCCGGGCTGACGGTGGCGGACATCCAGGCGATCGCCGTCTCCCGCGGCCTGCGCGTGATCTACATCGACTACGTCCAGCTCATCGCGCCGGACAACCCCCGCGAGCCCCGGCATGAGCAGGTGGCCAAAATCTCCCGCGCCCTGCACACCATGGCCCAGTCCACCGGCATCACGGTGGTCGCCCTCTCCCAGCTCTCGCGGCCGGAGAAGAGCGTGGTGCGCACCCGGCCGGTCAAGGGGGACAACCTCCCGGTGGAGGTGCCGGAGCCCACGATGTCCGCCCTGCGGGAATCCGGCCAGCTCGAGCAGGACGCGGACGCCATCCTGCTGCTCTGGCGGCCCTACCCCTCCGACGGCCAGCAGACCGACCGGCGGCTCAAACTGGCGAAGAACAAGGAGGGCGTCTCCGGGAAAAAACTATTGTTGGCGTTTGACGGCCCCACCCAGACCTTTGCCGTCCGGGACCCCCGCTCCCTCGCCCAGCGCATCCGGGACGCGAAGGCCGCCCCGCCGGAGCCGCAGCAGGTCTCGCTTGTCGAGCTGGAGGACATGGACGGGGACGCCCCGTTTTGACAGGAGGAAACGATATGCAACTAAAATTGGGCAATAGCGGCTATGTCATGGTCACCGGCGTCTGCCAGGTGGAGCCGGAGACCAGCCGCACCAGCAAGGGGACCCTGCGCTGTACCGCCTCTCTGGTGGTGGGAGAGCGGGAGGACGGGGACGGCAAGGGGAGCGGCGTCTGGGCCAATCTCACCGCCTGGGGGACCAATGCCGCCGTCCTCTCCGCCGTGGGCAAGGGGGACAGCGTTCTCGCCGTCGGCCAGCTCCAGAGCTGGGAACACGACGGGCGGACCTACAAGGGCCTCTCCGTCGGGCGGTACGGCTTTGTCTGCACGGGCGCGGTCCCGGACCATGTGTCCAGCACCAGCGCCCAGCCGCCCCAGCTCACCGAGCTGGACGATGACGGCGAGCTGCCGTTTTGACCGTGCTGGCGCTGGGACAGGCCGTCCGCGTTCCCGTCGAGACCGGGGGACAGCGGCAGTGGATGACAGGCCGCGTGGTCTACCTCCGCCCGGAGGGGCGCTTTGCCACTGTCGAAATCGACCTGAGCATCCCCGGCGTACAGCCGGGAGAGCGATGCCACCGGACCATCCGGGAGAGCTACCCGCTCTATCCCGCGCGGGCGCGGCTGTGCAGCAGTCTGGAGCCGGAACGGACGCATGAGCGGTGGATGAGGAGGGATTGAGATGCAATTGAATTGTCGCTTAGACATGAAATAGAACAAGACCCGGTTGGCTATCATACTTTTTACAAAAGCAATATCAACAAAGTCCAAATATATTACTTATTCAGAATAGCCTTTTTCAATATGTTGATAAGGAGAATAAAATACATCTTCTGGCAAATTCTTAGAGTTTTGAATAGTTATCATATTATTATTCGCCATATAGGAGATGAGACTTAAGTGATTATATATAGGGCAATAAATGTAAACTTCATATTCTTCTGTAGAAAGCGCTGTATCACCGACAGTGTATTCAATATGAAAAGTCAGCTTGCATGTTCTATCTGCCAGTATATTTACAATAAGTTCTATATCATGCTCAAAACTGGCACCAACAATTCGATCACCAGTGGACGTGCTGATAAGAGGATATTCTTGATCTACTCCGTTTTCAACTGAAACAACTGTTGCATGGGTAAGGGTCTCTCCATCTCCTGTAACAACAAACGCCAAAGTATTATCTTCTTCACAATACAAGGTGCCAATACCTCCACTCTGAATACCATTGTCAAATGTTACCGTAGCGTACAAGTACAACTCTGTGTATTCTTTACACAAATCCAATAAATAGTCTTCTTTTCCATTTAATACTGTATACGAAATTCCATCTCCGGCTGACAAATTAAAATCTTGCGCGATACCTTCTTCCCCAGTTAGCCCAAAACAATCAGTCAAATCAATTGCATATTCTTCAAAAGTTTCAGGGTCATATACATAGCCTGTCATTTCAACATAGCAATGTTCCAATTCTGCCTGACAATTATTAATTATATAAGCTCTTAGCTCAGGGGAACCAGACCAAGCAGAAGATTCAAAGATGACATCGTAGACATAGAACTCTTCTATGGCATCTACACACAGCACAGCATCGGTAATCCTCTTATTACCTGGTTTGGTGCTTTCTAAAAACACATCTAGAGTGCATCCATATGTATAAATAGAATCGGTAGTGTCATTGTTTACATCGTTAGAGTCAAACAGACCAGCATATGGACATACTGTCTCGGACAATATATAAGGTTTTTTTCCTAAGCAATTTTCTATTATTCCAGTTATAAGCGAAAATGCATTTTGGAATAGTGGTGTGATAATTGCTGTAACGATAATTGCTACTAATCCATAACGCTTGAGAAATTTAACGAACGGATTCTCTCTCTTCTTATGACTCATTTAAATACCTCCTTATTTCATTCAGCTTTATATTAGAAGTTGACTCTAATATAATAACATTTTATTTCCTTTTGCTCAACATCTATTTCAAAACAAAATTTAAATATTAATGGAGAATAGTATAGCAGAGACTTCGACCTCCCTAGCCCTAGTAAGTCATGGTACGAGCAGCAGTCGGAGCGGATCGACCGGATCACCGGGCAGATCCTCAACTACAAGTCGGTGATGGGGGTGACCATCGTGGAGATCGGCCGCCTGCTCACCGAGGCCCGGGAGGCCCTGCCCCGCGGGGCCTGGGGCAGCTGGCTGCGAGAGCGGGTGGATTTCTCTGAGCGGAGCGCCCAGAATTTTATGCGCATCTGGCGGGAGTACGGCCAGAGCAATCCGCAACTGGTTGCGGATCTGGGCCTGCGCAAAGCCCTGGCCCTCCTGGACCTCCCGGCGGAGGAGCGGGACGACTTTGCCGCCGAGCATGACGCCGCAGCCCTCACCGCCCGGGAGCTGGAGCAGGCGGTGCGGGAGCGCAACGAGGCCCGGGCCGGTCTGGAGGAAAGGGACGCCGCCCTCCGCGCCGCCCAGGAGCGGCTGGACGGCCTCTCCTCTGAACTGGCCGCCGCCCGCCGGGAGGCGGAGGAGCTGCGGGCCCGCCCGGTGGAGGTGGCGGTCCAGCCCGTCCCGGACGAGGCAGCCATCCGCAAGGCCGCCCGGGCGGCAGCCAAGGAGGCGAAAACCAAGGCGGAGGCCAAGGCCGCCAAGGAGTTGCAGGCAGTCCAGGACCGGGTGCAGGCCCTGGAGCGGGAGCTGGAAGCCGCCCGGAACGCCGGGGATGCCAGACGGGCGGAGGACGCCGAGGACCGGGCCGCGGCCCTGGAAAAGGAGCTGGCCGCCGCCCGAAATGAGGATGTCCTCCAGGTGCAGCTCTGCTTTGAGCAGATCAAGGAGCTGGCCAACCGGATGAGCGGCCACATCCTCCGGCTCCACCGCCGGGGCTGTGAGGAGGAGTGCCGGCGCTGCTGCAGCGCGCAGAGGATGCTGGGCGAGGCAATGGTCCGCGCGGCGGGGGAGGTGTGCGGCTGACATGACAATTATCTTTATCCTCTCTGCGATTCCTGTCCTCAACGACCAGCATGCTGTCCCGGCGGGAGACGACGCCTCAGTGGACACGCCGGGTCCCACCGCATGATTTATCTCATCGTCCTCGCGATCATCATCGCCGTGGCCGGACTCGCGCTCCTCATCCGTCTGTCGCGCGAGGATGCCGGCAAGGAGCATGATCTCACCTCGAAAACAGGGTGGGATGGAAAGGAGGATTGGCCGTGACAATCCTGATTGTAACCCTGGCCTCCATCATCATCCTCCTCTACTGCTGCTGTGTAGTGGCCGGAGAGGCCGACCGGCGGATGGAGGAGCTGGAGCGGAGACGGCGGGAGAGGGAGGAGGGCCATCATGCCGACTGATAACCGTCCGCTAAAGTCTCCCTGCGACACCTGCCCGCGCCTCCGACCACGGTGCGAACAGGGCGGCTGGCGCAAGTGCCCGGTGTATCAGGACTGGTTCCGCCGGGTGTGGGCCGCCCTCACCGGGCGGCGCGAGACCTGCAAAACGCAAAGCCCCCAGCCCGGCGAGGCTGGGGGCATGAAGGAGTGACTGTGTGGCAAAACAATTAAAAACCATCACCGCGGGCCGCCTGGTGACCGCCTGCCTGTACACGGTGCCGCGGTACCGGAGCACCGACAGCCCCTATCTCCGGCGGGAGAAGGCCAGGGCGGCCAGCGAGGGGCGCAGCCGGATCAACCGGCGGACCTCCGCCCAGAAGTTTGAGGGGCTGGTGTTCTCCAACTTCGGACCGGGGGACTACTACTGTACCTTTGAGTACGACCCCGCACATCTCCCCTCTGTCCGCCGGGAGGTCCTCCGGGACTGGCGTCGGTTGCGCGCCCGGCTGAGAGATGGCGGCTGGCCCGACCTGCGCTACATCTATGTGCCGGAGCACCGGCACGGCGAGGGTCGCTGGCACATCCACGCCATCCTGGGCGGCACCGGCGGCATGCTGGAGCTGGCCGCCTGGCAGATCGAGCAGGCCTGGGGCTGCGGCCCGGTCACCGTCCGTCCCATCCTCCGGTCTTTTTCGGAGGTGGCGGAGCTCTCCCGCTACCTCACCAAGGAGCGGCCGGAGGTGGGGGACCGGGGGTGGATTCCGTCCCTGGGGCTGGCCCGGCCCAGCGTGGAGAGCTGCCGGGTGCCGGATTCCCGGTCTCTGGTCCTCCCGCCGGGCTGCTACAGCATCGACCGGAGGGAAATCAAAAATGAATACGGAGAGTACATTTTCCTGAAATACTACCGGACGGAGGGGGACGGGCCCCACCCGAAGGATTTTCTGAAATTGTAACCTCCCCTATCCTTTAGAGCTTGAAATAGTGTATACTCTCTGTAAAGAGGTGACGAAAGTTGTTGAACATTCCCGCCGAATGTGTTACAATACAGGCAGACCAGAAAGGCGTCGTCCGGTGTCCCCACTGCGGGCATCCGTTCGCCAAGGTTCGGTTCTTCGGCCCGGCGAAAGATGTCTCTCTCATCTGTCCGTGGTCCGGATGTCCGACCGGAAAACAGCCGCAAAAATTCGATATTCAGCAGACCAGAGGCCTGGAGTCCAGAGTCAATTGATTTTCACAAAGCGTTGTGAAAGTCGATTGGCTCTTTTTCTTTTGCCGTCATACCACGGAGGTGATAGCCCATGGGACGGCCGGAATACCTGACGCCGGAGTCCCTGCGCCGCTGGATCCCGGAGCTGGTGCGGGAGGGACGGCTCTACCGTTTTTACCAGACGCCGGAGTTCCGCGCCCTGCGCGCCGAGGTGCTCGCCGCCGCGCACGGCGAGTGCGAGGACTGCCGGGCCAAGTCGCCGTCGGTCCTCCGCCCGGCCACCACCGTCCACCACGACCGGGAGGTCAGGCGCTATCCTGAGCTGGCGCTGTCGCTGTACTGGCTGGACAAGCACGGCAAGAAGCACCGGCAGCTCTGGGCGCTCTGCGAGGACTGCCACAACCGGCGGCACAGCCGCTTTGGCTACGGGGAGCGCCCCGCGCCGGAGACCCCGCCGCTGACGCCGGAACGCTGGTGACCCCCCACCCCCCAAACCCCCTTCGGGTGGGGATGCCTTGCAACGGAACAGGGGCCCAGCATACCGGGACGAGGCCCCGCCGGAAGGCGCGGCGCGGGGGACTATAGGGGGAAATCAGAGTACACGCTCGCGCATGAAAATTCCGGGCCGCGGCCCGGAGGAAACGGGGAGGAGGTGGCGCAGTGGCAGTGAAAAGCGTGCGGAAACAGGTCCAGGACTCCATCATGGCCCAGCTGGCGGGCCGGTATGACCCCATCCCCCGGTATCTCCGGGAGCAGGTGGCGGTCTACATGGCGGCCTACGACCGGATGAAGCGGCTGGAGGGGACCCTGGCGGAGATGCCGGACCCCGCCGCCCGGGGCTACATCGAGGCCAGCCGTGAGTGGCGGCAGCTCTCCTCCCAGCAGCTCCAGATTCTGGACAAGCTGGGCCTCTCCCGGCCCGATCTGACCGACGGGGCCGCCCTGCCCGCCCTGTGACCGGCTGCCAGTACCTGGACGGCTATCTGGACCTGATCCTGAGCGGCAAGGTCCGGCACTGCGGGGACCAGGAGCGGATGATCTCCAACGTCCTCCTCCCCGTCCTGGCCCGGCCGGACGTGTATGTGGACGAGGCGCGCATTGCCCAGGGGTTGGAGCTGCAAAAATATTTCCCCTTTCGGCTGCTGCCCTGGGAGGTGTTTCTCTTCGCTGTCATTGCGGGGGTGCGGTTCCGGGCGACCGGGCGCATCTATTTCACCGATATCCGGGTGCTGCTGGGCCGGGGCTCGGGGAAAAACGGGTTTATCGACTTTCTCTGCCTCTACTTTCTCAGCCCCTACCACGGGATACCGGGCTACGACGTGGACCTGCTGGCCAACAGCGAGGGCCAGGTGAAGACCTCCTTTCTGGACGTCCACGACCTGATCACCAAGCCCCACGATCCGGCCCTGGCCCGGGCGCTGAACGCCCATTTCTCCGCCACCTTGACGCAGATCATGGGAAAGGCCACCCGGAGCAAGCTGACCTACAACACCAGCAGCAAGCGGGGCAAGGACTCCAAGCGGACCGGCTGCATCATCCTGGACGAGATCCACGAATACCTGGATTTTGGCAACATCAACACCCTGAAATCCGGCCTGGGCAAGCGGGCGGACGGCAGAGTGATCTCCATCTCCACCTTTGGCCACGTCCGGGGGGCGGTCTTTGACCGGCAGATGGACCAGAATGAGGACATCCTCGCCCAGTATAACCCCCAGAACCGGGTATTCCCCTTTATCTGCCGCATTGAGAGCGATGAGGAGTGGAAGGACCCGGAAAACTGGGTAAAAGCCATCCCCTCCCTGCCCTGGTTTCCCACCCTCCGGGCGCAGATCGAAAAGGAAGTCACGGATATGCCCTACACCCCGGAGTATTTCCCGGAGTTTATGGCGAAACGGATGAACCGCCCGGTGGGAAACCACGAGATCGAGGTGGCGAGCTGGGAGGACATCCTGGCCACCAACCGGCCTCTCCCCGATCTGGAGGGCCTCCCCTGCATCGGCGCGCTGGACTACGCCAAGACCAACGACTTTGTCGCCTGCGTCCTGCTCTTCTCCGTCAGGGAGGAGCTGGCGGTGCTGCAGCACACCTTTGTCTGCCGGTCGGGCCGGGACCTGGCGGGCATCAAGGCCCCGCTGGACGAGTGGGAGCGGCGTGGGGACCTGGAATTTGTAGACGGACCGGAGATTCCGCCGGAGCGGGTAGCGGGTTGGTTTGCCCGGCAGGGGCAGGTATACGACATCCGCGCCCTCGCCATCGACAACTACCGCTACGCGCTCATGCGTTACGCGCTGGCCCAGGCGGGCTTCGGCGGGGAGACCGGTCGGAAAATCAAGCTAACCCGGCCCTCCGACCTGATGCGTGCCCATCCGGTCATCAACTCCGCCTTTGTGCGCCGGCGGTTTGTGTGGGGTGACCTCCCCATTCTGCGCTGGTATGCCAACAACACCAAGGTGGTGACCCAGGGGGTGAACTCCACCTACGGCAAGATCGAGCCCCACTACCGCAAGACGGACGGCTTTATGGCCCTGGCCCACGCGATGACCCTGCTCGACGAGCTGGAGGGCGCCTCCGCCCCGGCAGGTCAGGACTATGAGGTGTGGGTCTTTTGAGAAATCCGAAACCGGTTGCGGATTTCTATCACTGACAAGGAGGTGATGCTTATGTTTGTGGAAGAGGGCGGCTTTTTCTCCTGGCTGAAAAACCGGCTGCTGGGGGCGGAGATGACCCCTGCCGGAACGGCCGGGGACCACCTGGCCCAGGAGGCAGTCCGGCAGAGCTATCTGAAGGAGCTGGCCCTGTGGACGGCGGTGGGCCTGATGGCCGACCTGATCTCCAGCTGTGAGATCCAGATCTTCCAGGGGGACAAGCCGGTGCGGGACGGCAACTGGTACCGCCTGAACGTGTCCCCCAACGCCAACCAGTCCGGGGCGGACTGGAAGAGTCAGCTGGTCACCAATCTCTATTACGACGGCCACGCCCTGGCCGTCCCCCTGGCCGGGCAGCTCTATGTGGCGGACGCCTTCCAGGTGGACGAATACCCCCTGCTGGGCAACCGGTTCGTGAACATCTCCATCGGTACGCTGCAGATCCACCGGACCTTCCGCGCTGGGGATTGCTACTACCTCACCCAGGGGGACCGGAACGTGAAGCGGCTGGTGGACGGGATGTTTTTAGACTACAGCGAGCTGCTGGCCTCGGCCAGCTCCGCCAGCAAGCGGGCCGGAGGCGAGAAATACGCCCTGACCCGTCCCTACCGCCCCAGCGGCACCATTGAAGAGCAGGAGAAGGCCAAGGCCATGCTGAAAAAGGCCGCCAGCGACTTTGTCCAGGCCCGGGACGCAGTGATGCCCCTGAACCGGGACGAGACGTTGACCCGCCTCTCCTCCGGGAGCGGCAGCGCCAACGACCTGCTGGCCCTGCGCCGGGACGTGTACAGCATGGTGGCCTCCGCCCTCCACCTGCCGGAGAGCCTGCTCTCCGGGAATATGAACAACGTGGACCAGGTGGTGAGCCAGGCGCTGACCTTTGCCATTGACCCCCTGGCCCGCCAGATCTCCAACGAGATCACCCGCAAGACCTTTACCCAGGATCAGGTGGTTTATGGCGGCTGCCGGGCCAATGTGGACACCAGCGCCCTGCTCCATGTGGACCTGGTGTCCATGGCGGAAAAGCTGGACAAGCTGATCTCCTCCGGCCTCTGCTGCATCGATGAGGTCCGCCGCCGCTGCAATCTGCCGGAACTGAACACCGACTGGAGCCAGCGGCACTATCTGACGAAAAACTACGGCGGGGTGGCGGACGGCGCTGACCCGCTGGAAGGAGGATAACCAATGTGAGCGAGAGAAAACCCTATTACGCCCTGGCCGTCCAGGACCGCCGGGCGGAGGTGACCATCTTTGGAGACATCACCTCCTGGCCCTATCTGGAGAGCGACGTGAGCAGCTATAACCTCCAGCACCAGATCGCCGGGCTGGACGTGGACACCATCCGCGTGCACATCAACAGCTACGGCGGCGAGGTGGCGGAGGCCCTGGCCATCCTCAACACCCTGCTCCACCACCCCGCCCAGGTGACCACCTATGTGGACGGCGTTGCCTGCTCCGCCGCCAGCGTCATCTTTATGGCGGGGGACCGGCGGGTGATGGCCGCCTGCTCCGTCCTGCTGGTCCATCCCGCCTGGTCCTCCGCCTGCGGCAACGCCCAGGAGCTGCGGGCCCAGGCGGACAACCTGGACACCATCAACGACCAGTCGGTTTCGGCCTATCTGACCCGGATCGGCGAGGGGCGGACCGAGGAGGAGCTGCGGGCCCTGATGGCCGAGGAGCGCTTCCTTGGCCCGGCGGAGGCGGTGGAGTGGGGCTTTGCCACCCAGGTGGCGGAGAGCTTTTCCACCCGGCGCCCCGCCCAGTCCGCCCGGCAGATGGCCTATGACAAGCTGACCGCCAGCCCTGCCGCCCGGCAGGCCCCGCCCCCTCCGGCACCCCGGCCCAAACCGTACACCCAGGCGCTGATCTGCGCCCTGAAACAAATGGAAGGAGAATGATACCTATGCCTGTCACCATGCTCACCACCAGCGACGCCGCCCGGCAGATGCGCCAGGCCCTGGAGTCCAACGATCCCGCCCTCATCGAGCAGGGCTGGCGGACCCTCTGCGAGGGCATCGCCAACCAGGCCGCCCAGACCATCCAGCAGGATATGGCGGCGTACCAGCGGACCCAGGATGACTCCATCCTCCAGAGCCGGGGCTACCGGGTCCTCACCTCTGCCGAGACCCGCTGGTATCAGCGGGTCATCGACGCCATGAGAGCCCCCAGCCCCAAGCAGGCCTTTGCCGAGATCATCGGCAGCGACGCGGAGGAGGGCATCATGCCCACCACCATCCTCACCGACGTTTTCCGCCGGCTGGAGAGCGAGCATCCCCTCCTCTCCCTCATCACCACCCAGCAGGTGGGCTACCTCACCCGCTGGATCCGCAACAAGCACAACGTCCAGAAGGCGGCCTGGGGCGCCATCACCGCCGCCGTGACCCAGGAGATCACCTCCGCCTTTGAGGAGGTGGACATCAAGCAGAACAAGCTCTCCTGCTATGCGGTGATCTCCCTGGGGATGCTGGATCTGGGCCCCGTCTGGCTGGACCAGTACATCCGTACCTGCCTCTATGAGGCCTACTCCTGTGCCCTGGAGGCCGCCGTGATCTGCGGCACCGGCAAGGACCAGCCGGTGGGGATGGACCGGGATCTGGGCTCCACCAGCTACAACACCGAATCCGGCTGGAAGCAGAAGACCCCCGTGCCCTGCACCAGCTTCGCCCCCGCCTCCTACGGCCCCCTGGTGGCCCGGCTGGCCAAGGATGAGAATGGCAAGCCCCGCCTCTTCGACCGGGTCTGCCTGGTGGTCTCCCTCACCGACTATCTGAACAAGGTCATGCCCGCCACCACCGTCCTCACCGCCCAGGGGACCTACACCAGCAATGTCTTCCCCTTCCCCACCGATGCGGTGGTGTCCAACTTTGTGGAGGAGGGCAAGGCCATCCTGGGCCTGCCCAAGGAGTATCTCCTCTGCCTGGGCAACGCCAGCCGGAACGGGGCCATCGTCTACGACGACAGCGTCAAGTTCCTGGAGGACCAGCGGGTGTTCAAGCTGGTCCAGTACGCCGACGGCCGGGCGGAGGACAACACCTCCTTCCTGCTGCTGGACATCAGCGGTCTGGAGGCTGCCTACCTGCTGGTGAAGGATGTCGGCGCAGCCACGGCCTCTGCGTAACCTATGGACCGCGCGGCCCTCTGTCAGCTGGCCAAGCGCCGGCTGAATATCACTTGGTCCGACCCGGAGACGGACGGGCGGATGGAGGACACCCTCCAGGACGCCCTGCCGCCTCTGGCCGATATGGTGGGCCTGGGCTACGACTGCGCCGCCGGGGAGTGGATGGAGTACGATCTCAGTATCTTCAACCTGGACCGGCCCTCCCGGGAGCGGTCTCTGCTGGTGATCTATATCTCCTATCTCTGGGAGCATCAGGGGCACCTCTTTTGGGCCAACTACCAGGAGGAGATCGCCGCCTGCCGCCAGGCCCGGGCGGTGGCAAGGGCTCAGTGGGAGGAGGCAACGGCAGATGAAAGCGCCGGTACCGTCCTATAACCACGGCCTGCTCCAGGTCTGCCGGGAGCGGGACCGCCGTTCCTCCTTCTCCGCCCGGCGGACGCCGGAGGGGATGGAGGACCTGGAGGTGCTCTGCACCCTGGCCTACGGCGAGCGGAGCCGCCGGGTGCAGGACGCGGAGTACGCCCAGCGGATGGACTTCCGGCTGGATCGGAAGGTCTCCACCCGGCGGCCCCACGGCATCGCCATCGACACCCAATGCTCCGCCGTGATCGGGGACACGCTCTATCACATCAGCGACCTGGACATCACGGACACCGAGCTCTATTTCTATCTGACGGAGGTGAAGCGCTTTGCTGGATCAGATCAAAGCGGCGCTGGAGGCGATTGAGCCCCACGTCTGCTACGGCACCGACCGCGCCCTGGAGGGGACGGAGGTCTGGGACTACATCGTATTCCGGCGCACCCGGACGGTGGTACAGCCCAGAGCCCCCCGGGGGGACGTGACCGACTGCTATGAGATCAACCTGGTCCGGGCGGACTACGTCCCGGAGGATGAGGCCCTGCGGGTGCTGGACGCCCTCACCGCCCTCCCCGGCCTCAAGCCGGTGGCGGGGGACATCCGCTACACCGCCGTCTCCAAGCCGGGCACCAAGGCCCAGCTGGAGGTGGCCACCTTCTCCATGTGCGCCCCCAGAAAGCGGGGTGCAGGATGAGCGGCAGGCAGAGCAAGGTCTTTTCCGTCGACCTCTCCGGGGTGGACCGTCTGGCTGAGTTCATGGACCGCTACGGCAGTGAGGCGGCTGCTGTCATCACCGCTCAGCTGTCGGAGGAGGGACTGGACGCCATTGGCCCGGCCATCACCCGCCTGCTGCCCGCCTCCGGGCGGCGGTGGGCAGGAAAACGGGCCGCAGCCAGTGCCGCCGGGTATGAGCGGGTCTTTCAGGCTACTCCCGCCCTCTGCGCCGTGACCGTCCGCACCACCCCCGCCTATCACTACCTGTATTTCCCCGACGACGGCGGCAACACCCAGCGCCACCGGGGCAACCAACGCTTTATGCTGCACGGGGCCGAGGCGGCCGCCCCGCAGCTCATCGAGGGCATTTGCAGCCGCCTGATTTCCAAATTTGAGGAGGGATAACTATGCCGACCACCGCTGAGACCGTATTTTCCGAATTTTTCCTCAACCGGCTGGGCATCAAGCCCGCCGGGGCGGAGTCCACCACCGTCATGGAGTGCGTGGGCTCCCTGGAGGAGGAGATGGAGACCCGGACCATCACGAAAAAATGCCGGGGCCGGGTGAAAAAGAGCCGCACCAAGGGCAGCTCCGGCACCCTGAAGATCACCGCCCATATGCCCTACCAGCTCTATCTGGCCGTCTTTGGCATGGACACGGGCAAGTACGCCACCGGGGTCTACGCCTACGGGGCGGAGACCATGCACAAGGAGTGTCTGGTCACCGCCGAGGTGTTTGACGAGGACGACAACGTCCAGTACCGGGCCTACCCCTGCGCCACCCCTACCACCAAGAAGACCGCCATCAACGACGACGACACCGAGGTCGCGATGGTGGAACTGGAGTTTGATATCACGGCGGATGACAACGAGGAAATCTGCTACCAGGCACTGAAAGACGATGTCTCCGCCCAGATCGCCACGGCCTGGATGGCTACCTGGACGCCCGAGCTGATCGCGAAGGAGGCTGGCTGAGATGGAGCTCTCCAAGCTGCGGCCCGCCGCCCGGACGCTGGAGCTGGCTGACGGCCAGACCATCGGCCTGACCCTCAATTTCCAGCGGCTCTACCAGCTCCGGCAGAGCGACAAGGCCGTCTATGACCGCCTCTTCCGGGTCATCAGCCGGGACGGCAGGAGAGGGGAGAGCGGCGACGTGCTCTTTGACAGCGTGGACGTGCTCTATGCCGCCCACTGCTGCCACTGTCTGGGGACAGAGACGGAGCGGATGGACTATGAGGAGTTCCTCTCCCTCCTCCCCGAGGATATTGTGGAGATCTCCACCCTGGCCGGGGAGCTGATCTCCCCAAAAAAGCGGACCGCTTCCGCCGGGCCTGCCGCCGCCGGGGCGGGAGCGGTCCAAAGCGGGGCGTAAGGCCCCCCAAGCTGGTCCTGGAGGACGTAGAGGATTATTATACCTTCTACGTCCTCATTGTGGGCCTGCCAGAGGCCGCATTTTGGACGATGGAGGTGGGGGAAGTCCTCTCTATCGCCGGAAACAAACTGGCCTATGACGGCTATCTGGCGGCGGAGCAGGAGCGCGTCATGAGAGAACGGAGGTGACGGCATGGCGTCTAAGACAGAAGCAAAGATCAAATTTGAGGCGGATGCAGCACCGTTTACCCAGGCAATCAGCCAAGCAAGCCGTACACTGACTGAGCTGCGAAGCGCGCTGAAACTGAATGCGGCCCAGTTAGCCGCCAACGGTAACAACGTGGAGGGCCTGGCCCGCAAGCAGGAGCTGCTGGCCCAGAAGGCCCAGGCCCTGGCGGACAAAAAGGCGGCCCTCACCGAAAAGCTGCGCCTGGCTGAGGAGCAGCTGGGGGCCAACTCCGCCACGGCCACCAACCTGCGGACGACCCTGAACTACCTGGAAGTCGAATCGGCCAAGCTTCAGGCTGAGATGGCAGACACCCGGACGGCCTATGAAAAGCTCTCCGACACCATCTCCGGGCAAGAGAGCAAGCTGAAAGACCTGAAGACGGCCTATGCCAACGCGGTGCTGGAGTTTGGGGAGGGGTCCCGCGAGGCGGACGACCTGGCCGGGGAGCTGAAATCGCTCTCCTCTGAGCTGGAGGATAACCGCACCTCCCTCAATGCCGCCAAGACAGCGGCAAACAACGCCGCCGGGGAGATGGCCGATCTCGGCGACAGCATGGCGGACGCGGAGAGCGACGCCCTCTCCCTCTCCGACGTCATCACGGGAGATCTGATCTCCGATGGCCTGCAGGCGCTGGGGGATACCCTGGTAGATGCGGCAGAGTCTACCAGGGAGTACCGGACCATCATGGCCTCCCTGGAGGTGTCCAGCCAGCGGGCCGGGTACAGCGCGGCGGATACGGCGTCGACCTACCGCACCCTCTACGGCGTTTTGGCGGACGACCAGTCTGCCGCCACCACCACCGCCAACCTGCAGGCGATGGGGCTGGCCCAGTCCGAGCTCCAGCAGATGCTGCTGGGCACCATCGGGGCCTGGGCCTCCTACGGGGACTCTATCCCCATTGACGGGCTGGCAGAGGCCATCAACGAGACAGTCCAGAGCGGCACTGTGACCGGTGCATTTGCCGATGTCCTCAACTGGGCCGGGGCCAGCGAGGACGAATTTAATGCCAAGCTCGCGGCGGCCAACTCCACCACCGAGCGGGCGCAGATCGTCCTCGATGAGCTGGCCCGGCAGGGCCTTACTGACGCCGGGGAGGCCTGGCAGGCCAACAACCAGTCCCTGGTGGAGGCCAATCAGGCTACCGCCGACCAACAGGCCGCCCTGGCCCAACTGGGGGAGCAGGCGGAGCCGGTGCTCACCGCCGTGACCAACGGATTTGCCGGTTTTCTGACCGCGATTGCCAACGTAACGGCGGCCTTGGATACTGCCGGGATCGCCGATGCCATTGACGCGGCGTTTGGTTTTTTGCTGGACAACGGAGAGACCCTCCTCGCCATCATTGCCGGCATTGCAGCCGGATTTGCGGCCTGGCAGATCGCAAGCATCATCCAGACGGCGGGCGCGGCGCTCACCGGTCTCACTACCGCAATTACCGCGGCAGGCGGGGCAATGGCGTTTCTCAATGCTATGATGGCCGCCAATCCGTTTGGTCTCATCGCCATCGCCATCGGCGCGGTGGTGGCTGCCGGCGTCCTGCTCTATCAAAACTGGGACACCGTCTGCCAGTGGGCGGGACAGCTGCGGGACACCATCGCTGGCGTGTTTCAGGGGATCGGGGAGACCGTCTCCGGCATTTGGACCGCCATCACCCAGGCCGCCTCTGCCGCCTGGACCACCATCCAGAGCGTGGTGCAGGTGGCCTTGCTCTTTGTGGCGGAGCTGATCTCCGGGGCGGTGCAGATCATCACCCTGCCCTGGCAGTTTATCTGGGAGAACTGCAAAGGCATCCTGACCGAGGCGTGGAGCGCGATCCAAGGCGCGATCGGGGCGGCTCTGGCCGCTGTCCAAAACGCCATCTCTACCTCCTGGAACGCGGTGAAATCGGTGACTTCCGGCGCGTTCAACTCGGTCCGTTCTGTGGTCTCCTCCATCTGGAATGGCATCCGAACGGCCATCTCCGGCGTGCTGAACGGCATCCGCACCACAGTCTCCAACGCCTGGAACACGGTGAAATCCGCCACCTCCAGCGCCTTTAACGCGGTCCGTTCTACCGTTTCCTCCATCTGGAGCGGCATTCGGAGCACCGTCGGCAGCGTGGTGGGGGGCATCGTGAGCACAGTTTCGTCCAAGTTCAACTCCATCAAAAACACCATTTCCAGCGTCCTCAACGGGGCGAAAAACATCGTTTCCAGCGCCATCAACGCCATCAAGAGCAAGTTCAACTTCTCCTGGTCCCTGCCCAAGCTGAAACTTCCTCATCTCTCTATCACGGGGAAATTCAGCATCACTCCGCCCTCGGTGCCGAGATTTTCCATCCGTTGGTACCGCGAGGGCGGTATCCTGGACTCTCCCACCATCTTCGGCCGCATGGGCTCCACCCTGCTCGGCGGCGGGGAGGCCGGGCCGGAGGCGGTGGCTCCCATCGACGTGCTGCAGGAGTATGTGGCCCAGGCGGTGGAGCAGGCGATGGACGCCTCTCTCCGCCATCTGGCCTCCTCCATCGACGCGATGAGCCGGCGGCCCATTGTCCTGCAGATCAACGGCAGGCGCTTCGCCGCCGCGACGGCGGGCGACACCGATGACGCACTCGGCACCCGCCAGGCGCTGCTGGAGAGGGGGCTGTGCCTGTGAGTCTGCTCACCATGGGGATCGAGATCAACGGCAAACACTCCTGGCGGGATTTCGGCCTCTCCATCTCCGGCCGCAGCATCGGTTTTCCGGAGCGGCAGACGGTGACGGCGACGGTCCCCTACATGTCGGGCTACTACGATTTTTCCAGCCTCTATGGAGGTCCCTGCTATACCAGCCGGACGCTGGAGTACACATTCGACTTGCTCGCCGACGGGCCGGAGGAGCTGGAGGAGCTGAAAAACAGCGTCCATCAGTGGGCGGAGACGGCGGAGCAGTCCAAAATCCTGGACGACATTGACCCCGACTACTATTTTGTTGGCAGTTTCTCCTCCGCCGCGTTTGAGGAGGACGAAAACGTGCCGGAGTGCGGCGGGGAGCTGACGCTCAACTTCGTCTGTCAGCCCTTCCGGTACCGCCGGACGACGGACGAGGAGGTGCTGTAACGTGTACCGGGTGACCATCTACAACGGAGAGACTGCGACGGTCCTCCATGAGCCGGCGAGAGACCGGAGTCTGCCGCACCTCCACCAGGGCCAGCTCGCACAGGGGCTGCCGGGGGAGATCGACAGCCTGTCCTTTTCTATCCTGCCCAATAATCCGGGCTATGACCTGCTGGAGGTCCGCGCCACGCGGGTCCAGGTGGTCGATACCCGGACCGGCCGGGCGGAGTTTACCGGCCGCGTGCTGACCGTCACGCCGCAGATGGAGGATACCGGTCTGATCTACAAGGCTGTCGTCTGCGAGGACCGCAAGGGCTATCTCTGTGACTCCGTGCAGCCGTACAAGGCCGAGCAGACCTATACCGGCGACAGCACCAGAACCGGTCTGGAGCAGTTTTTGGACCTCGTCCTGGACAACCACAACGCACAGGTAGAGGAGTACAAACGCGTCTACCGCGGCAACGTCTCTGTCCCTCAGGGCAACGTGACCAAGGGGCTCAACTATCAGAGCACTTGGGAGTGCCTCCAGGAAAAGCTGATTGGCAGCTTTGGCGGGGAGCTCTACCTCTACCCCGGCACGGACGGCAAGCTCTATCTGGACTACGTCCCGGAGCTGGGCGAGACGGGCAGCGCCACCATCGAGATGGGGAAAAACATGCGCTCCATCACGCGGGAGATCAACCCCTCCGGCATCATCACCCGGCTGATTCCTCTGGGCGCGACCGTGGAGGGCGGCGACGGGTCGGCGCGGGTCACCATCGCCAGCGTCAACGGCGGCAAAACCTATGTAGACGACGCCGCGGCACAGGGGACATACGGCATTGTCGTGGGGACTGTCACCTGGGAAGACGTGACCGAGCCGGCCAATCTGCTCAAACGGGCGCAGGACTGGCTGGCAAACCAGACTATCCAGGAGACAGTGTCTCTCTCGGCGGTCGACCTGTCTCTTATCGGTCTGGAGGCTGACGCGCTGGAGCGGTACAACTATTACCGCATCGTCAATGCCGCCGTCGGGCTGGACGCCTATCTGCGCGTGGTCAAACGGACCGTCAACATCACAGACCCCACCGACATCACGTTTGAGCTGGGGCAGCGGTCCATGACGATGGGGTCTATTGTCTCCGCATCCAATCAGGCGTCCAACGCGGCGGTGCAGGCCATCCAGGCAGAGCTGTCCAAGACAGTCGTCACCCTCATCACGGCCAACGCTCAAATCACGGACCTCACCGCCGCGCAGGCCAACATCAGCAGCCTGATCGCCACCAAGGCGGACATCGAGGACCTGACCGCCGCCCTGGCGCGCATCGACGAGCTGGAGGCGGGCAAGATCACGGTGGACTGGCTGGACGCGACCTTTGTGCGGGCGGAGGACATCCTGGCGGACAACATGACCGCCGCCGAGGGGACCTTTACGCACTGGCTCACCGGCGTGAACGTCCTGGCGACCAATATCAAGGGCGGCACGATCGATGCGGGCGAGATCGAGGTGGTCAACCTCAACTGCGCCAACCTCACGGTCGGGACCATCAACGGCCAGCAGATCGCCCCGGGGGCGATCGACGAGAGCAGGCTCTCCGACGCCCTGGCCGGGACGATTGCCGGGAACACCGCCGGAGTGGAGCAGGCGCTCGCTGAGGCGGGGCTGCTCCAGGGCTCGGTGGAGGCGCTGGAGGCCGCCGCCGTGACCGATGTGGCGACGGAGTACTACCTCTCGACCTCGCCCACCGCGCTCGCCGGCGGCAGCTGGTCGTCCACGGCCCCCGCCTGGACGGAGGGGACCTACCTCTGGACGCGCTCTACCGTCACCACCGGCGACGGTGGGACGACCACCACCCCTGCCGTCTGCGTCACCGGCAACACCGGCGCGCAGGGCGAGACGGGCGCACAGGGGCCCAAGGGCGATACCGGTGCAACAGGCGCGCAGGGCCCCCAGGGGGAGACTGGAGCTGCTGGCCCGCAGGGCCCGAAAGGCGACACGGGGGACACCGGGCCGCAGGGTCCCCAGGGCGAGCAGGGCGCCAAGGGGGATACCGGCGACACCGGTCCCCAGGGGCCGCAGGGCGAGACAGGGTCCGCCGGCACCGGCGTGGAGGCTGTGACGGCCTACTACGCGCTGGGCAGCTCGGCCACGGCGCAGCCCTCTGCCCCCGGCGGCAGCGGCTGGTCGGCTGTCTTGCCCTCGTCCGTGCCGGACGGGCAGTATCTCTGGCTGTGCTACCGGGTGAGCTATACCGACGGCAGCGTGAGCTGGACAAGCGCCTACTGCGCCACCGACGCGGTGAGCCGGGACAAGGCGGCCGCCGCGCTGACCACCGCCAACGGCAAGTCGACCGCTTATTACCAGGTGAGCGCGCCCAGCGGCGGGAGCTACCGCCAGGGCGACCTGTGGTTTGAGACGGACAACGGGCACCGGATGTATCGCTGGACGGGGACTGCCTGGCAGGCGGCGGAGTTTGGCGGCGGAGCCATTGCGGCCAATGCCATCACGGCGGACGAGCTGGCGGCCAGCGCCGTCACCGCCGCCAAGCTCGACGCGGGGGCGGTGACCGCCTCCAAAATTGCCGCGGGGGCGGTCTCCGCAAACCATCTGGCCGCAAATTCTGTCACGGCGGACGCCATCGCGGCGGGAGTCATCCAGACGGACCACCTCGCCGCCGGGGCGGTCACCACAGACCGGCTCGCCGCCCACTCCGTCACCGCCGACAAGATCAACGTCACCGACCTCTTCGCGCAGGACATCACGGCGACGGGGACCATCTCGGGCGCGCATCTGGTGGGCGCGACGGGCTCGTTTTCCGGCTCCGTCACCGCCACCAGCGGCTCGATCGGGAACTGGACGATC
>CASDSM010000006.1 GCA_949283375.1 uncultured Eubacteriales bacterium | reverse complement strand
CAGAGACGGCGGGGGCGGCAGGGGCCGCAACCTCATACTCGTCGGTGAGAACGGCCTGTCCGTTTTCCACGAGCACCTCGTAGACCCGGCCGTTGAGCGTTACCTTGTACTTCATCTCACTTGACCTCCCGGATGGAAATAAAACGCAGCTCGTTGAGCGGCAGCTTCAGACCGTCTGCGACCACGGCCATCACCATGGCGGCAGTGGCGTCCGGCACATCGTGCAGCATCACGCCGCCGCAGGAGCCTCTGGCCAGCCTGGCGGGAGGGGCTGCAGGGGCGGGCGGCTGGGGGAAGCCGGTGTCAGGAGCAGGCTCCCGCTCGCCGCGCCGCTCGATCGCAGAGACCAGAAAGCTCTGAAGCTTGATGAGCGCCATCAGGAAGATCAATACCACAAAGACCACGAGCATGCCGAGCACCGCGACCAGCAGGCCTTCCATGACACTGATGTTCGTCGTATCCATAACCAACGTTCTCCTTTCTCTTCCGCTGCGCAGCCGCCGCACCCGTCGCCCGTGCGCTTTTCTCCCGTGGAGTGCGCGATTGCGCTGTAGTTGCCCACAATTATAAGCAAATTGTGAACGAAAGTAAACCAAAAATCTTTTTGGGCGGCGAATTTTCGGCGTTTTATATAATCAGCTCCCGTGAGGGGCGGCGCTTTTGGCAGATTTTACTTTCCCACCGTTTTGGGGCGGAAAAGTGAGAAAACGCGGCGATTTCCCGCATCTTGCAGAAAATCACCGCGTTTCCGGTCAGTCCTGTACGGAGACCTCGATGCCGCAGTATTGCCGGAGGAGGGACGGAAAGTCCACGTTCCCGGCGTCCAGGGTGGAAAATTCTACCACTCCGGCGCGTTTTTGCTCCTTTTCGCCGCCGTCCCGGCGGAAATAGCCCCGGCTGCGGACCAGCAGACGCTGCCGCCGGCCGCTCAGGCGGCACAGGGAGACGGAGGCGCAGGGGATGCGCACGGTCCGCCGCAGCTCCCCCTCCCGCCAGACGGAGGGGAGCCGCTCCCAGGTCAGGGTGAGCGCGCTCCGGTCGAGGTCCAGCCGCAGCGGGACGGTCCTCTCCTCCAGGCACTGAAAGAGGGCCCAGGCGGCCAGACAGACCGCCCCCGCCGCCAGCAGCCGGGGCGCGAGCGGCAGATCGTTCAGGTCTTCGTTGGAGATGTAGTAGGCCCAGGCCGCCGCGGGGACGGCGACGGCCGCCGCGAGGGCGATCGCCGCCGCGCAGAGCCGGACGAGCCAGGCGCGGCCCGGCTTGACGCAGGGGACCCGCAGGGGGATGGTTTCCGTGTGCTGAGCGGTGTTCATCGCTGCCCTCTCCTCTCAAACGCTGATGAGGCCGGACATCAGCGCCCCCGCCGCGGCCACAAGGGCGGCGATCAGAGCGATCAGGATGCCGTTGAGGATGGCGATCCCCAGCCCGCTCCGGTCCGTGGGCGGCGCGGCGGGCGTCTCCGCCTCCTGCCGGGCCGGACCGCCCTCCTCCGCCTGCTCTGCCCCGCCGCCGGCGGGCGCCTGCTCCTCCTCCGGGGCGGGCGGCTCGCTCTCGCGCGGGCAGACCTCGACGAGGATCACCGTCACATTGTCCCCGCCCCCGGCGGAGAGGGCGCGGTAGATCAGCTCCTCCACCTTCTCCTCCGGCGGCGCGCCCTTCTGGAGCACCTGGGAGATCACCTCGTCGGAGACCATGTCCGTCAGCCCGTCGCTGCACAGGAGGAACTGGTCTCCCGCCTCCAGCGGTCCGGCGGTCAGGTGGGGCTCCACCGTCAGCTCCTCCGGCGAGACGCCGATGTACTGCGTGAGGGTGGGCTGGCGGTCCGCGCCCAGGCGGCGCAGCAGGGCCTCGTCTGTGTGGTCCTGTGAGAGCTGCTCCAGCACGCCGCCGCGCTGGCGGAAGATGCGGCTGTCGCCCACATTGCAGAGGTAGAAGCGGCCCCGGTCAAAGCAGACCACCGCCTCCGTGGTTCCCATGTCGCTCCCCTCCGCCTGTGCGCGATGCCAGACGGCGTCCGTCATCCACCGCGTCACGTCCGCCAGGAAGGGCGGCAGCTCCAGCGCGTCCGGGGCGGCGGCGCAGGCGTCCCGGAAGAAGGCGGCCGCGAGGGCGGAGGCGGTCTGCCCGTCCGCGTGGCCTCCCATGCCGTCAAAGACGCCATAGGCCGTCCAGCGCTCCAGCGACGCCGTCCCGGTCAGCACGGCCTCCAGCCCGCCGCTGTCCGCGGGCAGGCATGCGCCGTCAAAATAGAAGTTGTCCTCGTTGCCGGCCCGCCTCCGGCCGGGGTCGCAGCCGCAGGCGGCGCGTAATTGATAGTTCATGGGGGCCTCCTGTCAGTGGAGTGGGATGGGAATCAGTATTCGTAGACATCGGCGATGGTGCCGTTGGCGTTGTACCGCGTCGTCTTTGTCCAGTTCCCGAACACGTCGTATTCGTAGGTGTTCCAACCGTCGATCGAGCCGTCGGCGTTGTACCGCGTCGTCTTTGTCCTGTTCCCGGACGCATCGTACTCGGAGATGAACTTGATCGAGCCGTCGGCGTTGTACCGCGTCTTCTTTGTCCGGTTTCCGGACGCGTTGTATTCTGAGATGGTAGAAACGTGTCCGCTCTTATAATACCCGACCTCTGCCGTCCTGGCGCCCGTCCCGCCAGCAGCATCGGCAAAATCAATCGTTTTTACTTTGCCGTCTTCTCCTGTGTCGCACCCCGTAACCGTCAGCCCATCCTCCAGCGCGATGGTGACGAAGCTGCGCAGTGCGGCATCCTCTCCCAGCTCCGGCCAAGCTTCAAAGGGATCGTTGCTCTTGAGGGAGAACACGAGCGCCAGCGCCACGACCAGCACCGCCGCCAAAGCGATCACCCACAAGGGCCGCCTCTTCGGCTTGCTCTTTTGCTCCGGCTCCGGCCGGGCGGGCTGTCTGACGTTCACCGTCCCGCCCTGCTCCGCCGCCTTCCGCTGCCGGTCCAGCATCTGCCGGCCCTGCTCCGTCTCCTCAAGCGGGGGCGGCTCCGGCGCGGGAAGGGGGTCGCTGGCAACGGGGGCTGCCGGCTCCGGGACCAGGCAGCGCTCCAGCGCCGCCCGGATGGGTGGCGCTTTTTTCGGCAATGGAAATGCCTCTTAGCAAAAATAATTGAAATAAATAGAAAGGTAGACTATAATTGCCAGAGCGGCAGTCACGGCGCATATCGCCCAGTACCGCCATTTCTCCGGTACTTTTTCGCCGATTTTGGTAAGCAGGAACAGTGTGAGCAGAAAAGCGACTACGGCACTCAAAACGGCTGCCTCACGCGGTAACTGATTCATTTAAATACCTCACAAGAATATAAAATCGCATGCCAAATTTAAGACGAACAGCACAGCCATAAAGGATATGACCGCTACAGCATAGGTACGCCGTTTTGTCCAGCCGTGCTGCGTCGTGTAGATGCACACCGATGAGCAAATCTGGGCGGCAACAAACTCCGCGATAAGCAGCTTAAAGAGTACGTAGGGGATGTAAAAGTTGTGGTCAATCCAAGTAAAGAGTTTAGCAGTAAGGAAGAATATGATAAGCGAACTTCCGGTCATATAGGCGCAAGTTTTCCACTGAAAACGGCCGTGTTGCATAGCGGAATCTGCGACCAGGGACAGGAAGACGCTTCCGCCCAGAACGTGGAGCAGATGAACAAAATATTCTGTTGTGAGCATATAATCCTCAATAGAGGAATACCCTGGAGCTTCCCATATCAAATCTATCAAAAAGCAGATGAGCAATGTGCATCCAGCTACACAGGCGGTTTTCCTGCGTCCTGACCAACCCTTTTTTGCGCAAAGTAGGCAGAGTAAAAGACAAACAAAAAACGTAATCACCAAGACCCATGTTTCCCGGTGTTCCAATGGCTCTTCGAATTGGAAATGAATGATGTTTGCAATGACACTTTCCCCAGCATACCAGGAACTAAACATCTGCACCATATCGTTCCAAACAGCTAGAATTCCGGTATACATGCCAAGACTGCTCAAGAAAACCGTTTTTCTGGAACAATTGAGACAGATATATACCAACAGTCCAAAAAGAAGACCAAGTGCAATAAACAAAGAAAGGGGGTTCGAGGAATAATATAGTGCATAGGAAATCGGAACATTTGCCAGAAAGACCGCCAGAAATACCGGGAGAATCGCATCTCCATGCTTTTGCCCGAGTGCGGCGGTTCCCCCGCTTCGTGCGGGCGCTTTCCGCCTGAGCTCGGCCAGCACATTGCGCAGGCCGCCTGGGGAAGAAGCCCGCTCCTCGCTCCCACTGTCTGCCTTCGCCGTTGCCGGCTTGGGCGCGGGCGGCGTCTCTTCCTGCTCGGGATAGAGCAGCAAATCTTCCAGCGCCCGGCGCAGCTCCGCCGGGCCGGCGTAGCGCTCGCGCGGGTCGCAGGCGCAGGCCTTGCCCACCACCCCGGCCAGCGCCCCCTGCGCGTAGGCCGGCGGGGGGAACGGCGCGCCGGAGAGCCGCCGCGTCAGCGCCTCCCGCCGTCCCTCGGGTGTGACGGCCGTCTGGGCGGACAGGAAGGGGAGACGGTTGCCGTTGAGCAGCCGGTAGAGCACCAGGCCGAGGGAGTAGACGTCCGCCGCGCGGCCGCCCTCCTCGCCGCGGTAGACCTCCGGGGCGGTGTATTCTGCCAGCGCGGGCGAGGAGCCGCCCTGCGCGGTCATCCACACCAGCTTCTCGCTGCAAAGGCCGCCGAGCTTAAAGTCGCCCTGCGCGGAGACAAAGATATTCTCCGGCTTGACGTCGTGATAGGCAATCTGAGATTGCCAGCAGGCCTCCAGCGCCCGGCACAGGTCGATGCCCAGCCGGATGACCTCTCGCTGGGTGACGGCGTGCTGGGCAAGGTAGTCCTCCAGCGGCGTCAGACGCTCCATCCGGACCAGAATATCCCAGCCGACGCCGTCCCGGTGTTCGATGACCAGGTGCTCCCCATAGCTGACGAGATTGGATGTGCCTTTGAGCTGCTGCAGGAGCGAAATCTCCCGCACCAAATCGTTGATCACGCCGACAAGGTAATTTCGTGTGCTGGACTTGATTTCCGCGTCCTGGGCTGAGCCCATGCCGCTCTCGTGGCGGCCGGGCGGAATGGTGATGGCCCGAAGGGCGGCCTTGCGGGATATGCCCGAATCACTCCGCTCAATCTCGAACACCGCGCCGAGGCTGTCCTCGCTGACCAGCCGGGTGACGCTCCACGCGCCGAAGATTGGCTCGTATTGTCTGTAGTAGTTGATATCCATAGACCTCTCCCTCCTCTGGAAGGGGTGCGCGTTTTCTCTCAGCACTTATTATAAAGGCGCGCTGAAATGCCGTCAATCGGAAAAACAGAGTTTGTCGGGCAAGGCAAGAGGCCCGCCGTACGGCGGACCTCCTGCCGGTAAATAGGGCTGGAACGGGCGATCAGCCCACGGTAAAAGGATAGCTGCTGGTGTCGACGACCAGGCGGTACTCCAGCCTGATGAGGGCTGCGTTTTCTATGTGGTTGACACTGATGCCGAAGGAGAGCCGGTCGGTCAGCGGCCAGGTCTCGGTCAGATTGGAGCTGTCTGTCAACGACGGGTCCTCCAGCCAGGCGGAGACGCGGGGACTGCCCTCATAGGTATCCGGCTCGCCGTAGAGGGAGCAGGCATCGTCGTAGAGCGCCCCCACCGCTTCTGTCAGGGTGTCGGCGTCTCCCTCCAGCAGACCCTGAAACTCCAGGGAGTAAAAGCCCTCCGGCTCGGACAGGGAGAGATTGAAGGTCTGATAACACTCTGTACCCAGCAGATCCCGGCGGGAGGCCAGGGTCAGGCGGCTCTCGTCGCTGGACTCGGTGTCCACGTCCGCTTCCGTGAGGGAGAGGGCGGCCAAAATCTCCTCCCGGCCGGCGCCGAGCAGCTGCTCCACCGCGGCGACCTCCTCCGTGCTCAGCAGGCCGGACTCCAGGCCCAACTGGCCGGCGAGGGAGCCGGCCTCCAGGGGTTCGCGCGCCGGGGAATCGGACGCATCACCCTCGGTTTCTGGGGCGGTCTCCTCCGACTGAGCCGGCTCCTCTTCCGGCTCCTCGGATTCGGGGGACGCCTCCCCGGCGGCGTCATCCTCCGGCGTCTCGTCCGTTTGATCTGTCTGGGCGGCGTCCTGCGCGCTGTCCTGAGCCGGTTCCGGCTCCGGCGCGCAGGCGGCGCAGCTCAGCAGCAGGGCAAACGTCAGGACAAATAAAAATATGCGCTTCATGGGCTGATCCTCCTTTTGGCTCTGCTCTGATGATAGATGCATAAAAGTTGTTTTGTATATGATATAATACGGATTTCGGCGCATCTTGTCAAGTGTCCGGAAGCCCAAAAAAGGAGGATGACTTTTCATCTCGGCAGGTCAAAATAAACCGTATTTTGACCTGCCGCTCGGTGAGGGAGCGAAAGATACGCCTTTTTCCCGGCGGAAGTTTCGGGCAAAATGACGTCGGCCCGCCAGACGGCGGGCCGGTGAGAAAGGCGTTCTTTATTGGCTGAAATAGTGGAACACGCAGATGACCGCCGTCAGTGCAGTGACGGTGGCAAAGGAAATCCAGTACATCCGTCGGGGCGGCACTTTTTTGGCCGCTTTGTGAAGCAAAAATAGGGTGAGCAGCAGACCGAAACTGGCGGCCAGGACAGAGATTATCATGTCTGTCCTGATGGTTCCAACGAAGATATCCATAGAAGCACCTCAAAACAGTCGCCCCGCCTGGAGAAGTTCGACCCAGTCACGCAACCCCTGTGCCAGCCAGGGCTGCAGGAGGGGCTGAAACAGCCACATGGAGAGAAGAAAAACGGCGATTACGGCCAGATAACGCCCCCACTCTGGCCAGCCTCGTCTGGCTCCAAAGCCTGCTGTCAGGGCGCAGGCGGCACTGCCGCAGGCCTGGGGCAAAAAGAGGCGGGGAAGAAAAGAGTTTATTTCAAATACAAATGATTCTGCCCAATAGTCATAATCAAAATTAAAAGAATAGTGGCAGATTAAACAGCAGTAAAAGATAATAACCGCGCTGCCGGCGAGGCGGGCGTACTGCCCGCCCACGGAAAGGGGACGCCGCGCGATGTCCGCCGCCAGGGCGGACAGAACCAAGCAGGCCGTCAGGACGTGGAGCAGGTAAACAAGATAGATCAGATTCAGGTTAAAAATATAGCCGGAGTACCAATCCGCAGCTCTGTTGCCGGCGTCGATGATAATGTCGGTTGCCATACAGGAGACGACGGCGCAGCCCGCCATACAGGCGTAGAACTTCCATCCAGTCCAGCCCCGCCGTGCCAGCCGGAAAGCAAGGAGGGCGCAGATGATACAGGGGGCCACCATGGGATACCCGGGATGGTTATCAGAAAAAGCAAATAAGGGCCACAACAGAAGAATTTCAAAAAAATCGTAAGATAACTCAAAGAAAAAAGACGATAAATAAGTCCCCATCTGAATTCCGGCCAACATGGCCGGAATAACCAAGAACATCGTCCGCCGACGGCAGTGAAGGCAAAGATAGAGGAGCAAGCCTGCCAGAACCCCAACGACAGGGAAAAACGCTGACACGTCGGACAACCTAGCTAGATAAGACAGCAGAACATTCCCCATCAGCACGGTCAGCAGGATGGGGAGAAGGGGGTCGTCCCGGTCCAGAGGGACGGAGACCTGCTCGGGAGAGGGGGCCCGCCGCCGGCGCAGCAGCGACAGGACCCGGCGAAAGGGGTCCGGCCGCTCTTTTTCCGGGTCCGGCGGCCGCTCCACCGAGGGAATCCACTGAAATGTGGGCCAACGGACATAGTCCGCCGAGAGGTCGTAGCCGCAGGACGGGCAGACGCCTTCCCGCAGCGCTTGGCCGCAAACAGGACAGTTTTCCATGGCATCCTCTCCGTTTCCTGGCTGACCGGTTTCCGCCTGACCAGCTCATAATACCGGCATAAAATGGCGCCGGAATCGCCCGATACTGCCATCTTAACAGAGGCGGCGAGATTCGTCAAGAGCCTTTCTGTATCTCTCGCCCCGGGGTACGGGGCGCACAAAACGGAAAGCCCAAAAAGGGGAGAATTCCAATGAAAAAACGGCAACCGGCCCGCCAGACGGCGGGCCGGTTGAAAATAAAGGGATTTAGACGTGGCGAGGACGCCTTGCCCGGATTACTTCTCGCGCGGATAGCGGATCGCGGCCTGCGCGGCGGCCAGGCGGGCGATGGGCACGCGGAAGGGGGAGCAGGAGACATAGGAGAGACCGGCGCGATGGAAGAACTCGATGGAGACCGGCTCGCCGCCGTGCTCGCCGCAGATGCCCATGCGCAGGCCGGGCTTGGTCTCGCGGCCATACTCCACCGCCAGCTTGACCAGCCGGCCAACGCCGCGGCGGTCGAAGCGGGCAAACGGATCGTGCTCGTAGATCTTCTCCTCCAGGTAGCGCGGCAGGTACTTGCCGCAGTCGTCGCGGCTGAAGCCGAAGGTCATCTGGGTCAGGTCGTTCGTGCCGAAGGAGAAGAAGTCGGCCTCCTCGGCGATGCGGTCGGCGGCCAGGGCGGCGCGCGGCAGCTCGATCATGGTGCCGATCTCATAGGGCAGGTCGAGGCCGGAGGCGGCGATCAGCTCGTCAGCGACGGGGACGATGATGCTCTTGATATACTTCAGCTCGCTCTGGCTGGCCACCAGCGGGACCATAATCTCCGGCAGGACCTTCTTGCCGGTCTCCTTGGTGACGTTGATGGCGGCCTCGATGATTGCGCGGGTCTGCATGACGGCGATCTCGGGGAACTCGATGGGCAGGCGGCAGCCGCGCAGGCCCATCATCGGGTTGACCTCCTGGAGGCTCACGACGGTCTGCTTGAGCGCCTCGAAAGTCATGCCCATCTCCTCGGCCAGGGCGGCGATATCCTCGTCCTCCTTGGGCAGGAACTCGTGCAGCGGGGGATCGAGCAGGCGGATGGTGACCGGGTTGCCCTTCATCGCCTTGAAGATGCCCTCAAAGTCGCTGCGCTGCATGGGCAGGATCTTGTCGAGCGCGTGCTGGCGCTGCTCCTTGGTGCTCGCGACGATCATCTCGCGCACGGCGGGGATGCGGTCCTCGGCAAAGAACATGTGCTCGGTACGGGTCAGGCCGATGCCCTCCGCGCCGAAGTTGAGGGCCACGCCGGCGTCGTAGGGGTTGTCCGCGTTGGCGCGCACGCCGAGGTCGCGGTATTCGTCCGCCCACTGCATAATGGTGGCGAACTCGCCGGAGATGGCGGCGTCCTGGGTGGGGATCTTGCCGAGGTAGACGTTGCCGGTGTTGCCGTCGATGGAGAGGAAGTCGCCCTCCTTGACCACATGGCCGTCAATCGTCATGACCTTGCTCTCCTCGTCGATCTGCAGCGCGCCGCAGCCGGCGACGCAGCAGCGGCCCATGCCGCGGGCCACGACCGCCGCGTGAGAGGTGCGCCCGCCGCGGCAGGTCAGCACGCCCTCGGCGACCTGCATGCCCACGATATCCTCGGGGGAGGTCTCCAGGCGGACGAGCAGGACGGGACCGTCTGGCGCGTGCTCCTCGCACTCCTCGGCGGTGAAGTACACCGCGCCGCAGGCCGCGCCGGGGGAGGCGGGCAGGCCCTTGGCCACAGGCGTCGCCTGGGCCAGCGCATCCTTGTCAAAGGTGGGATGGAGCACCGCGTCCAGGCTGTTCGGGTCAATCTGCAGCAACGCCTCGGCGGGGGTGATCAGGCCCTCGTTCACCAGGTCCACCGCGACCTTCAGGGCGGCGGCGGGGGTGCGCTTGCCGTTGCGGGTCTGGAGCATATAGAGCTTGCCGCGCTCAATGGTGAACTCCATGTCCTGCATGTCCTTGTAGTGCTTCTCCAGGCGCTGGGAGATGTCGATGAACTGGTCATACACGTCAGGCATGACTTCCTTGAGCTGGGCGATGGGCTGCGGGGTGCGGATGCCGGCCACGACGTCCTCGCCCTGGGCGTTCATCAGGAACTCACCGTACATCTTGCGCTCGCCGGTGGCGGGATCGCGGGTGAAGGCCACGCCGGTGCCGGAGTCGTTGCCCCAGTTGCCGAAGACCATGGTCTGCACGTTGACGGCGGTGCCCCAGGAGTAGGGGATATCGTTCATGGCGCGGTAGACGTTCGCGCGCGGGTTGTCCCAGGAGCGGAAGACCGCCTTGACCGCTTCCATCAGCTGGACCTTGGCGTCCTGCGGGAATTCCTCGCCCTTCTGCTCCAGATAGTAGGCCTTGAACTCGCTCACCAGACGCTTCATATCGTCTGTATCCAGCTCGCTGTCGAGCTTGACGCCGCGCTCCTCCTTCACCTTGTCGATGATGACCTCGAAGTTGCGCTTGGGCAGCTCCATGACGACGTCGGAGAACATCTGGATGAAGCGGCGGTAGGAGTCATAGACAAAGCGGGGGTTGTTCGTCAGCTTGACCAGGCCTTCGGCCACGGTGTCGTTGATGCCCAGGTTCAGGATGGTGTCCATCATGCCGGGCATGGAGGCGCGGGCGCCGGAACGGACGGAGACCAGCAGCGGGTTGGCGGGATCGCCGAACTTCTTGCCATTCTCCTCTTCCAGGATGGCCAGATTCTTCAGGATCTCCTCCTGAATCTCGTCGCTGATTTTGCGGCCGTCCTCATAATACTGGGTGCAGGCCTCGGTCGTGACGGTGAAGCCCTTGGGCACCGGCATGCCGGCGTTGGTCATCTCGGCCAGGTTGGCGCCCTTACCGCCGAGCAGCTCACGCATGTTGCGGTTGCCCTCGCGGAACAGGTAGACATACTTTTTGCTCATACACTCGCTCCTTTGTATTCCGGTGGATTTGGTGAAAATCACCGGAAGATAAAATGTGGGTCGCATAGGGTCAATTCATATTATACAGTTTTCTCCGGGATTTTCAATAAAATTTTTACGTTTTTCCCAATCTGTTCCGATTTATTTTGCCGGACGGCCCGCTTGACGGTGCTGTCCCGCCGCCAAAGGCGCGACGGAGGAGGGAAAGGGGCGAAAAGAGCGGCAAAATGCCATAAAGAGACGAGAAGCGCCCGCCGCGGAAAATACGCGGCGGGCGCGCAGAGTGTCAAAAAAGGTCTCACCGAGTTTGGCTCGAAGAGCCAAATAGAGTCCAATTCATTTTTGGCACGGGCATGTACCGGGCCAAAAATACTGATAGTCTCGCAAGTGTGCGACCGAAGGGAGTGCGCGCAGCGAGACTGCAAACTCGCGCAAATGCTTGCATTTGCGCGAAAGGCTGTCAAAAACACTTTTTTGACAGCCTCAAGCGCCCGCCGCGAAAAATACGCGGCGGGCGCGGCAGGTCAAATCGTCAACCGGCCTCGATATAGTCCACATGATAGCCGGCCTGCTCGACGGCGCGGCGCAGCTCGATGTCGTCCACTGTGCGGTCAAAACGGACCACGGCGGTGCCGCGGTTGAGATCTACTTTGGCGACGGCGCCCTCCACGGCGTTGAGCGCGCCGGTCACATGGTTTGCGCAGTTGGCGCAGTGCATGCCGGAGATGTGCAGCGTCCGCTGGCCGATTACCGGGCCGTCCAGGTGTTTGTCAGACGGCTTTTCCGCCGGCCGGCCGGAGCCGCCGCAGCAGGGCCCCTCTCCCCGAAAGTGCCGGACGGCGCCGCGCAGGGCGAAGCCGAGCAGGACGAGGACTATAATCAGAATGATAAAATCCACACCGTTCATCGCAAACGCTCCTTATTCCTCCTCACGGCGGCGCTCCCGCCGCCGCTGCAGCCACTTTTTGCACTGGCCGGCGAGCAGATAGATGCCCATACCGACCACGTAGAGCAGCAGAAATGCCACAAGGCCGTAGAGCATGGAGTCTCCGGAATGGGACATGGCCTCAGCGCTCCTTCCGATCAGCGGACGGGCGGGTGACGGCATAGCCGCAGGCGGCGCCGCAGCTGCTGCAGCAGCCGGTGCATCCGCCGCCGGTCCGGCGGGCCTCCCGGGCGCGGCGGTGACGCCGCACGAGCAGAAACGCGCAGTAGCCCAGAATCAGGGCCAGAATCACAATATCCACTGCCATGGATCATCTCTCCTTACATGGGACACACCCGGCCGGACGCCGCGCGGGCATCCGGCCGGAGAGAGCGGACGTTATAGTCTATTATACCGCCTGCACCGAACGTTTGGAATAGGTCTTCTGATCTTTGTACGGGTCGGGCCGCAGGAGCAGGACGACCAACACCAGCGTGAGCACAATACCGACGGCGGACCAGACGGTGAAGGCCGCGCCGGTGACCAGCAGGCCGATCTGATACACGCACAGGCAGACAACGTAGGCAAAGACGTTTTGGAACAGAATGGCAAACCAGAACCACTTGCGCGATTGCATCTGCTGGGCCATGGTGGCGATCGCCGCCAGGCAGGGCGAGTCGAGCAGGTTGAACAGCAGGAAGCTGAAGGCAGCCAGCGCGCTGGGGAACCAGGCCTGCACCGCCTCGGCCACGGTGACGGGGTCCTCGGAGAGGTCCTCGGCCACGTTGGCCAGCACGCCCATGGTGGAGACAATCGCCTCCTTCGCGGTGAAGCCGGACAGGGAGGCCGCCACCGCCTGCCAGTTGCCAAAGCCCAGCGGGGCGAAGATGGGGGCGATGAAGCCGCCGATCACGGCCAGCAGGCTCTCGCTGCTCTCCACCGGGCCGAAGCCGCCCTCGGTGAAGCCGTACCCGCCGAGGAACCACATGACCACGCAGGCCACGAAGAGGATGGTGCCCGCCTTCATCAGGAAGCCCTTCAGGCGCTCCCACACGTGCAGCAGGACGGTCCGGGCGGAGGGGATGTGGTATTGCGGCAGCTCCATGACAAAGGGGGCGGGCTTGCCGGAGAAGGGCTTGGTCTTCTTCAGGATAATGGCGGAGACCAGCACGGCCGCGATGCCGAGAAAGTACATCAGCGGGGCCACCAGGCCGCCGGCGACGTAGCTGCCGGAGATGTAGCTCGCCATCACACCGCCCATCAGCGAGATGACAGGGAGCTTTGCCCCGCAGGGGACGAAGGTGGCGGTCATGATGGTCAGGCGGCGGTCGTTGTCCTGCTCGATCGTGCGCGAGGCCATAATGCCGGGGATGCCGCAGCCGGAGGAGATGAGCAGGGGGATAAAGCTCTTGCCCGAGAGGCCGAAGTGGCGGAATACCCGGTCCATGACGAAGGCGATGCGGACCATGTAGCCGCAGTCCTCCAGCAGAGAGAGGAAGAGGAAGAGGATCGCCATCTGCGGGGCAAAGCCGATCACCGCGCCCACGCCGCCGATGATGCCGTTGACCACCAGGTCGGTGACCACCTCGCCCGCTCCAACCGCGCCAAGCAGGGCGGCGGCGGCGTCCTGAATGGCGACGACAAAGACGTCGTTCGTCCAGTCCGTCACCCAGGTGCCGATCGTACTGACGGACACCCAGTAGACGACGACCATCACCGCGATAAAGATGGGGATGCCCAAGATCCGGTTGGTGACGATGCGGTCGATCTTATCCGAGACGGTGAGCTGCTCGCCGCTCTTTTTGACGGTGGTCTTGACCACCTTCTGAATGAAGGTATAGCGCTCGTCGGTGACGATGCTCTCCATATCGCTGTCGTGGGCGGCCTCCAGGTCGCGGCGCACGGCGGCGATCTGCTCCGCCGCCGCAGCGGGAAGGGTGACGGAGCCCGTCACCTTGCTGTCATTTTCCAGCCACTTCACGGCGTACCAGCGGCGCTGTTGGGCGGGGATGGAGGCGGGCAGCAGGCCCTTCACCTGCTCCACCGCGCGCTCCATCGGCGTGGAGAAGATCTCACCCGGCAGGGCGGCCTCCTTCTTCCGGGCCACACGCACCGCCTCGTCCACCAGCGCGTCCAGACCGGTCTGCTTGAGGGCGGAGGTCTCCACGATGGGGCAGCCGAGCAGCATGGACAGCCGCTCAACGTCGATGCGGATCTCCCGCTTTTCCAGCAGGTCCGCCATGTTCAGCGCGATGACCACCGGGATGCCGGTCTCGATGAGCTGTGTGGTGAGGTACAGGTTGCGCTCGATGTTGGTCGCGTCTACCAGGTCCACGATGACGTCCGGGCGTTCGCCCAGCAGATAGTCACGGCTCACCACCTCTTCCAGCGTGTACGGGGAGAGGGAGTAGATGCCGGGCAGGTCGGTCACGACGATGTCTTCCCTCCGGCGGGTCCCCTTCAGCCTGCCTTCCTTCTTTTCCACGGTAACACCGGGCCAGTTGCCGACGTACTGGTTCGCGCCGGTCATGGCGTTGAACATGGTGGTCTTGCCACAGTTCGGGTTACCGGCAAGGGCGATCTTGATAGCCACTTCTCTTGCCTCCTTCTGAACTCTCGCGCAGCGTTACGCCTCGCGTACCTCGACGCAGCTGGCGTCGTTTTTGCGCACGGACAGCTCATAGCCGCGCACGGTGATCTCGACCGGGTCGCCCAGTGGGGCTACCTTGCGGATGTACAGCGAGGTGCCGCGGGTGATGCCCATATCCATGATCCGGCGCTTGTATGCGCCGTCCCCGTCGATGCTGGTCACGACGACCGTGCTGCCGACTTTTGCCTCTCCTAATGTCATTGTCGCCTCTCCTTTCTGAAACGGACGATCTATGCCGGGGCGAAAGACGCGCCCGGCAATATAACACCGCGCATCAGATCATGATGTGCCGTGCCATATCCTCATTGATGGCCACGCGGGAGTCCTTGATGTTGACAATCACATTTCCCCCGATGGCGGAGAGCACTGTGATCTGCGCCCCCGAGAGAAAGCCGAGATTTTCCAGGAAACGGCGGGTCTCCTCGCTGCCCCCCACCCGGCGGATGGTGTTGGTCTCTCCGACCCCTGCCAGCGTCAACGGCATCACAGTTCAACCTCTTTTCTGTCCGGACTCTGTCCGGGCGAAGTGTTAGGGTTCCTTTACAATAAGTTAGTATACGCTGACTTAAGTTAGATGTCAAGAATATATTTTGAAGCAACTAACTTAATTTGAAAGGGCTAATCTGGGAAAAGAGCGGGTCAGCGCAGCGAAAACGCCCCAATCCCTTGACAATTTCTGGGGAAATGCTTACAATATTTATTGCTTTCACGTTTTTGACAGTTTATGCTGAGAAGGGAAGATAGATTTATGGCAAAAGGGAAAAAGCGGGTGGAGGCCATCACCTCTATGGAGACGGATTTCACCCAATGGTACACCGACATCTGCATCAAGGCGGAGTTGATCGACTATACCAGCACCAAGGGCATGTTCATCCTGCGCCCCTACGGCTATGCGATCTGGGAGAACATCCAGCACTACCTCGACCGGGAGTTCAAGCGCACCGGCCATGAGAACGTGGCCATGCCGACGCTGATTCCGGAGGGCCTCCTGCAAAAGGAGAAGGACCACGTCGAGGGCTTTGCCCCGGAGTGTGCCTGGGTCACCATGGGCGGCAGCGAGCAGCTGGAGGAGCGCATGTGCATCCGCCCCACCTCTGAGACGCTCTTTTGCGAGCACTATGCCCATATCATCCACTCCTGGCGCGACCTGCCCAAGCTGTATAACCAGTGGTGCTCCGTCCTGCGCTGGGAGAAGACCAGCCGCCCCTTCCTGCGCCACCGCGAGTTCCTCTGGCAGGAGGGCCACACGATGCACGCCACCGCCGAGGAGGCCATCGAGGAGACCGAGCGCATGCTGGAGGTCTATGCCGACTTCTGCGAGAACGTGCTGGCTATGCCGGTCGTGCGCGGCGTGAAGACGGACAAGGAGAAGTTCTCCGGCGCGGAGCGGACGTATACGATCGAGTGCATGATGCACGACAAGAAGGCGCTCCAGTCCGCCACCTCCCACTACTTCGGCGACGGCTTTGCCCGCGCCTTCGGCATCACCTTTGCCGACAAGAACAACACCCTCTCCACCCCGTTCCAGACGAGCTGGGGCATGTCCACCCGCATCATCGGCGGCCTGATCATGACCCACAGCGACGACAACGGCCTCGTCCTGCCGCCGCGCGTGGCGCCGGTGCAGGTGATCGTCCTGCCCATCGCCCAGCACAAGCCGGGCGTGGTGGAGGCCGCCGAGGCGGTCACCCGCCGCCTGGAGGCCGCCGGCGTCCGCGTGAAGATGGACGCCTCCGAGCAGTCCCCCGGCTGGAAGTTTGCCGAGTATGAGATGAAGGGCGTTCCCCTGCGCCTGGAGCTCGGCCCGAAGGATATCGAGCAGAACCAGTGCGTCATCGCCCGGCGCGACACCGGCGAGAAGACCCCCGTCTCCCTGGAGGAGCTGGAGTCCACCGTCCGCGCCCTGCTCGACGCAGTGCACGAGAGCATGTTCGCCCGCGCCAAGGCCAACCTGGAGGAGAACACTTACGCCTGCGCCACCGTGGAGGAGGTAAAGGAGCGGATGAGCGCCCAGGGCGGCTTTGCCAAGACGATGTGGTGCGGAGACGAGGCCTGCGAGCTCTACATGAAGGAGCACTGCGGCGTCACCAGCCGCTGTATCCCCTTTGCCCAGGAGCATCTGGGCGACACCTGCCCCATCTGCGGCAAGCCCGCCAAGAAGATGATTATCTGGGGCGTCGCGTACTGATTCTGAATCCAAAAGAACTGCCGCCCCGGCCGCGTGAGAGCGCTGCCGGGGCGGCTGATCTGTTGACAAGGCTGCGTAGAACTGCTATACTAATTATAGAAAAAAACTTTCAAAAGGGGGCATGTACGATGAGGACCTATCAGGTGCTGGCGGCAATTTTCCTGACCCTGGCGGCCTACCGGCTGTGCGGACTGCTCGGGGAGCTCTGGCTGATTTGGCAGGGGCAAGGCAGCGGCTGGAACGCCAATTTTACGATTCTCCTGGCGTTGGGACTGATCTTTCTCCGGAAGTACCGCTCCAGCAGGGAGGAGAGCTGACCTGCCAGGGAGAGATGGCCGCAGAGGCATGGCGGGGGATTGCCATGCCTGGCACGCTTTCCGTCCGGCGGCATAACATATGACAGGGTGCGCGGTGGGCATCGGCCCGGCGCACCCTGTCATTTTCTGTTCCATAGGAGTGGATACGGATGCCGCAAGAGCTGATCGGGGCCGTCTTCGGCCTGGGATTCCCCTTTTTGATGACGGCGGCGGGGGCGGCCGCCGTCTTCTGCCTGCGCCGGGAGGCCTCTGCAGGGGTGCAGCGGTGCCTGCTCGGGTTTGCGGCGGGGGTGATGATCGCCGCGAGCGTGTGGAGCCTGCTCCTGCCGGCGATTGAGGCGGGGGAGCAGATGGGCCTGCCCGGCTGGCTGCCCGCGGCGACCGGCTTTGTCCTCGGAGTATGCTTCCTGCTGGGGATGGACCGCCTGCTGCCGCACATCCACCGCCTCGCCGCCGTGCGCGAGGGGCCGCCCAGCCGGCTGCGCCGGACCACCCTGCTCGTCCTGGCGGTCACGCTGCACAATATCCCGGAGGGGATGGCGGTGGGGCTGAGCGCCGCCCTTGCCCTGCGCTCGGGGGAGGAGGCCGCCCTCGCCGCCGCGCTGGCCCTCGCCCTCGGGATCGGGATCCAGAATATCCCGGAGGGGGCGGCGGTCTCCCTCCCCCTCCTGCGCGAGGGGCTGAGCCGCCGGGCCGCCTTCCGCACCGGCGCGCTCACCGGGCTGGTGGAGCCGCTGGCGGGGCTGACCGCCGCCGCGCTGGCCGCCCTGCTCACCCCGGCGATGCCATGGCTGCTCGCCTTCGCGGCCGGGGCGATGCTCTATGTCGTGGTGGAGGAGCTCATCCCGGAGGCCAATTTCAGCCCGCCGCACAGCGACCTCGGCACCCTCTCGGCGATGGCGGGGTTCCTGGTGATGATGGTGCTGGATGTGGCGCTGGGATAGGGGAGGGCGGCAGGCAAACCCATCCCGACCGCGCAAAACGCCGCCCGCGTGGAGAACGTCTCTCCCTGCGGGCGGCAGCCTGTTCTGTTCAGGTGTCTGTATCGGGGTGGTCGCGCAGCCATGCGCGCAGCACGCCCTCCAGCGCCTCGTCGGAGAGGGGGTCCTGTAATCCGGCCACCGTCACCCGCCCCTGCCAGCCGCGGAGCGCTCCGGCCAGGCGGGCGGGACAGATCACCAGGTCATATTCCCCGGCGGTGCGCACCCCCTCGCGGATGGAGCCGTGGTGCAGCCGGGCGACCGGGAAGCCCAGCTTCCGCGCGGCCCGGGCGGTGCGCGCCTTCATCATCAGGCTCACACCGGCCCCATTGGGACAACATAGTAGGATGCGAACGCCCGTTCCCGGCATGACCTGCAAGACCTCCTCTGCACGGCGGATTGAGATGGATAGACGCGATGCGGCGGAGCGCACGATTGTGCCGCCCCGTCTGCCGCGCAGAGCTGGCGAGATACCCGCCGGAGAGGGGGGACCGTTTACAGCATCCCGGTCCCGTCGAGATAGCGCTCCTGCAGGCGCAGCAGATCTGCCTCACAGGTTGTAGCGGCCAGATGCTCCGGCATGCCGCGGATGCTCAGCAGGTCACTCAGAGCGACAACGTGCTGCAGGTGCTGCTCCGGCGTCACCGCCGAGAGGGCGAAGATGAGCTGGGCGGGATGGGACTCCCCCTCCGTGAGGGAGAAGTCCACCGGCTTTTCCAGATGGAGGAAGCTCAGCCCCGTCTTCCGGACCCCGCCGGCGTGCTCCTGGCTGTGGGCGAGGCAGACGTTGGGGATGATGATAATGTATGGGCCGTACCGGTGAACGCAGTCGATGATCAGCTCGGCATAGCTCTCATCCACACAGCCGTCCGCCTCGAGCAGGCGGCAGCCTGCGCGGATGGCCTCCTGCCAGTCGGGAACGCTCTCCATAAATTTACAGTGATGTTTTTCCACCAGAGATCGCAGCATGACAGGCGCCTCCTTTGTCCGGGCCGCTTGCGGCATCAGGCCGATAGTAGGTAATAGTATACAACTATCTGCCGCCGGATACAAGGGGAGAAGTGCAATGAAACGAAAATTTTGCCGGAAGCCCCGGAAAAAACTGCCGGGATAGTCCGTTGGCGCCTGCACATACTGGGGACAAACCTTTCAGTGAACAGGAGATGGAGCGGATGCGAAAGATGGTGGCCGCGCTGCTGGCGGCGATGGTCCTGACGGCCCTGGTCCCCGCCGCGCGGGCTGCGGAGGGGGACGGGCTCTCCGTGCCGGCCCGGGCGGCCCTGCTGATGGAGCGGGAGACGGGGGCGGTGCTCTGGGAGCAGAACGCCCATGAGCCCCTCGAGCCCGCCTCGGTGACCAAGGTGATGACCCTGCTGCTGGCGGCGGAGGCGGTGGAGCGCGGGACGCTCACGCTGGAGGAAGAGGTGACCGCCAGCGCGAACGCCGCCGGGATGGGCGGCAGCCAGGTCTATCTGAAGGAGGGCGAGCGGATGACGGTGGATGAGCTGCTCAAGGCGGTGGCCGTCGCCTCCGGCAACGATGCGGCGGTCGCCCTGGCCGAGCGCCTGGCGGGGAGCGAGTCCGCCTTTGTCGAGCGGATGAACGGGCGGGCGGCGGAGCTGGGGATGGAGGACACCCATTTCTGCAACTGCACCGGCCTGCCCGCCGAGGGCCACCTCACCAGCGCATACGACATTGCCCTCATGTCGCGTGAGCTGCTGCGCCACGACCTCATCCGCCGGTATACCGGCATCTGGATGGACAGCCTGCGCGGCGGGGCCTTCCAGCTCACCAACACGAACAAGCTGGTGCGCACCTACGAGGGGATCACCGGCCTGAAGACCGGCTCGACCAGCTCGGCGGGCTTCTGCATCTCCGCCAGCGCCGCGCGCGACGGGATGGAGCTGATCGCCGTTGTCCTCGGCGCAGAGAGCTCCGCGGACCGCTTTGCCGCGGCGCGCACCCTGCTCGACTATGGCTTTGGCGGATGGGCGATGGCGGAGCTCGCGCCGGAGGAGCTGCCGGCGGAGATCCCGGTCCGTCTGGGCCGGTCGGAGACGGTCCCGGCCGCCCTGGAGCGCCCGGCCCGCCTGCTGGTCCGGCGGGAGCAGGCGGGCGCTGTGACCTCCGAGCTCACCCTCGCGGAGGAGGCGGAGGCCCCGGTGTGTGCGGGAGATGTGCTCGGGACCCTCTCCGTCTATGTCGGGGAGGAGCTGGCCTGTGAGCTGCCGGTGGTGGCCTGCGGGGACGTGGAGCGGCTGACCTTTGGCGAGCTCTTCTCCCGCCTGCTGGGAGAGCTCGCGATGGCCGGGTAGGCGGATACGGCCAAACCTTCCGATAAAATGTGCCCTTTTTGACAAAGGTTCCCGTCAAAAGCGTTGTCTTCTCTCCGGGGCTGTGCTACAATAGAGACGGCATATCCCCGGACGGACCGGGGCAAGATTTTACCGATATGGAGGTTTTTCGCTATGATTCGTGTAGATGTCTCCTCCGCCGTCTCGGCGCAGCAGCTCGAGGCCATCGCCCCGCGCGTCGCCGCGGCCCATGAGGTCCTTGAGAGCGGCAGCGGCGCGGGCAACGATTTTCTCGGCTGGGTCCGCCTGCCGGTGGACTACGACAAGGAGGAGTTCGCCCGCATCCAGAAGGCGGCCAAAAAGATCCAGTCTGACTCCCAGGTGCTGGTGGTCATCGGCATCGGCGGGTCCTACCTCGGCGCGCGCGCCGTGGTGGAGCTGATCCAGAGCCCGAATTATAACCTGAAGAAGAAGGGCACGCCGGACATCTTCTTTGCCGGCAACACCCTCTCCACCGACGCCGTGCTCGAGACCCTCGAGCTCATCGGCGACCGCGACTACTCCATCAACGTCATCTCCAAGTCGGGCACCACCACCGAGCCCGCCGTGGCCTTCCGCATCTTTAAGGCGGCGCTGGAGGCGAAGTACGGCAAGGAGGAGGCCTCCCGCCGCATCTACGCCACCACCGACAAGGCGCGCGGCGCGCTCAAGGGCCTGGCGGACGCCGAGGGCTACGAGGAGTTCGTGGTGCCGGACGACGTGGGCGGCCGCTACTCCGTCCTCACGGCGGTCGGCCTGCTGCCCATCGCGGTGGCCGGCATCGACATCGAGGCGCTCATGGCGGGCGCTGCGGACGCGATGCAGGCCCTCAGCACGGACAAGTCGATGTCCAACCCCGCCTGGCAGTATGTCGCCGCGCGCAACGTCCTCTATGAGGCGGGCAAGAAGGTGGAGATCCTCGGCTGCTACGAGCCCTCCTTCCGCTTCTTCGCCGAGTGGTGGAAGCAGCTCTACGGCGAGAGCGAGGGCAAGGACGGCAAGGGTATCTTCCCCGCCAGCGTCGAGTTCACCGCCGACCTGCACTCCATGGGCCAGTTCATCCAGGAGGGCGAGCGCGTCATGTTCGAGACCATCGTCCGCTATGAGCATCCCCACGGCAAGGTGGTCATCGGCGAGGACGCGGACAATGTGGACGGCCTGAACTTCCTGGCCGGCAAGGACCTGCAGTTCGTCTGCGAGCAGGCGATGCGCGGCACCCGGCTGGCCCATGTGGACGGCGGCGTGCCCAATATCCTGGTGAACGTGGAGACCATCGACGCCTACCACACCGGCGAGCTGATCTACTTCTTTGAGCTGGCCTGCGGCATCTCCGGCTATGTGCTGGGGGTGAATCCGTTCAATCAGCCGGGCGTTGAGGCGTATAAAAAGAATATGTTCGCTCTTCTCGGCAAGCCTGGATATGAGGATATGCGCGCAGCTCTGGAGGCCCGGCTGTAAGGTAGGCGCTTCGCGCCGGGATACCACTCGCTCTCAAAGACGCCACTGGCGTCTTTGTCGGGCCACAATGTGGCCCGAACCGAGCTGAAAGTGGAGGAAGGCGCTTCGCGCCGGGATGCCACTCGACCTCAAAGGCGCCACTGGCGCCTTTGCCGGGGCACTCTGTGCCCCGGACCGGTCTCACAGCCGGGCGTCGAGGCGTATAAAAAGAATATGTTCGCTCTTCTCGGCAAGCCTGGATATGAGGATATGCGTGCAGCTCTGGAGGCCCGGCTGTAAGGTAGGCGCTTCGCGCCGGGATACCACTCGCTCTCAAAGACGCCACTGGCGTCTTTGTCGGGGCGCATTGCGCCCCGGACCGGTCTGAAAGTGGAGGTAGGCGCTTCGCGCCGGGATTTCCACTCGCTCTCAAAGACGCCCCCGGCGTCTTTGCCGGGGCACTTTGTGCCCCGGACCGGTCTCACAGCCGGGCGTGGAAGCGTACAAAAAGAACATGTTCGCCTTCCTCGGTAAGCCCGGTTACGAGGATATGTGTGCCGCTCTGGAGGCCCGGCTGTAAGGAGGGCGCTTCGCGCCGGGATACCACTCGCTCTCAAAGACGCCACTGGCGTCTTTGTCGGGCCACAATGTGGCCCGAACCGAGCTGAAAGTGGAGGAAGGCGCTTCGCGCCGGGATGCCACT
>CASDSM010000005.1 GCA_949283375.1 uncultured Eubacteriales bacterium | reverse complement strand
GGAGGCGCCGCCGCCCCCGGAGGCCGAGCTGGTCACGGCGCGGGAGAGCGAGGCCACTCCCGACACGCCGCTCTGGCGCCTGGCCGGGGAGGTCTTTCACACCTACCTGATCGTCGAGCAGGGGGACAAGCTCCTGCTCATCGACAAGCACGCCGCCCACGAGCGGATGAACTTTGACCGCATGAAGGCGGAGGGGTACACGCCGATGCGCCAGGTGCTCCTCGCGCCGCAGGTGGTCAAGCTCTCGCCCGCCGAAAGCGCGGCGCTGCTGGAGCACCTGGAGCTGCTGCGCGGCTTCGGGTTTGAGGCGGAGGACTTCGGCGGCGGGGACATCCTGCTGCGCGAGGTGCCGGACTATGTCGACCCGGACGAGGCGTCCGCCCTGCTCGGCGAGATCGCCGGGCGGCTGCTCACCGCGGGCACCGCGGACCCCTCCGCCGCGCGGGACGAGGTGCTGCACACCATGGCCTGCAAGGCGGCCATCAAGGGCGGCTGGGAGAGCGACCCCGCCGAGCTGGAGGTGATCGCCCGCGCGGTGGTTTCCGGCCAGGTGCGCTACTGCCCGCACGGGCGTCCGGTCGCCATCGAGATGACCCGCAGCCAGCTCGAGCGGCAGTTTGGCCGCTGAGCGGGACCGACTGACAGAGAGGAGGGGAGCGCCGTGCCGGGAACCGTCATCGTGATTGCCGGACCCACCGCTTCCGGCAAGACCGCCCTCTCCATCGCCCTGGCCCACCGCCTGGGCGGCGAGGTGGTGAGCGCGGACTCCATGCAGATCTACCGCGGAATGGACATCGGCACAGCAAAGCCCACCCTGGCCGAGCGGGAGGGGGTGGTCCACCACATGCTGGATGTGGCGGACCCGGAGGAGAACTTCTCCGTCGCCCGCTATGTGGAGATGGCCTCCGCCTGCGTGGACGGCATCCTCGCGCGGGGGAAGATCCCCCTCGTGGTGGGGGGCACCGGGCTCTATATCGACTCGCTGATCGCGGGGCGGACCTTCGCTCTCCCCTCCACCGGCTGGCGGGGGAGATTGCAGGCCGAGCTCGCCGCCGTGGGCGGGGAGGAGATGCTCGCGCGGCTGCGCGCGGTGGACCCGGAGGCGGCCGCGCGGCTGCACCCGAACGACGGCAAGCGCATCGTCCGCGCCCTGGAGGTCTGGCACGAGACGGGGGAGACCATCAGCGCGCACAACCGCCGCACCCGCGCCCTGCCGCCGCGCTACCGCGCCTGCTATCTGGGGCTGGGCTTTCACAGCCGTGCCGACCTCTGGGCGCGCATCGACCGCCGGGTGGATGAGATGATGGCTCTCGGCCTCGCGGACGAAGTCCGCGCCCTGCTCGCACGGGGGGTGGACCCGGCGTCCACCGCCATGCAGGCCATCGGCTACAAGGAGCTGGCCGCCGCCCTGCGCGCGGGGGGCAGCCTAGCCCCGGCGGTGGAGGAGGTCAAGCTGCGCAGCCGCCAGTACGCCAAGCGGCAGCTCACCTGGTTTCGCCGCAGCGGGGAGATGCGCTGGTATCTCTGGGACAGCGCGCCGGATTTTGCGGCCGCCTGTCAATTTGCGACAGAAACCATCGCCGCGGCTGGTATAGGATGACAGGGAGGACCCGTCCTCCCGCGAGACGGTGAGACAGGTCCCCAATACATAGAAAAGGACGTGTCTCACATGACAAAAACCACCATCCATCTACAGGATACATTTCTCACGCGGGTCCGGCGCGGCCGTCTGGGCGTGACCGTCTTTCTGGTCAACGGCTATCAGCTGCGCGGCGTGATCACCGGGTTTGACGCCTTCACCGTCGTGCTGGTCACAGACGGGCGGCAGCAGGTGATCTACAAGCACGCCATCTCCACCATTGTGCCGGAGCGGCCGGTGGACCTGCGGGAGCCGGACCCGTCCGGCGCGGCCGCCGTGCCCTGAGCGCGGCCCGGCCCGGGCGGCGGAGGAGGGAACCATGAAGCCAGGCAAATACATTGTGCGGGCCATCCTGCTGCTGCTGTTGGCCACGATCGTGGTCTACTTCGGCGTCTACGCCTACCGGGTCTTCTGGGACAGCTATGAGACCGCCACCGTCTACGCCTACACCAGCCAGAGCACGCTGGAGGCGGAGGGCTATATCATCCGGACGGAGACCGTCCTGGAGGGGGGCGGCAGCCTGGAGGAGATCGTCGTGGACGAGGGGGAGAAGGTCGCGCTGGGGGACACCGTCGCGCGCGTCTACCGCTCGGAGGGCGCCCTGGAGCGCCACCGCGAGCTCGAGAGCGTCCAGCAGGAGCTCGAGCGGCTGGAGTATATCCAGAGCCACAGCGCCGGCGAGTCGGACGCCCTGCGCCTCAACGAGCAGATCATTGACGCGATCGCCGCGCTGCACGCTTCCGTGAGCGCCGGCGACTTCGACGGGCTGGACGACCAGATCGGCAGCCTCGAGGACCTGGTCTTCCGCCGGGACTTCACCTACACCAGCAGCGACACGATCTATGCGCAGATCGCCTCCCTGCAGGAGCGGCTCAGCGGCCTGCAAAACGAGGTGGAGAGCGCGGTGGACACCGTCTCTGCCCCCGTCTCCGGCGTCTTCTCCTCTGCGGTGGACGGCTATGAGAGCGTGCTCACCCCGGATGTGCTCGAGGGGCTCACCCCGGACGGGCTGCGGGCGCTGGCAGGACGGCAGCAGACGGTGAGCGGCGCGCTCGGCAAGCTGATCACCGACACGACGTGGTACTACGCCGCCGTCCTGCCCGAATCGGTGACGGCCTACGCCGCCTCGGGGGACAGCGTGACCGTCAACTTTGAGGGCTCCGCCGGTGCGCAGCGGATGCAGGTGCAGTCCATCAGCGCCGCGGATGAGGACGGCGAGGTGCTGGTCATCTTCTCCTCCAACCGCGGCCTGACGGCGACCACCCTGCTGCGCGGGCAGAACGTGGACGTGGCCTATGCCGAGCACGACGGGCTGCGCATCCCCTCCCGGGCCCTCCGGGCGGACCAGGAGACGGGGGCGCTCGGCGTCTACCGCCTGGCGGGCGCGCAGGCGGAGTGGGTCGAGGTGGAGCTGCTCTACTCCGGACGGGACTACTACCTCGTCCGCTCGGTCCGGGAGGAGGACATGACCCAGGCCCAGCAGGCGCGTCTGCTGCGCGCGGGTGACGAGGTGATCGTGCGCGGCAAAAATCTCTATGACGGAAAGGTGATTTCGTGATGTCGATTCAGGAGCAATTGGCGGGGATCCGGCAGAAGATGGACGAAGCGGCGCGCCGGGCCGGGCGCAGCCCGGAGACGGTGACGCTGGAGGCGGCCACCAAGGTCCAGACCTCCGAGCGCATCCGCGAGGCGATCGCCGCCGGGATCCGCGTCTGCGGGGAGAACCGCGTCCAGGAGTTCAACGCCCACTGGGCGGACGGGGCCTATGAGGGGGCCGAGGTCCACTTCATCGGCCACCTGCAAAAAAATAAGGTAAAATATTTGGTGGGAAAGGTGAGCCTGATCGAGTCGGTGGACTCCCCCGAGCTGCTCGGGGCCATCGCCCAGCGCGCCTGCCGCCTCGGCGTGCGGCAGGATATCCTCCTGGAGGTGAACATCGGCCGGGAGGAGAGCAAGAGCGGCGTTTTGCCGGAGAATCTCCCCGCGCTGGCCGCTCAGGCGGGCGCGATGGAGGGGATACGGCTGCGCGGACTGATGGCAATTCCCCCTGTGGCGGAGGTTCCCGGCGGAAACAGCCAATATTTTGCCGAAATGTATCAGCTTTTTATTGACATGAGAGAGAAAAAGTATGATAATGAAGTGAGTATTGACTGCCTGTCCATGGGCATGAGCGACGACTTCGAGGAAGCGATCGCCCATGGCTCAACGCTGGTGCGGATCGGTACCGCCCTGTTCGGAAAGCGGCCCCCCATGCGGGTCCGGGGCTGAACAAACAGAAAGCACACGCACACCATGCAGATACAGGAGGAACACCATCATGGGCTTTATGGATGAACTGAAACGCTTGGCTCACCCCTATGAAGATGAGGACGATTTTACCGAGGAGATCGACGAGCAGGAGCCGGAGCGCGAGGAGAGCCGTCCGGCGCGCAAGAGCAGCCGCCGCGAGGAGAGCAGCTACTATACCCCGCAGCCGGAGCGCCGCTCCGACCGGGACAACGTGGTGAACATCAACACCACCACCCAGCTCCAGGTCGTGCTGGTCAAGCCGGAGAAGTTTGAGGACGCCTCCAGCATCGCCAACCACCTGCGCGACAAGCGGACGGTCGTGCTCAATCTGGAGTCGGCCAACAAGGACATCGCCCGCCGCCTGGTGGACTTCCTCTCCGGCGTGGCCTATGCGCTGGAGGGCAAGATCAAGAAGGTCGCCATCTCTACCTATATCATTACCCCGTACAACGTGGATATCATCGGCGACCTGATCGACGAGCTGGAGAGCAACGGCATGCGCTTCTGAGCGCGTGCATGACAGAACTATCAGATAAAGGGGGAACTATCCGTGCTGACACCGCAGCAGGTCGCAGAGCGCACCTTTACGAAAGCCAAGTTTGGCGGCTACTCCATGCAGGAAGTGGACGATTTTCTCGATCAGATCACCAGCGACTACAACGCCCTGTTTGAGGAGAACGCGGGCCTGAAGGGCAAGCTGAAGATCCTGGCCGACAAGATCGCCGAATACCGCGAGACGGAGGACGTCATGCGCGCCACCCTCCGCAACGCACAGAAGACGGCCAGCGACATCATCGCCGAGGCCGAGAGCAAGCGCGAGGACATCCTCAACGCCCTGGAGGAGGACATCCGCGCGCGCAAGCAGTCCTATGACGACGAGATCGCCGCCTGCCGCGCCCAGCTCGCCAGCGCCCGGGAGGAGACGGCCAACTATCTGGCCGCCGTCCGCGACCTGACCGAGCAGCAGCAGAGCTTCCTGGAGCGCCTGCCGGAGATGTTCCGCAAGTTTGAGGAGACGGGCGGTGAGTCCGCGGACGGGGAGGCGGAGGCGCCGGTGGCGCCGGAGGCGGCTCCCGTGGCGGAGATCCCCGAGGCGGAGGACACCGTCGCCGATCTCATCGCCGGCGAGTCCGGCCCGATGGTGGAGTATGTGCCCGAGGAAGAGGAGGAGGTCCCCGCGGCCGATTCCGCCGCCCCGGAGGAGCAGAGCGCCCTGGAGGAAGAGGCGGCCGGCGCCGGGACCAGCCGGATCGACTTCTCCAGCCTGAAATTTGGCAAGAATTACGAGATCAAATAAGGGGCCTTCGAGAGATAGCCGGTACTTTTTCGATGACATAGCCTCCCGTGCCGGGAGGCTATCGCCATCTCACCGATCCCGTGTGCGGATCGGCCTGGAGAGCCGGGCGCATGCAGCTGCCCGGACTGGAATAATCGGGGGGATGCCCTGCGTCCGCCCGTGAGGAGGAAGACAGACGATGCCAGACTACAACAAGACCATCCATCTGCCCAAGACCGCCTTCCCCATGCGCGCCGCACTGGCCAAGCGCGAGCCGGGCATGCTGGAGGCATTTGAGCGCAAGGACATCTATACCAAGCTGATGCGCCGCAACGAGGGCAAGCCGCGCTATATCCTGCACGACGGCCCTCCCTACGCCAACGGCGACATCCACATCGGCCACGCGCTCAATAAGATCCTCAAGGACATCATCGTGCGCCACCGGAACATGACGGGCTATCAGGCCCCCTACGTCCCCGGCTGGGACACCCACGGCATGCCCATCGAGAACGCCATCCAGAAGAAGGGCGTCAAGCGCAATGAGATGTCCGTCCCCGAGTTCCGGGACAAGTGCCGCGCCTTTGCCTTAGAGCAGGTGGACCGCCAGCGCGAGGGCTTCAAGCGCCTGGGCGTCATCGGCGACTGGGACCACCCCTATATCACCCTGACCCCGGATTTCGAGGCAAAGCAGGTGGAGGTCTTCGGCGCGATGGCCCAGAAGGGGCTGATCTATCAGGGTCTCAAGCCCACCTACTGGTGCCCCACCTGCGAGACCGCCCTGGCCGAGGCGGAGGTGGAGTATGCCGACGACCCGGTGACCACCATCTTCGTCAAGTTCCGCGTCCACGACGACAAGGGCAAGCTGGCACAGTATGGCGACCTCGACCGGATGTACTTCGTCATCTGGACCACCACCACCTGGACCCTCCCCGGCAATATGGCGATCTGCCTGAATCCCCAGCTGGAGTACGACCTGGTGCGGGTGGGCGACGAGATCCTCATCATGGCCCACGAGCTGGTGGAGAGCGTCATGCGCGAGTCCGGCATCAGCGCCTATGAGACGGTGGCGACGATGTATGGCGATGAGTTTGAGTATATGACCGCCCATCACCCCTTCATGGACCGCGACTCCCTCATCATCCTGGGCGATCACGTCACCCTGGAGGCGGGCTCCGGCTGCGTCCACACCGCCCCCGCCTTCGGCCTGGACGACTTCTATGTCTGCCAGCGCTATCCGGAGATCCCCACCGACATCACGATGGAGGTCTCGGTGGACGCCCGCGGCTATCTCAACGAGTTCGCCGGACCCTATAGCGGCATCCACGTCCAGAAGGCCCACCCCGTCATCTTCCAGGACCTGGTGGATAAGGGCGCCATCCTCTCCGCCAGGGACATCGTCCACAGCTACCCGCACTGCTGGCGCTGCAAAAAGCCCATCATCTTCCGGGCGACCCAGCAGTGGTTTGCCAGCGTGGACGCCATCAAGGAGCAGGCGGTCGCCGCCTGCGAGGACATCACCTGGAAGCCGGAGTGGGGCAAGGAGCGGATGATCTCCATGATCCGCGAGCGCTCCGACTGGTGCATCTCCCGCCAGCGCACCTGGGGCGTGCCCATCCCGATGTTCTTCTGCGAGGACTGCGGCAAGCCCTACTGCACTGAGGCGTCCATCGGGAAGGTGGCCTCCATCTTCGCCCGGGAGGGGTCCAACGCCTGGTGGGCCTGCGAGGCGGCGGAGCTGCTGCCCGAGGGGGCCAAGTGTGCGTGCGGCTGCACCTCCTTCCGCAAGGAGAAGGACATTCTGGACGTCTGGTTCGACTCCGGCTCCACCTGGAAGGCGGTCTGCGAGGCCCGGGGCGAGCTGGGCTATCCCACCAACCTCTACCTCGAGGGCGGCGACCAGTATCGTGGCTGGTTCCAGTCCTCCATGCTCACCTCCATCGCCATCAACGGGGTGGCTCCCTACAGGGAGATCGTCACCCACGGCTGGACGGTGGACGGTCAGGGCAAGGTGATGCACAAGAGCCTGGGCAACGCCATCTCCCCCCAGGACACCCTGAAGGAGTACGGGGCGGATATCCTCCGGCTCTGGGTCTCCTCGGCGGACTACACGCAGGATATGCGCCTGTCCAAGCCCATCCTCAAGCAACTCTCGGACACCTACCTGAAGATCCGCAACACCGCCCGCTATATCCTCGGTAACCTCGACGGCTTTGACCCGAACCATCTGGTTCCCGTCGCGGAGCGGACCGCTCTGGACCGCTGGGCGATGGCCGCCCTGAACGACCTGGTCGCCAAGTGCCGCGCGGCCTATGACCACTATGAGTTCCACGCCGTCTATCGCACGCTCTACAACTTCTGCGTGGTGGAGATGTCCAACTTCTATCTGGACATCATCAAGGACCGCCTCTATTGCGGCGACGAGGCCGGACGGCGCAGCGCCCAGTCCACCATCTATCAGATCCTCGACGCGATGGTGAAGCTGGTGGCCCCCATCCTGGCCTTCACCTCGGAGGAGATCTGGGAGGCCATGCCGCACACCGATGGCTGTGAGACGGAGAGCGTCCTGCTCAACGATATGCCGGAGGTGGACAGCTCCCTCGCCCTCTCCGAGGAGGAGCAGGCCCGGTGGGACAAGCTCCTCGCCCTGCGCGGGGACGTGAACAAGGCCCTGGAGGCCTCCCGTGTGGCCAAGGAGGTCAAGAAGAGCACGGACGCCGTGCTCACCCTCCGCTTTGACGAGAGCGGCTGGAAGTCCTTCCAGGACCTCGCCGGGCTGGACCTCGCCGAGCTCTTCATTGTCAGCCGGGTGGACGTCTGCCAGGGCGAGGGCCAGGGCACCGCGGGGGAGGGTTTCCCCGGCGTGACCATCTCGGTGGCGATGAGCCAGGACCCCAAGTGCCCGCGTTGCTGGCTGCACCATCCGGACATCGGCTCGGACGCGGACTACCCAGAGCTCTGCCCGCGCTGCGCCGCTGTGGTGCGCGCGATGCAGGTGGAGCTGTAAACCGAATCTCTCCCAAAACAAAGGGGCGCGCCAACAACGGCGCGCCCCAGCGTGTCAAAAAATCTTTTTGCCACGCTGAGTCCGTTTTTTGAAACTTTAAAAAAGTTCCAAAAAACGGTTTTGACTGCACGCGAAGGGGGTCCTTTGCCCCCTCCTCCGCACCCCCGCGGCTCTCTCGCGGAAGTCTCAGCGTAGTTCTTCGACAGTCTGGGGCGCGCCAACAAAGGCGCGCCCTTTCTGTGTGCTGACAAAGGCCGGTACGCAGAAGGCTGCCAAAGAAATCCTCTTTGGCAGCCTGTTGTGGAAAAACTGTGCCTGAGACTTCTGCGATCGCGCGCGGCAGGAGGCTTTCCCGACGTTCCGCCCCACTTCCGTGCCGGCTCTGATGACAGGGCCCTCAGGCATCCTCCGGCTGAGCCGCCTCGCCGGTGGCGCGCTCCTGCGCCAGCTCGGAGAAGTACTTGTAGACGGTGTAGCGGGACACGCCCAGGCGCTGGGCAATGAAGGGGACCGACTTGCGGAAGGAGAAGGCCTCCTTCTGGTCGAGCAGGGCGATGATCTTGAGCCGGTCGGCCTTGTTGAGCGCGTTCACCGGCTTGCCCACCGCGGCAAGGCACTCGTCAAACACCTCGCCGAGGCGGTTGTCCCCGCTGCGCCACATGGCGGACTTGAGGTCGGCGTCCGCGCTCATCAGGTCAACGAGAATGCGGTTGGCGTAGACCAGAGAGGTGTAGTCAAAGTTGATGCCGAGGGCGAGGTTGTAGTCCGGGCCGATCATGTGGAAGGTGGAGCTCTTGATCTGCTGGCCGGAGGGGGTGGTGGCGTAGAGATTGACGAAGTCCGTCCTCAGCCCCTCCTCGCTCAGCTCGGTCTCGTTGCCGAGGATGTCCATGGTCGAGCCGGCGGAACGGCCGGAGATGTGCCCGTTGTAGATGACCAGAATGGGGTGGCTGGGGATGCTCATGTCGTGGACCAGCGTCTCACAGTTGGAGCCAAAGGTCTCTGCGATGCCGCGGGCGGTGCGGTCGAGAAATTCAAAGGCCTCATCTCGGTTCATTCAGGTAGTAACCTCCCTCCCTGCGGGGAATGTGCAGAATTTACATAGGAAAAGCGGATAATCAGGCAATTTTTACGATAGTAAAGAATATTATAACAAAAATATTCCGCAATGCAAGACAGTTTGCGCCATTTTGTCGCAGGGAAGGATTTTCCATACTCCGGTTGCCAAGCCGGGAGGGGTGTGGTAGGATAAAAACAGCCAATACCGGAGAAAAGGGGGAGAAATCCTTGCGGATTCTCATCGTGGAGGACGAGCCGCGCCTGGCCCGGACCATCGCCGACCTGCTGCGGGAGCACCGCTATGAGGCGGACATCGCCGCCGACGGCCCCGCCGGTCTGGACGGGCTGCTCACCGGCATCTATGACGCGGCGATCCTGGACGTGATGCTGCCCGGAATGGACGGCTTTGAGGTGGTGCGCCGGCTGCGGCGGCAGGGGGTGCGCACGCCGGTGCTCATGCTCACCGCGCGCACCGGGGTGGATGACCGGGTCCTTGGCCTGGACAGCGGGGCGGACTACTATCTGACCAAGCCGTTTTCCAACGAGGAGCTGCTCGCCTGCCTGCGCGCGCTCACCCGGCGGCAGGGAGAGCGGGCGGAGAATGTGCTCACTTGCGGCGACCTGCGCCTGGAGCTCGCCTCCTGCATGCTGGTGTGCCAGTCGCGCTCGGTCCGCCTGAGCCGGAAGGAGTTTGAGATCCTGGGCCTGCTGATGGGCCAGCCGGGGCGCGTGGTCTCCAAGGAGCAGCTTCTGCTCAAGGTCTGGGGCTATGAGTCGGACGCGGAGGACAACAATGTGGAGGTCTACATCTCCTTCCTGCGCAAGAAGCTGAGCCATCTCGGCAGCAAAGTGCACATTCGCACCCTGCGGATGCTGGGCTACCGGCTGGAACAGGAGCAGGCGGGATGATCCGGCAGCTCCGGCGCAAGTTTGTGCTCATCAATATGGCGCTGGTCACGGCGCTGATGGCGGTGATCTGCCTGCTGCTGATCCTCTCGGCGGCCGGCAATCTCCAGGCGGACAGCATGGCGGTGCTCGAGCGGGTGATCGACGAGACAGAGCTCTCCGTCTGGATGTTTGAGCGCGGCCGCTGGCGGGACGAGGTGAGCCTGCCCTACTTTACCGTGGCCATTAACCTGATGGGGGACGTGGTGGTCACCTCCGGCCAGTCCTACACGCTCGAGAGCGAGGAGGCGCTGGCGGAGATCGTCGCCGCCAGCTTTGCCCAGCCGCAGCAGAGCGGCTTTCTGGAGGAGTACGGCCTGGCCTACCTGCGTAAGGAGAGCGGCTTTGGCTGGCGGGTGGCCTTTGTGGACAACTCCTATGCCGTCAGCTCGCTGCGCAGCACCATCTGGAACACGGTGACGGTGGGGCTGGCGGCGCTGGTGGCCTTTCTCCTGGTGAGCGTCCTGCTCGCCCGCTGGGCGGTGCGGCCGGTGGAGCGGTCCTGGCAGCAGCAGCGCCAGTTCGTTGCCGACGCCTCCCACGAGCTCAAGACGCCGCTGACCATCATCCTCTCCAATGCCGGCCTGCTACAGTCCTGGGACGGGGAGGACCGGGCCGGGCCGGACCGCTGGGCGGAGAACATCAGCGCCGCCGGCGGCCAGATGCGAGAGCTGGTGGAGCAGCTCCTCCTGCTCGCCCGCAGCGACAGCGACGGGGCCGCGCGCCAGAGCTTTGCCCCGGTGGATCTCTCCGACCTGGTGGAGAGCGCCGTGCTCCTGTTCGAGCCGGTCGCCTTTGAGGCGGGCAGGAGGTTCGCGCCGGGCGAGGTGGAGCGGGGGATCACCGTCTCGGGCGACGCCGCACGTCTCCAGCGGCTGGCCGGCGTCCTGCTGGACAACGCAGTGAAATACGCCTCCCCCGGCGGGCAGATCCGCGTGACCCTGCGCCGGGAGGGGCGGCGCTGTGTGCTGGTGGTGGCCAACGAGGGAGAGCCCATCCCCGCAGAGGAGCTGGAGGCCATCTTCCGCCGCTTTTACCGCAGCGACCGCTCGCGCAGCTCCCCGGGCTTCGGGCTGGGCCTCGCCATCGCCCGGACCATCGCCGGGGAGCACGGCGGGCGGCTCTGGGCCTCCTCCGGCGGGGACGGCTGGAACCGCTTCACCTGCGCCCTGCCGCTCGCGCGGGAGGGCCGGCAGAGCGCCCCGCGATAGGGCGGCCCAAATTGCCTGGGGCAGGAAACTATGCTATAATATCCCTTCCGGCGGAGGAGACAGCCACCACCCGCCTGACAGGAAAAGGAGGACTTTATCATGCCTGCGATCAATCTGCTGCAGCAGCGCACGCGCGAGCTGCACCTGCGCAACGACATCCAGAAGCCGGGCAAGCTCGAGCTCAAGAGCAACTTCAACTTCAACGTCAAGTTCGCGCCGGACGGCAGGCGCTGCGTTGCCACGCTCTACCAGAGCTTTGAGGACAAGGGCGGCGACGAGAGCTTCTCCCTCTCGGTGACGCTGGAGGGGGTGTTTGACTGCATGGGCGTCGTGACGGACTCGGACCGGCGGGAGATCCACCTGCTGGCCTATGACGCCCTCTTCCCCTATCTGCAGGCCACCGTCAGTCAGCTCTTCGCCGGCGCGGGGATGCCCGGCTTTATGGTGAAGAAGATGAAGCTGGACCAGACCAGGGTGACCCTCTCCCAGCCCAAGCCGCCCACCCTGCCCATCGTATGACCCGGCCGGTGGTCTATCTGGTGGAGGACGACGGGAACATTCGCGACCTGGTGACCTATACCCTCCGCCAGTCCGGCATTGAGGCGGAGGGGTTCGCGCGCCCCTCCGCGTTCTGGCAGGCGCTGGACGCGCGGCGGCCCGACCTGGTGCTGCTGGACATCATGCTGCCGGAGGAGGACGGCCTCGCCATTCTGCGCCGGCTGCGCGGCCGGGCGGACACCGCCGCCCTCCCCGTGATGATGCTCACCGCGCGCGGCAGCGAATATGACAAGGCGGCGGGGCTGGACCTCGGCGCGGACGACTACCTCGCCAAGCCCTTCGGCATGCTGGAGCTGACCGCCCGGGTGCGCGCCCTGCTGCGCCGCGCGGGGCACGCGCAGGAGGACTGCCTGCGCGCCGGGGCGGTCGCCCTCTGGCCGGAGCGCCGCATCGCGCAGGCGGACGGGCGGGAGATCGCGCTCACCCGCAAGGAGTTCGACCTGCTCGCCCTCCTCCTGCGCGCGCCGGGGCGGGCGGTCACCCGCGAGCGCCTCCTGCGCGAGGTCTGGGGCTACGGCTTCCAGGGGGAGAGCCGGACGGTGGACGTCCATGTGCGCACCCTGCGCCAGAAGCTGGGCACGGCGGGAGACCAGATCGAGACGGTGCGCGGCGTCGGCTACCGCCTGCGGGGAGGGGACCATGAGGCGTAGGCTGTTCTGGTCCATCTTCGGCGTGGCGATGGCGGTGTTCGCCGCCTGCCTCGCTGTCAGCCTCTGGGCGCTCTACGGCTACCACTCCGAGCAGCTCCGGCGGCAGCTCGGGCAGGAGACCGTCTGGCTGGCCGCCGCGGTGGAGTCGGCGGGGCCGGACTTCCTCTATCAGAGCGGGGACGCCGACTGGCAGCGCGTCACCCTGGTGGACGCGGCGGGCGACGTGCTCTATGACAGCGACGTGGACCCGGACGCGCTGGAGAACCACAACGCACGCGAGGAGATCTGTCAGGCCCGCGCCGAGGGCGCCGGCTGGAGCGAGCGCTATTCCAGCACCCTCCAGACGAGGACGCTCAACTACGCCCTCCTGCTCGCGGACGGGGCGGTGCTGCGCATATCGTGCACGGAGCCGGCGCCGCTGGCGCTCCTGGCCGGGCTGTGGCTGCCGCTGGCGCTGGTGGCGGCGCTGGCCCTCGCGCTGGCCCTCGCCCTCTCGTGGCAGACCGCCCGGGCGCTGGTCCGCCCGGTGAACGCCATCGACCTCGAGCGACCGGAGGAGGGGGCGGTCTACCCCGAGCTGCGCCCGCTCGTCGCGCGCATCTCCGCGCAGAACCGCCAGCTCCGCCGCCAGATGGACCTGCTCGCCCGGGAGCACCGCCGGCAGGACCGGCTCCGCCGGGAGTTCACCGCCAACGTCTCCCACGAGCTCAAGACGCCCCTCACTTCCATCTCGGGCTATGCCGAGCTCATCCGGGAGGGGATCGCCCGGCCGGAGGACGTCCCGGACTTCGCCGGGCGCATCTGTAACGAGGCGGGCCGCCTGCAAAGCCTGGTGGGGGACATCATCCAGCTCTCCAGCCTGGAGGCGGAGGACAGCCCCCTGTCTGAGACGGCGATCTCCCTCGACGCCCTCTGCCGGGAGACGGCGCGCCGCTTCCAGCTTCAGGCGGAGCGGGCCTCGGTCTCCCTTGCGGTGGAGGCCGGGCCGGTGGCGGTGCGCGGCTCAGAGCGGGTGCTCGGCGAGATGCTCGGCAATCTCTGCGACAACGCCATCAAGTATAACCGCCCCGGCGGGCGGGTGGTCCTGCGCGCCGCGCAGGAGCGTGGCCGCGCCGTGCTCACCGTGGAGGACACCGGCATCGGTATCCCCCCGGAGGACCAGGCGCGCGTCTTCGAGCGCTTCTACCGGGTGGACAAGAGCCACTCGCGCGCCATCGGCGGCACGGGCCTCGGCCTCGCCATCGTCAAGCACGGGGCGGCCCGGCACGGGATGGAGGTCTCGCTCGAGAGCCGCCCCGGCGAAGGGACGCGCGTCACCCTCCGCTTCCCGCCGGAGCGGACGGCGGCGGAGGGGCAGGACGGCGGCGCCGGCGGTCCGGATGCACCGGTCCGTCAGAAAATCTGAAAAAGGGGCGCCCTCCCATCCGGTGCGGATGAGCGGAGGACACCCCTTTTTCGCCGGCAGATACTCCGGCGGCAGAAAAAATCAAAACGCCTGAGCCGTGCACTCAGACGTTCTGATCTGGAAAATGCTCCAGTGCATTCTGGCAACGCGATTGCGGGGCCGCAGGTAGGAAGCATTTCCGTGTCCTGTATTATAAGCGATATTTCCCCCAAATGCAAGAGAAAGTGACAAAAAAACAGCCGCGCTCTGACGAAAAACGGGGGAGATTTCCCGGTGCGTTTGCGGCGAAATGGACAAAAAACGGTGCGCGGAGGAGAAATGAGGACGTTTGTCCTCCAATTGCGGCCGCTTTGCGCGCCGGAGACAGGGCTGCCTGTGCTGATGCAATATCACGTTAAAGTGACGGAAAATGCCGAAGGGCCGGAAAAAGCTCTTTACAGGCGCAGGAAAATATGATACAGTAAAAAAGCATGCAAAGCGGCATGCAGAAATTCGCCCGCGTGCTGAGTTTCGGGGCTTTCCGGGCCGTGCCCGGTCTCTTCACCGGCCCGAGACCCGGCTTGCAGGGCAAGCATCAGAAAGGTGGAACAAGACATGATTCGCAAGGAAGAGAAGACCGCCGTCATCGAGGCCAACCGCACCCATGAGAACGACACCGGCTCCCCCGAGGTCCAGGTCGCCATTCTCACCGCCCGCATTCAGGAGCTGACTGAGCACCTGAAGGTCCACAAGAAGGACAACCACTCCCGCCGCGGCCTGATGAAGATGGTCGGTAAGCGCCGCCGTCTGCTCGACTACCTCGCCAAGAAGGACGTCGAGCGCTATCGCGCCCTGATCGCGAAGCTGGGCATCCGTAAGTAAGCGCAGCGCCCGTTCCCGGGGCGGCGTCTCCGCCGCCCCGGGGCAATTTCCCCGGAACAGCGGGAAGACCTCTCTTTAGCAGTTGAATCTGGCGTTCAGAGCGTCTGGACGATGGATTCAAGTGCTAAAAGAGTCCCGCTGTTCCTCCACAGATACAGACGAAAAAAGGAGGAACCCTATGTCAACGATCATCCGGCACCGCCAGTTCCCCGGCTACAAGTGCTATGAGATGGACCTCGCCGGCCGCCCCCTCAAGCTCGAGGTGGGCAAGGTGGCCGAGCTGGCCAACGCCGCCGTCGTGGTGAGCTACGGCGAGACCACCGTCCTCGTCACCGCCACCGCCGCCTCCCGTCCGCGCGACGGGGTGGATTTCTTCCCCCTGTCCGTCGACTTTGAGGAGAAGCTCTACGCCGTGGGCCGCATCCCCGGCTCCTTTCTGCGCCGCGAGGGCCGTCCCAGCCTGCCGGCTGTGCTGGCCAGCCGCTGCATCGACCGGCCCATCCGCCCGCTCTTCCCGTCGGACTTCCGCAACGATGTCGCCATCGTCTGCACCGTCCTCTCCGTTGACCGCGACTGCTCGGCCGAGGTGGCTGCCACCATCGGCACCTCCGCCGCCCTCGCCATCTCCGACATCCCCTGGAACGGCCCGGTCGGCTGCCTGAGCGTGGGCTATGTGGACGGCGAGATCGTCTTCAACCCCACCCAGGAGCAGAGCCATAAGAGCCGCATGTCCACCACCGTGGTGGCCACCGGCAAGAAGATCGTCATGATCGAGTCGGGCGCGGATCAGATCCCGGAGAGCGTCATGTTCGACGGCATCGCCAAGGCTTTCGACGAGATTCAGAAGCAGATCGCCCTCATCAATCAGATGGTCGCCGAGATCGGCAAGCCCAAGTTTGACTATCCGCACGCCGACTTCGACCAGGAGCTCTTTGACAAGATCGTGGCCGCCACCATGGACGAGGCCAAGGCCGCCATGGACACCGACGACAAGAACGTGCGCGAGGCCCGCTGGGACAAGCTGATCGACCGCTGGCACGAGCTCTTCCTGGAGGACTATCCCGAGATGGACAAGTACCTCGAGGAGATCACCTATAAGTTCCAGAAGAAGATCGTCAAGGCCTGGCTGCTCGAGGGCCACCGCGTGGACGGCCGCGCCATGAACGAGATCCGCCCGCTGGATGCCGAGGTGGCGGTGCTGCCCAAGGTGCACGGCTCCGGCCTCTTCACCCGCGGCCAGACGCAGGTGCTCTCCATCTGCACCCTGAACACCCTCTCCGCCTGCCAGAAGCTGGACACCATCTGGGAGGAGGACACCAAGCGGTATATGCACCACTACAACTTCCCCTCCTTCTCGGTGGGCGAGGCGCGGGGCAGCCGCTCCACCAACCGCCGCGAGTACGGCCACGGCGCCCTCGCCGAGCGCGCGCTCGTGCCGGTGCTCCCCTCGGAGGAGGAGTTCCCCTACGCCATCCGCGTCGTCTCCGAGGTGCTCAGCTCCAACGGCTCCACCTCTCAGGGCTCCATCTGCGGCTCCACCCTGGCGCTGATGGACGCGGGCGTGCCCATCAAGGCCCCGGTGGCCGGCATCTCCTGCGGCCTGATCCAGGACGATGAGGGCGGCTTCACCACCTTTATCGACATCCAGGGCGTGGAGGACTTCCACGGCGAGATGGACTTCAAGGTGGCCGGCACCAAGGCGGGCATCACCGCCATCCAGATGGACCTGAAGAACGACGGCCTCACCCTCGAGATCGTGAAGAACGCCCTCGAGATCACCCGCGACGCCCGCTATGAGATCCTCGACCAGATCATGCTCCCCTGCATCGCCGAGCCCCGCCCGGAGGTGTCGGAGAACGCCCCGAAGATGGTCAAGATGAAGATCGCCGTGGAGAATATCCGCGACGTCATCGGCTCCGGCGGTAAGGTGATCCAGAAGATCCAGGCCGACTCCGGCGCCAAGGTGGACGTGGAGGAGGACGGCACCATCTATATCTCCGCCGAGAACGCCGCCTCCTGCGACGCGGCGCGCCGGGCGATCGAGGCGATCGTCTTCGTGCCCGAGGTGGGCAGCCTCTACTTCGGCAAGGTGGTGCGCATCCTCAAGTTCGGCGCCTTTGTCGAGCTGGCCCCGGGCAAGGACGGCATGGTCCACATCTCCAAACTGGCCAACCACCGCATCGCCCGCGTGGAGGACGCGGTGAACATCGGCGACATGATCTGGGTCAAGGTCACCGACATCGACGAGAAGGGCCGCGTCAACCTCAGCCACATCGACGCCCTGCGCGAGATCAAGGCCCGCAAGAGCGGCAACTGATCCGGCCCGCAGCCTGTCAGAACCAATAAAACCAAGCAGCGCCGGGCAGACTATGTCCGGCGCTGTTTTGCTGAAAGCAATAAAAGGGAGGACTTCCCGTGTCTGATTACTGTCTGGAGACCCTGGCAAACGGGGTGCGCATCATCACCGAACCGATCTCCTCCGTCCGTTCCGCCGCCCTGGGCATCTGGGTGGCCACCGGCTCGCGTGACGAGCGCGCGGGCGAGTCGGGGGCGGCACACTTTATCGAGCACATGCTCTTCAAGGGGACGCGGACCCACTCCGCCGCCGCAATGGCCGCGCGGATGGACGCCATCGGCGGACAGCTCAACGCCTTCACCACCAAGGAGTGCACCTGCTTCTACCTCCACGCCCTCGACAGCCACCTGATGGAGGGGCTGGACATCCTGACCGGCATGTTCTTTGAAGCCAAATTCGCCGAGGAGGACGTGCAGACGGAGCGCGGCGTCATCCTGGAGGAGATCGGCATGTACCGCGACGACCCGGCGGACGTCTGCTCCGAGCGGCTGAGCGCCGCCGTCTTCCGCGGCACCCCGCTGGCCCGACCCATCCTGGGCCGCCGCGCCACGCTGGAGCGGATGACGGGGGAGTGGCTGCGCGGCTATCAGGCGTCCCACTACCGCCCCGACCGTGTGATCGTCTCCCTCGCCGGCTCCTTCGGCGCGGAGGTGGTGGAGGAGATCCGCCGCCGCTTCGGCGCGATGGCCCCGGTCCGGCCGGTCCGGACCCGCCCCGGCCGCTATCAGAGCGCCGTCACACTGCGCCGCAAGGCGACGGAGCAGAACCAGCTCATCCTCGCCTTCCCCGCCCGCCCGGCGGGGGATGGGAGCCGCTTTTCCATGCAGCTGCTCAGCTCCATCCTCGGCGGTGGGCTCTCCTCCCGCCTGTTTCAGGAGGTGCGCGAGCGGGAGGGGCTGTGCTATAACATTTACACCTACGGCAACTGCTATTCCGACATTGGCCTGTTCGCCATCGCCACCGCGCAGAGCCAGGAGACGGAGGCGCGGGCGCTCGCGCGCATCCGCGCTGTGGTGGACGAGTTCCTGGACGGGGGCCCCACGCCGGAGGAGCTGGACCGCGCCCGCGAGCTCGCCAAGGCGAACGTGCTCATGGGACTGGAGTCCACCACCGCACACATGAACCACCTTGCCCGCTCCCTGCTGGAGGGGACGGGGGTGCTCTCGCCGGACGAGATCATCGCCGCCTATGACGCGGTGACACTGCAGGACGTGACCGCCCTCGCCCGCGAGACCTTCCGCTGGCAGGACGCCTCCCTCTCTGTGGTGGGCCGTATCGCGGGGGAGGAGGCATACCGCCGCCTGCTCGGCCGCTGAGGCCCGTTTTGACAAAAGAGACTGCCGGAAATCCTGCATCCGGCGGTCTCTTTTAGCCTCCTCGGGCGCAATTCATGAAAAATCTGATTCATTCCACTTTACAAATATTACACTATTTACAAAAAAGTTACCTGTTCTGCGAAATTGATTGACAAAGTTTACACTTTCTGCTATGCTAAAAAAGCCGGAGGACAGAAAGAAATTCCGGCGCGAATCAAACAGACCGGGGCAAGGAGCGCCCTGTACAGAGGAGGAGCGGGATTTTCGTCAGCGAGAGTTCTGCTCTTTTTTTGCCGCGCGCCCCGGAATTGCTTGGGGAGACGAGAAAAATATGGATGTAACCTTCTCAGATTTTATCCAATCCATGATGAGCAACCCCGTCCTGACGGTGACGGTCCTCCTCACACTGGGGGTCATCTTCGTCAACGGCTGGACGGACGCGCCCAACGCGATCGCCACCTGCATCAGCACCCGCTGCATGAAGGTGCGCTCCGCCATCTGGATGAGCGCCGTGTTCAACTTCCTCGGTGTGCTCATTATGACCCAGATCAACAGCTCGGTCGCCTCCACCATCACCAACATGGTGGACTTCGGCGGCAACACCCAGGAGGCGCTCATCGCGCTCTGTGCGGCCCTCTTCTCCATCGTGGTCTACAGCGTGGGGGCCTCCTACTTCGGCATTCCCACCAGTGAGAGCCACAGCCTGATCGCCGGCCTGACCGGCTCCGCCCTCGCCATACACAACGGCCCGGAGGGCGTGAACATGGACGAGTGGGCCAAGGTGCTCTACGGACTGGTGCTCAGCCTGCTCATCGGCTTCGCCATCGGCTGGGGCGTGTGCAAGCTGGTCACCGTCATCTGCTACCGGATGGACCGGCGCAAGACAAACAAGGCCTTCCAGGGCGCGCAGATCTTTGGCGCGGCGGCGATGAGCTTTATGCACGGCGCGCAGGACGGCCAGAAGTTCATCGGCGTCCTCTTCCTCGGCATGGCCTTCTGCCACGGGCAGGACTCCGTCTCCGGCGCGGTGATCCCGGTGTGGATGATGCTGCTGTGCAGCGTCATCATGGGCGTCGGCACCAGCGTGGGCGGCGAGAAGATCATCAAGTCGGTGGGAATGGATATGGTCCACCTGGAGAAGTATCAGGGCTTTTCCGCCGACCTGGCGGCGGCCCTCTGCCTGCTGATCTCCAGCGTGTTCGGTATCCCGGTCTCCACCACCCACACCAAGACCAGCGCAATCATGGGCGTCGGCGCGGTCAAGCGCCTGTCCGCCATCAACTATGGCGTGGTGAAGGACATGATGCTCACCTGGATCTGCACCTTCCCCGGCTGCGGACTGATCAGCTTCGTCATGGCCAAGCTGTTCATGGCCATCTTCTGATCCCAGCCGCCAGACCTCAGTGAATGCCGCCCCGGTCTGGAGGCCGGGAGAAAAGGAGAGATTACTATGTTCAAAAAGAAGCAGGACAACTTCTATTTCGATAACTTTGTCGCCTGTGCCGACTCCGCCGTGCAGGCCGCGAGCATGCTGCGCGAGGTGTTCGAGCACTTTGACCCCCAGCTCATCGACCAGCAGCTGCAGGACATCCACGCCATCGAGCACAAGGCGGACCAGCAGCGCCATGAGCTGCTCAACGCCCTGGTGAAGGCCTTCATCACCCCGATCGAGCGGGAGGACATCATGGACATCAGCCGCAACATCGACGAGGTGACGGACAAGCTGGAGGACGTCATCATCCGCATCTACTACAACAACATCCAGGAGATCCAGCCGGACGCCCTGCCGATGGCGGACCTGGTGGTGCGCTGCTGCGAGGCGGTGAAAGCGATGATGGAGGAGTTCCCCAACTTCAAGTCCGACCCGAAGGAGCTCTACCAGCACATCATCGAGGTCAACAGCATGGAGGGCGAGGCGGACAAGCTCTATATCCGCAGCATGCGCAACCTCCACGCCACCTGCACCGACCCGCTCACCGTCATCGCCTGGCGCGAGATCTACAACTACCTGGAGAAGTGCGCCGACGCCTGCGAGCACGTCGCCGACGCCGTTGAGAGCGCGATGATGAACAACACCTGATCCCCTGCGCGGGGAGAAGGTCCCAGACAGCCAAAATGCCGGGAGCGGCCCAGCCGCCCCGGCAAATTTTGTCCCTCCGGCCGCAGAGAGGCGGAGAGAGCAGGAAAAAACGCCCGGCAGGGGGAGAGCTACTCCCTCTGCCGGGCGGTTTTTGGTGCTGTGCGTCAGCTCAGGATGACGAGCGGGTCGCCCGTCTTGACGGAGGCGCCCTGAGTGGCGACCACCTGGGCAACCAGGCCGTCCTTCGGGGCGAGGACCTCGGTCTCCATCTTCATCGCCTCGATGACGGCGAGGATCTCGCCGCTGCGCACGGACTGGCCGGCGCTGACCTTGATGGCGACGACGGTGCCGGGCAGCGGAGCGGTGACCGGTTGGCCGGAGGCCAGCGGCGCGGCGGGGGCGGCGGCTGCGGCAGGGGCGGCAGAGGGAGCGGCCGCAGGAGCAGCGGCGGCGGGAGCAGCGGCAGGGGCGGGAGCGGCGGCCTCATACTCATCGGCCAGGATGGCCTGGCCCCGCTCCACGATGACCTCGTAGACGCGGCCGTTGAGAGTCACTCTGTATTTCATCTTACTTTAACTCCTGGATGGAAATGAAGCGCAGCTCGTTGAGGGGGAGCTGGAGCTCGTCGGCGACAATGCACATCACCATCGCCGCCGTGCGGTCGGGCACATCAAACAGCATGACGCCGCCGCAGGAGCCGCGGGCCAGCCGGGCGGGCTCGGCGGCGGGGGCGGGCGCCTCGGGGAAGGCGTTGGCCGCCGCCAGCGCGGCCTCCTGGTTTTCCTTGGCCGAACGGGAACGGGAGATGAGCACGACGGCCAGCACGATCACCAGCAGCACTGCCAGCACGACGATGCCGGAGATCTGGCCGTCCTGCATGAAGAGAATGTTCATTCTGCCCTCCTATATCAATCCAGGGCTTCCAGCGTATAGGTGCAGGTGCGCTCCTCCTGCTCTTTGCGGTACTGGAAATAGTCCTTCGCCTGCTTCGGGAAGCAGATATAGCTCATCACATCTTCCTCACTGCGGGCCAGGTCGCCCAGCTCCGCCGCGGCGTCCGCCCAGACGGTGTTCTTACGCGCGTCCACGGTGCGGCAGTCGATGGGCTGCTGGTCGCCGAGGATCTTCTTGGCCAGCTCCTGGCTCACCGGGGCGGGGGCGATGCCATACTCGCCGTGGAAGTAGGCCTTGATCTCGTTGGAGATCTGCTTGTACGGCTCGCCGACGAGCACGTTGGTGACCGCCTGGTTGCCCACCATCTGGCTCAGCGGAGTGACCAGCGGGGGATAGCCCAGGTCCTTGCGCACCTTGGGGATCTCGGTGAGGGCGGCGTCGAACTTGTCCATCGCGCCCATGTCGGTGAGGTTGGCGATCATGTTGGAGAGCATGCCGCCGGGGACCTTGTAGACCAGAGCGTTGGAGTCGGTGGCCAGGCTCTTGGGGTTCAGGGTGCCGTCGGCCACATAGGCCTCCTTGATGGGCTTGAAGAAGTCGTTGACCTGCTTGAGCACCCGCTCCTCCAGGCCGTCCTCGATGCCCATCTGCTGCAGGGCGAAGTGCATCGTCTCGGTGGCCGGCTGGCTGGTGCCGCCGGAGAAGCAGGAGGTGGCGGTGTCGATCACGTCGATGCCCGCCTCGATGGCCTTCATATAGGTCATATAGGCCATGCCGGTGGTGCAGTGGGTGTGCAGGATGATGGGCATGTCGCCCACCGCGTCCTTCACGCCGGAGATGAGGTCATAGGCCTCCTGCGGGCCCATCGTGCCCGCCATGTCCTTCAGGCAGATGGTGTCAAAGCCCATCTGCTGGAGCTCCTTGCACATCTCGACATACTTGGCCACGGTGTGCACCGGGCTCTGGGTGTAGGAGATGCAGCCGGAGGCGGTGGCGCCGAACTTCTTGGCGGCCTCGAAGGCGGTCTTGATGTTGCGGAAGTCGTTGAGCGCGTCAAAGATGCGGATGATGTCGATGCCGTTCTTGACGGACAGCTCGACGAACTTGGTCACGATGTCGTCCGGATAGTGCTTGTAGCCCAGCAGGTTCTGGCCGCGCAGGAGCATCTGCAGCTTGGTGTTGGGCATGTTCTTCCGGATGCCGCGCAGGCGGGCCCAGGGGTCCTCATGCAGATAGCGCAGGCAGGAGTCAAAGGTAGCGCCGCCCCAGCACTCGACGGAGTAATAGCCGGCCTTGTCCATGGTGGAGAGGATGGGCTCATACTTGTCATAGGGCAGACGGGTGGCGATCAGGGACTGGTTTGCATCACGCAGTACGGTTTCAGTCAATTGCACGCGCATACGTACACCTCCGAAGTTGTCTCTTTCCTAATTTCAGGCAATGGAAAACAGATTATAACAAATAACAGTATAAGCAAAATGCTGGGAAAAGTAAATAAAGAATCGGATTATCGGCATTATTTTTGGCGAACTATCCAATTCGGGGCGGGCGGCAGGGCGTTCTTTGTCTAAAATTTCACGCTCTGCCCTCCGCGCCGGACGCGCGCCGCCGTCAAAGGGGGCGAAAAGGGGGGCTGAACGGCGGAATCGGGCAAAATGGGAACGTTTGCGCCGGGGCGGCGGCTCAGAGTGCCCCCTGCTGCACGAGCGCCCAGGTGCGCAGCACGCCGAGCTGGGTCTTCGCGTCGGGGAGCTGATTGGCAAGCGCCATCTGATAGGCCGTCTCCAGCGGGATGCGCTCCACCTCGAGGAACTCGTCCTCGTCCAGGTGCATCTGGCGGGTGCCCGAGATGCGGCAGGCCCAGAGGCGGAGGATCTCATTGCAGTAGCCGGGAGTGGGGTAGATCTCCCCGAGAAAGACATACTGCTCCGACCAGGTGCCCGTCTCCTCCTCCTGCTCGCGCTTCATCGCCTCGAAGGGGTCCTCTCCCGGCTCGAGCTTGCCGGCGGGGAGCTCCAGCGTCTCGCACTGGAAGGGATAGCGGAACTGGCGGACGAAGAGCAGCTCGTTTTCCTCCGTGAGTGCGGCCACGGTGACGCCGCCGGGGTGCTCGATCACCTCGCGGCCTACCTCCTGCCCGTCAGGCAGGCGCGCGCGGTCCACCCGCAGCTTGACAATGCGGCCTTTGAATTTGTACTCGTAAGAGAGCTGTTGTTCCTTCAGGTTCATGTCGCTGCCTCCTTGTCAGACTCCCGTCAGATCGAAGGGAGGGATATATTCGTTCCGGGCGGACTCCGGCTCCTGGGTGAAGCCCTCCAGCCCCAGATTTTCCATGTAGGCCCTCGCGGCCCGGCGCTCGCCGGAGCGCAGGCGGCGGTTCAGCTCGGGAAACTCCGCCGCCCGAGCGCAGGGGAGGTACTGGCTCATGAGGGAGAAGAGCACCGTCCCGGGCGGGAAGGTCTCCGCCACCCAGTCCATCACCGCCCGGGCCGCCGGGAGCTTGCCGGGCAGGATCAGGTGGCGGATGACGACGCCGCGCGTGAGCAGCCCGTCCGCGTCCAGCTGGTACGGCCCGGTCTGGCGCACCATCTCCCGGATGGCGGCCTGGGCGGTCTCCACATAGTCCCCCGCCCCGCTGTAGCGCAGGGCGTCGCGGTCATCGGCGTATTTCAGGTCGGGGAGGTAGATGTCTACCTTCCCCTCCAGGGCGCGCAGGGTCTCCAGGCGCTCGTAGCCCCCGGTGTTGTACACCACCGGCACGCCGAGGGGGGTGCGGAGCACCCGGGCGATCACATGGGCGTAGTGGGTGGGGGTGACAAAGTTGATGTTGTGCGCCCCCTGGGCGATCAGCTCCAGGCAGATCTCCCGCACCCGCTGCGGGGTGACCGGCTTGCCGAAGCCGTCCTGGCTGATCTCGCTGTTCTGGCAGAAGACGCAGCGGAGCGGGCAGCCGGAGAAGAAGACGGTCCCCGACCCGCGCGTGCCCGAGATGGGCGGCTCCTCCCAGTGGTGCAGGGCGCCGCGCGCGAGGACGGGGAGGGAGGGCATCCGGCAGTAGCCGCCCGCCTCCGTCCCGGTGCGCACCGCGCCGCAGCGGCGGGGACAGAGATTGCAGATCATCGCATCCCGCCTCCCTCCGTCGGACCGGTCAGATGCGCCTCCACCTCCGCCCGAAAGGCGGAAAAGGCGTTGGGCACGGCGTAGGTGCCGTGGAGGGCGGCCCGGTCCGCCCAGACCCAGCCGTCGGGCAGGACGGCGTCCGCGCCCAGCTCGAGCGCGCGGCCCTCCATCTGCCACTCGATGTGGGTGAAGATGTGCCGCCCGCGCCCGGCCCGCTGTGCGTCCGCCAGCGGCAGGCCCCAGGCGGCGGGGTCCTCCCCCTCCAGCGTATGGGGGTATTCCCAGAGACCGGCGAGCAGGCCGCGCCCCGGCCGCTTGCGCAGGGCGACCCGCCCGGCGGAGAAGATCAGGTAGACCGTCCCTGCCGCCAGCCGGCGCGCCCGCTTGGGCAGCCGGACCGGCAGCGTATCCGTCCGCCCCTCCTGATGCGCGCGGCACTGGCCGGCGAGGGGACAGCGGTCGCACAGCGGCGCGCCGTTGGGCAGGCAGATGAGGGCGCCCAGCTCCATGAGCGCCTGATTGAACTGGCCGGGAAAGTCCAGCGGGATGACCGCCGCGAGGGCCCCGCGCACGGCGCGTTTTGTCTCCGGGGCGTCGATCGGGCGCGCGTCCCCCGTCACCCGGCAGACGACGCGCAGCACGTTCCCGTCCACCGCGGGGACCGCCTGGCCGAAGGCGATGGACGCGACCGCCCCGGCGGTATACTCCCCCACCCCGGCGAGGGTGAGAATGTCCTCATACCGGTCGGGAAAGACGCCGCCGAAGCGCTCCATGATCTGCCGCGCCGCCTTTTGCAGGTTGCGCGCGCGGTTGTAGTATCCGAGCCCCTGCCAGAGCTTGAGCAGCTCCTCCTCATCCACCTCCGCCAGATCGCGCACGGTGGGCAGCCGCTCGGTAAAGCGGGCGAAATAGCCCAGCACGGCGGCCACTCTGGTCTGCTGGAGCATGATCTCTGAGATCCAGACCCGATATGGCTGCGGGTCGCTGCGCCAGGGCAGCGCTCGCGCGTGCTCGCGGAACCAGACCAGCAGGGGAAAGACGATGCCGTCCAGAGCCCCGTCTGTCCGGGGCGCGTTGGCGTTCATGGCGTTCACCTCGAAGAATATTATACTGTGCCCGGGGCAAAGACGCAAGTCTCGCCCTCCATCGCAGGAAAACCTGGAAAAAGAGGAATATCTGCCCCGCGCGCCGTCCATACTGAGAGGCGAAGGGACCGGAGACGTTCCGGCCCGGAAGCTCGGCGCGCCGCCCGCCGCAAAAGAGCGGCACCGCACGGGAGCCCCCGTGCGGAGAGGCTGGAGGTTGGCATGAAGAGATCCAAAATCTGGAGCCGGATCGGCGATTTCCTGATGGGGAAGGGCTTTTACATGGTGCTCTTGCTGTGTGTGATGGCCATCGGCGGTTCCGGCTATTATCTGTATCATCTGGCGACGGAGGATCTGAGCGGACAGACGGTCTCCGCCACCGCCGAGGTGGAGGTCCCAGCCCGGGAAGCCGCCGGCGCATCGGAGGTGGAGCAGGTCGCGGACGCGATCGCCGAGGCAGAGGAGCGCGCCCGGGCTGCTGCTGAGGCGGAGACGGCGGCGCAGGAGGCCGCGGCAGAGGAGCACGCCGCGGAGACCGCCCCGGAAGTTCCCGCCGCAGAGGAGACCGCCGCAGAGACTCCGTCTGAGATGGTGAGCGGCGCGGCGCAGGAGGCAGCCGCTGTGGAGGAGGCCCCTGCTGAAGCGGTGTCCGCCGCGGAGGAGACCCCCGCACAGGAGACGGCTGCTGCGGAGGAGCCCGCCGAAGAGGCTGCCGGCTTTGCCAGCCCGGTGCCGGGAGAGGTGGTCGCCGCCTTCTCTGACAGCGAACTGACCTATAACGCCGCCCTCGGCGACTGGCGGACCCACAACGGGGTGGACCTCGCCGCCCATGTGGGGGATGCGGTCTGCGCCGTGCGCGGCGGGGAGGTGCTCTCTGTCGGGGAGGACGTCCTGCTCGGCACCACCATCACCCTCAACCACGGGGACGGACTGATGACGGTCTACGGCAACCTCGACCCCGATGTGGCCGTGGAGCAGGGGGACACCGTCTCCGCCGGCGAGGTGATCGGCGCGGTGGGGGAGACCGCCGCGGGCGAGCACAACGAGGGGGCTTGGCTCCACTTTGCCGTCCTGCGCGACGGCGAGATGGTGGACCCGGCGGAATATCTGGGCTGACCGGAACGGTGAAAACCGGCCAGGAGGCGAGCTGATCTGCCTCCTGGCCGGTTTTTTCGTGGATCATTCCACCTTGTTCTTCAGCTCCTCGCCGTGGGCGAAGGCGTAGGCGTTCTCCATCGTGGTGACGGCGATCGCCTGCAGGGCGGTGTGGGTGAAAAAGGCCTGGTGGCTGGTCACAATCACATTGGGAAAGGCCAGCAGCAGGGCGACCTTGTCGTTGGTCAGCACGTTGTCCGAGAAGTCCTCGAACACCTGCTCGTCCTCGTCCTCGTACACGTCAAGCGCGACGGCGGCGAACTTGTGCTGCCGCAGGGCGACGAGCAGGGCGTCGGTGTCGATCAGCGGGCCGCGGCTGGTGTTGACCAGGATGGCGGAGTCCTTCATCTGGGCGATGGTCTCGGCGTTGATCATGTGGTGGTTCTCCGGCGTGAGCGGGCAGTGCAGGCTGATCAGGTCGCTGCGCCGCAGCAGCTCGTCGAGCTCCACATAGGTCAGGATGTCCTTTAGGGCGGGGTTGGGGTACTTGTCGTAGGCGATGACCTCCATGCCGAAGCCCTTGCAGATGCGCGCCATCGCCGCGCCGATCTTGCCTGTGCCCACGATGCCGGCCACGCTGTCGTGCAGGTTGTAGCCGAGCAGGCCGTCCAGGGAGAAGTTGTTGTTGCGCACCTTAATATATGCCTTGTGGATGCGCCGGTTGGCCGCGAGGGCCAGCGTCATGGCGAACTCCGCCACCGCCTCCGGGCTGTAGCCGGGCACGCGCAGGACGGTGATGCCAAACTCCTTCGCCGCGGCGAGGTCGACGTTGTTGAAGCCTGCGCAGCGCATCAGCAGCAGGCGGACCCCCTCCTGATGGAACCGCTCGAGCACCGGGCGGGAGCAGTCGGCGTTCACAAAGGCGCAGACCGCCTCATACCCCTTGCACAGCGGGGCGGTGGTCGCGTCCAGGTTGGCGCTCAGAAAGTCGATCTGGCAGCCGTAGCCGGGGTCGGCGGCGAGCTGGTCAAAGTAGAGGTGGTCGTAGTCCTTCGCTCCGTAAAACAGGATCTTCATCGTGGCGCTCCTTTCTCCAGCTCAGAAATAGCGGCCGATATCCGCCTCGAGCGCGGCGGCGGCCTGGTCCTCCTCCGGACCCTCGCAGGTGACCGTCAGCGTGTCCCCTGCCTTCGCGTGCAGGGACATGATGTCCAGCAGGCGCTTGGCGTTGGCCTTCTTCCCGTTCAGCGCCAGCTCGATGGCGCAGTGGAACTTGACTGCCTCCTCGGAAAACAGGCCGGCCGTGCGGGCGTGGACGCCGTTGGGGTCGGCTACGGTGTAGGTGAATTGTCTCATCGGGCTGCACTCCTTTTTGCTGATAGATTGCCCGCGCCGGGCGCGGGCGATGCATCCGAACGCCTGTCCGGATGCGGCAAATGCTCTCTGGTAACAGTATACGGGCAACTGCGCCGCTGTCAAGCAAAAAAATTGTGAGGTTCGAACAAACTAACATGGGCCGGAAGCTCTGCCCCCGGCCGGAGCCGGGGGCAGACAGACGAAATTGCCGCCTGTGACTCACGCCGCGTCCTCGCGCAGCTCGCAGCGGGCCTCATACTCGGTGTCGGCGGAGAAGAGGAAATTCCCCTCCGGGGAGAACACCTCTACATGACCTCTGACGTGGCGAATCTCGTATTCCACGGGAATCCCTCCTCTGTTTTGGATGCCCTCAGGATACGGCATTCACAGTCCAATAAAACGGACTGAGAGGACGGAGAAGGGGAAAATTCCGTCGGTTTCTCCCGGAAGAAGGGGAAGCTGCTCACCAGTGGCGCTTCATGATCTCCTCGCAGGTGCGCTGGCTGTTGTTGTGGTCGAGGTAGGCGTACATCTGCGGACGCATGGCGGCGTATTTCTCCGGCAGGCGGAAGCCGTCCCTGGCGTAGGCCTCCAGCCGCTCGAGCAGGGCCTCCGGCGTGAGCACACGCTCACCGAAGAGTTCGGTCTCCATGTCGATATACGAGCCGGTGGTCTCGTTGTACTGCTCCAGATCGAACTGATAGAAGAGCACCGGCTTTGCCTGATAGTAGACGTCCCAGCAGACGCTGGAGTAGTCGGTGATGAGCAGCTTGCAGCCCATGATGAGCTGGTTGAGCGGCTCGGAGCCGAACGGGATCAGCCGTACCCGTCCGCCCCCGGCGATGTGGAAGTTGGAGAGGTAGTCGCGGAATTTGGGGTGGATATAGAAGTCGAGGTAGAGGTCCTCCCGCTCGAGCAGATCGGCCAGGCGCGGGTCGTTGAGCAGGGCCATATAGTTTTTATAGTAGTCGCTGGTGACAAAGGCCGCGTCCGAGACCTCCTCCAGCCAGTTGCGCCAGGTGGGCATGACGAGCACATGCCGCTCCTCCCAGCCGGCGTCGCGGAGCACATCCCACCGTGCGAGACCGGTGATGATGACGTCCTCCGGGGGATAGGCCATCTCCTGAACGATGATGTCGTGCTCGCGCTGGTTGGAGGTGACGAAGAGATTGACGGCGTTGGTCCCCTTGCTGTAAAACTCCACCCGCTTGAGGGCGATCACCCCGTGCTGGAGGAAGACCAGCTTCTTCCGGTTCATCATGCGCGGGAGGATGATGCTCTCCTTGGCCCGCCAGGCGTAGGCGTGCGCCTTGGAGTCGCTGGAGATGAGCAGACGCGCGGCGAGGAGGTAGACCATGTGCCGCAGGCTCATAAACTGGATGACATGGTCCTGGTAGGGGAGCAGCCGCTCCTGATAGTCCGGCTGGCGCTTGTCGATGACGAAGTAGATGCTCCGGTTCATCTTGCGCTCCATGTCGTTTTCCATGCAGTGGCGGAAGAAGTAGAAGCCGTTGTCCTGCGCCATGCAGCAGTATTTCTCGTAGCACAGGAAGATGTTTTTCTCTGCCAGACGCCGGGCAAAGAGCCTGCTCAGCAGCAGGGCCAGCCGCTCCTTGAGACGGAAGCGCAGGCCGCTGTACGGGCTGTACTCCTGGCATACGAGGGCAAAATTGCGGTCCGCCGTCTGATAGAGGGAGACGGACTGCGCCTCGTCCTGACGGTAGCTGCCGGAGTGGAAGGTGCGCTCCAGCCGCTGGCGGAGCTTTCTCTGCCGGCGCGCCCGGTCGGTCTTGACCAGGCCGGCGCGGATGCGCACGGTGTAGGACACGCCGTCCTGCCCCTCGAAGACCGCGCGGATATCCCAGTACAGCGGGCTGAACCGGCACTGGGAGAGGTCGAGCGAGGCGGTGAGCAGGGTGGTCCCGTCCGCGCCAGGGCGGGAGGAGGCGGAGAAGGAGTATACCGAGCGGTCCACCTCCAGCTTGTAACGGTGGAGGATGGCAAAGCCGGTCCAGCGCCCGGGGACCGAGTTGGGACAGACCACGCGCAGGTCCAGCCTGCTCCCGCGCAGGCGGATGAGCTGGGCCCGGCAGACAAGCTGGCGCTCATACCGGCGCATCCGGTCGGAGGTCTGGAGCTGGCAGTAGCCCGAGGAGGGGCAGCAGATCAGGCCGCAGACCGTCACGGGGCCGAGGGCCGCCTCGCCCACCGGGGCGCCGTAGGCAAAGGAGGTGTTGAGAAAATCGTCCTTCTGGCGGAACTGGCGGCGGATGGTCCGCTCAGGCAGGCGGAGGGACACATGATAGTAGACGTCGCCCTGCCGGATGGCCAGAGAGAGCGACCAGCGGTTGATCAGGCTGTTGGGGAGCGCGTCGCGCAGGGGGGTGAAGTCCGCCTCCAGCAATCCGGGCCGGCGCGGGTCGGTGCAGGAGCGGACGGGCAGGCGGAGGGTCTGCCCCCTCCGCCCGGCGGTCAGCAGCAGCTCGTCCGTCTCGGAGAAGGAGACGTTCGGGAGCTCAAAGCGCCAATGCCAGTCCTCGCCGCCGAGGTCGCGGATGCCCCGCTGTCCGGTCACCGGCAGCAGCTCCTCCTCCAGCGCGCGCGCGAGCGGGAGGGGTTCTGCCAGCCTCTGGGCAAAGGGCGGCAGCTCGCCGGGGACCAGGATGGGGCGGCAGCGCTGGTCGAGGGAGAGATAGCACCGCTGCCCGGCCGCCTCGTGCAGCGGCTCGCCATTGGCGGCGTACTCCAGGCGCTGGTGCAGTTCATCGCGGATGACGGAGAGCGGGATGCAGCAGAGCACCCCGTCCCCGGTGTCGATGGCGCCCGAGAGGGCGAGGGGCCGCCCTTGGAGCGGAAGCTGGAGGCGGGAGAGGGTGGCGGTGCACCGCCCCGCGCCGCTGTGGGAGACGGGGAGGAGGACCCGTCCCTCCTCCCGGCCATCCGGGTCGTGGAGCACCAGCGCATCCAGGGGGGGCGCGCCCTCCGGCATCTGGATGCTCAGGCGGAACGGCTCCTCGTCAAGCGCCCACTCCGTGAGGCCATAGCCGAGCTGGGACCAGTAGCGCAGGCTGCGCGGGGTAAATCTCAGCCCGAGCTCCGCCGGACGGGTGCCGTCCTGATAGAAGTAGGGGATCGCCTCGTAGAAAATGCCGTCGTGGAAGAAGCTGGCCGCAGGCTCCCCGTAAAAGGCGCGGCGGTCATAGAGGTAGAGCTCCTGTCCGGTCCTGCGCAGGAGAGGCGTCATGGCGCCGTTTTCGAGGGGATAGAGCGTCCGGCTGCCGTCCACCAGATGCAGCCGCAGCGGGCGCTTCTCCTCCGGCTGAAAGGCGGCCTGCGCGCCGTTGAGGTCCACGGCGATCCGCCCGTCTCCGAGGGACTCGGCGGGGCACTGCCAGTGGCTGGTCTCCGGCCAGTTGGAGACCAGCAGAAAGAGCGGACCCTCCGGCAGCGGCTGTTCATCGCGTATGCAGCGCAGGCGCAGCCGCCCGCCGGCCGGGGGCAGCAGCTCCACCTGAAGCGGCTGCCCGGTGGAGGAGATGGAGAGGCTGGACGGCAGCGGCGTCCAGGGCGCATTGGGCTGGGACATGGCGAAAACCTCCTGCCGGCCCTCCCGGGGGCCGGAATACCTTCGTCTCGATTTATAAATTATAGCATATCTGCCCATCGCGCGGCAAGAGAGGGGCGCGGATTCCGCCGCCGGGGAAAAGAGATGGAAAAGTTCTGCAAAAATGCGGCAAAACCGCTTGACTTTTTCCGCCCGAACCGGTATAATACCTACCGATGCGCTGCGGCGTATCATGCGATGATGCAGGAGATTGCGGACGGACGTCCGGTAACTTCTGCGGAGTATGTCCGGGCTGGATCTGGGCGGCTGTGAAGTGACCACTGTGCCATTTTGACGGGTATATCGTCATGCATGGTGGAGACGGCCGGCGGTTTTGCGTCGGCTTTCCTTATGACATGAAGTGATACACACGGCACAGCGTATGTTAATCCTGACCAGTCTGCCCCGGCCAAATACCCCCGGTCATGTACAACAGTACGAAAACAAGGAGGAGCAAACACCATGGCAAAAGAAATGATTCGTATTCGCCTGAAGGCCTATGACCATCAGCTCATCGATCAGAGCGCCGAGACCATCGTGGAGACCGCCAAGCGCACCGGCGCCTCCGTCTCCGGCCCGATCCCCCTGCCCACCAAGCGCGAGGTCGTGACCATCCTGCGCGCTGTCCACAAGTACAAGGACAGCCGTGAGCAGTTCGAGCGCCGCACCCACAAGCGCCTGATCGACATCCAGAATCCCTCCCCCAAGACGGTGGAGGCGCTGATGAATCTGCAGCTTCCGGCGGGCGTTGAGATTGAGATCAAGCTGTAACCCGGCATTCGGATCTCACCACTGTTTTGTCAGTACCCATACTCCGCCAACCGGTCCGTCCGGCAGGGCGGAGGGGTCATGTTGAGGATGCGTCCGCCAGCCCAATGGTCGGTCCCCTCAACCAATAACCTTATATAAGGAGGAACTCCGAAATGGAACACAAGGCAATCATCGGCAAAAAGGTCGGCATGACCCAGATCTTCGATGAAGCCGGCAAGGTGGTTCCCGTCACCGTCATCGAGGCGGGGCCCTGCACCGTGGTTCAGAAGAAGACCGCTGAGAAGGACGGCTATGAGGCCATTCAGCTCGGCTACCAGCCCACCACCGAAAAGCACCTGACCAAGGGCCAGAAGGGCCACCTGGCCAAGGCGGGCGAGGGCCTGCTGCTGCGCGTGCTCAAGGAAGTCCGCGTGGACAACTATGACGCCCTGAACGTCGGCGACGTGCTCAAGGCGGACGTCTTCGCCGTGGGCGACAAGGTCGATGCCACCGGCATCAGCAAGGGCAAGGGCTACGCCGGCGTCATCAAGCGCCACGGCGCGCACCGCACCCCGATGAGCCACGGCGGCGGCCCGGTCCACCGTCATGCAGGCTCCATGGGCTCCACCTCCACCCCCAGCCGTATCCGCAAGGGCAAGATCGGCGCCGGCCAGATGGGCGCCGAGCAGGTCACCGTGCAGAACCTGGAAGTGGTCAAGGTCGATCCCGAGGTCAATCTGATCGCCGTCCGCGGCGCGATCCCCGGCCCGAAGGGCGGCGTGGTGGTCATCAAGAGCACCGCCAAGGTCAACGTGGTCAAGCAGGCCGGCGCCGGCATCTCCAGCAACCCGCAGAAGGCTTCCGCCCGCGTCAACCCGCAGAAGGCTTCCGCGAGAAACCGCTAAGGGAAAGGAGAGTAAACCAACATGTCTATCGCTAAGGTTTATGATATGGCCGGCAAGCAGGTGGGCGAGGTCGAGCTGGCCGAGTCTGTCTTTGGTATCGAGCCCAACCTGCCCGCCGTTCACGCGGTGGTCAAGAACCACCTGGCCAACTGCCGTCAGGGCACGCAGTCCGCGCTCACCCGCGCTGAGGTCTCCGGCGGCGGCAAGAAGCCGTGGCGCCAGAAGGGCACCGGCCGCGCCCGTCAGGGCTCGACCCGCTCCCCGCAGTGGACGCACGGCGGCATCGTCTTCGCTCCCAAGCCCCGCAGCTACCGCTACACCCTCAACAAGAAGCTGCGCCGCCTGGCCCTCAAGAGCGTCCTGTCCGATAAGGCCCAGAACGGCAACATCGCCGTGATCGACGGCCTGGACATCGCCGAGCCCAAGACCAAGACCATGGCCGCCCTGCTCGGCGCGATCGACGCCGGCAAGAGCGTGGTCATCACCGACGGCGTGAAGTCCGGCGTGGTGCTCTCCGCGCGCAACATCCCCGGCGTGATCACCACCCCCGCCAACATCCTGAGCGTCTACGACCTGGTCAATGCCAAGACCCTGGTCATCGACAAGGCCGCGCTGGCCACCATCGAGGAGGTGTACGCGTAATGACCGCCTATGATATCATTCTCCGCCCCGTCGTCACCGAGCGCTCCATGCTCGGCAGCGCCGAGAAGAAGTACACCTTCATCGTCCATCCCGACGCCAACAAGGCCATGATCGGCCAGGCCGTCGAGGAGATCTTCGGCGTCAAGGTCGCCAAGGTCAACACGATGAACTACGACGGCAAGGTCAAGCGCATGGGCGCCGGCCGTCCCGGCCGCCGCTCCGGCTACAAGAAGGCCATCGTCAAGCTGACGGAAGACTCCAAGACGATCGAGTTCTTCGAAGGCATGGTGTAAGGGAGGTAACGCAAAATGGCGATTCGTGCTTATAAGCCCACGACTCCGTCGCGCCGTCACATGACGGTGTCCACGTTCGAGGGCATCGACAAGAAGGCCAAGCCTGAGCGCGGCCTGACCGAGTCTCTGAAGAAGAGCGCCGGCCGCAACAGCTATGGCCGCATCACCGTCCGCCACCGCGGCGGCGGCGTGCGCCGCAAGTACCGCGTGATCGACTTCCGGCGCCTGCGTGAGGACAACGCCACCGTCCTGCGCCTGGAGTATGATCCCAACCGCTCCGCCAACATCGCCCTCATCCAGTATGAGAACGGCGACAAGGCCTATATCCTCGCCCCCGTGGGCCTCAAGCCCGGCCACATCATCGAGACCGGCGCCCAGGCCGACATCAAGCCGGGCAACTGCCTGCCCCTGTCTGCGATCCCCGTGGGCACCATCATCCACAACATCGAGCTGCACCCTGGCAAGGGCGCCCAGCTCGTGCGCGCCGCCGGCGAGCAGGCCCAGCTGATGGCCAAGGAGGGCGACTCCGCCCAGATCCGCCTCCCCTCCGGCGAGTACCGTCTGGTCAAGGCCAACTGCAAGGCCTGCATCGGCCAGGTGGGCAACGAGGACCACGCCAACGTCCACATCGGCAAGGCCGGCCGGAAGCGCCACATGGGCTGGCGTCCCACCGTCCGCGGCTCCGTCATGAACCCGAATGACCACCCGCACGGCGGCGGCGAGGGCCGCGCCCCCATCGGCCGTCCCGGCCCGGTCACCCCGTGGGGCAAGCCCGCTCTGGGTTACAAGACCCGCAAGAAGAAGAATCCGACCGACAAGTTCATTGTCCGTCGCCGCAACGCCAAGTAAGGAGGCAGAGACATGAGCAGATCTATCAAGAAAGGCCCCTTCTGCGCTCCCGAGCTGCTGAAGCGGGTGGATGAGATGAACCAGACCGGCGAGAAGAAGGTCCTCAAGACCTGGAGCCGCGCCTCCACCATCTTCCCCTCTTTCGTCGGCCACACCTTCGCCGTGCATGACGGCAAGAAGCATGTGCCCGTCTATGTGACGGAGGACATGGTCGGCCATAAGCTGGGCGAGTTCGCGCCCACCCGCTACTTCCGCGGCCACAGCGGCGGCAAGACCAAGTAAGGAGGCTGCGACAAATGAGTGAAGCGAAAGCGACCCTGACCTACGCCCGGATCTCCCCGCGCAAGGTCAACATCGTCTGCGATCTGATCCGGGGCAAGGACATCGACCTGGCGGTCGGCATCCTGAACAACACCCCCAAGAAGGCCTCCCCCCTGCTGGCCAAGCTGGTGAAGAGCGCCGCGGCCAACGCGGAGAACAACCACGGCATGGACGCCTCCAAGCTGTATGTCTCCGCCGCCTACGCCAACGCCGGCCCCATCATCAAGCGGATGCGCCCGCGCGCTCACGGCCGCGGCTACCGCATCGACAAGCGCACCGCCCACATCACCGTCGTGGTGAGCGAGAAAGCCTGAGGAGGGAAGATTTATGGGTCAGAAAGTGAATCCCCACGGCTTCCGCGTGGGTGTCATCAAGGACTGGGACTCCCGCTGGTATGCCCGCAACGAGAAGGTGGGCGACCTGATCGTTGAGGATCAGAAGATCCGCAAGTACCTGAAGAAAACGCTCTACAGCGCCGGCGTGCCCCGCATCGAGATCGAGCGCGACAACGCCAAGGTGCGCATCTACCTCCACTGCGCCCGCCCCGGCATGGTGATCGGCAAGGACGCCACCGAGGTTGAGCGCATCCGCAAGGAGCTGGAGAAGATGATCGGCAAGACCGTGCAGCTGTCCATCGTGGAGGTCAAGCGCGGCGAGATCGACATGAACGCCCAGCTGGTCGCTGAGAACATCGCCCAGCAGCTCGAGAAGCGTATCTCCTTCCGTCGGGCCATGAAGAAGGGCATCAGCAACGCCATGCGTGCCGGCGCCAAGGGCATCAAGGTCTGCGTGTCCGGCCGTCTGGGCGGCGCGGAGATCGCCCGCAGCGAGCACTATCATGAGGGCACCATCCCCCTGCAGACGCTGCGCGCCGACATCGAGTACGGCTTCGCCGAGGCTGCGACCACCTACGGCCGCATCGGTGTCAAGGTCTGGGTCTACAAGGGCGAGATCCTGAGCCAGACCCTGCGCACCACCCCCCGCACCATCGACCTGTCCAAGCCCTATCGCGAGCGCTCCGACCGGCCCCGCCGCCGGGATGGCCGCCGCGGAGGCAACGGCAGCTTCAATCGCAACCGGGACGGCCGTCCCGCCGGCGGCGGTTTTAACCGCGACCGTGCCAGCGGCGGCGCGCCCCGTAAGGAAGGAGGCAACCGCTGATGCTTCTGCCTAAGAGAGTAAAGTACCGCAGAGTACAGCGCGGCCGCATGACCGGTAAGGCTTCCCGCGGCAACACCATCACCTACGGCGAGTTCGGCCTGCAGGCCCTCGAGCCCGCCTGGATCAAGTCCAACCAGATCGAGGCGGCCCGTATCGCCATGACCCGCTACACCAAGCGTGGCGGCAAGGTCTGGATCAAGATCTTCCCCGACAAGCCGGTCACCCAGCAGGCTGCCGGCTCCCGTATGGGTAAAGGTAAGGGCTCCCCGGAGTACTGGGTCGCCGTTGTCAAGCCCGGCCGCGTGATGTTTGAGATCTCCGGCGTGCCCGAGGCCGTCGCCCGCGAGGCGCTGCGCCTGGCCTCCCACAAGCTGCCGATCCAGACCAAGATCGTGAAGAAAGAAGTCCCCCAGGAAGGTGGTGAAGCGTAATGAAGGCCAAAGAGATCCGCGCCATGTCCGCTTCCGAGCTGGAGAAGAAGCTGATGGAGCTGAAGAAGGAACTGTTCAACCTGCGCTTTCAGCACGCCACCAACCAGCTGGATAACCCGCAGAAGCTGGTCGACGTCAAGCGCGACATCGCCCGCGTGAAGACCATCATCCGCGAAAAGGCCGCTGACTAAGGAGGAACTGCAAGATGGAAAGAACTTCTTCCCGCAAGACCAGAGTCGGCCTGGTCGTTTCCGACAAGATGGATAAGACGATCGTCGTGGCCGTCGCCGACCGTGTGGCCCATCCGCTCTACAAGAAGATCGTCAAGAGAACCTACAAGCTCAAGGCCCATGACGAGAACAACGTCTGCCACGTCGGCGACCGCGTGCGCGTCATGGAGACTCGTCCCCTCTCCCACGACAAGCGCTGGAGACTGGTCGAGATCATCGAAAAGGCGAAGTAAGGAGGTGCCGATAGATGATCCAGGAAGAAACTCTGCTGAAGGTTGCTGACAATACCGGCGCCAAGGTCCTCAAGACCATCCGTGTCCTCGGCGGCTCCCGCCGCAAGTACGGCAACATCGGCGACGTGGTCGTAGCCTCCGTCCGCAAGGCCGCCCCGGGCGGCCAGGTGAAGAAGGGCGACGTGGTCAAGGCCGTCATCGTCCGCTCCGCCTTCGGCGTCCGCCGTGCCGACGGCTCCTATGTCCGCTTCGACGAGAATGCCGCCGTCATCATCAAGGACGACAAGACCCCCCAGGGCACCCGCATCTTTGGCCCGGTGGCCCGCGAGCTTCGTGATAAGGACTATCTGCGTATCCTGTCTCTGGCTCCCGAAGTGATTTAAGGAGGGCGACGAGATGAAAAGAATGAACATCAAGAAGGGCGACAAGGTGATCGTCCTCTCCGGCAAGGACAAGGGCAAGACCGGCGAGGTCATTGCCGTCATGCCCAAGGAGAGCAAGGTCATCGTCGAGGGCATCAACGTCTGCTTCCGCCACCAGAAGGCGCGCAAGCAGGGCGAGGAGTCCGGCATTGTCAAGAAGAGCTGCCCGATCTACGCCTGCAAGGTGATGCGCGTGTGCCCCAAGTGCGGCAAGCCCACCAAGGCCGCCAGCAAGATCGTGGACGGCAAGAAGGTCCGCATCTGCAAGAAGTGCGGCGCTGAAATCTGAGAAAGGAGCGTAAGACTGAAATGCCTACTTTGAAGGATAAGTACAATCAGGAAGTCGCTCCCGCTCTGATGCAGAAGTTCGGCTACAAGTCCGTGATGGAGATCCCCCGTCTGGACAAGATCGTGGTCAACGTCGGCTGCAGCGAGGGCCGCGAGAACCCCAAGGTGCTCGACAACGTGGTGCGCGACCTCTCCACCATCACCGGCCAGAGAGCCGTGGTCTGCAAGGCCAAGAAGAGCGTGGCCAACTTCAAGCTGCGTGAGGGCATGCCCATCGGCGCGAAAGTCACTCTGCGTCAGGACAAGATGTGGGAGTTCCTCGACCGCCTGTTCAACATCGCCCTGCCCCGCGTGCGTGACTTCCGCGGCATCAGCGCCGACTCCTTCGACGGCCGCGGCAACTATGCCCTCGGCGTGAAGGAGCAGCTGATCTTCCCCGAGATCGAGTACGACAAGATCGACAAGATCCGCGGCATGGACATCGTGATGGTCACCACCGCCAAGACGGACGAAGAGGCCCGCGAGCTGCTCACCCTGCTGGGCGCTCCGTTCGCCAAGTAAGGGAGGAGAACAGAACATGGCAAAGACTTCTATGAAGCTCAAGCAGCAGCGCACCCCCAAGTTTTCCACCCGCCGCTACAACCGCTGCAAGCTGTGCGGCCGTCCGCACGCCTATCTGCGTGACTACGGCATCTGCCGTATCTGCTTCCGTGAGCTGGCCTATAAGGGCCAGATCCCCGGTGTGAAGAAGGCCTCCTGGTAACTGCCCGGAGGCTCCCGCCGGAGCGACGCTGTCAAACCGGCGTCAGAAGTCATGGGAATACCCTGCCGGGGCCGGACGCCTTCGGCCTGCGTTCCCCTGATACCCTGACGCCTTGACAGGCGGAGCGAACGCCCGCCTGTAACCTTTATTGAAGGAGGTCCATCCGTATGCACATCACCGATCCCATTGCTGATATGCTCACCCGCATCCGCAATGCCAACGCAGCCAAGCATACCACCGTCGATGTCCCCGCGTCCAACATGAAGAAGTCCATCGCCCAGATCCTGCTCGACGAGGGCTATATCAAGAACTTCCAGCTCATCGACGACGGCACCCAGGGGATCATCCGCATCACCCTGAAGTACAACGGCAACGACAAGGCCCTGACCGGCCTGCGCCGCGTCTCCAAGCCCGGCCTGCGCGTCTACGCCGGCGCCGACGAGCTGCCCCGCGTCCTGCACGGCCTGGGCATCGCCATCGTATCCACCTCCAAGGGCGTCATGACCGACAAAGCCGCGCGCGCGGCCCACGTCGGCGGCGAGGTCCTTGCGTTCGTCTGGTAAGGAGGGAACAGAACATGTCTCGAATTGGCAGAATGCCCATTGATGTTCCCGCCGGTGTCACCGTCACCATCGCCGAGGGCAATGTCATCACCGTCAAGGGCCCCCTGGGCGAGCTCACCCGTCAGTTCCCCACCAACATCACGGTCGCCCAGGAGGGGAATGTGATCCACTGCACCCGCCCGAACGACAGCAAGGAGAACCGCGCCTGCCACGGGATGGTCCGCGCGATCGTCCACAACATGGTCGTCGGGGTGACCAAGGGATTCCAGAAGGATCTGGACGTCAACGGCATCGGCTACCGTGTCGCCATGCAGGGCAAGGAGCTCCAGCTCAATGTCGGCTACTCCCATCCGGTGAATGTTGAGCCGGTGGAGGGGATCACGCTTGAGTGCCCCGCGCCGAACAAGATCGTGGTCAAGGGCTGCGATAAGGAGCTGGTCGGCCAGGTGGCCGCCCGCATCCGCGAGATCCGTCCGCCTGAGCCCTATAAGGGCAAGGGCATCAAGTACGCCGACGAAGTCATCCGCCGCAAGGAAGGCAAGACCGGCGCCAAGAAGAAGTAAGGAGGTGTGCCTAAATGATTCACAGACCCAATACCAACGCGCAGCGCCTCAAGCGTCATAAGCGTGTCCGCTCTAAGATCTCCGGCACCCCCGAGAGACCCCGTCTGAACGTGTTCCGCAGCGAGACCAACATCTATGCTCAGGTGATCGACGACACCAAGGGCGTCACCCTGGTCTCCGCTTCCTCCCTCGAGAAGGGCTTTGAGGGCCACGGCGGCAACGTCGAGGCGGCCAAGAAGGTCGGCCTGATGGTTGCCGAGCGTGCCAAGGCCGCCGGCATCGAGGCTGTGGTCTTTGACCGCGGCGGCTACCTGTACCACGGCCGCGTCAAGGCCCTGGCCGAGGGCGCCCGCGAGGGCGGCCTGCAGTTCTGATGAGGAGGAGGAAAGAACATGCCCAGATTTGAGAAACCGCAGAGCGAGTATATCGAGAAGCTCGTCTACCTCAACCGCGTCAGCAAGACGGTCAAGGGCGGCCGAATCTTCAAGTTCTCCGCCCTGATGGTGGTCGGCGACGGCAAGGGCAAGGTCGGTTACGGCCTTGGCAAGGCCGCCGAGGTGCCCGAGGCGATCCGCAAGGGCATTGAGGATGCCAAGAAGAACATGATCGACGTCTCTCTCCAGGGGACCACCATCCCCCACGAGGTGGTCGGCAAGTTCGGCGCCGGCTCCGTGCTCCTCAAGCCCGCCCCCGACGGCACCGGCGTCATTGCCGGCGGCCCGGTGCGTGCTGTGATGGAGGCCGTCGGCATCAAGGACATCCGTACCAAGTGCCTGCGCTCCCACAACCCGCAGAACGTGGTCGCCTCCACCTTTGAGGGCCTCAAGAGCCTGCGCACCCCTGAGCAGGTCGCGGCCACCCGCGGCAAGTCCGTGGAAGAGCTGTAAGGAGGGTCGTTACCATGGCGAAGAAAATCACTCTGGTCAAGAGCCTGAACGGCCGGCTCCAGAAGCATAAGGACACGGCGGCCTCCCTGGGCCTGCGCAAGATCGGCGACACCACCGTCCAGCCGGACAACGCGCAGACGGCGGGCAAGCTCGCCCAAATCGGTTACCTCTGCCAGGTTTCCGAAGCTGAATAAGGAGGTATGTCGATTATGAATCTGCATGACCTGTCTCCCGCGCCGGGTGCGACCCAGGCCCCCAAGCGCAAGGGCCGCGGCCACGGCACCGGCAACGGCAAGACCGCCGGTCGTGGTCACAAGGGCCAGAAGGCCCGCTCCGGCGGCAAGGTGCGCATCGGCTTCGAGGGCGGCCAGATGCCGCTGTCCCGCCGCCTGCCCAAGCGCGGCTTCCACAACATCTTTGCTAAGCCCCTGGACGCCATCAACGTCTCCGCGCTCGAGCGCTTCGAGGACGGCGCGACCGTCACCGTGCGCGACATCATGGAGGCCGGCTTGGTGAGCAACTGCAAGTACGGCGTGAAGATCCTTGGCAACGGCGAGCTGACCAAGAAGCTGACCGTGCAGGTGAACGCTTTCTCCGCTTCTGCGAAGGAAAAGATTGAGGCCGCGGGAGGAAAGGCAGAGGTGATCTAAAGTGCTCGAGACCATTCGCAATGCATGGAAGATCCAGGAGCTTCGCCGTAAGCTCATCTTTGTCGCCTTCGCCCTGCTGATTTTCCGGCTGGGCAACTCCATCCCCGTCCCCTTCATCAACACCGCCGAGCTCCAGAACTACTTCAACGCGGCCTCGACCAACATCCTTGGCCTGATGAACGTGATGAGCGGCGGCGCGTTCGGGCAGGGCACCGTCTTCGCCCTGTCCATCCAGCCCTATATCAACGCCTCCATCATCATCCAGCTGCTCACGGTGGCCATCCCGCCGCTGGAGCGGCTGGCCCGTGACGGCGGTGAGGAGGGCAAGCGCAAGATCGAGCGCATCACCCGCTACACCACCCTGGCCATCGGCCTGCTGCAGGGCCTCGGCTACTATTTCCTGCTCCGGAACCAGAGCCTGCTCGCGGAGACCAGCGTCTGGGCGGCCATCGTGATCGTGATCACCTTCACCGCCGGCTCCGTCTTCGTGATGTGGCTGGGCGAGCAGATCACGGAGTTTGGCATCGGCAACGGCATCTCCATCCTGCTCTTTGCCGGCATTATCTCCCGCATCCCCACCGCTGTGTACTATATGTACCTCGGCGGCGCCAACTGGCTCAACGGCGTGACGGACACCTCGAGCATCGTGGTCCCCCTCTGGGCGATCCCGCTCATCGTGATCGGCGCGCTGGTGCTGGTAGTCTTCGTCGTGTTCATCAGCGGTGCTGAGCGCCGCATTCCCGTCCAGTACGCCAAGCGCGTGGTGGGCCGGAAGCAGTATGGCGGCCAGTCCTCCAAAATCCCGATGAAGGTGAATATGGCCGGCGTCATGCCGATCATTTTCGCGCAGACCATCGCCAGCATCCCGGCGACCATTGCCGCCTTTGTCCCCGCGTGGGCCGATTCTCCGGTGATTCAGGCGTTCGACACCGACAGCGTCTTCTACGCTGTGGTCTACGTCCTGCTAATCGTGGCGTTCAGCTACTTCTACGCGACCATCCAGTTCAACCCCATCGAGGTGGCCAACAACCTCAAGGCGCAGGGCGGCTTCATCCCCGGCTTCCGCTCGGGTCGGCCGACTGCTGAGTTCCTCGCGCGGGTGCTCAACCGGGTCACCATGTTCGGCGCGATCTACCTCGGCATCATCGCCCTGCTGCCCATCGTCACCGGCAACCTGCTCAACATGAGCGTGCTGTCCATCGGCGGCACCTCCGTGCTCATCGTGGTCTCTGTCGCCCTGGAAACCCAGAAGGCGCTCGAGGCCCAGATGCTGATGCGCAACTACAAAGGCTTCCTGAACTGAGGAGGGCGAAAAGGATGAAGATGATTCTGTTGGGCGCTCCCGGCGCCGGCAAGGGCACGCAGGCTGACATCATCAGCCGTGCCCTGCACATCCCCACCATTTCCACCGGCAATATCCTCCGCGCCGCCGTGAAGAACGGCACCCCCATCGGGCTCAAGGCGAAGGAGTATATGGACGCCGGCGCCCTGGTCCCCGATGAGGTCATCATCGGCGTGATCACCGAGCGCCTGGCCGAGCCGGACTGCGCGAACGGCTATATTCTCGACGGCGTGCCCCGCACGCTGGCCCAGGCGGACGCCCTGGAGGCCGCCGGCATCCACTTCGACGCGGTGATCTCCATCGAGATCAGCGACGAGGAGATCGAGCGCCGGATGACCGGCCGCCGGACCTGCCTGAACTGCGGCGCGACCTATCATGTGGTCGCCGCTCCTCCCAAGGTGGAGGGCGTGTGCGACGTGTGCGGTCAGCCCCTCACCCAGCGCAAGGATGACAAGCCGGAGACGGTGCGGGCGCGGCTGGCGACCTACCATGCCGAGACCGAGCCCCTGAAGGGCTACTATGAGCGCCGCGGCGTGCTCAAGATGGTGGCGAACCAGCCCACCATCCAGGCCACCAACGAGGCGATCATGGCCGTCCTGGGCAAGTGACCATGTCCGGAGAACGCATCACCATCCTCTCGCCCCATCAGGTGGAGCTGATGCGCCGGGCGGGGCGGCTGACGGCCGAGGCGCGTGCCTTCGGCGGCAGCCTGGTCCGCCCGGGCGTCACCACCCGGGAGATCGACCACGAGATCTTCAAGTTTATCCGCAGTCACGGCGGATACCCCTCCTTCTACCACCTCTACGGCTTCCGCGGCGCGGCGTGCATCTCGGTCAACGACGAGATCATCCACGGCGTGCCGGGCAACCGCCGGCTGGAAGAGGGGGACATCGTGACCATCGACGTCGGCGCCTGCGTGGGAGACTATAAGCTTGACCGCAACGGCGTGGCCGTCGGCGGATATCACGGCGATTGCTGCGCGACCTTCGCCTGCGGTGAGATTTCCGACGAGGCGCGGCGGCTGATCGAGACCACGGAGCAGGCCTTCTGGGCCGGGTACCGCATGGCGCGCGCCGGCGGACATGTGCATGACATCTCCGCCGCGGTGCAGCAGTGCGCCGAGGGCGCGGGCTACAGCCTGGTCCGGGAGTACACCGGCCACGGCATCGGCCGCAGCGTCCACGAGGCGCCGGAGGTCCCCAACTTCGTGCCCGAGCGCCGCCTGGGCGGCAATCCGCGCCTGTATCCCAACATGGCCATCTGCATCGAGCCGATGGTCAACGAGGGCAGCGCGCGCATCCGCAACCGCCGGATGCCGGACGGCTGGGTCGTCCCCATGACGGCGGACGGCAAGCTGGCCGCCCATTACGAAAATACCATTCTCATCACCGACGGCGAGGCGGAGATCCTCACCCGGTGCGGAGAGTGATATGAATGTAAGTATCCACCCGAGACAAATCGTTCTCTCCCTGGCCGGGCATGACCGGGGCCGCCTCTTCCTCGTCCTCGCGGTCGAGGGGGACCGCGTCCTGGTCGCCGACGGTAAGGGGAGAAAGCTGGCTACGCCCAAGCGGAAGAACCCGAGGCATCTCCGCTGCGTAGGGACCAGCGCACATCCGGCAGCCGAACGGCTGCACAGAGGCGAAGCGGTCAGCGACAGGCAACTGCGCGCTGTATTGGCCGCCTTCCGCGACTCAGATTCCCCGGAAGGTCCCGAAACGGGAACTCCGCATAGGAGGTAAAACGCTCATGTCCAAAGAAGATATGATCGAGCTGGAAGGGATCGTGAAAGAGGCCCTGCCCAACACCACCTTTTTGGTGGATATCGGACGCGGCCACACCATCCTGGCCCACATTTCCGGCAAGCTCCGGATGAACTATATCAGGATCCTCCCGGGAGATAAGGTGACAGTCCAGATGTCCCCTTATGATCTGACTCGCGGCCGGATTACCTGGAGAAGCAAATAAGCCCGCCTGCCCGGCGGGGACATGGGAACACGCCCTCTGGACAAGGGTACGGTCCCATGCAGCAAAACAGGAGGTACGACGATGAAAGTAAGACCGTCCGTCAAGCCCATGTGCGAAAAGTGCAAGGTCATTAAGCGCAAGGGCAGAGTTATGGTGATTTGCCCGAATCCCAAGCACAAGCAGAGACAAGGATAAGGAGGTGTATTGATTTATGGCTCGTATTGCCGGCATTGACCTGCCCAAGGATAAGCGCGTGGAGATCGGCCTGACCTATATCTATGGCATCGGCCGCACCAGCGCCCAGAAGATCCTCGCCCAGACCGGGATCGACCCCGATACCCGCGTCCGTGACCTGACTGAGGCCCAGGAGGCCGCCCTGCGCGACGTGATCGGCCACCAGTATATGGTCGAAGGCGACCTGCGCCGTAACGTGGCTATGGATATCAAGCGCCTCATTGAGATCGGCTCCTATCGTGGCCTGCGCCATAAGAAGAGCCTGCCCGTGCGCGGCCAGCGCTCCAAGACGAACGCCCGCACCCGCAAGGGCCCGAAGAAGACCATTGCCAACAAGAAGAAGTAAAGGAGGGATATGAACAATGGCCAAAGCTACTAAGAAAGTCGTTCGCCGCCGCCGCGAGCGCAAGAACGTGGAGAAGGGCGCTGTGCATATCCGCTCTTCCTTCAACAACACCATGGTCACCGTCACCGACCTGCAGGGCAATGCCCTGAGCTGGGCCTCCTCCGGTGGCCTGGGCTTCCGTGGTTCCCGTAAGTCCACCCCCTTCGCCGCGCAGACCGCCGCGGAGACCGCCGCCAAGGCCGCCATGGAGCATGGCCTGAAGACGGTGGAGGTGTACGTCAAGGGCCCGGGCGCCGGCCGTGAGGCCGCCATCCGCGCGCTGCAGGGCGTGGGCCTGGAAGTGACCCTGATCAAGGACGTCACCCCCGTGCCCCACAATGGCTGCCGTCCTCCCAAGAGAAGACGTGTCTGATCACAAGAAGGAGGCATAAGAGACTATGGCCAAGAACACTCAGCCCATCGCCAAGCGCTGCGAGGCCCTGGGCATCTCCCCCGCCGTGATGGGCTATAACGGCAAAAAGAGCACCAAGCGCACCGCGAAGAACCAGATGCGCCGCAAGAAGAGCGAGTACGCCCTCCAGCTTCAGGAGAAGCAGAAGGTCAAGTTCATCTACGGCGTGCTGGAGAAGCAGTTCCGCACCTACTATGAGAAGGCCGCCAAGGCCCCCGGCGTCACCGGCGAGACCCTGCTCGTCACCCTCGAGCGCCGTCTGGACAACGTCGTGTTCCGCATGGGCTTCGCCCTGACCCGCCGCGAGGCCCGTCAGCTGGTGAGCCACGGCCACTTCCTGGTCAACGGCAAGCGGGTGAACATCCCCTCTTACCTGGTGAAGGCCGGCGACGTGGTCGAGGTGAAGGACACCAGCCGTTCCTCCGTCAAGTTCAAGCGTTTCCTGGGTGAGGACGCCATCGCCGTCACCGTCCCCGCCTGGATGGACCGCGAGAAAGAGGCCCTGAAGGGCACCATCACTCGTCTGCCGGAGCGCGCCGACATCGACTTCCCTGTGGAAGAGCACCTGATCGTCGAGCTGTACTCCAAGTAATCGCCCGGCCCTCATCAGGAACCTCTGAGTCAAAGAAAGAGAGAGCGGCGGGCCAGACTGCCTGTCCGGTCCGCCGCCCATTGAATCAGTGCTTCCTCAGATTGGTAAGCTGTACAACCAAAAGGGGAACGCGAGCCGTTCCCCCGCAGACGAGGAGGGTATGTAATAAATGGTAGAAATTGATAAGCCCCGCATTGAGTGTGTTGAGAACCCCAATGACGGTACCTATGGCAAGTATGTCGTCGAGCCTCTGGAGCGCGGCTATGGCACCACGCTGGGCAACGCCCTGCGCCGTGTCCTGCTGTCCTCTCTCCCCGGCACTGCCGTCACTACCATGAAGATCGCCGGCGTTCAGCATGAATTCTGCACCATCCCCGGGGTCAAGGAAGATGTGACCCAGATCGTCCTGAATGTGAAGAAGATTATCGCCAAGCTCTTCGGCACCGGGACGAAGACGGTCTATATCCAGGCCAGCGGCGAGGGCGAGGTCACTGCGGGTGACATCAAGGCCGACGGCGAGGTGGAGATCCTCAATCCCGACCTGCACATCGCCACCCTCGGTCCGGACGCCACCCTGAATATGGAGCTGACGCTCAGCCACGGCCGCGGCTATGTGCCCGCCGACCGCAACAAGCCGATGCAGCAGTCCATCATCGGCGTGATCCCGGTGGACTCCATCTATTCCCCGGTGCTCAAGGCCAACTACACGGTGGAGAACACCCGTGTGGGCAACATGACCGACTACGACAAGCTCACGCTGGAGGTCTGGACGGATGGCACCATGACCGCCCGCGACGCCGTCTCCCTGGGCTCGAAGATCCTGTGCGACCTCTTTGCCCTCTTCACCGACCTGTCCGAGACGGTGGGCAGCCGCTCCACCGTGGTGGAGAAGCCGGAGGCGCAGCGTGACAAGGTGCTCGAGATGACCATCGAGGAGCTGGACCTCTCCGTCCGTTCCTTCAACTGCCTCAAGCGGGCCAACATCAACACCGTCCAGGATCTCACCGAGAAGACGGAGGACGAGATGATGAAGGTGCGCAATCTGGGCCGCAAGAGCCTGGAGGAGGTCATCAACAAGCTGGCGATGATGGGGCTCTCTCTCAAGAGCGAAGAAAATAACTGACCGGGCAATTCGCCCGAGAAATCAAAGCCCTGCTGCGGCAGGGCGGACTGAAGGAGTGAATTGGAATGGCTGGTTATCGCAAACTGGGCAAGACCACTGACGCCCGTATGGCCATGCTGCGCCAGCAGACCACTGACCTGCTCGAGCACGGCCAGATGAGAACCACCGTCACCCGGGCCAAGGAGATCGCCCCGCTGGCGGAGAAGATGATCACCCTGGCCAAGCAGAACGACCTGGCCGCCTACCGTCAGGCCCTCGCCTTCCTGACCAAGGAGGACGTGGCCAAGAAGCTGTTCGACCAGATCGGCCCGAAGTATGCCGACCGCAACGGCGGCTACACCCGGATCGTCCGGGCTGGCTTCCGCCGGGGCGACGCCGCGGAGATCGCGGTGCTCGAGCTGGTGTGAGCATCGGTTCCATTGCCGGGATATGCGCCGCAGAGGACGTCGTGCTCTGCGGCGCGTTTTCTCTTTGAGAGGAGGATGCCGCCATGCTGCGGGAGAACCCTGACTTTTTCCTCACCAATCTGCACAGCTGGACAAATGGCAACGCCTTCTTCGGCAGCCTGGGCGAGATGCGCTTTCTCGTCCGTCCCACGGTGATGCGGGAGAAGGCGACCGGTGAGCTGCTCGCCGGGAGCCATGTGGAGGTCCTCGTCTGGAGGGGGGAATACTGCCTGGAGGAGAGCGAGGTGCTCGACAGGGCGGAGTTCCCGCTCACAGAGGAGGGACATGAGCAGGTGATCGGATGGCTGGATGGGCAGTATGGTGCCATATGCCCGCAGGGCTGAGCGCCGCCTGCGCCCGGATGCAAAGTGCACAGATACGCCGAAAGGCCGCTGAGAAACGCGAAAGAGCGGATTCTCGGCGGCTTTTGCACTGCCTGGAGCACAGGGAGCCCCGTTTCCGGCAAGCGGAGGTTTTTTTTCAAAAGCCGCAGCAGGACCTTGCCAGAGCGAAGGAAGATAGAGTATAATAATGTCTGTTAAATCAACCACGCCGCGGCGCGATCTGCACCGGCCGGCGAGAGCGGGGAAGGTGGAGACTGTAATGCCGGTATTGCTCCTTGTGTGTGTCGTCATCGGTATCGTTGTCCTGTTTCATTATGTGGGGAAAAAGAATCCCGCCGGAAAGCGGCTGGAGGACAGCGGAAAGCTGACTTATACCGGCACAAAGTCCACGGCGGCATTCAACCCGTCAGGCAAGCAGAAACGGGAGCCGAAAAAGGAAGAGCTGATCGCGGAGGCGGTCTTTTTTGACGACAGCATGTCGAATTCTGGCCGCATCTGTCCGCGCTGTGACTCCGAGCTGGGGATGGAGCACGCAAGCTGTCCGGTCTGCGGATGGCGCAACGTCTATTGAGAGAGAAGAGAGGGGAGAGCGCTGTGTACTGCAAGAAATGTGGATGCCGCCTGAAGGATGGAGAGCCTGTCTGTTCCAACTGCGGCGCGAAGAGCCAGCCGGCGGAATATTCCAACGGCTTCTGGGACCTCTACCAACCTGCCCGGAAGGGGACGGCACAGGAGAGCCGCCCGCCTCAGGCGGACCGGGGACGTGTGCAGTCGGCTGCCCGGCAGAGCGTCTCCGGCGGCGCCAGCGTGATGCGCCTGGAGACGCAGCTCAGGGATCAGGCGAAGGAGTTGCGCGCCCTGTTCCGGGGGATGCTGGTGCTGACAGGTATCCTGCTGCTGCTCATTGGCTTCCTCTTCCTGCGCTCGTGCAGCACGGGCAGCACCCTGGATGAGCTGGACAGCCGGATCGATGAGACTGTGGACGCGGTCAACACACTCCAGGCGCGGCAGGCCAGCGCAGAGAGCGGCCTGAGCGAAGAGGACAGAACGCCGGTGGAGGGCGATGTGTCCATGTTTGACAGCGCAGACCCCGCCTTCCAGTCGATGCTCGACCAGATGGCGGACTATCTTGACAGGGCGCAGGCGGCTGCGGAAGAGGCGGAGAGGGCCGCTGCGGAGATGCGTGAGATGCAGGAGGCCGGGCAGCAGGCAGAACAGACCGGGGAATTGGAGCTGCAGCCGGGTCAGACCGGAGAATATGAGCCGGAGACGGATGATAGGCCCAACGAAGTGCCAACTGTTGACAGTGATTACTGGCAGCAGGCCAATGAAAGCTATGACGGCGATGTCAGCCGCAGATCGGCGGCGGGCGCTGCCTGGTAATGTCCAGAGGAGGAGAGAGAATGGTATATCCGGGAAACGGCGGCATGGGGCCGCGGAATTGGGCGCAGCAGTCTGCCTACTGCGTCGATCTGGTGTTCTGCATCGATGCGACGGTGAGCATGCTGCCGCTGATGACGATGGTCAAGGAGAACGCTCTGCGCTTTTACGATGACTTCCGGGAGAACATGGAGTACAAAAACAAGCGGGTGGGCCGCCTGCGCATCCGGGTGATCGCCTTTCGCGACTACTGGTATGACAAGGAGGACGCCATGATGGTGACCCGATTCTTTGACATGCCGGAGGAGCAGGAGGAGTTTGCCCGCTGCATCAACAGCATCGAGGTCAAGGGCGGCGGCGACGACCCGGAGGACGGGCTGGAGGCGCTGGCCTACGCCATCCACTCCGACTGGACCAAAGAGGGGATCAAGCGCCGCCATGTCATTGTGGTCTGGACGGATGCGCCCACCCATCCGCTCGGTTTTGGGAGCAAGTATCCCAAGTATCCGAAATCCATGCCCAAGACCTTTGGGGAGCTGACCGCCATGTGGGGCAACCGCGGCGCGCCGGGGAAGATGGACCAGAGCGCCAAGCGCCTGCTGATCTTCGCGCCGGATGCCCCCAGCTGGACGGATATTGCGCGGGAGTGGAATCAGGTCTATCTTCGCCCGTCCAAGGCGGGCGAGGGCCTGGGCGAGCAGGACTACGCGAGCATTCTCAACACCGTCTGCAACTCGATCTGACCGGGGGCGGCGATGAAGATGAAGTATGAGGACTGGCTGGACCAGGTCTCCGTGCTCTTTGCCGAGAGCCGGCCGGACGCGGGGGAGGACGGCTTCTACGCCGCCTGGCGTCCGTCCTGCGCGGTGGCGGCCGTCGCGGACGGGAGCGGCGGCATGGGCGCCCGGCGGTATGAGGCCGCCGGAAAGCATACCGGGGCCTATCTGGCCAGCCGGATCGCCGCAGCCGCGGTGGGCCAGTGGTTTGCCGCGTATGGAGACCAGTGGAAGAGCGATATAGAGGCCGCACAGCAGCTCGACGGTCTGATCCGCCGTGGCTTTCAGATCTGCCAGCGGGCGCTCGGCCGCGAGGCGCAGGACGATGCGGTCGGCACGCTGGTGCGCCTGTTGCCGAGCACACTGGCGATGGCGGCGCTGCGCCATACCGGCGGCAGGACCCGGCTGTGCGTCATCTGGGCGGGGGACTCGCGGGTCTACCGCCTGGATGCCAACGGCCTGTGCCAGCTCACGCGGGACGACGCGGAGGGCGCCACGCTGGAGGCGATGGAGAGCGATGCACCGATGAGCAATGTGCTCTCCGCCGACGGCAACTACCAGCTCAACACGGCCTCTGGCACGCTGGATGCGCCCTGCCTGGTACTGGCCGCGACGGACGGGTGCTTCGGATATCTGCAGACGCCGATGGAGTTTGAATACTATCTCCTGCATGCCATCACCCAGAGCGAGACGCCGGAGGCCTTTGAGGCCTCGCTGCGTACCCTGCTGGGAGAGATCGCGGGAGATGACTTCACCCTCGCCTTCACCGTCACCGGCATGGGGGACTATGCCACCCTGCGCAGCCGCCTCCGGCCGCGCTATGAGTGGATGTGGAAAGAGATGATCGAGCCGCTCTACCGGGCCTATGAGTCGGGGGACGCGGCGCAGATCGCCGAGACAAAGCGACGCCTCTGGGCCGCCTATCGCCCGGCATATCAGAGTCAGATCGCGGGAAAGGGGAGCAGGTAAGATGGAGTGCCGCTATGAGCTGGAAGCCGCCTTCCAAAACGAGAATGCGGGCTTCAGTGCCTGGACCTTTGGCCGGCGCGGCAAACAGGAGTACTTCATCAAGCGCTTTCTCGACCCGGTCTATCCCAAGGCGGACGCGCCGGGCGCAGCGCAGCAGATCGAGTACTGCAAGCAGTTTGAGGAGGAGAAGAGCGTCCTCTACCGCGCCATTGCCAACGCATCGGATGGAAATGTGATCCGCCCGGAGTGCTTCTTCCGCCAGGGAGGGCACTACTATCTGGCCATGCCGCGCATCCATCAGGAGTCGCTGCAGATCGAAAAGCTGGTGGAGCAGCCGCTGGAGGAGCGGCAGATGGTGTGCCTGACCCTCACGCACGCGCTGATGAGCCTGCACGCCCGCGGCGTGGTCCACTCCGACCTCAAGCCGGAGAACATCCTGCTGGTCAAGAGCGGGGCGGGACACTATGTGGCCAAGGTGATCGACTTTGACGCCAGCTTCTTTGCCAACCGGCCGCCCGAGGCGGAGATGCTCCAGTACGACGAGGCGTATGTCGCCCCGGAGATGCTGGAATACCAGGCCGGGATGCGCGAGACGCTGGACTGCAGCTGCGATGTGTTCGCCCTCGGGCTGCTGCTGCACGATATCCTGACCGGCGAGATGCCGGACTATGACAGGCAGAACTTCGGCTGCGCTGCCGTGGCGCTGCTCTCCGGTGAACCGGTCGCCCTCTCCGGAAAACTGGAGGGGGAGGAGCGCGCTGTGATCGAGCGCCTGCTTGCTCCGGAGCCGGAGCAGCGCGGTACAGCGGCGGACGCCTATGCGTTCTTCGAGCGCCTGCTCCGCCCGGTCGAGCCGGTCGTCCCACCCACGCCGCCTCCTCCGCCTCCACCCCCACCCCCTCCTCCCGCTCCGCCCGAGCAGCCCAAACAGGTGCGGGGCAGCGGCAAGATGGACGACTGGTTCAAGCGTGCAGGAGAGCTGGATCTGTCCTAGGGAGCCACAGGCGCCGTTCCCCTTCCCCAGGCATGAAAATTGCCGCCCCGCCGCGATCTCTCTGGTCGCGGCGGGGCGGCTTGTCGTCTACAGCTTGCTCAGCTCTCGTAGATCTGACCGGAGGTCTCCGAGCGCTCGGTCCCCTCCAGCTCGTAGACGAAGATGGGGGTGTTGGCATCCACCAGGGCATACAGGGCGGCGGCGTTGGCGATGGGCATATTCACGCAGCCGTGGGAGCCGCTGCGCTTGTAGATCGTCCCGCCGAAGCTGCTGCGCCAGTCGGCGTCGTGCAGGCCGACGTTGTAGTAAAACGGCATCCAGTAGCTGACATGGCTGTTGTACCCCTCGCCCACCAGGGTACCGGGGGACTGCTTGTAGGTCAGGCCGTAGGTCCCGGTCGGGGTGCGCCGGTCCTCCACTGTCTCAAGGCCGGTGACCACGTCGGAGGTGAGCACCACCTCGCCGTTCTGGATGAAGAAGAGCTGCTGGGCAGTGAGGTTGAGCTCGATGTAGGTGTCGCCGTAGTCCGGCCCGTCGAAGGAGACCGCCTCGCGCTGCCAGATGGGCTCGCGTACGCCGCTCTCCTGATTGACGATGGCGTCGTAGAGGTCCTCTACCGTGGCCGGCTCGTCCATCCACCAGCCGTAGTCGCCGCCGGTCACCGTCACCTCCTGCCCATAGGAGCTGTTGATGGTGCGCGTGGCGCCGTAGGTGTTGTGGTTGTAGGCCAGGCTGCGCACGAAGGCGGTCACCTCGTCCCTGTTGACGGAGAGGCTGCCGTCCTCGCCCGTCTCCAGCCAGTTGATGAGGGTGGAGCCGTTGAGCACCTCGGTCTCCGAGCCGAACTCATAGGTGATCTCCACGCCGAGGAACTGGTTCATCGCCTCCGCCTGGGCCAGGAGGGTGGGGTCGTCCGAGGTGACGGCGGGGGCGACATAGCAGCCCAGGGCCTCCAGATCCAGCTCGGTCTGCATGCTGGCGACCGCCTGCTGGATGGCGGGCAGGAGGATCTCCTGATCCACCAGATTGCCCAGCACCTCGGGGACGATCTCCACCCCGCCGGTCTCCTCACTGTAGCCGGAGAGGTATGCGTCGCGCGGCGCGGTCTGGGAGGCGCTGTTCATGCACAGGAGGTTGCTGATTGCCTCGGTGAGCAGGGCGGTGTCATAGGAATATATCGTCTCCACCGTCATCTGGTCTGTCCGGCCGAGGAGCTGGGCGAGCGGCCAGGTCCAGCCGTTCTGCTCCTCCAGCAGCGTCTCCAGCGTGCCGTCAAAGGAGAGGGTGAGCTCGATCTCCTCGCCGGAGATGGTCTCAGTCATGCCGTCGCGCTCGATGATGGTGAGGGTGTAGCTGGCCTGATTGTCGATCAGGGTCTGCTCCACCTGCGCGACCGTCATGCCGGAGACGTCGATGCCGTTGATGGAGGAGTTGGGGAGAAACATCCCGCCGTAGCGCACCGAAATGCCGGCATAGATGCCGAAGAGGATCAGCAGCAGGCCGAGCAGGACGGACAGCACGACGAGGAGGGCCGAGCCGCGCCGGCCGGTCTCCGGAGTCTGGGTTGCCGTAGCCACAAAAACCATCCTTTCTGTCAAAACAGCCGTTCTCAGGCCGAAAATTGATATCCGTGCTCCTTCATCTTAACACAGATGACCGGATGCGTCAATTTGCCGGAGGCATGCTTCATAGAACCTTTATAATTTGTCAGGATTTTCCCCCTCCCCGGCACAGGCGGGAGAAAAAGGGGAAAAGCAGGGCGAAGAAAGAGGAATTAGGTCTGTTTTCCAGTTGACAAGGCAGAAAAAGACCGCTAAGATACCCTCAGTGAGATCGACCGCGCCGGAGCGTGTCCGGAGGGAGAGGAGGAGCGCAATGAGCTGGATCCTGGCTGTGGCAAAACTGGGGCTTCGCCTGCTGTATCTGCCGCTGCGCCTGCTGCCGCTGCAAAACAAGGTGGTCATGCTCTCCCGGGAGTCAGACAGCGAGCCGGTGGACTTTGTCCTCCTGCGCGAGGCGCTGGAGCAGCTGTCCCCCGAAACGGAGGTGGTCAGCTTCTGCCGGAAGATGACCCGGAACATCAACCCCTTCTCCTACTGTCTCTTCCTGCTGCGCAGCCTCTTCCACATCGCCACCGCCGCCGTGGCGGTGACGGATACCTACTCCATCCCGCTGTGCGTGCTGCGCCATAAGCCGGGCCAGAAAGTGGTCCAGATCTGGCACGCGGTGGGCGCGGTGAAACAGTTCTCCTATCAGTCGCTCGACCGGCCGGGCGGGCGCTCGAGCGCGGTGGCCCGGCAGATGTGCATGCACCGCAACTATGACTACATCCTCTGCACGAGCGAGGCGACGCGGCAGATCTACGCCAAGGCGTTTGACACCCCGATCGAGCGCATTCTGCCGCTGGGCATGCCGCGGGTGGACTACATCCGCCGCCCCGACCCCGACGCCCGCGCGCGCTATCTCGCTGCACAGCCCCAGCTGGCGGGGCGGCGTCTGGCCCTCTATCTGCCCACCTTCCGCGACGGGGTGGACGAGGGGGTGGCCGCCCTGGTGGGGGCGGCAGAGCAGTGCCCGGAAGTGGCCCTGCTGGTCAAGCCGCATCCCCTCTCCCGCTTTGAACTGCCGCCGGAGCACCGGACGGCGCGCGGCTGGTCCACCTATGACCTGATGAAGGTGTGCGACGTGGTGATCACCGACTACTCCGCCGCCTCGCTGGAGGCGAGCCTGCTGGCAAAGCCGGTCTACTTCTACCTCTTTGACAAGGAGCGCTATGAGCGCGAGCAGGGCCTCAACATCGACCCGGAGCGCGAGCTGCCGGGGGCCTGCTTCCGCAACCCCGCGGCGCTGCTGGAGGCGGTCGCGGCGGGGGCGTACGATGCAGCCGCCCTCGCCCGCTTTGGTGCGCGCTATATCGAGACGGCGGGGGAGGACAACACCGGCGCCATCGCCCGCTTTCTCCTCTCCCTCATGCCGGAGCGGGTGCGCCCGCAGCAGGAGACGGCGGCCGGCGCGCGCTGACGGGCCGCCCGGCCAGAAAACGCCGCCGCAGGGCGGTCAGGCGATTGCATTGCAATGAGAGTTATGGTATGATAATGGGTACTGAACAGAGCCGGAAGCCCGGAAAGACAGGCCGTTTCCGTCCCGCAGGACGGAAGATAAAATGCGCTTTTGTGAGAGCTGCGGCGACCCATCAGGAGGCCTTGACGTGAAAAAAGTGATTACCTACGGCACCTACGATCTGCTCCACTACGGGCACATCAATCTCCTGCGCCGGGCCAAGGCGCTGGGGGACTACCTGATCGTGGCCCTGTCCACCGACGAGTTCAACTGGGAGCAGAAGCACAAGAAGTGCTATTTCAGCTACGAGCAGCGCAAGCAGCTCCTCGAGGCGATCCGCTATGTAGACCTGGTGATCCCGGAGACCTGCTGGGAGCAGAAACGCTCAGATGTGCAGGAGTTCCGTGTGGACACCTTTGTCATCGGCGACGACTGGGAGGGCAGGTTTGATTTCCTGAAGGACCTGTGCGAGGTGGTCTATCTGCCGCGCACCCCGGAGATCTCCTCCACGCAGATCAAGCAGGACCTCGGCCACTGATGGCCGCGCGCGGACGGAAGGTGTAATATGGAGCAGGCGCAGGGACGCGCGGCAGTAAAGCGGCAGAACGCCGCCTATCTGATCTTTCTGTGTGCGGTGGGCTATTTTGTCGCCTCCCGCAAGACCGGCTGGGGCGTTTTCGCCGCAGCCTATCCGTTTTTCTCCATGCTGGCACGCCCGGGCATGGTCTTTCTGCTCGGACGCTGGGCGCGCGGACGCCTGCACGACCGGAAGGGGGCACTCTGCGCCGGCCTGGGGCTGCTTCTGGTGGGCTATGCGCAGAAGGTGCTCGTCTTCTGGGCGCAGACCCTGCTGGGGCAGGGGCCAGTGTTCTACCCCTTCTCCACCTCCGGCGTCGCCTGGGTCTTCCTGACGGCGGGGACCTGCACCCTGCTCGCCGGCGCGCTGGAGACGCACCGGCACAGCACCCGCCGCCTGCTGGCGGTGAGCGTGGCCCTCGGCCTGCTCGGCGGCTTGGTCCGCCCGTTTGACAGCTTTCTCTGCCTGGGGCAGACCTTTGCCTACGCCCCCTTCTTTGTCCTCGGCAGCTGCCTGGAGGACGACGCGCTCGACCGCTGGGGGAGCGACCGCCGCTGGAAGCTGCCTGCCCTGGCGCTGCTGGCCCTCACCGGCGCGGCCTGCCTCCTCCTGCGCTGGCCGCTCAAGGCCCTCTGGCCGCTGGTGGACGGTGAGGGCTGGTATGGCGCGTGCAGCGCGCTGACCGGCGCGCTCCTGCCCGCCGGCATCCTGCTGCGCCTGGGGTGGTATCTGCTCGCCTGCGGCCTGCTGCTCGCCCTGCTGTGCCTGACGCCGGGGGTGCGCCTGCCGCTGTTCACCGCACAGGGCGGCCGGGCGCTGTCCGGATACTTTTGGGCGCTGTCGCTGGGCTACTTCACCGTGGCCCCGGCGCGCGGCGGCCTGACCGTGCGCGCCCTGCTGCTGGCCGGGGTGCTGACGGGGGCGGCGGTCCTCTTTGCCCCGTCGCGCGCGGCGGCGTGGCCGGTGCGCTGGATGGCCTGCGCGCCGGAGCGGGCGCGCGCGGGGGAGCGGGCGCAGGTTCCACCGAGGCTGGCGGGCAGCGCGTTTTACCGCCGCCACCGCTGGGCGATCCGGACTACGGCGCTCTACACCGCCTGCTTCATCGCGGTGATGGTGGCCTATGTCTATCCCTTCTTCTCCAGCGGCAAGTGCCTGATCTGGAGGACGGACGGCATGGGGCAGCAGTACCCCATGATGTTCTACTTCAAGGAGTACGTCCTCGAGGTGCTCGACCGGCTGCTTGCCACCGGGACGCTGGACTTCCCGCAGTGGGATTTCTCCATCGGCTTTGGCATGTCGCCGCTCGACGCCCTGCGCCGGGAGCCGTTCATGCTGCTGTCTCTGCTGGGCAATGAGGAGACGATGGAGGCGGTGATGAACGTCATCGTCATCCTGCGGCTGTATGTGTGCGGCCTCTCCTTTCAGGCCCTGTGCGCCGCACTGGGCAGAAAGCGCACCTGGCCGGTGGTGATGGGCGCGCTGGTGTACATCTGCTCCGGCTTTTCCATCTACGCCTCCGGACGCCAGCCCTTCTTTATCACGGCCATGATGACCTATCTGCCGCTCATGCTCGTCGGGGCGGAGCGCTATCTGCGGCGGCGGAAGTGGGGCATGTTTGTCCTGCTCGTCTTCCTGCAGCTCCTGTGCGGGTATTACACCGCCTTTATCAACGGCTGCATGCTGGCGGTCTATCTGCTCATCCGCCTCGGCTGCCAGTACCGGCGGGATATCCGCCGGATCGCCGCCGAGATCGGCCGTCTGATCGGCCTGTATGCCTGGGGCGCGGCGATGGCGATGGCTGCGCTGCTGCCCAGCCTGCTCAGCCTGAGCGGCTCCTCCCGCACGGCGGCGCAGCTCTCGCTCGATCTGTTCTACGAGAACTACTATTACGAGGATATCCTGACCGGGCTCCCGCTGGAGTTCGGCAACGTGGACTACTGGACCTATATCAGCCTGGCATCGATCGGCTGGCTGGCCTGCATCCTCCTCTGCCTGCGCCGGCGGCGCGCGTTGCTGCCGTACCAGATCGGCCTGGCCTCCCTGTCGGTATTTGCCATTTTCCCGGTCTTCGGGCTGTTGTTCAACGGCTTTGCCTATGTGAGCAACCGCTGGTCCTTCACCTTCCCGCTGCTGGTGGGGATGATTTTGGTGGAGATGGCGCCGGAGTTCCTCCGCCTGACCCGGCGGGACCGGACTGCTCTGGTGGTGGTCACGCTCCTCTACTGCGCCCTGTCGGTGACCCACGACGACGGGGCCACCATGCCCAAGCTGATCGGCCTGGTCGTGCTGTGCATGACGGTCCTGGTGGTCCTCACCATGGGGGACTATATCGCCTCGCGCCGTCTGCGCATGGGCGTGCTGGCGGCGGTGACCGCCATGACGGTGATGGTGAGCCTGACGGCCTCCTTCCTGCCCGGCCTGGGCAGCTATGCCGGCACATTTGAGGATGCAGGAGAGGCCTATCACGACATGTCTGGCACGGTGGGGCAGGCACTCACCGTCCTGGAGGAGGACGAGAGCTTCTACCGCATCGCCCAGGGGGCGAACGATGCCAACCAGAGCCTCGGCCTGGGCTACTATGGCGTGAGCGCCTATTACAGCGTCAGCCCGGCGGGGGTGAGCGACTACCTGGCAGATATCTGCCTGTCGGGCCAGCTGCAGACCTTCCGCGTCACCGGCCTGGATGAGCGGGCGGTCCCCACCACGCTCTCCTCGGTGAAGTATTATGTTGCGCAGAGCGACGATGCCCGCATCCCCTACGGCTTCTCCCTCCTGACGGAGCTGGTGGACAGTGCGGAGGATGGCACGGAGGAGAGGGCCTTCATCTATCAGAATGACTACGCCCTTCCCCTGGGCTACTCCTATGACAGCTACCTCACGCTGGAGGAATATGAACAGCTCACGCCGCTGGAAAAGCAGCAGGTGATGCTCACCAGCGCGGTGATCGACGCCCAGCCGGAGCAGCTCACGCACGGCGGGGCGGTCTGGCAGCAGGAGGAGATCGCCTGCGAGGTATCCAGGACGGACGGCGTGGTGATCGACCTGGAGAACGGCTGGATGCAGACGCTGGTGGACGGCGAGATGCGCCTGAGCTTTGAGGGCAGGAGTGGCTGCGAGACCTATCTGGTGCTCGACGGCCTGCGCTATACGAAGGAGAACTCCAACGGGAACTGCCGGATCGCCTGCCGCGGAGAGGTGGGCGCGCGCAGCAACGGCTATGTGCGCGGCGGCGGACAGAGCTACTACTTTGAGCGCGATGCGCTCATCTTCCACCTTGGCTACAGTGGGGAGGCGCAGGGAAGCTGCACCCTCACGTTTGACAAGCAGGCGCACTTCTCCTTTGACGACATCTATGTCGTCTGTGTGCCGGTGGAGGACTATGGCGCGCAGGTCTCCGCCCTGAGCGAGACGGCGCTGGAGAACATCGTGGAGGAGCAGGACGTCATCACAGGCACCTTCTCCACCGATGAGAGCCGCCTGCTCACCTTCTCCGTGCCCTATGACGAGGGCTGGAGCGTCTGCGTCAACGGCGAGGAGCGAGAACTGCTGCAGGTCAATGTGATGTACTGCGGTGTCCTGCTTGAGCCGGGCGAATATGAGATCGAGCTGCGCTATGAGAACCGTGCCGGGATGGCCGGCGTGTTGGTGAGCGCCGCGGCGGTGCTCGCGCTGGTCCCGGCCTGTGCCGTGGGCCGCCTGCGCCGGCGGCGGCAGGCGCGGTGAGCGCCGGCAGATCATGATTTGGAGGTAATGTGCGATGATTCCCTTTAATCTGCCCCCCTATGTGGGAAAAGAACTGGACTATATGGCCCAGGCTGTGCTGGTCAACCACAAGCTCTGCGGAGATGGACCGTTCACCAAGCAGTGCCATCGCTGGATCGAGGAGCGCACCGGCTGCCCGAAGGCGCTGCTGACCACCTCCGGCTCCTCCGCACTGGAGATGGCCGCCCTCCTGTGCGATCTGCAGCCGGGGGACGAGGTGATCCTCCCCTCCTACACCTTCACCTCCACGGCCAACGCCTTTGTGCTCTGCGGGGCGGTCCCGGTGTTTGTGGACATCCGCCCGGACACGCTCAACATCGACGAGCGCAAGATCGAGGCGGCCATCACGGACAGGACCCGCGTGATCTGCGCGGTGCACTATGCCGGGGTGGGCTGTGAGATGGATACGATCATGGACATCGCCCGCCGCCACAACCTCAAGGTGGTGGAGGACGCGGCCCAGGGCGTGATGGCCTCCTACAAGGGGCGCGCCCTCGGCACGATCGGCGACTTTGGCTGCTACTCCTTCCACGAGACCAAGAACTACTCCATGGGCGAGGGGGGCGCCGTGCTCATCAACGACCCCGACCGGATCGAGGCGGCGGAGATCCTGCGCGAGAAGGGGACCAACCGCGCCAAGTTCCTCCGCGGCCAGGTGGACAAGTATACCTGGACGAGCTATGGCTCCTCCTACCTGCCCAGCGAGCTGAACGCAGCCCATCTGCTGGCCCAGCTCGAGGCGGCGGAGGAGATCAACCGCGACCGCCTGGCGAGCTGGCAGGACTACTATGACCAACTCCTCCCGCTGCAGGAGGCGGGGCTGCTCGAGCTGGCGCAGATCCCGGAGGAGTGCGCGCACAACGCGCACATGTTCCACATCCGCCTGCGCGACCTGGCCGAGCGCACCGCCCTCACCGCCCATCTCAGGGAGCGGGAGATCGTCGTCTCCTTCCACTATGTGCCGCTGCACAGCTCCCCTGCCGGGCTGCGCTATGGCCGCTTCCACGGCGTGGACGAGCAAACCACCCGCCAGAGCGAGCGGCTGACCCGCCTGCCGATGTACTACGGCCTCACCGCCGAAGAACGCGCGCAGGTGGTGGACGGCATCTACAGCTTCTTCGGCCGCAGCCGCTGAGGAGGGATGGAGATGAGAGAGGAGACCGCCCCCGCCCTGTCTGAGCGGGAGCGCCAGGAACAGCAGGGGCTTGCACTGGCCTGCCTGCTGGGCGTGCTGCTGTTCTTTATGTCGTTCTGGATGGCCTATCACCAGCTCCACAACCCGGTGGAGACGGATATCCAGACCCATCTGGGCAGGGCGCAGGAGCTCTCCCGGGGCGGCATGCTGCGCGGCGGGCTGGTGCAGGAATTCCTGCTGGGCGGCAACTGCCTGTGGTATCTGGGCGTCGTCCTCTTTCGCCGCCTCTGCGGGGACTGGGTCTATGCGGCCTCCGCGGTCACGGCAGCGGCGATCACCGCCGTCTATGTCATCTCCTGCGCCGTGCTGCGGCGGGAGCTGCCGCGCCTGCGCGCCGCTGCGGCGCCGCTGGGGGCGATGGCCCTCTCTCTGGTGGGGCCGCTCTACCTGCCCTGGTACAGCGAGTCGATCTACCTCGACACGTCCTCGCCCAACGTGTGGCACAACCCGACCCATATCATGGTGCGGCCCTTTGCCGTGCTCGTGTTCTGGATGACGGTGTGCATCTACCGGCGCTGGCGGGAGGCGGAGGGCTGCAGCGCGCGGACCTACCGGAGCCGGGGGGAGGCGGCGCTCTATACGGCGCTGATCGCCGTGAGCGTCTGGGCCAAGCCCAGCTTTCTGCAGGCGTTTGTGCCCGGTCTGGGCGCGATGCTGCTGACAGACCTGGTGCGCAGCCGGGGCAGGTCCTTTCCCTTCGCCCTGAAGCTCGCCTCGGCCTATGTGCCCGGCGTGCTGCTGATGGGGATGCGCTTCCTCGTCGCCTTTTGGGTCCGCTCGGAGTCGGACGGCCTCGGCGTCGAGATCGCCCCGCTGGACGTCTGGAGCCAATCCAGCCGGTGCATCCCGGTGTCCGTGCTCCTGCTGCTGGCCTTCCCACTGTTTGTCATGGCGGTGGACTGGAAGGGGTTTTCTTCCTCCGTGCGCGGACAGCTTGCCATCTGGTGCACCGTCTCGGCAATGGCGTCCAAGGCACTGCTGGCTGAGATCGGCGAGCGGCGCTATCACTGCAACTTCAGCTGGGGCTATGCCGCCGCAGCCGGCCTGCTCTGGCTGGTCGCCCTCTGCCATTTCGGCGGCCTGCTGTCAGAGGGGCGCCTGTCCGGCCGGCGCGGCCGGGCGGTGGCCTGCGTCGGATGGACGCTGCTGGCGTTCCACCTGATGACCGGAATCCTCTACTACTGCCTGTTGGCGTCTCACGACATCATGTGCTGAGGCGCGGCGGGAAACTGCTTTGGGAGTGTGTGAATATGCCTATGGAGAGGCAACGCATCAGCTTTGTGATCCCCTGCTATGCCAGCGAGGGGTCGGTCGCGCTGGTGATCCAGGAGATCCGGGACGTGATCGCCCAGCGCCCGGAGTATGAATATGAGGTGGTGGCGGTGAACGACTGCTCGCCGGACGGCGTGCTCGGCGTCCTCGTCGCCGAGGCGGAGCGCGACCGGCAGGTGAAGGTGCTCGACCTGGCCAAGAACGGCGGGCGGCACTGCGCGCTGATGGCGGGCTTCCACGCCTCGACGGGGGACTATGTGGTCTGCATCGACGACGACTGCCAGTGCCCGATGGACCGCTTCTGGGACCTGCTGGCGCCGCTGGAGCGCGGCGAAGCGGACGTGGCCATCGCGCGCTATCCGCACAAGAAGCAGAGCGGCATCAAGAACCTCGGCAGCATGGTCAACGACATGGGGGCGAACTGGCTGCTCGGCAAGCCGAAGGACCTGCGCTTTTCCAACTTCTCGGTCATGACGCGGGTGATCTGCGATGAGGTCATGCGCTATACCAACCCCTATCCCTATATCTCCGGGCTGATGTTCCGCTCGTCCTCCCGCGTGGTCAACGTGGAGATGGAGGAGCGCGTGCGCACGATCGGAGAGGGGCACTACACCCTGCGCAAGTCGATGGACCTGCTGGTGAATGCGCTCACCTCCTTTTCCGTCAAGCCGCTGCGCTTGGCCACGTCGCTGGGCTTCCTGTGCGCCGCGATCGGCTTTGTCTATGGGGTGCTCACCATCATCCACAAGCTGATGCGCCCGATGGTCCTCGTCGGCTACAGCTCCATCATGTCGGTGCTGCTCTTCCTCGGCGGGATGATCATGATCATTTTGGGCATCATCGGCGAGTATATCGGGCGGATCTATCTGTGCATCAACAACACGCCGCAATATGTGGTGCGCCGGTCATACAATGTGGACTGTGATCGGCAGGACGCCCCGACGGAGGTCTTCTGAGATGAAAAAAGTATTGATCCTGGGCGCGGGCATCTATCAGGTCCCGCTGATCCAGCGGGCGAAGCGGCTGGGCTACTACACCATCGTGGCCAGTATCCCCGGCAAGTACCCCGGCTTCCAGTATGCCGACAAGGTCTACTATGTGAACACGACGGACAAGCTTGCCCTGGAGCGCCTGGCCCGTGAGGAGGGCGTGAGCGGCGTGTGCGTCAGCGGGACGGATGTCTGCGTGCCCGCACAGGGCTATCTCTGCGACCGCCTGGGCCTGGTCGGCCCCGGGGAGGAGGCCGCGCTGCGCGCGCAGGACAAGTACCTGATGAAGGAGGCCTTTGTGCGCCGCGGCGTGCGGACGGCCTACTTCGAGTATGTGGATATCCAGAACAGCAACCCGGTGGACGTCTGCGAGCGGATCGGCTATCCGGTCATCTTCAAGGCGGTGGACTCCTCCGGCAGCCGCGGCATCACGAAGGTGAACTCCGCTGCCGACATCCCCTATGCCTGGCGCGCCGCGGTGGACAACACCCGGGCGGACAAATACCTGATCGAGAAATTCCTCACCGGGCAGGAGTTCGGGGCGCAGGCCTGCGTCTGGCGCGGCGAGCTGCGCTTTATCCTGCCGCACGGGGACTATGTCTTCCAGGGGGATACCGGCATCCCGGTGGGCCACTTCGCCCCGTATGAGATCGACGAGCAGATCATCGCCGACTGCAAGGAGCAGCTCGCCCTCGCGGTGGATGCGCTGGGAATCGACAACTGCGCGATCAACGCCGACTTCATCCTCTGCGACGGCAAGACCTATGTCCTGGAGATCGGCGCGCGGGCGGGCGCGACCGGCCTTGTGGAGCTGACCAGCCTGTACTACGGCTTTGACTACTACGAGAAGATCCTCCAGCTCAATATGGGCGAGGAGGTGGACTTCACCCCCGTCCTCGAGCGGCCCCAGCCCAATGTGGAGATGCTCTTCTGCTCAGACCAGACCGGTGTGGTCCGCGAGATCGACACGTCCGGCGTCACGCCGGACGAGCGCATCATCAGCCTGGAGTTTGACGTGGAGCCGGGGGACACCGTCCACCGCTTCCGCAAGGGCCCCGACCGCTTCGGCATGATCGTCACCGTGGGGGACACGGTGGACGAGGCAAAGGCCGTCATGGAGCGGGCGATGGCACAGGTCAAGGTCACGCTGGAGTGAGGAGGGAGAGAAATATGTCTTACGCTTCCGACCGCAAAATGGAAAACCTCATCATGCTCCGGATCCTCGCCGGACTGGAGAAGAAGCCGCCCCGCCGCGTGCAGGAGATGCGCGACGTCAAGGCAAAGCAGGACAGGGCGGTGCACCAGCTCATGGTGCGCGCCTACGACATCCCGTTCTACCGGGCGCGCTTTGAGCGCAGCGGGACCACGCCGGCAGACTACCACACGGCGGAGGACCTCTACAAGTTCCCGGTCCTCACCAAGGAGGAGCTGCGCGACTGGATGGATGAGGAACTGGCGGGCAACGCCGAGAAATATAAGGACTGGCACGTCAACCCCACCAGCGGCTCCACCGGCATCCCGCTGCGCACCCTCTTCTCCCCGCGGGAGAACGCGGCGGTGCACGCCAACTGGATGCGCGTGCTGATGATGGGCGGCTTTGTCCCGATGGTCCATAAGAATCTCCACCGCCCCAACTCGCTGCACACCGAGACGGGCGGGAAGAAGAGCCTGATGCAGAAGCTGATCGACACCCGCTGGAAGGAGATGTCGGACGCCATCAAGCAGCGCGTCCCCAGCGAGCAGCTCCTCCGGGAGATCAATGAGTACAAGCCCTATTTCCTCTACTGCCACAAGAATATCCTGGTCCGGGTGGCCAAATATGCCAAGGAGCACCAGATCCCCCTCTGGCAGCCCAAGCTCTACGCCCCCATCAGCGAGATGCTGGACCACCAGTCCGAGCAGCTCCTGCTGGAGATGTTCGGCCCCGGCCTGCTCAACGCCTACGGCCTGTCCGAGGTGGGCAGCTGCGCGACCCGCCTGCCGGGCGAGCAGGAGTTTGTGGTCAACAACGATACCCACGTCATCAACCTCTACGCCGACGACGGGACGCCCTCCGACAGCGGCATGGCGGTGGTCACGCCGCTGTTCAAGACGGATCTGCCCATCATCAACTATGAGACCCGCGACCGGATGGACTCCTACCGGAGGGAGGGCCTGCGCTTTATCACCCGCATCCTGGGCCGGATGAACGACGTCATCCGCCACCGGGACGGCTCTGTGACCGAGTGGGGCAACATCGAGGTGGTGGTCAACTACTCCACCCATCTGGACATCGTCCAGAGCCGCTTTATCCAGGAGAGCTATGACCTCATCCGCATCCAGCTCGTGAAGGACCCCGCCTCCGCCCTCTCCAATGAGGAGATCGAGCGGCGGTACACCGAGCTGTTCGCCCCCGTGCTCAACAACGAGTTTCACTTCGTCTACGAGTGGATGGACGAGATCCCCGCCGACCCGAACGGGAAGCTGCGCATGATCGTGTGCAACGTGAAGTAAAGAGGAGCGTTTCCCTTGATCGATCAGATATTGTCCAAAAAGCGGAACCTGTATCTCCTGGTGGCCTTCGTCATCCTGATCGAGAGCCTGAGCACGGCCCTGCTGAAGGTGGCCAGCCAGTACCCCACCCTATCCCCGGGCTTCTGCCTGTTTTACGCCCTGTCGGTGGCGATCTTCGGGCTGGACGCGGTCTGCTGGCAGCTCATGCTCGAGCGGATGCCGCTGGGCACGGCCTATATGCGCAAGGGCGGCACCTATGTGCTCTTCTTCTTCTGGGCGGTGGTCCTCTTCCACGAGACCATCACCCTGCAAAACGTGATCGGTATGGCGATCATTGTGATTGGAATGGTGGTGAGCATGTCCGATGACCGCTAGCTACGTCCTCGCCATCGCCTCCGTGCTTGTGGCCTCCGTCGGGCAGATCTTCATGAAGCGGGAGGCGGGAGAGAAGCACGCGAGCTTCTTTGCCAAATTCCTCAACTTCCGGGTGATTTTTGCCTATGTGCTCATGCTGCTCTCCCTGTTTCTCAATTCCCTGGCCCTGCGTGAGCTGCCGCTGTCCGTACTGCCGTGCATCACCTCCACCAGCTTCATCTGGATCATCCTGCTCTCGGCCATCTGCTTCCGGGAGCGGCCGACGGTGAAGAAGGTGTGCGGCGCGCTGCTGATCGTGGTGGGGATCATCGTCTCCCGGGCGGACCTGGGCGAGTTGTGGGCGCTGATCACCGGCGCTGCCGGATGAGAGAGTAGGAGGAATGTCAGATGATGAATGCGCTGCGGCGCTTCGTCCAGATGATTTTTGGACTGAGCATCTTTGAATTTCCGGGGCTGAACGCGCTGCGCGTGCTGGCCTACCGGGCGGTGTTTGACATCGGGCCGAACCCGAGCTATATCTCCAACCATGTGACCATCCTCCTGGGCCACCGGCGCACCGGCCCGACCACGACGCCGGAGACCAGGCCGCACACCATCCGCATCGGCGCGCGGGTGGGCCTGTCGGCCAACGTGTCCATCGACTATGTCGGCGGCATCGTGGTGGGGGACGATGTCTGGTTCTCCGAGGGCTGCAAGATCCTGACCCACGAGCACAACCTCGGCCCGGAGCGGGTGCGCCTGACGCCGGAGAGCATGCCGGTGTCCCACCTGATCATCGGGGACGGGGCGTGGATCTCTGCGCGGGCGGTCATCCTGCCCGGCTGCAACTATATCGGCAAAAACGCCATCGTCGGCGCGGGCGCCGTGGTGACGCACGATGTGCCGGACAACACCGTGGTGGCCGGCTGCCCGGCCCGGCCCATCCGCACCCTGAAGGAAGCGGAATACACCGTCCCCATGGACGGGACGTCCCCGAGGAGGTAGTCTGATGAAAGGCATCATTCTCGCCGGCGGCTCCGGCACCCGGCTCTATCCGATCACCAAGGGCGTGTCCAAGCAGGCACTGCCCATCTACGACAAGCCGATGATCTACTATCCCCTCTCCACCCTCATGCTGGCGGGGATCCGGGAGATTCTGATCATCTCCACCCCGCGCGACCTGCATGTGTTCCAGGAGATCCTGGGCGACGGGAGCGACTACGGCCTGCGCCTGGAGTACGCCGTGCAGGAGCACCCGAACGGCCTGGCGGAGGCTTTCCTGATCGGGGCGGACTTCATTGGAGAGGACCGCGTCGCCCTCGTGCTGGGGGACAACGTGTTCTACGGCGCTGGCTTTATCTCCACCCTGGAGCGGGCGGCGCGGGTGCGCGAGGGGGCGGTCATCTTCGGCTACCCTGTCCGCGACCCCTCCAGTTTCGGCGTGGTGGAGATCGACGCGATGGGCCGCGCCGTCTCCCTGGAGGAGAAGCCGGAGCGCCCGAAGAGCAATATGGCGGTGCCCGGCCTCTACTTCTATGACAACGACGTGGTCCAGATCGCCCGCTCGCTCAAGCCCTCCAAGCGCGGCGAGCTGGAGATCACCGCGGTGAACAACGTCTATCTCAGCCAGGGCCGGCTGAAGGTGATGCGCTTCAACCGCGGCATGGCCTGGCTGGACACCGGCACCTATGATGGCCTGCTGGAGGCGGCGCGCTTCGTCGCCATCGTCCAGAACCGGCAGGGGCTCTACGTCTCCTGCATCGAGGAGATCGCCTATAACCAGGGCTGGATCAACCGCGCGCAGCTGCTGCACCTGGCCGAGCCGCTGTCCAAGACGGATTACGGCGTCTATCTGAGAGAGATTGCGGGGGAGAATGTATGAAAAATCTGCTTGTCACCGGCGGAGCGGGGTTTATCGGCTCCAACTTTGTCCATCTGATGCTCGAGCGCGGCGGCTTTGACCGCCTGGTGAATCTGGACGCGCTCACCTATGCAGGCAACCTTGACAACCTCAGCGACGTGCAGGACGACCCGCGCTACGTCTTCGTCCGGGGCGACATCCGCGACGAGGCCCTGCTCGACGGCCTGTTTGCGGACTATGACATCGACACGGTGGTGAACTTCGCCGCCGAGAGCCATGTGGACCGCTCCATCACCGAGCCGCTCATCTTCCTCTCCACCAACGTGGTGGGCACCCAGACCCTCCTCGAGGCAGCCAAGCGCCACTGGAAGCTGGACCCGGCGGACAAGTACTCCCGGGCCTACCGCCCTGGCGTGAAGTACCTCCAGGTCTCCACCGACGAGGTCTACGGCGCCCTCGGCAAGACCGGCATGTTTACCGAGACGACGCCGCTGGCCCCCAACAGCCCCTACTCCGCCTCCAAGGCGAGCGCGGACCTGATGGTGCGCGCCTATCACAACACCTTCGGCCTGCCGTGCAATATCACCCGCTGCTCGAACAACTACGGGCCCTACCAGTTCCCGGAGAAGCTCATCCCCCTGATGATCCACAACGCCCGGGAGGGCAAGAGCCTGCCGGTCTACGGCGACGGGATGCAGGTGCGCGACTGGCTGCATGTGAAAGATCACTGCTCCGCCATCGCCGCCGTCCTGGAAAAAGGTGTGGACGGCGAGGTGTACAACATTGGCGGCAACAACGAGAAGGCCAATCTCTACATTGTCCAGCTCATCCTCCAGACCCTCGGCAAGGGGGAGGAGCTGATCTGCCATGTGAAGGACCGCCCCGGCCACGACCGCCGCTACGCAATCGACAACACCAAGATTACCACCCAGCTCGGCTGGGCGCCCGCCTACACCTTTGAGCAGGGGATGGCGGAGACCATCGAGTGGTACCTCAGCCATGAGGCGTGGATGGAGAAGATCATCTCGGGCGCGTATCAGAACTACTATCAGGAGATGTATCAGAACATCTGACCCAGGGATAACAGACGTATAGCGCCAGACCGCCCGCCAGTTCTTCCGGCGGGCGGTCTGACGGAAAAGGGGAGCGCGCGATGCTGGGAACCATTGTCAACACCTGCGCCATTCTGGCCGGGAGCGTGGCGGGCAGTCTGGTCCGCCGCGGGCTGAAGGAGGAATATCAGTCCGTCCTCTTCACCGCCACCGGGCTGGCGGGGACGGCGCTGGACCTCAACGGCCGCTTCCAGCGGCTCACCCAGGCCCGCGCCGGGCAGGGAAGCCGCCTGGGGGAGGGGCTGAGCACGGCGGTCCTCCTGTTCTGCATCGGCACCCTCTCCATCCTCGGGCCGGTGAACAGCGCTCTCTACGGGGACAACACCTACCTGTTCACCAACGCGACGCTGGACCTCGTGACCTCGATGGTGCTCGCCTTCACCTACGGCATCGGCATTGCGATCGCCGCGGCGGTCCTCTTCTGCTGGCAGGGGGCGATCTACCTGCTCGCAACGCTGGCGGGTCTCTTCCTGAGCGACACGCTGATGTGCGAGGTGTCCATCGTCGGGGGCTTCCTGATCGCCAGCTCCGGCATCGGCATCCTCGGCCTGAAGGACTGCAAGACCCTCAACCTCCTGCCCGCGCTGGCGGTGCCGGTGCTCTGGTGCCTGGCCGCCGGTGCACTGGGGATCTGATACAGCTGCCTGATACAATCCTTTGATTTCATCAGACAGGCGCCGCCTGACGGCCATCAGCCCGAAAGCATAACCGGCCAACAATGAAAGCCCCGCCGCGAGTCACTCGCAGCGGGGCTTTGTCACAGGATCATAGAATTGTGCGCTCAGTCGTCGATCAGGCTGACGCCGTCCATCTCGGCGGGCTTTTCCAGGCCCATCAGGTCGAGCATGGTGGGGGCGATGTCGCACAGACGGCCGTCGTGCAGCTTGACGTCCGCGCCCACGATGCAGAAGGGCACCAGATTGGTGGTGTGCGCCGTCATCGGGCTCACGCCGTCCTCCTGGAGCATCTGCTCGCAGTTGCCGTGGTCGGCGGTGATCAGGCTGACGCCGCCCATCTTGGAGGTGGCGTTCACCACCTGGCCGACGCAGCGGTCCACCGTCTCCACGGCGAGCACAGCCGCGTCCATCACACCAGTGTGGCCCACCATGTCGCCGTTGGCGAAGTTGAGGATGATGACGTCATACTTGCCGCTCTCGATGCGCTCGACGCAGGCGGCGGCGACCTCGTTGGCGGACATATCCGGCTTGAGGTCGTAGGTGGCCACCTTCGGGGAGGGGATGAGGCAGCGGTCCTCGCCGGGGAAGACCTTCTCCACGCCGCCGTTGAAGAAGAAGGTGACATGGGCATACTTCTCCGTCTCGGCGATGCGCAGCTGGGTCAGGCCGAGGTCGGAGATATACTCGCCGAAGATCTTGTGCAGATGGCCCTTCGGGAAGGCGATCTCCACATTGGGCATGGTCGCGTCATACTCCGTCGTGCAGACATAGTTGACGTGGAAGAAGCCCTTGCGGCGCTCAAAGCCGGTGAAGTCGGGGTCAACGAAGCTGCGGGTGATCTCGCGGGCGCGGTCGGGGCGGAAGTTCATAAACAGGATGGAGTCGCCCTCGCCAATCTCGGCGTGCTCGGCGGTGATGACGGGCACGACGAACTCATCCGTCACGCCGGCGTCATAGCTCGCCTGCATCGCGCCCACCGGGTCGCCGATGAAGCGCTGCTCGCTCTCGCCGTAGACCATCGCCTTGTAGGAGCGCTCCACGCGGTTCCAGTTGGTGTCGCGGTCCATCGCGTAGTAGCGGCCGGAGATGGTGGCGATCTGCGCGCCGTACTGGTCGCAGGTCTCCTTCATCTGGGCGACATAGCCCTTGCCGGAGGTGGGGGGCACGTCGCGGCCGTCCATGAAGCAGTGGACGAAGATCTTCTCGCAGCCCAGGTCGTGCGCCATCTTGACGGCGGCCTGGATGTGGGTGATGTGGGAGTGCACGCCGCCGTCGCTCATCAGGCCGTAGATGTGCACGGCGCGCCCGGCCTCCTTGGCAGCGAGCATCGCCTTCTTGTAGACCGGGTTCTCAAAGAAATCGCCGTCCGAGATCGCCTTGCTGATCTTGGGGAGATCCTGGAACACGACGCGGCCCGCGCCGATGTTGGTGTGGCCCACCTCGCTGTTGCCCATCTGCCCGTCGGGCAGGCCGACGTCCAGCCCGGAGGCGGAGAGGCGGCTGAAGGGGTTCTCCGCGAACAGACGGTCGAGCACCGGCGTCGCGGCGTGGGTGAAGGCGTTGCCCTTGCTGTCCGGGGCAATGCCGATGCCGTCCATGATAATGAGAGTAGTCGGAGTTTTCATATAATTTTGTTCCCTCTTCACACAAAATGAAAGGATTTGCGTCTGCGCCGCCACACGCGGCTGCGGCGGCTGAAAGGAGCTTTCAACCGCCGGCAGTGACGCGATTATTCCTGGTTGGCCGCGTTGATGATGGTGGTGAAGGCGGCGGGCTTCAGGGAGGCGCCGCCGATCAGGCCGCCGTCGATGTCGGGCTGGGCGAGCAGCTCATAGGCGTTCTTGTCGTTCATGGAGCCGCCGTAAAGGATGGTGACGCTGCGGGCCACGCGCGCGCCGTAAAGCTTGCGGATGACGGTGCGGATCTCGCAGTTGACCTCGTTGGCCTGCTCGGGAGTGGCGGTACGGCCGGTGCCGATGGCCCAGAGGGGCTCGTAGGCGATGACGACATGGCGCATCTTCTCGGCGGGGATGCCGGCCAGGGCGGTCTTCACCTGCAGGTCGATCAGCTCCTTGGTGATGCCCAGCTCGCGCTGCTCCAGGCTCTCGCCCACGCAGATGATGGGATACAGGCCGGCCTCGATGGCGGCCTTGGCCTTCTTGTTGACGATGATGTCGTCGTCGTTCCAGTACTGGCGGCGCTCGGAGTGGCCGATGATGACGTACTTCACGCCCAGGTCCTTGAGCATGGCGGCGGAGACCTCGCCGGTGTAGGCGCCGGAGGCCTCAAAGTGCAGGTTCTCCGCGCCCACCTGTACGCGGCAGTCCTTAAACGCCTTCTGCGCGGCGGGGATGTTGACAAAGGGGGCACAGATCAGGATGTCGCACCACTTGGCCTTGGGCAGCATGGTCTTGAGCTCGTCGGCGAAGGCCTTGGTCTCAGACGCGGTCTTGTTCATCTTCCAGTTGCCGGCGATGAGAGTCTTGCGATATCTTCTGTTCATAATTAACAACCTCTTTTTTCTATTTTGAATGCCCGTACAGGAGCATCGAATGGACAAAGCAAGGCCGGGGTCCCGGGCGGCCGCGCCGCAGCACGCCCGGGATCTCGGTCGGGACCGGCCGCGCCGGGCGGCCGGAAGGGGTGCGCGGAGACCGGAATTACTTATCCAGCAGGGCGGCCACGCCGGGCAGCTCCTTGCCCTCCATGAACTCGAGGGAGGCGCCGCCGCCGGTGGAGATGTGGGTCATCTTGTCGGCATAGCCCAGCTGCTGCACCGCGGCCGCGGAGTCGCCGCCGCCGATGATGGTGATGGCGTCCGTCTTGCTCAGGGCCTCGGCGACCGCCTCGGTGCCCTTGGCAAAGCGCGGGAACTCGAACACGCCCATCGGGCCGTTCCAGATGACGGTGCCGGCGTCGGCCACGGCATCGCAGTAGAGCTTGACGGTCTCAGGACCGATGTCCAGGCCCATCATATCGTCCGGAATCTGGCCGGCGGGGACCACCATGGACTCGGCGTCAGCGGCAAACTCCTTGGCGCAGACGGTGTCCACCGGCAGGAGCAGCTTCACGCCCTTGGCAGCGGCCTTCTGGACCATCTCATTGGCGTACTCCTCCCAGTCCGCCTCGAGCAGGCTGGTGCCCACCTTGCCACCGGCCGCGGCGGAGAAGGTGTAGCTCATGCCGCCGCCGATGATGATGGTGTCGGCAATCTCGAGCAGGTTGTTGATCACGCCGATCTTGGAGGAGACCTTCGCGCCGCCCAGGATGGCGACGAGGGGACGCTTGGGATTGGCGAGCGCGCCGCCGATGATCTCCAGCTCCTTCTGGATCAGGAAGCCGGACACGGCAGGCAGATAGGCGGCCACGCCGGCGGTGGAGGCGTGGGCGCGGTGAACGGTACCGAAGGCATCGGAGACATACACGCCCTCTGCGCCGGCCAGATCGGCCAGGGCCTTGGCGAAGTCGGGGTTGTTCTTGGTCTCGCCCTTGTCGTAACGGAGATTCTCGAGCAGCATGATCTGGCCGGGCTGGAGGGCGGCGGCCTTGGCCTTGGCGTCCTCGCCGATGATGTCCTTGGCCATGATGACCTCCTGGCCGAGCAGCTCGCTCAGACGGGCGGCGACGGGGGCCAGGCTGAGCTCCGGCTTCCACTCGCCCTTGGGCTTACCCATGTGGGAGCAGGCGATGACAGCGGCGCCCTGCTCGAGCAGGTACTGGATGGTGGGCAGGGCGGCACGGATGCGCTTGTCGTCCGTGATCTTGCCGCTGCCGTCCTTGGCCATGGGCACGTTGAAGTCGCAGCGCAGCAGGACCTTCTTGCCCTTGACGTCGATGTCGGTGACCGTCTTCTTGTTGTAGTTCATGATAATGACTCCTTTCCTGTTTCCAATGCCTTTTGTACTGGGAAATTGTCACTTGGATGGGGAATGCTCCCCCGCCTCCGGGTCGGACGCCGTCCCGCGCCCCACGGCGGTGAGACCGGGAAAGCCCCTCTGCCGCAGCGCCTCGTAGGCCACGATGGCCACCGCGTTGGAGAGGTTGAGGCTGCGCGCCTCCGGCCGCATGGGGATACGCACGCAGCGGCTGGCATAGCGCTCGCGGAACCAGCGGGGCAGGCCCGCCGTCTCCTTGCCAAAGAAGAGCCAGCACGCACCGCGGTAGTCCGCCGCGTCGTAGGAGCGCTCCGCCCTGGTGGTGGTCAGCCAGAGGTGCTCCGCCGCCTCCGGATAGCGCCGGAAGAGCTCGTCCAGGCTGTCGTGGATCTCCAGGTCGAGCAGGGGCCAGTAGTCCAGCCCGGCCCGGCGGACCCGGCTCTCGGTGATCTCAAAGCCGAGCGGGCGGACCAGATGGAGCTTGCTGCCGGTGGCGGCGCAGGTGCGGGAAATATTCCCCGTATTCTGGGGGATCTCCGGCTCCACGAGCACGATATGCAGCATAGAGCGGACACCTCCTTCGATCATGGTACATTCTAACCTCTTTTCATCGGAAAAGCAACAGTAAAACGGCGGATTTTACCCTCTTTTTCCAAAAAATTTTCAAACCATGGGCCGCCGGGGCCCTCCGGCGGCCCGGTTGGGGGAAAAACTGGCGGCAAACGCTTGCCACGCGGCCGGATGTGTGCTATTGTGTAGGCGTTCATACCATATTATAAAGGATGTAGCGGATATGAGTGAATTGACGCGCGCGCTGAGGATTGTCGTAAAGATAGGGACTTCCAGCCTGACCCGGCCGGACGGGAGCAGGAACCTGCGCAATATGGACCTGCTGGCCCGGACGATGTGCGATCTGCAGGGGATGGGACACGAGATGATTCTCGTCTCCTCCGGGGCGATCGCGATCGGCTCAGGCAAGCTGGGCCTGGCCGCACGGCCGTCGCAGCTGCGCATGAAACAGGCCGCCGCCGCCGTCGGCCAGTGCGAGATGATGCACATCTACGACAAGTTTTTTGGCGAATACGGGCAGACGGTGGCGCAGGTGCTGCTGACCGGAGAGGACGTGGCGGACCCCGCGCGCAAGGCGCACCTGTCCGGTACATTTTCCGCTCTGCTCGGGCTGGGGGTGATCCCCGTGGTCAACGAGAACGACTCCGTCTCCGCCGCTGAGATCGAGACGGGGGAGCACAAGGTGCTCGGTGACAACGACACCCTCTCGGCCATTGTCGCAGGGCTGTGCCGGGCGGACCTGCTGGTCTTGCTCAGCGACATCGACGGGCTCTACGACGCCGACCCGCACACGAATCCCGACGCGAAGCTGATCCCCGTGGTGGACGAGATCACGCCCGAGATCTGTGAGATGGCCGGCGGCGTGGGGAGCAAATGGGGCACCGGCGGCATGCGCACCAAGCTGGACGCGGCGCAGCTGGCGACCAGCCTCGGCATTGACATGGTGCTCGCCAACAGCGCCCGGATGGAGGCGCTCTATGACATCGCAGCCGGCAAGAGCGTCGGCACGCGCTTTGTCGCCCACAGGCGGTGACAGGCGGATAGAAGGAGGTACGACAGCGATGACACAACTGGAACTGCAGGGCCGGGCGGCCAAAAAGGCGTCCCGCCAGCTGGCTGTGGCGGGCACGGCGCTGAAAAACCGTGCCCTTGAGGCGATCGCCAAGGCCCTCATGGCACATGAGGAGGAGATTCTGGCGGCCAACGCCGAGGACGTGGCGGCCGCGCAGGCAAACGGCATGATTGCCAGCATGGTGGACCGGCTGACGCTGGACCACGCACGCATCCGCGCGATGGCCTCCGGCGTGCGCGAGGTGGCCGCCCTGCCCGACCCGGTGGGGGAGGTGGTGCACACCACGGTGCGCCCGAACGGCCTGCGCATCGGCAAGCGCCGCGTGCCCCTCGGGGTGATCGGCATCATCTATGAGTCGCGGCCCAATGTGACGGTGGACGCGGCGGTGCTCTGCCTCAAGTCGGGCAACACCGTCATCCTGCGCGGCGGGAAGGAGGCGTTTCGCTCCAACTGCAAGCTGGTGGAGCTGATGCGCCACGCGCTGGAGGGCTCCGGCCTCCCGGCGGACGCCGTCTCCCTCGTGATGGACACCACCCGCGAGAGCGCGACCGCGCTGATGAACCTGACGGAGTACCTCGACGTGCTCATTCCCCGCGGCGGGCGCGGCCTGATCCGCTCCGTGACCGCCAACGCCCGCGTGCCCGTCATCCGCACCGGCGAGGGGATCTGCCACGTCTATGTGGACGAGATGGCGGACTTGCAGATGGCCTGTGAGATCGCCTTTAACGCCAAGTGCTCCCGCCCCTCGGTCTGCAACGCGATGGAGTGCCTGCTCGTCCACCGCGGGGTGGCCAAGCAGTTCCTGCCCATGTTCCGCCCCTTCCTGCGCAGGAAGAAGGTGGAGATCCGCGGCGACGAGGAGACCGAGATGATCCTCGGCCACGGCGTGGTCCCCGCCGGGCCGGAGGACTGGGACACGGAGTACGGCGACTATATCCTCGCCATCAAGGTGGTGGGCTCGCTGGAGGAGGCGATCGCCTTCTGCAACCGCCACGGCACCGGCCACAGCGAGGCGATCGTCACCGACAGCTACAGCGCCGCCCAGCGCTTCCTGGACGAGGTGGACGCCGCCGCCGTCTATGTCAACGCCTCTACCCGCTTCACCGACGGGGGCGAGTTCGGCCTGGGCGCGGAGATCGGCATCTCCACCCAGAAGATGCACGCCCGCGGCCCGATGGGGCTGGAGGAGCTGACCTCCTTTAAGTATGTGATCTACGGCGACGGCCAGGTGCGCTGAGCGTATGACGGACACCATCGCCGCCATCGCCACCGGCCCGGTCCGCAGCGCGGTGGGCATCCTGCGCCTGTCCGGCCCGGCGTCCCTCGCGGCGGTCTCCGCCTGCTTTGCGCCGCAGTCCGGCCGGCCTCTGGGGGACTATCCCCCCGGCAGGCTGGTGCTCGGGGCGCTGCATGACGTGACCGGCGCGGTGGTCGACCAGTGCCTCGCCACCTGGTCGCGCGCGCCGCACAGCTACACCGGGGAGGAGACGGCGGAGCTGCACTGCCACGGCTCACCCACCGTCCTCGCCGCCGGGCTGGAGGCCCTCTTTGCCCACGGCGCGCGCCAGGCGGAGGCGGGGGAGTTCACGAAACGCGCCTTTTTGAACGGCAAGCTCGACCTGATTCAGGCCGAGGCGGTGGCCGACCTGATCGACGCGGAGACCCCGGACGCCGCGCGCAACGCCGCCGGGCAGCTTGAGCGGGCGATGACGCGGCGGATTGAGGAGGTGGCGGACCGGCTGACCGACCTGCTTGCCCACTTCCACGCCGTGCTCGACTACCCCGACGAGGAGATCGAGCCGCTGGAAGCGGAGGAGATCGCCCACACCCTCCGCGCCGCCGCGTCGGAGTTGGACGCCCTGCGCGCGAGCTACCGCCGGGGCCGCCAGCTCACCGAGGGCATCCCCTGCGCCATCGTCGGCCGGCCGAACGCGGGTAAGTCCTCCCTCTTAAACGCCCTGCTCGGCTATGAGCGGGCGATTGTCACCGCTGTCCCCGGCACCACGCGGGACACGGTGGAGGAGCGCTGCGTCCTTGGCGGCGTGCTCCTGCGCCTGATGGACACCGCCGGCCTGCGCGAGACGGAGGACGTGGTGGAGCGCCTGGGGGTGGAGCGCAGCCGCGCCGCCCTGGCGCGGGCGGAGCTGGCCCTTGTCCTGCTCGACGGGAGCGAGGCGCTCACGCCGGAGGACGGGGAGATCCTGCGCCTGGCCGGGCAGTGCCCGCACCGGATTGTGCTGGTGAGCAAGTCCGACCTCCCCCAGGTCCTGCGCCTGCCGGAGGGGATCGAGGCGGTCACCGTCAGCTCCGTCACCGGCCAGGGACTGGAGGGGCTGGAGGAGGAGATTCGCCGCCGCTTTGCCGCCGCCCCGGCGACGGCGGGTGAGCTCATCACCAACGCCCGCCAGGCGGAGACGGTGGGCCGCGCGGCGGAGAGCCTGCAGGCCGCCTCGGAGGCGCTCGCGGCGGGCCTCGCGCCCGACGCCGTCCTCTCCGACGTGGAGGGGGCCCTTGCCGCCCTCGGCCAGGTGACCGGCCGCAGCGTGACGGAGGAGGTCACCGCCCGCATCTTCCAGCGCTTCTGCGTCGGAAAATAGAGCAGGAAAATCCGCCCGTTGGGAGCCAGACGGTCCCCGACGGGCGGCGGTTCGCGGCGGCGCTTTTGCGCCGCCGGATTTTTGTGCCTTTCTATGGCCTGCAATGGCGTCAGACCGGCGCGAGGGCGGCCAGACGGCGGGTCCAGCGCCCGCTCAGGCCGAGATAGTCCAGCGCGCAGACGACGTTGTCCGCCATATCCACCAGCCAGGACTCGCGGTAGCGCGGCAGGTGGCGCGCGGCGGGCCACATGTGGGAGAGGATGATGTTGCGCTCCCGGTCGCTCAGCGGCGTGAGCTGGCCGGCGTTGCGCACGGCGGTCTCCGGGTGGTTCAGGCAGAGGGCGAAGCTGTTGCTGCACGACTCCCAGAACAGGTCGTGCAGCAGGCCGGCGCGGGCGGCTGCGCGGGCATCCCAACCCCACCGCCGGGCGAGGGCGAAGGAGACGTAGGAGACGAGGAGCACATGGTCAAACCGGTTCACCAGCCGGTGGTGGGGGATGGCGCGCAGGCGCTGCACCCCGGGCTGGGCGAGCAGGTCGGCGACGGTATGGAAATACAGGGCCTGATTTGCGCGGGAGAAGAGAGACATGGGCAGGGCCTCCGTTTCATCGATCTGGATGGCGCGGCAGCGCCGCGCGGATCAACTGCTCTGCGGTTGATCCCGCAGACATGATTGTAGCACAGTTCTCCCCGCCTGTCATGGAGAAAAATCTGGGAAAAAGCGTCCGCCCGCGCATGGATGGCATTATACCCGCCCGGGCGTCAGCAGCCGCTCCCGGCGCAGGAGGAAATAGCCCGCCCCCGCGAGGTCCGCCAGCAGCCACCCGATGGGGACGGACCACCAGATGCCCGCCACCCCGACGCCGGGCAGGGCGGAGAGGGCATAGGCCAGGGCGACGCGGACGCCGAGGGAGATGACGGTGAGCACGACGGACATTCCCGGCCGCCCCACCGCGCGGTAGAGCCCGTAAAAGAGAAAGAGCAGGCCGATCAGAGCGTAAAACGCGCCCTCGATGCGCAGATAGCGCACCCCCTCGGCGATCACCGCCCCCTCCTCCGGCGGGACGAAGAGGCCCATCAGCGGCCCGGCGAAGGTCCACACCATCACCGAGGCGAGCAGGCCGAAGAGGACGGCCGCCGCCGCTGCCCCGCGCAGCCCCTCCCGCAGGCGCTCGCGCGCGCCCGCCCCGTAGTTCTGAGCGAGGAAGACGGAGCAGGCGTTGCCGAAGTCCTGCACCGGCAGGTAGGCAAAGGCGTCGATCTTCACCGCCGCGGCGAAGGCGGCCATCACCGTCCCGCCAAAGCTGTTCACCAGCCCCTGCACCGCCAAAATGCCCAGATTCATGATGGACTGCTGCGCGCACGTCAGGGCGGAAAAGCCGGCGATCTCCCGCACCCGGGCCGCCCGCAGCGGCGTCCCGCGGAGCCGTCGCAGCTGCGGGAGACGGCGAACGGCGTAGATCGCCAGCCCAATTCCGGACAGATACTGCGAGAGGACCGTCGCCTCCGCCGCGCCGGCCACGCCCCGCCCCAGTCCGAGCACGAACCAGAGGTCGAGCGCGATGTTGAGCGCCGCCGAGCAGAAGAGGAAGACGAGCGGGGCGACGGAGTCCCCCAGCGCACGCAGGAGGGAGGCGAAGTAGTTGTAGAGAAAGACCCCCGCCAGCCCCGCAAAGATCACCTCGAGATAGTCCCGCAGGAGGCGGGCGATCTCCCCCTCCACGCGCAGGAACCACAAAATGCCGTCCATCCCGGCATAGACCAGCGCGTTGAGCGCCGCCGTCACCGCCGCGAGCAGGACGAAGGAGGCGAGGATGCCCTCGCGCAGGCCGCGCTCGTCCCGCTGGCCGAAGCGGATGGAGAACACCGTCCCGCTCCCCATCGCCAGGCCGAGGAGGATGGAGGTGAGGAAGGTCATCAGCGTGAACGCCGAGCCCACCGCCGCCAGCGCATCCGTCCCCAGCGCCCGGCCAACGATCAGCGTGTCGGCGATGTTGTAGCACTGCTGGAGCAGGTCCCCCAAAATCATCGGCCCGGCAAAGCGCAGCATCACCGGGATCACCGGCCCGCGCGTCAGCTCCCGTCCCATCGCCATCTTTCCTTTCGTAAGTAATAGATTAACATTTGTCAGCACTATTATAGGCCGGAGGGGACGCGCTGTCAATCGCGGCCGGCCGGCGCGGCTGTCTTGATTTTTTTGACCGGTCTGTTGTATAATCGTGGGCGTGGAAAGGGGGGCGCGCGATGTTTCTGGAGGGACTGGACGCGCTGGACGGGCAGATCGTCCGGCTGCTGACGGAAAACGCCCGGATGAGCTACTCCGAGCTGGGCCAGCGGGTGGGCATCTCCCGCGTGGCGGCGGCGGCTCGGGTGCAGGCGCTCGAGCGGCGCGGGGTGATTGAGGAGTATACCGCCATCGTCAACCCCCAGAAGGTGAGCGGCGCGGTCTCCTGCTATTTTGAGCTGGAGTTTCAGCCGGACACCCTCGCGGAGGCGGCGGAGATCCTGCTCAGGCATGACGCCGTCACCCAGATCTACCGCGTGACCGGCCCCTGCCGCCTGCATGTACACGCGGTGGCCGCCTCGGCGGAGGAGATGGAGCGGCTGGTGACCGGGGTGATCGACCGCCTGCCCGGGCTGCGGGAGAGCCGGTGCCGGACGATCCTCTCGCGCATCAAGGACGTCAAGGGGCTGCGGCTGTAAAGGCCCGGCACAGACTGGAGAAAATCAAGGAGCGATACAACGACATGCGAATGAGACGAAAGAAGAATCTGGTGCCCCGGATGGAGCGCTGCGCCGACTGGCAGATCCAGGACCCGCGCGCCCTGCGCGGCGCGTGGCGGAGCCTCCTGCCGGAGGCGGAGGCGCTCTGGCTGGAGATCGGCTGCGGCAAGGGGACCTTCACCGCCGAGACAGCGCGGCAGCACCCCGAGGCCCTGCTCATCGCCGTGGAGCGGGTGCCGGACGCGCTGGTGATGGCGATGGAGAAGGCGCGCGCGCTGGAGCTCGGCAACGTGTTCTTCATCTGCGCCGACGCGGCGGAGCTGGGCGAGATGTTCGCCCCCGGCGAGGTGGACCGGATGTTCATCAACTTCTGCGACCCCTGGCCCTCCAAGCGGCACGCGAAGCGGCGGCTGACCTATGTGGGCTTCCTGCGCAGCTACCGCGCCTTCCTCCGCGACGGGGGAGAGATCCACTTCAAGACGGACAACCGCCCGCTCTTTGACTTCTCCCTCACCCAGTTCCCCGAGGCGGGCTACACCCTCAGCGAGGTGACCTATCACCTCCACGAGCACGGGACCCAGGGCGTCATGACGGACTACGAGGCGAAGTTCTCCGCCCAGGGGATGCCCATCCACCGGTGCGTGGCCACCCGGGCCGCCCTGCCGGAACCCATTCAGGAAGGAAGAGAGACCATGTCCGCATCTGTCCAAATCTCCGCGCTCTACTCGCTGGAGCATACCCTGGCAAAGCCGCTGCTCGAGCGCTTCACCTACCCCTGGGAGGCGCTGGGGGAGATCGGCGCCTTTGTCCGCGCCCTCGGCCCGACGCTGGACCGGGAGGTATATGACGAGGCCGCCCCCGAGGTATGGGTGGCCCGGTCCGCCCGCGTGGCCGCCACGGCGACGCTGAACGGCCCGTGCATCATCGGCCCGGAGACGGAGGTCCGCCCCGGCGCGTTCATCCGCGGGAACGTCCTCGTCGGCTGCGGCGCGGTGGTGGGCAACTCCACCGAGCTGAAGAACGTCATCCTCTTTGACGGGGTGCAGGTGCCGCACTACAACTATGTGGGCGACTCCATCCTCGGCTATAAGGCCCACATGGGCGCGGGGTCCATCACCTCCAACGTCAAGAGCGACAAGACCCTTGTCGTGGTCAAGGGGCCGGACGGCGCGCAGTGGGAGACCGGGCGCAAGAAGTTCGGCGCCATGCTGGGCGACCGGGTGGAGGTCGGCTGCAACAGTGTGCTCAACCCCGGCACCGTGATCGGCCCGGAGAGCAGCGTCTACCCCCTCTCCAGCGTGCGCGGCGTGATCCCCTCCGGCCACATCTACAAGGCCGCCGGGAACATCGTGCCACGGCGCGGCTGAGCGGGGGAGAGGGCACCGGCCATCCGCTCTGAAATTGCGAATATTCTTTGAACAACGCCGCCCGCCGGTTGACAAAGCCGGGGGCGGCGTCTATCATGACGGTATACTGAATAAACGTTCAGTCAATCGGAGTTGGTATCTGCCGGGCCCCGGAAGGAGGGGGCGTTTTTCATGCTTCAGATCAAACACATCCGCAAGGAGTACCGGACGGGTAAGCTGGTGCAGAAGGCGCTGGACGACGTGAGCCTGAACCTGCGCGACAACGAGTTCGTCGCCATCCTCGGCCCCAGCGGTTCGGGCAAGACGACGCTGCTGAACATCATCGGCGGGCTGGACCGCTATGACAGCGGCGACCTGGTGATCAACGGCATCTCCACCAGGAAATATAAGGACCGCGACTGGGACTCCTACCGCAATCACACGATCGGCTTTGTCTTCCAGAGCTATAACCTGATCCCGCATCAGACGGTGCTGGCGAACGTGGAGCTGGCCCTCACCATCTCCGGCATCGGCAAGGCCGAGCGCCGCGCGCGGGCCAGGCGCGCCCTGGAGCGGGTGGGGCTGGGGGACCAGCTGCACAAGAAGCCCAACCAGATGTCCGGCGGCCAGATGCAGCGTGTCGCCATCGCCCGCGCCCTGGTGAACGACCCGGACATCCTCCTGGCCGACGAGCCCACCGGCGCGCTGGACAGCGACACCAGCGTGCAGGTGATGGACCTGCTGCGCGAGGTGGCCCGCGACCGGCTGGTGGTGATGGTCACCCACAACCCCGAGCTGGCCGAGGCCTACGCCACGCGCATCGTCAATCTGCGCGACGGCAGGATCCGCTCCGACTCCGACCCCTACGAGGTGGACGAGGGGGCGCTCGCCCCGCCGCAGCACAAGAATATGGGCAAGAGCTCCATGTCCTTCCTCACCGCGCTCGCCCTGAGCTTCAACAACCTGCGTACGAAGAAGGCGCGCACCCTGCTCACCTCCTTTGCCGGGTCCATCGGCATCATCGGCATCGCGGCGATCCTGGCCCTCTCCACCGGCGTGAACGCCTATATCCGCTCCATCGAGGAGGAGACGCTCTCGGAGTACCCCCTCCAGATCCAGAGCACCGGCCTGAACCTCACCGCGATGATGGGGACGGCGGTCTCCGGCGCCGGCGGCGAGGCGGCGGGGGAGGGGGAGATCCGGGTGCTGGACATGGTGAGCAGCATGTTCTCCCGCCTGGACTCCAACGACCTGGGCGCGCTGAAGACCTTCCTCGACAGCTGCGAGAGCGGCATGGAGCCGTACATCAACGCGATCGAGTACAGCTACTCCGCCACCCCGCAGATCTATCTGGAGACGGAGGACGGCGTGCGCCAGGTGAATCCGGACTCCTCCTTTGCCGCCCTCGGCTTTGGCTCCGGCTCCAGCTCGAGCAGCCTGGTCTCCTCCATGATGAGCACGGACATGTTCTATCAGATGCCGGAGACCACCGGGCTCTATGAGACGCAGTACGACGTGGTGGCCGGCCGCTGGCCGGAGGCGTATGACGAGTGCGTCGTGGTGCTCACCTCCGGCGGCGGGATGAGCGACTTTATGCTCTACACCCTCGGCCTGCGCGACGCGATGGAGCTCGACGAGATGATCGACCAGTTCATCCACGAGGAGACCATCGTCACCCCGGAGGACATGGGGACCTATACCTGCGACGATGTGCTCGGCATCACCTTCAAGCTGGTCTCCAGCGCGGACTATTACGAATATGACAGCGAGTATGCCGTCTGGCGGGACAAGACGGACGACGAGGCGTATATGAACGACCTGGTCGCCGCGGGGGAGGACCTCACGGTGGTCGGCGTGGTCCAGCCGTCGGAGGACGGCAACGGCTTTGTCCTCACCACCGGCATCGGCTATACGGCGGACCTCTCCCGCCACGTCGCCGGACTGGCGGAAGAGAGCGAGATCGTCCGGGCCCAGCTCGCGGACCCGGAGACCAACGTCTTCACCGGCGAGCCCTTCGGCGAGGAGAGCGACCAGAGCGAATTTGACATGGAGTCCCTCTTCACAGTGGATACCGAGTCGATGGAGTCCGCCTTCCAGTTTGACGAGGAGGCGCTGAACGAGAGCATCAGCGGCTCGCTCGACTTCTCCGACGCCTTTGAGGATGTGGGCGGCACCATCGACCTCGGCAGCTCCCTCGACCTGGGCGATATTCAGGTAGAACTGCCGGACATGCCCGCCTTTGACCTCGCGGAGCTGATGGGCGGGCTGGAGGTGGAGGTGTCCTATGAGCAGCTCCTCGAGTTGGCGGTGCAGGTGGTGAGCGGCTATCAGGACTACGCTGCCGAGCACCCGGAGGCGGACTACTCCAACCTGACGAACGACTTTCTCGCCTATCTCCAGACCGAGGCGGCGGGGGAGGTCCTCTCCGGGCATATCGAGGCCATCATCGAGGCCAACGGCGGCCCCGCCGTCACGGAGGAGGATCTGCAGGCTCTGGTGGTCGAGGTGATGGCGGGCTATCAGGTCTATGCCGCCGAGCAGGGCTACACCGACCCGGAGCAGTTTGACACCTACCTGCTGGAATACCTCCAGACGGAGGGCGCGCAGCAGATCCTCACCGCCTGGGCGCAGGAGCATCTGCAGCTCGAACCGGTGGAGATCAGCACAGAGCAGCTCGCCGCCCTGGCCGCCGACCTCGCCGATGGCTATCAGGCCTACGCGGTGGAAAACGGCCTGCCCGACCCCAGCCTGATGGGGTCCTACTTCGCCGACTATCTCTCCCAGGAGGAGACGCAGCAGCTCATCGCCGACGGCCTTGCGGAGATCGTGGACCTGGAGGACGTGCAGGACCAGCTCTCCGCCGTGCTCGGCGGGTATTTTGAGGAGGTCTTTGCCGCCTATGGAGAGGCGATCTCGGGCGCGCTGGAGGGGCAGATCAGCTCTGCGATGGGCCAGGTGATGAGCCAGCTCGCCTCCGCGCTCCAGAGCGAGATGGAGGGGGCCTTCCAGAACCTCGGCGAGAGCCTGGAGGACGCATTCCAGATCGACGCGGACGCCTTCGCCGGGGCCATCGAGATGAATATGGACGGCAACAGCCTCTCCGAACTGATGATGAGCATGAGCGCCGCTGCCTCGGCGACCTATGACGGCAATCTCTCCACCCTGGGCTATGTGGACTTCTCCTCCCCCACGGGGATCGACATCTATCCCACCGACTTTGAGAGCAAGGCGTCCGTCGTCGCCATTCTGGACGGCTACAACGAGCGGATGGAGGCGGAGGGCCGAGATGAGCAGGTGATCAGCTACACCGACATGGTGGGCTCGCTCATGAGCTCGGTGACGGAGATCATCGACACCATCAGCTATGTCCTCATCGCCTTTGTCGCCATCTCTCTGGTGGTCTCCTCCATCATGATCGGGGTCATCACCTATATCAGCGTGCTCGAGCGGAAGAAGGAGATCGGCATCCTGCGCGCCATCGGCGCCTCCAAGGGGAACATCTCCCAAGTGTTCAACGCCGAGACCTTCATCATCGGCCTGTGCGCCGGCCTGCTCGGCATCGGGCTGACCCTGCTGCTGCTCATCCCGGGCAACGCGCTCATCCACTATCTGGCGGGGACCACCGACGTCAGCGCCGTCCTCCCGCCCGTGCCCGCCCTCATCCTGATCGCCCTGAGCGTGGTGCTCACCCTGATCGGCGGCGTGATCCCCTCGCGCAAGGCGGCCCGGAGCGATCCGGTCGCCGCGCTGCGGACCGAGTGACGGGGGGCGGCGGCTATGGCGCGGTCTCCCCAGCGCTGCCAGGAGCAGCGCGAGCGGATGCGCGGGCGTATTCTGGCTGGGGCCACCCCGTATTTTGCGCGCCGGGGCTATGACGGGGTGCGGATCGGGGGGCTGGCCTGCGCGCTGGGCATCTCTCCGGGCACGATCTATCTCTATTTTCCCTCCAAGGAGGCCCTCCTGCGCGAGATCTTCCGCCCGGTGCGCGAGGAGGTCCTGCCTGCCCTGCACGCCCTTCTCGCCCCGGAGGGGCCGGCCGCCGGTCAGGTGCGCCGCCTGTCTGAGACGCTGATCGCCCGCTTGGAGGGGCGGCCGGAGTTCGCCGCCCAGGTGGTGCTCGCCGACCAGATCATACACGGCGCGGGCAGGACGGCGGAGGCCTTTCGCTCCGGCTGGGCCGCCCTCTGTCAGGAGACGGCCGCGCTGGCCGAACGTGCCCAGCGGGAGGGCGGCGGCGTGCCCGGATGCCCGGAGGTGCTCGCGCAGGGATATTGGGGCGCGGTCTTCCTGTGCGCGCGGCGCAGGCTCTTTGCGCCGGATGCGGAGATCGCCCAGGCGGACTACCTGACCCGCCTCCTGCTGCGCGACGGCGCTGCGCCGGAGGACCTGTGAAGCCGCTATTGTCAATCATTCCAATTATTGGATGGATTCCGGCGGTTTTCCCGTGCTTTTCCCGTTTCTTACAAAAGCCCTTGACATTTCCGTAAAACACGGTACTATATTAAAGTAAGAAAATAAATCAGACGGCGATGGTGACGGTCGATGAGGAATCGCCACCACTGCCGTCTGTTTTATTTTCCAGCTCACAGCATGTAAAATCAGAGGAAGAGAGGAGAGAGCGGATATGGAAGAGATATTGCGGATGGAACACATTACCAAGCGCTTTGGCGATGTGTTCGCCAACCGGGATATCAATCTGGACATTCGTAAGGGCGAGGTGCACACGCTGCTTGGCGAGAACGGCGCGGGCAAATCCACCCTGATGAATGTCCTGATCGGCCTGTATCAGCCGACAGAGGGAGACATCTACCTCAATGGGCAGAAGGTGCGCATTGACTCCCCGGCCAAGGCGGTGCAGCTGGGCATCGGCATGGTCCACCAGCACTTTATGCTGGTTGAGGCGATGACGGTGTTTGAGAACATCATCCTCGGCGACACCCGGACCCCCGGCATCTTCATCCAGCGCGACAAGATGCGCGCGGAGATCGTCGCCCTGGCGGAGAAATATGGCCTGGAGGTCCAGCTCGACAAGCCGATCACCGAGATCTCGGTGGGCGAGCAGCAGCGCGTGGAGATCCTCAAGGCGCTCTACCGCGGCGCGGAGCTGCTCATCCTGGACGAGCCGACCGCCGCCCTGACCGATATCGAGGTCGAGGGCCTCTTCGCCATCATGGAAAAGCTCACCAGCGAGAACAAGAGCGTCATCTTTATCAGCCACAAGATGCGCGAGGTGCTGCGCATCTCCGACCGGATCACCATCCTGCGCGCCGGGCAGACCATCCTGACGCTCAACAAGGAGGACACCTCCGGCCCGGAGCTGGCCGCGCTGATGATCGGCCGCGAGCTCACCCCCTCTCAGTACGATAAGAAGACCGAGCCCGGCCGCCAGGTGATCAGCCTGGAGCAGGTGGACTACAACAAGCAGGCCAAGCACAGCGGCCTCAACGGCGTCAACCTCACCGTCGGCGCGGGCGAGATCGTCGGCGTGGCCGGTGTGGACGGCAATGGCCAGAGCCAGCTCGCCCAGCTCATCGCCGGCGTCATCGGCCCGGACAGCGGCGTGGTGGACCTCAAGGACAGCAAGGTGGCCAAGTTCATCCCCCAGCTCTTCATCGAGGAGGGCGTCTCCCATATCCCGGAGGACCGCAACAAGATGGGCCTGGTGGGCGATATGAGCGTGCGGGAGAATCTGGTGCTCAAGAGCACCGACACCGACCGCTTCAGCCTGCGCAAGGGCCTCTTCCTCAAGAAGAAGGCGATGCGCGAGTACGCCGACGAGATGCAGGAGAAGTACGACATCCGCTGCGCCTCCGTCGAGCAGGAGGCCCGCAGCCTCTCCGGCGGCAACCAGCAGAAGATCATCCTCGCCCGTGAGCTGGAGGCGGACCCCGACCTGCTCATCGCCGTCCACCCCACGCGCGGCCTGGACATCGGCGCGACCCGCTTCATCCACGACATGATGATCGAGGCGCGCGACGGCGGCTGCGGCGTGCTGCTCATCTCGGCGGATTTTGACGAGATCCTGGAGATGAGCGACCGGATCGTGGTCATGTTCGAGGGCCAGATCATGGGCGAATTCCCCGGCAAGAACCCGCCGATCGACGAGATCAGCCTGGCCATGGCCGGTAAGTGAGGAGGGAGCGAACATGAAAAACGTCAAGTGGATCAACGTCCTCATCCCGGTGGCCTCCGTCCTGCTGAGCCTGGTGATCGGCTGCATCATTATGATCATCCTCGGCTCCAATCCCTTCATTGCCTTGCAATACCTGTGGATCGGCGCCTTCGGCAACCTGACCAACCTCGGCACCACCCTCACCCGCGCCACCCCGCTCATCTTCACCGGCCTGTGCGCCTGCTTCGCCTACCGCTGCGGCGTCTTCAACCTCGGCGGCGAGGGGCAGTTCATCATGGGCTCCATCCTCGCCTGCGTCGTCGCCACCCAGACCGGCCTGACCGGCCTGCCGGCGGTCCTCCTCTCCCTGGTGGCCGGCACCATCGCCGGCGGCCTCTGGGCGATGGTCCCCGGCCTGCTGAAGATCTACCGCGGGCAGAACGAGATGATCATCTCCATCATGCTCAACTACGTCGCCACCCTCTTCATGGGCGTGCTCTACACGAACTGGCTGCGCGACGGCAGCGTGCCGCAGACGGCCTCGGTCCCGCTGGAGAGCCGCCTGACCAAGCTCTTCGGCCTGCGCGTGACCACGGCCTTCCTCCTGGCCCTGCTGGCGGGCGCTGCGATCTACTACTTCCTCTTCCACACCTCCAAGGGCTTCCAGCTCCGGGCGGTAGGCCTGAACATGACCGCCGCCGAGTTCAACGGCTTTGCCGTGCGGCGCTACCTGCTCATCAGCTTCGTCGTCTCCGGCATGATCGCCGGTCTCGGCGGCAGCGCCGAGCTGCTGGGCACCCAGTATTACCTGATCAACGGCTATGCCAACGGCTATGGCTTTGACGGCGTGGCGATGGCCCTGATCGGTCAGCTCCACCCGATCGCGACCATTGTGGTGGCCATCTTCTTTGCCGCTCTGCGTGTCGGCTCCACCACCATGCAGGTGGTGACCGGCGTGCCCACCAGCGTGTCCGACATCATTCAGGCGCTGGTCATCGTCTTCACGGTGGCGGGCCTGGCGATGGTCAAGCTGCCCGAGTTCAAGGCGGCAGTGGCCAAACTGACTGCGAAAAAGGAGGCCGCGTAATATGGACTTGGAATTTCTTGGCAATCTGATTCTGGCCAGCGTGCGTATGGCCACCCCGCTCATCTTCCTGTCTCTCGCGGAGCTCTACTCCCAGCGGGCCGGCCTGGTCCACATCGGTCTGGAGGGTCTGGCCTCCATCGGCTCCCTGGTGGGCTTCCTTGTCTGCCTGATCTCCGGCAGCCCTGTCGCCGGTGTGGTCGCCGGTGCGGCGGCGGGCGTCGCGGTCAATATGATCTACGCCTATGCCACCATCAGCCTGTGCGCTGAGCAGATCGTCTACGGCATGGCGATCAACATCTTCGCCCCCGCCCTCGCGGCCTTCATCTACCGCGTCTACTTCGGCGCCGGCTCTGAGCTGGTGCAGGGCGCGCTGATGCAGGCGGTCCATATCCCCGTGCTCAGCGACATCCCCTTTATCGGCGACCTGATCTTCGGGCAGACCCCGATGGTCTATCTGGCCTATGCCCTGGTGATCTTCACCGCGATCTACTTCAGCAAGACCAAATCCGGCCTGAACTTCAAGGCGGTGGGCGAGTATCCCCAGGCGGCGGCCACCCTCGGCATCAACGTCATCGGCGTGAAGTACCTCGCGAGCGTCATCTGCGGCGCGCTGGCCGGCATCGGCGGCGCGTACCTCACCACCTGCTACGCCAGCACCTACACCGACGGCAATGTGGCCGGCCGCGGCTTCATCGCCCTGGCGGCGGTCATCTTCGGCCGCTGGAGCGCGGGCGGTGTGCTGCTGGCCTGCCTGTTCTTCGGCTTCTGCGACGCGCTGCAGATCCGCCTCCAGGTGTCCAGCTCCGACATCCCCTACCAGTTCTTCCAGATGATCCCCTATGTGGCCACCGTCGTGGTCCTCGGCATCATCGGCATGAAGAAGGCCGGTCCCAAGGCCTCCGGCAAGCCCTACCGCCGTGAGGAGCGCTGAGGCAGCCCGGTATCCTGTGAGGAGGAATTTTGTGATGAGTAAAAAACTGCTTTCCCTGCTCCTCGCCGCCGCGCTGATCTTCGGCCTGACCGGCTGCGTGAGCATCAGCAACGTGGATGAGGACGGCAACCGCATCTACCGCGTCGCCATGATCTGCGACTCCAGCATCTCCGACGGCGGCTGGGGCATGAGCTGCTACAACGCCATGATGGACGCCGCCGAGGCCTATGGCTGGGAGGCGGAGGTCACCGACAGCATTGACCAGTCCGCCTATTACGAGACCATCATGGCCTACTGCTCGCTGAACTTTGACCTGATCTTCGCCCCCGGCAACCAGTACACCACCGCGGTGCTCCAGGCGGCAGAGGACTATCCGGACGTCTGCTTCGCCCTGCTCAACGGCGGCGAGGGCACCCCGGCGGAGGCGATCAACGGCAACGTCGTCTCCCTCCTGCCGGACGCCACCCAGGTCGGCTGGATCGCCGGCGCACTCGCTGGCCTGATGACGGAGACGGGCACCGTCGCCTTCATCGGCGGCATGGAGCTGGACACCACCCTTGCCAAGTATGAGGGCTTTGCCGAGGCGGCCACCTACGTCGCCGCCCAGGAGGGCAAGGAGCTCAACGTGCTCGACCCGGTGTACGCCGGCTCCTTCTCCGCCACCGACAAGGGCATCGAGTTCGGCAAGGCGATGATCGACCAGGGGGCGGACGTCTTCTTCGGCGATGCGTCCTCGGTGGACTCCGGCGCGCGTCAGGCGATCGACGAGGCGAACAACGCCAGCGGCGAGGTCACCATCTATGACATCGCCCAGCCCTCCGACCTGCTCGGCCAGAACGAGTGCATCATCTGCAGCCAGGTGACGGACAACTCCAACCTGGTGGGCCAGTGCATGCAGGCCATCCAGGACGGCACCTTCACCGCCCAGGTGATCTACGGCACCATGCAGAACGGCGCCCTCTACGCCGGCGCGATCAGCGATCTGGTCCCCGCCGACGTGCAGGAGAAGTATCAGGCCTACCTGCAGCAGATGGTGGACGGCACCTTCATGGCGGAATAACCCTCCGGAAGCAAATCAAAGCAAAAGGGCGGCCGGAATATCCGGCCGCCTCTTTTCCTGCCGGAAAACAGTCAGAAACCAGTCAGAAAGGGGACATTCCCATGTCTCGGCAACCGGACAATATCATCCTCATCGGCATGCCCGGCTCGGGCAAGAGCAGCGTGGGCGTCGTGCTCGCCAAGGCCCTGGGCTACCACTTCCTGGACGTGGACCTCGTCATCCAGCAGCGGGAGGGCGCGCTGCTCCAGCAGATCCTCGACGTGCGCGGGGTGGACGCCTTCCTCGATCTGGAGCGGGATGTGATCTGCTCGCTCGACTGCCATCACACCGTCATCGCCCCCGGCGGGAGCTGCATCTGCCGGGAGGAGGCGATCGGGGCGATGCGCGCCCTCGGCACGGTGGTCTATCTCCGGCTCTCGCTGGAGGAGGTGGAGAGCCGCATCCACAACCTTGCCACCCGCGGCGTTGCCCTGCGCCCGGGGCAGACCATCGCCACGCTCTATCAGGAGCGCGCCCCGCGCTACGAGCGCTGCGCCCATATCTCCGTCCCGGTGGACGGGCAGACCCTGGGCGAGACGGTGCTCGCCGTACGGGAGGCGCTGGGGCTATAACACCCCTTGCAAGACAGAGCGCCCGGGAGATCGGTTGCAAATCTCCCGGGCGCTTTTCATTTGATTTTGTTCTCGCGCGGTCCACTCAGGCGAGCTGGCTCTTGGCCAGCTGGGCGAGCTGGGTGAAGGCGGCAGCGTCGTTGGTCGCCAGCTCGGAGAGCATCTTGCGGTCGATCTGGACATTCGCCAGCTTCAGGCCGTGCATAAAGGTGGAATAGTTCATGCCGTTGCTCTTGCAGGCGGCGGAGATACGGGTGATCCACAGACGGCGGAAGTCGCGCTTCTTCAGGCGGCGGCCGATGTAGGCATAGTTGCCGGACTTCATGACCGCCTGCTTGGCCATCTTAAAATGCTTGCTCTTGGAGCCCCAATAGCCCTTGGCGAGCTTGAGGACCTTATTTCTTCTCTTACGCGTCATCATCGCGCGCTTGACTCTAGCCATGGTTCAATTGCCTCCTTTTCTGCTTACTTGTAGGGGATCATCTCACGGATGGTCGCCGCGTTGGTGACATCCGCATAGGCGCCCTTCCGGAGGCCTCTCTTGCGCTTGGTGGTCTTGCCGTGGCCGTTGAGCAGGTGAGACTTGAACGCGTGCGCACGCTTGATCTTGCCGGTCTTGGTGAGGCTGAATCTCTTCTTCGCCCCGCTGTGGGATTTCATCTTAGGCATGGGGAATGCTCTCCTTTCGTCCGGCTGGCCGGAGCCGCCGGGGCATTGGTTAATCCTGCTTGGCGTCCTTCCTCGCGCCGGAGGCCTCTTTGCCCGTCTTGGGGGAGAGGAACATGATCATGTGCCGTCCCTCCAGGTTGGGCTTTTTGTCGAGGTTGGAGACGTCTGCGCACTCAGCGGCGAAACGCTTGAGCAGATCGGCGCCGATCTCCGTGTGGGCCATCTCACGGCCACGGAAGCGGACGGCCACCTTGACACGGTTGCCCTCGCTCAAGAACTTCTTGGCGTTGCGGAGTTTGACGTTGAAATCGCCAACGTCAATGCTGGGAGACATGCGGATCTCCTTGATCTCCACCACATGCTGGTTCTTGCGGATCTCCTTCTCCCGCTTGGACTGCTCAAAGCGGTAACGGCCGTAGTCCATCACCTTGCACACCGGCGGGGTCGCCTTGGGCGAGATTTTCACCAGGTCCATATCCTGCCGGGCAGCAATCTCCAGCGCGGCGCGGGCGGACATAATGCCGAGCTGCTCGCCGGTGGCGGAGATCAGGCGGACTTCCCTGTCACGAATCTCTTCGTTGATCTGATGCGTCATGCTGCTAATGCCAAAACACCTCCCAGAAATAAAAAACGCGGGTACCGAAACGGTATCCGCAGGAAACACCCCTGACCGCACGGCCAGAGCTGCACATCCACTGTTGACCTGAACGCCGGAGGCGGCAGGTGAGGACGGGATACCGTTCCTTCTTCCTTTTGCAGAATTATTATAGACGCACTGCCCCCGCCTGTCAAGGGAAAAACAGAAAAATTTCCGCCTCTTTCCGCGCCTGTCCGGGCGGGCGGCACGGTCTGTCAACCGTGTGCCCCGCGCGCTGCCCTGCTGCGACCGGCGGAGGAAGAAATGCAACATCTTTTTCCAAAAGATTCCCCGGTTGCGATTGACTAACTGGCATGTGGACTGGTATTCTAATAATTAGGAACGATTCCTACTTAACGACGCCCCCGCCGCGCTCTGCGCCCGGGAGTTCCATTTTTGAATTCAGGAGGTAATTCCGATGAAGAAGTTTGTCTGCCCCATCTGTGGCTATGTCTATGAGGGCGATTCCATGCCCGCCGATTTCGTCTGCCCCATCTGCAAAGCGCCCGGGGAGAAGTTCATCGAGCAGTCCGGCGAGATGAGCTGGGCCTCTGAGCATGTCATCGGCGTGGCCGCGGACGTGCCCGAGGAGATCAAGGAGGGCCTGCGCGCCAACTTCGAGGGCGAGTGCACCGAGGTCGGCATGTATCTGGCCATGGCCCGCGCCGCCCACCGCGAGGGCTATCCCGAGATCGGCCTGTACTGGGAGAAGGCCGCCTGGGAGGAGGCCGAGCACGCCTCCAAGTTCGCTGAGCTGCTGGGCGAGGTGGTCTCCCCCTCCACCAAGGAGAACCTGACTGTCCGCGTTGAGGCGGAGAACGGCGCCACCGCCGGCAAGACCGAGCTGGCGAAGAAGGCGAAGGCCCTGGGCCTGGACGCCATCCATGACACCGTCCACGAGATGGCCCGCGACGAGGCCCGCCACGGCAAGGCGTTCGCAGGCCTGCTCAAGCGCTATTTCGGCTGATCCCTTATCATCAGATCACGCAAAGCCCCCTGGCCGATGGCCGGGGGGCTTTTGGCGCGCCGGTGGAGGGGAAAACGCATCTTCCGGCGCATTTTTCTTCCTCACCACGGGGGAACGCCCTTTTTTCTTTCCCAACGGTGTGGTATACTGGGACGAACGCGAATGGAGAGGAGGGGCGCCTGTGAACTCGCCCATGCTGTGCCTGCTGCGGCGCAATGACTGGGGGGCGTTTCAGCCCCTGATGGACCGCCTGGCCGCCTGGCCGGGGTATTTCCTGCTTTGGAACAAACTGGAGACGCTTGACCGGGCCGCGCTCTACCAGAGCAAGGTCCACGGGATGGGGCACATCGAGCGCACGATGCTCCACGGGGCGATGTGCGCGATGGAGGACGGACTGGACGGGACGGATACCGCCCTGCTGCTCGAGTGCTGCGCCTATCACGATGTGGGGCGTGTGGACGACAGCAAGGATGACCTGCACGGACACCGCTCCGCCGCCCGCCTGGCCGAGCTGACCGGCCGGGACGGCGAGGAGCTGAAGATGATGATGGCCGCCGTGGACGCCCACTCCCGTCCGGAGCGCGACCTGGAGCCCACCCTGCGCCGTTATGGCGTCGCGGACTGGGCGCGCAGCCTGCGCCTGGCCCAGCTGCTCAAGGATGCGGACGGGCTGGACCGGGTGCGCATCTGGGACCTCGACGTGCGCCACCTGCGCCGGGAGGCGAGCCGGGCGCGGGAGGACTTTGCCGAGTACCTCTTCGAGGTCTACCAGCGGGAGGCGGGCGAGTCCACCACGCCGCCCTTCCCGCCCGAGTTGCTGGAGAAGCTGGCCGCGCAGAAGGCCGCGCGCGACCGCGCGCGGGGGAGAGACTGATGGCCCGCACCCTGGACCGCCGCCAGCTGGTGGAGCGCAGCATCATCAAGAAGTACCGCAAGGAGCTGTGGAATCCCTTTATCCTCGCCGTCAAGCGCTATGAGCTGGTGCGGGAGGGGGACCGGATCGCCGTGTGCATCTCCGGCGGAAAGGACTCCATGCTCCTCGGCAAGCTGATGCAGCAGCTCCACCGGGTGAGCGACGTGCCGTTTGACGTCCAGTACCTCGTGATGGACCCGGGCTACCGGCAGGAGAACCGGCGGCAGATTGAGGAGAACGCCGCCCTGCTCGGCCTGCCCATCCAGGTCCGGGCGTCCAACATCTTCTCCGTCACGAGCAGGACGGACCGCTCCCCCTGCTACCTCTGCGCGCGGATGCGCCGGGGACACCTGTACGCGATGGCGCAAGAGCTGGGCTGCAATAAGATCGCCCTCGGCCACCACTTCTCCGACGTGGTGGAGACCACCGTGATGGGGATGCTCTACGGCGGGCAGATCCAGGGGATGATGCCCAAGCTCCACTCCACCAATTTTGAGGGAATGGAGCTCATCCGCCCGATGTACTGCATCCACGAGGAGGACATCATTGCCTGGGCGCGCTACAACGGCCTGCATTTTCTCCAGTGCGCCTGCCGCTTTACCGAGTCGCTGGAGGACGGACAGGGCGGCGGCTCGAAGCGCCGGGAGGTGAAGGAGCTGCTTCGCGCCCTGCGCCGGGAGACCCCGCAGGTGGAGAAAAACGTCTTTCGCGCGATTCACAACGTACAGCTGGACACCTTCCCGTCCTGGAAGACGGGCGGCGAGGTGCACAGCTTTCTGGAACACTACGATGACCATCCCCGGTCCGCCGGACCGGAGGAGGAGAAATGAGGCATCCTATGGCAATTTCACAAGAGAAAGCCCCGCTGGGGGCGCAGGAGATGTTCCTGCTCAAGATGGGAGAGCTGGTGCTCAAGGGGCTCAACCGCAAGAGCTTTGAGTCCCGCCTGATGGGCAACCTCCAGCGCCGCCTGCACCCCTATGGCAAGTTTCGCGCCTACGCCCGGCAGTCCACCGTCTACGTCGAGCCGATGGACGAGTTCTGCGATATGGACGGGGCCTGGGAGGGGCTCAGGAAGGTCTTCGGCATCTCCGGACTCTCCCGCGCCCGCGCCTGCGAGAAGGACAAGGACGCCTTCTTTGACGCCGCGTGTGCCTATCTGGACGACACGCTGCGCGCGGCGCGCACCTTCAAGGTGGAGTCCAAGCGGTCGGACAAGTCCTTCCCCATGACCTCCATCCAGCTCAGCCAGTACGTCGGCGGCCGCCTGGCCGAGGCGTATCCCCACCTGAAAGTGGATGTCCACCACCCGGAGCTCACCGTCTACCTCGAGGTGCGCGACTTTGCCGGCTATGTCCACGCGAACCCCGAGCCGGGGGCGGGCGGCCTGCCGGTCGGCTCGGGCGGCCGGGCGGTCGCCCTGCTCTCCGGCGGGCTGGACTCGCCGGTCGCCTGCTACCTGATGGCCAAGCGCGGCCTTGCGCTGGAGATGATCCACTTCTTCTCCTACCCCTACACCTCGGAGGAGGCGAAGGAGAAGGTGCTCGAGCTCGCCCGTCTCGTCTCCCCCTACTGCGGGCGGCTGACGGTGAACGTGGTCCCCTTCACCAAGATCCAGGAGGACCTGCGGCGCACCTGCCCGGAGCCGTACTTCACCCTCGCCATGCGGCGGTACATGATGCGCATCTCCGAGATGGTCGCCCGCCGCGTCGGCGCGGGTGCGCTGGTCACCGGCGAGAGCCTTGGCCAGGTGGCCAGCCAGACGATGGACGCCATCGCCGTGACCGAGGCAGCCTGCGAGCTCCCCGTCTTCCGCCCGGTGATCGGGCTGGACAAGGAGGAGATCGTCCGCATCGCCCGGAAGATCGGCACCTTTGAGACCTCCATCCTCCCCTATGAGGACTGCTGCACCGTCTTCACCCCGCGCCATCCCAAGACCCACCCGAAGCGGGAGGAGATGGAGGAGATCGAGCGCGGCTATGACTACGCGACCCTCTGCCGCGAGGCGTTTGAGGGCATCGAGCGGATTCAGATCCGGCCCTGACGGGCGAAAGGAGCGCAGAGCATGACCCATACCGCCGAGCTGATCGCCGTGGGCACCGAGCTGCTGCTGGGCAACATCTGCAACACCGACGCGCAGATGATCTCCCAGACCCTCTCCGGCCTCGGCATCAATGTCTACTACCACACCGTCGTGGGGGACAACCCCGCGCGGGTGCGCGCCGCCGTGGAGGTGGCCAAGGGGCGCGCGGATATCATCATCACCACCGGCGGCCTCGGCCCCACCTGCGACGACCTCACCAAGCAGGTGCTCGCCGCGTCCTTCGGCAAACGGCTGGTCTTTGACGAGCGGAGCGCGGAGCGCATCCGCGCCTACTTTGCCGAGCGCCTGCCCCACCGGCAGATGACGGAAAACAACCTCCAGCAGGCCATGCTCCCCGAGGGGTGCACCGTGCTGGACAACGACTGGGGCACCGCCCCCGGCTGCGCCTTTGAGGCGGAGGGGGTGCGGGTGATCATGCTCCCCGGCCCGCCGCGCGAGTGCCGGGCGATGCTGCAATACCGCGTGGTCCCCTACCTCCGCGAGATGGCGGACGGGGTGATCGCCTCGCGCACCCTCAAGCTCTTCGGCATCGGGGAGTCGGCGATGGAGGCCCAGCTCCGGGACCAGATGCTCGCCATGACCAACCCCACCCTCGCCCCCTACGCCAAGGAGGGGGAGTGCGAGCTGCGCATCACCGCCAAGGCGGCCACCGAGGCGGAGGCCCAGGCGATGCTCGACCCGGTGGAGGCCGGGCTGCGTGAGCAGTTCGGCGACCTGGTCTACGGCGTGGACGTCTCCAGCCTGGAGGAGCGGGTCTCCCAGCTGCTCCGGGCGCAGGGCAAGACCCTCGCCACGGCGGAGAGCTGCACCGGCGGCCTCGCCGCCAAGCGGATGACCGATCTCGCCGGGGCGTCGGAGATCTTTCGCGGGGGCGTCGTCTGCTACGCGACCGACGTGAAGCGGGACCTGCTCGGCGTGCCGGAGGAGGTCCTGGAGCGGTACGGCGCGGTCTCCGCCGAGACCGCCCGCGCCCTGGCGGAGGGCGCGCGGCGGGTGCTGGGGAGCGACTTCGCCCTCTCCATCACCGGCGTGGCCGGCCCCGACCCGGACGACCGGGGCAACCCCGTGGGCCTAGTCTACCTCGCCCTCGCCGACGGACAGCAGGTCTGGGTGAAGGAGGCCCACCTCGGCCAGTCGCGCGAGCGGGTGCGCACCAGCGCGGTGCACACCGCCTTTGACCTGCTGCGCCGCCGCCTGACCGGCCTTCCGGTGCTGGGCTGAGGGCGGTGTATGACCAGAGAACAATATGAGCGCTGGTCCGCCCCCTTTCGCGGGAAGAGGGTGGCACGCGCCCTGAACCTCTTCAACCGTGCGGCGACCGGCCTGTGCTACGCCGCCTACCCCGTCGCCCTGTTGGTCCTGCTGCTCCGGCGGGACGGGCGGGGGATACCGGCGCTGCTGGTCCCGGCGGTGAGCTTCCTGCTCGTGTCCGTCTTCCGGTCGCGCTACAATGCCCCACGGCCCTATGAGGTGCTGGAGATCGACCCGCTGATTCACAAGAACACCCGTGGCCACAGCTTCCCGAGCCGCCATGTCTTTTCCATGTTTGTCATCGCGATGACCTTCCTCTGGCTCTGGCTTCCGGCGGGCGTCCTCTTTCTCCTGCTGGGCGGTCTGCTCGCCGCCTGCCGGGTGGTGGGCGGAGTCCACTTCCCCCGGGACGTGATCGCCGGGGCGGTGATGGGCGTCGCCGCCGGGCTGTGCTACTGGCTCCTCTGCTGACCGGGCGGGGCGTGGGCAAAGGGCTTGCCAGCGCCCGCCTCCCTGTGTTATGATACCTCCTGACCGGTTCTCCACACCCGGTCCAACCGCCGCCGGCCCGGTAAGCCCGCGGCGCTGTGCGGGTTTCGTTGCCCCGTACTCTAAAGATAAAATGGAGGTATCATCACATGAGACGCAACGCCATCTACCAGCTCTGCATCGGCGCGATGATCGCCGCGCTGTATGCCGTGCTCACCCTGTCCCTGCCGATGCTGTCCTACAGCGCGGTGCAGCTGCGCTTTTCCGAGGCGCTCACCGTCCTGCCCTTCCTCTTCCCGGGGGCGATTCCCGGCCTGTTCCTGGGCTGTGCGATCGCAAACATCGCCTCCACCTTCGGCATTCTGGATGTGGTCTTCGGCTCGCTGGCCACTCTGCTGGCCGCGGTCTGGACTTCGAAACTGAAAAACCCCTGGCTGGCCCCGCTGCCCCCGGTGATCTGCAATATGGTCATCATCGGCGCGGAGATCGCCTGGTTTGAGACCGGCCTCGGCCCCGGCTTTTTTGCCGCCTGGCTGTGGAACGGACTTACCATCGGCATCGGAGAGCTCGCGGCCTGCTATGTGCTGGGCATGCTGCTCCTCTACGCCCTCGGCAAGATCCCCGCCCTCCAGCGCCTGATCCCCGCCGGACGGCTGGAACTGCTCCAGTGGCAGGGCCGGATCCCCCGCCGGGCCTGAGCAGTTTATCACGATACAAGATGCAAAGAGACGGCTTGCAGTGTGTGGCTGCAAGCCGTCTGCCTGCCGCTACGCCGTCTGCGCCGGGCGGATGGGGCTGATGCGCCCGGCCAGGCGGATGAGGTGGTCGAGCTTGCGCTCGCCACGGCGGATGTTGCGCGAGACGGTGGACGGGTTGATCTCCAGCCTTGCGCCCACATCCGCCAGCCCCAGACCGGCGACGTAGTAGGCGTGCAGGCATTCCAGCTCGCGCGCCGTGATGAGTGCGCGCAGCTCCTCGATCAGGGCGCGCTCGTAGCCGTCCAGCGTCCGGTCCAGCTCCGGGCGGGCGGCCAGCCGGATGAGCCGTCCGGCGCGGCGGGCGTAGGTTTTGCCCCTGCGGTAGGTTGCTTTTGACATGATATCATTCCTCCTCTGTCGGGTGTTTTGGACGGGAAAAGAGAGTGCAAAAAATTTCGCCGGGAACCCTTGACAAAACGGTTTGCGTCTGATAAGATTAGTGTCGCTGAATTCAAGCGCCGGACTTGCTGGTGTAGCTCAGTCGGTAGAGCAGCTGATTTGTAATCAGCAGGTCGGGGGTTCGAGTCCGTCCACCAGCTTTCCTGGGGGCACGGTCAGCCAAGTGCATACGGAGGAGTACCCAAGTGGCTAAAGGGGGCAGACTGTAAATCTGTTGGCTTGCGCCTACAATGGTTCGAATCCATTCTCCTCCATCGGAATTGACTGTCGAAACCGGCAGTCAATTCTTTTTGCCCTAGAAATAGAACGCTCGTTCGATTGACTGACGATATGATATCACCGTATGGAGATATCGTCAAGTGCAAAAAGAGAAAAATTCCATAAAATCATCAAATGGTGAAATGAGGACAAAAGAGAACCGGCCGCGCACGATCGCACGGCCGGCAATCAAGAGGACGGGATAGATTAGGCTGGCTCCTCCCGCAGGGCGCGCACCTCGTCCATCCAGAGCGCGGCGCAGGCATCGCTCGGCATCCGCCAGTCCCCGCGGGGGGAGAGGGTGACGGTGCCCACCTTCGGCCCGTCCGGCAGGCAGGAGCGCTTGAACTGCTGGGCGAAGAAGCGGCGGTAGAAGTTCTCCAGCCAGTGCAGGAGGTAGGCCCGCTCGTAGCGGCCCTGGAAGGCGTGCTCGGCCAGGCGGAGCACCTTGCGCGGGCGGAAGCCCCAGCGGACGGCGTAGTAGAGGAAAAAGTCGTGCAGCTCGTAGGGCCCCACCAGGTCCTCCGTCTTCTGGCTGATCTCCCCGTCCACGGCGGGCAGCAGCTCGGGGGAGACGGGGGTGTTGAGGATGTCCTCCAGCACGTCCGCCAGCCGCCCCTGCCCCGCCGCTCGGCGCTCGTCGCGGACATAGGCCACCAGATGGCGCACCAGCGTCTTGGGAATGGAGGCGTTCACGGCGTACATGCTCATGTGGTCGCCGTTGTAGGTGGCCCAGCCGAGGGCCAGCTCGCTCAGGTCGCCGGTGCCGATCACCAGGCCGCCGGACTTGTTGGCGAGGTCCATCAGTACCTGGGTGCGCTCGCGCGCCTGACCGTTCTCGAAGGTGACGGAGAGGTCGTCCATCGACTGGCCGATGTCGCGGAAGTGGACGCGCACCGCCTCTCCGATGTCCACCGTGCGCAGCGAGGCGCCCAGCTCCTCGGCCAGCAGGACGGCGTTGGACTTGGTCCGCGCGGTCGTGCCGAAGCAGGGCATGGTGACGGCGAGGATATCGGAGGCGGGGCGGCCGAGCAGGTCGCACATCGCGATGCGGGTGATGAGCAGGGCGAGGGTGGAGTCCAGCCCGCCGGAGAGACCGATGACGGCAGTCCGCGCCCGGGTGTGCTCCAGCCGTTTCCGCAGGCCGAGGGCGGCGAGGGTGAGGATCTCCTGACAGCGGGCGGCCCGGTCGTTGTGGTCGGCGGGGACGAAGGGGTTGGGGGCCAACGCCCGCCGGAGCGGCTCGACCGTCCGGGTGAGGGTGAAATACTCGGGATAGATGCCCTCCGCCCCGGCGGGGAAGGTACTCATCCGCTGCCGCTCGTGGGCGAGCTTTTCCAGGTCAAGCTGGGCGACGGTCAGCCCGGTGGCAAAGCGGCGCTCGGCCAGCAGGGTGCCGTTTTCCGCGATCAGCGAGTGCCCGCCGTAGATCAGGTCGGTGGAGGACTCCCCCTGCCCCGCGTCGGCGTAGACATAGCCGCAGACCAGCCGCCCGGAGGTGCAGGAGACCAGATTGCGCCGGTAGCTGTCCTTGCACACCACCTCGTCGCTTGCCGAGAGGTTCAGAATGACGGTCGCGCCCCCCTGGGCCAGATGGGTGGAGGGGGTGTCCGGCACCCAGAGGTCCTCGCAGATCTCCACGCCGAGGACCAGCCCGGGGAGATCTTCGCACCGGAACACCAGCCCGGTGGAGAACTCCGGCTGCTGGCCGCAGAGCGGCACGCAGAAATCCGCCTCCCCCAGCGCCCGGCCGGAGGTGAACCACCGCGCCTCGTAGAACTCGGTGTAGTTGGGCACGTTGATCTTGGGCACCAGCCCGAGGATGCGCCCGGACTGGAGGACGGCGGCGCAGTTGTAGAGCTTGCCGCTGTGCCGGTAGGGCAGTCCGACGGCGCAGACCAGCTCCAGGTCCTCCGTCTCGCGCAGGATGCGCCCGAGCGCCTCCTCTGCCCCGTCAAGCAGGGCGGACTGCAAAAACAGGTCGCCGCAGGTGTAGCCGGTGATGCACAGCTCCGGCAGGCAGAGCACCTTCACGCCCGCCGCCGCAGCCTCGCGCATGAGGCGGATGATCTCGCCGGCGTTGTGCGCGCAGTCGGCCACGCGGATCTCCGGCGTGCCGGCGGCTACGGTGAGAAAGCCGTCTGTCATAGCGATCACATTCCTCTCTTCTCCGGCCCGGAGCCGGAAATCTCTGTGGTATCACCGCTATTTTACCCCAGAAGCGCCGGTGAGGCAAGGGAAAATGCCGCCCGCAGTGGTTTACGCTTGCTTTTTGGGGAAGATTGTGCCATAATTTGTGCATCCTACAAAATGGGGCGGATATGCGCCCGGATCGGGAGGTGATCACCGTTGAGGCAGAAGCGTGACCTGACGTTCGAGCCGCGCGTGAAGCACTATTTTGTCTGCCTGCTGCTCTTTGCCGCCGCCAGCTTTGCGATGAACTGGAAGGTGGGGGTGGCAGAGCTCGCAGTGGTGGGCCTTCTGTTTGCCTACTATTTGATCACCCGCCAGCGCCGCAAGCGCCAGACGGCCCAGTATATCGCCAGCGTGACGAGCAATATCGACACCGCCAGCAAGGACACCATGCTCAACTCCCCCTTCCCGATGGTGATCTTCCATCCGGATACCGGGGACGTGATCTGGTCCAACGACCGCTTCCTCCAGATCACCGGCGACCGCGAGCACCTGTTTGACACCAAGATCGACGCGGCGGTGCCCGGCTTCTCCACCAAGTGGCTGCTCGATGGGCGGACGGAGTGCCCCACCGAGTACCAGCTCAACGGCCACAGCTATATCGTCTTCGGCCACGTCGCCCACGCTGGGGCGAAGTCGGAGACCCTGCTGGCCACCACCTACTGGATGGACATCACCAGCCTCGCCCGCGTGCGCGAGCGCTACTTTGCCTCCCGGCCGGTGGTTGCCATCCTGCTGATCGACAACTATGAGGACCTCATCCGCAGCACAAACGACAAGGCGCGCAGCACCCTGCGCTCGTCGGTGGAGGATGAGATCACCGCCTGGCTCCAGCCCTCCGGCGGCCTCTTGTGCCGCTTTGACCGCGACCGCTATCTCTGCGTCCTGGAGGAGCAGTATCTCACCCAGTTCCAGAACAACAAATTCTCCCTGCTCGACGCGGTGCACAAGGTGGTCAGCCCGAACGGGGTGAGCGCCACTCTCTCCATCGGCATCGGCATGGACACCGGCTTTGGCGAGATGATGGAGTACGCCAGCCTCGCCATCGAGATGGCCCTCTCCCGCGGCGGCGACCAGGCGGTGATCAAGAACCGCTTCAACTTCGAGTTCTACGGCGGCCGCGCCAAGGAGACCGAGCGGCACACCAAGGTCAAGAGCCGCGTCATGTCCAACGCCCTCAACGAGCTGATCCACTCCGCCTCCAACGTGCTGGTGATGGGTCACCGCTTCGCCGACCTGGACGCCACCGGCGCCTCCATCGGCGTGAGCTCCATCGTCCGGCACAAGGGCGTGCCCGTCTTTATCGTGGAGGAGGCGGGCTTCTATCCCGGCAAGGTGATGGCGGACCGCATCCGCAAGCTGCCGGAGTATGAGCACGCCTTCCTCAGCCCGGAGGAGGCGATGCTCCGGCTGGACAACCGCAGCCTCCTCATCGTGGTGGATACCAACCGGCCGGACCAGGTGATCTCCCGTGACCTGCTGCGCTCGGCGGCCAAGGTGGGCGTGATCGACCACCACCTGCGCGCGGCGGACTATATCTCCAACGCGGCGCTCAACTTCCACGAGCCCTATGCCTCCTCCGCCAGCGAGCTGGTGACCGAGATGATCCAGTACCTCATCGAGCCGTCCGACCTGCTGCGCGGCGAGGCGGAGGCCCTGCTGGCCGGCATCGTGCTGGACACCAAGAACTTCACCCTGCGCACCGGCGGGCGGACCTTTGAGGCGGCGGCCTTCCTGCGCCGCCGCGGGGCGGACACCACCGAGGTGAAGAAGCTCTTCCAGAACAACCTGAAGGACACCATTGCAAAGTACAACGTCATCCGCGAGGCGCGCATGGTGCGCCAGCACATCGCCGTCTCCGCCGTGCCCGAGCCGGTGGGGCGGGTGATCGCCGCCCAGGCGGCGGACGAGCTGCTCAACGTGGCGGGGGCGGACGCCTCCTTCGTCCTCTTCCCGGACGGGGAGACCGTCATTCTCTGCGGCCGGAGCGTGGGCGAGGTGAATGTCCAGCTCATTCTGGAGATGCTCGGCGGCGGCGGCAACGCCGCGGCGGCGGGCGCGCAGGTGCCCAACACCACCCTGCGGGAGACGCTGAACCGTCTGCTCGGGGCGATCGACAAATACTACGACTATGAAAGCTGACGCCGCCCGTACCGGGCGGCCGGGGAAGGAGTATCAACGGATATGAAAGTGATCTTACAACAGGATGTCCGCGGCCAGGGAAAGAAGGGCCAGATGGTGGAGGTCTCGGACGGCTACGCCCGCAACTTCCTGCTGCCCAAGAAGCTGGCGGTGCCCGCCACGGCGGACAATATCAACACGATGAACCAGCAGGAGAAGGCCCGGCGCGAGCGTCAGGCCCGCGAGCGGGAGGCCGCCGTCGCTCTGGCGAACCGCCTGCGTGAGATGCCGGTGCGCGTGAAGGCCAAGGCGGGCGCGGGCGGCAAGCTCTTCGGCAGCGTGACCACCAAGGAGATCTCCGCCGCGCTCAAGGAGCAGTATGGCTGCGACGTGCCCAAGAACGCCCTCCAGTCCGAGCCGATCAAGGCGTTTGGCAGCTATCCGGTCCGCGCCAAGCTGGGCTATGAGGTGAGCGCGCAGATCACCGTGATCGTGGAGGAGGCGTAAGGGCCTCCGCAACCCCGCCAAAGCATCGGGTACTGGCGCGCTCCAGTACCCGATTTTGCCGCTCAGTGAAAGGAGAGGCGCGATGCCAGAGATGGACGAACTGCTGAGCCGCCAGATGCCGCACTCGGATGCGGCGGAGCAGGCAGTGCTCGGCGCGATGCTGATCGACAGCCGCTGCATTCCCCAGGTGGTGGAGGCGCTGCGGCCGGAGGACTTCTATACCCGCCAGCACCAGGAGGTGTATGAGGCGGTCTACTCCATGTTCTCCCTGTCCCGGAAGATCGACCCGGTCACCGTACAGGAGCAGATGCGCCAGGACGGCACCTATGTGGAGGAGACGACCCGCTCCTTCCTGCTGCAGCTCATGGATGTGACGCCGACGGCGGCCAACGTGATGGAGTACGTCGAGATCGTGCGCGACAAGGCCCTGCTGCGCCGCGTGGCGGAGACGGCGGATGAGATCGGCGCCCTGATCGGCGAGGGCACCGGTACCGGCGCGGAGGTGCTCGAGGCGGCGGAGCAGCGGATCTACGCCATCCGCCAGGGCCGCGCGTTTCAGGGGCTGATCCCCATCAGCTCCATCACGGCGGACGTCTACGCCCGCATCGGCGAACTCTCCGAGATGGACAGCCAGGTGCCCGGCCTCTCCACCGGTCTGGTGGACCTCGACCGGATGATCGCCGGCCTGGGCAACTCCGACCTCGTCCTCCTCGCCGGCCGGCCCGGCATGGGCAAGACCTCGCTGGGGCTCAATATCCTCCTCGAGGTGGGCAAGCACTCGGGCAAGGCGGTGGTCTTCTTCTCTCTGGAGATGAGCCGGGAGCAGCTTGCGATGCGCCTGATCTCCAGCGAGTCCTTTATCCCCAACCAGAAGCTGCTCACCGGCCAGCTGGAGGAGGATGACTGGGAGAAGCTCACCCTCGCCTGCCGCGCGCTCAACGCGACGAATATTCTGATTGACGACAACCCCTCCCTCTCGGTGGCGGACATGAACGCCAAGTGCCGCCGGGTGGAGAACCTCGGCCTGGTGGTGATCGACTACCTCCAGCTCATGACCTCCGCCGGGGGCAAGCAGCGCTACAGCAATGAGAACCGCCAGCAGGTGGTCTCCGATATCTCCCGCGCGCTTAAGATCATGGCCAAGGAGCTCAATGTGCCGGTGCTCTGCCTGAGCCAGCTCTCGCGCGCGAACGAGTCGCGCTCGGACAAGCGGCCGATGCTCTCCGACCTGCGCGAGTCGGGCGCCATCGAGCAGGACGCGGACGAGGTGCTCTTCATCTACCGCGACGACTACTATAATGAGAACAGCGAATACAAGAACCAGGCGGAGATCATCGTCGCGAAAAACCGTCACGGCGAGACGGGGAAGGTGATGGTCCAGTGGCTGCCCGAGTTCACCACCTTTGCCAATCTGGAATGGAAGCATCAGGAGTGAGCCTCGCGCGCCGGGTGCTGGCCTGGTGCCGGGAGCAGGGCTTTCCCCTGGAGAGGGCGGGGAGCATCCTCTGCGCCGTCTCCGGAGGGATGGACTCCATGGCGCTGCTCCATCTGCTGTGGCAGCTGCGGGAGCCTCTGGGCCTCACGGTCTCCGCCGCCACCTTTGACCATCAGCTCCGGCCCGGCTCGGCGGAGGACGCCGCCTTTGTCCGGGACTGGTGCGCCGCCCGGGGCATCCCCTGCCAGACGGGCGGGGGAGACGTGGCGGGACGGGCCCGGGCGCGGGGACTTACCCTGGAAGAGGCGGGACGGCAGATGCGCTATGAATTTCTGGAGCTCAGCCGCCGGGCAGCGGGGGCCCACTACATCGCCACTGCCCACAACGCCGACGACAACGCCGAGACGGTGCTGCTCCACCTGCTCCGGGGGACGGGGCTGCAGGGACTGGGGGGGATCCCGCCCCGGCGGGACCGGGTCCTCCGCCCCCTGCTTGGTTGCAGCCGGGCGGAAATCGCCGCCTACTGCGCCCGGGAGGGGATCTCCCACCGGGAGGACGAGAGCAACGCCGACACCGCCTACACCCGGAACTTCCTCCGCCATGAGATCATTCCCCGGCTGCGCGAGCGCAACCCCAACCTGACTGCAACCCTCTGCCGGACGGCGGAGAGCCTGCGCCGGGACGGGGACTATCTCGGCGCAGGGGCGGGCCGCGCGGCGGAGGCGCTGCTGACGGAGGGGCCGGAGGGTATCTCTGTCCGGGCGGAGGACCTCGCCGCCCTCCACCCCGCCATCTCCCTGCGCCTGGTGCAGGAGATGGCCGCCCGCGTCGCGCCGGGCACGGTGCTCTCCCACGGACAGCGCGAGGCGGTGCTCCGCCTGGCCGTAGCGGGAGGGCCGTCTGGGAAAATATCCCTGCCCAGCCGGTTGCAAGCCGCGCGGGTTTATGATATGCTAATTTTATCCACCGCCCGGCAGAGAATGTCCGGGCTTTCTCCCATTTTTCTGTCGCCGGGAGAGGCGGGCGCGCTGGCAGAGGACCTCTGGGCGGACTGCGCCGCCGTCCCCTGTCCGGCAGGCCGGTGGGAGGAAAACACGATCTATCTCGCCCCGCCGCCGGAGGCGGGCTCCGTCCTGCTGCGCGCGCGGGAGACGGGGGACGAGATCGCCCTGCCGGGCCGCCCGTGCAAGACGGTGAAGAAGCTGTTCATCGAGGCCAGAGTGCCCCGCCACATGCGCGACCGGGTCCCCGTGCTCGTCGTGGACGGCGCGGTGGCCGCGGTGGCCGGCTTTGGCTGCGACCGGCGCTTCTGTCCCGCGCCGGGGGAGATGGCATGGCGCGTCCGCCTCCGGTGCAGGCCGCCGGAGAGAGAAGAAGGAGGTCATTTGGATGATTAGAACCATGGACCAGGACATTGAGGAGATCCTGTACTCGGAGGAGGAGCTTCGGCGGCGGGTGAGCGCGCTGGGCGCGCAGATCTCCCGCGACTATGCGGGCGTGGACAATGTGATCCTGGTGAGCATTCTCCGCGGCTCCTATATCTTTATGGCCGACCTGAGCCGGAGCATCACGATCCCCTGCCGGGTGGACTTCATGGCCGTCTCCTCCTACGGGCAGGGGACCAGCTCCACCGGTCAGGTGGAGATCCGCAAGGACCTCTCCGACTCCATCAAGGATGCCCACGTCATCATCGTGGAGGACATTCTGGACTCGGGCAACACGCTGGACTACCTCACCAAGGTCCTGCGGGCGAGAAGCCCCGCCTCCATCCGCATCTGCACCCTGCTCGACAAGCCGGAGCGCCGGACCAAGCCGATCGCCGCGGACTACTACGGCTTCCTGGTCCCGGACGCCTTTGTCGTCGGCTACGGGCTGGACTATGGGGAGAAGTACCGCAATCTGCCCTATATCGGCATTCTCAAGCCGGAGATCTACGACAAACCGACAGAGGGATGAGAGCGGTCTCCCCGATAAGGATGTGAACGAATGAACCGTACCAACCGAACCATTCTCTCCTATGGCCTCCTCGCCTGTCTGGTGATCTATCTGCTCAGCCAGCTCGCCACCTGGCAGGCGGAGTCCGGCATCAGCTACAGCCGGATGCTCCAGCTCTTTGAGCAGCAGCAGGTGAGCGCCTTTTCCGTGCAGGACAACGAGGTGACCATGCAGCTCACCGAGCCGCTGGACGGCTCGGAGGTCGTCACCTGCCAGATCCACAGTTTTGAGGTCTTTTACAGCGACCTCAACAGCCTGGTCCGGCAGCAGTGGGCGGACGGCGTCATCACGGAGTACGACTACGACCCCGACAGCGTCACCCCCTGGTGGGTGCAGATGATGCCCTCCGCGCTCAGCGCGGCCCTGCTCGTCTTCCTCTTCCTGTTCATGATGCGCCAGCAGGCGGGGCAGGGGCCTGGGCCCACCCAGTTCGGCAAGGCGCGCACCGTCTCCAACGACGGGGAGGACACCCCGAAGGTCACCTTCCGCGACGTGGCCGGGGCGGAGGAGGAGAAGGAGGAGCTGCAGGAGGTGGTCGACTTCCTGCGCGGCCCGGAGCGCTTCCAGAAGCTGGGCGCGCGCATCCCGAAGGGCATCCTCCTCGTCGGCCCGCCGGGCACCGGCAAGACCCTCCTGGCCAAGGCGGTCGCCGGGGAGGCGGAGGTCCGCTTCCTCTCCATCTCCGGCTCCGACTTTGTGGAGCTCTATGTCGGCGTGGGCGCCAGCCGCGTGCGCGACCTCTTTGACCAGGCGAAGAAGCAGGCCCCCGCCATCGTCTTCATCGACGAGATCGACGCCGTCGGCCGCCAGCGCGGCACCGGCCTCGGCGGCGGCCACGACGAGCGCGAGCAGACGCTCAACCAGCTCCTGGTGGAGATGGACGGCTTTGCCGGAAACTCCGGCGTCATCGTCATGGCGGCGACCAACCGGCAGGACATCCTCGACCCCGCCCTGCTGCGGCCCGGCCGGTTTGACCGGCAGATCTACGTCGGCTATCCCGACATCCGGGGCCGCGAGGGGATCCTGAAGGTCCACGCCCGCAACAAGCTCCTCGGCGAGGACGTCGATCTCGGCGTGGTTGCCCGGGCGACCGGCGGCTTCACCGGCGCGGACCTGGAGAACCTGATGAACGAGGGCGCCCTTCTCGCCGCCCGCCGCGGCCAGAGCTGCATCACCATGGCCGACCTCCACGAGGCGATGATCAAGGTCCTCGCCGGGCCGGAGAAGCGCAGCCAGGTGGTCACCGAGCACGCGCGGCGGCTGACCGCCTATCACGAGGCGGGCCACGCGGTGGCGATGCGCTTCCTGCCCACCCAAGACCCGGTCCACCAGATCAGCATCATCCCCCGCGGCCGGGCCGGCGGCATGACCATCTCCCTGCCGCAGGAGGACAAGAGCTACCTCAGCCGCCGCGAGCTGCTCGAGGAGATCGCCGGCCTGCTCGGCGGCCGTGTGGCCGAGGCGCTGGTGCTCGACGACATCTCCACCGGCGCGTCCAGCGACCTGGAACGCGCCACGCGGATCGCGCACAATATGGTCTCCAAGTACGGCATGAGCGAGCGGCTCGGACCGATGGTCTACGACGCGAGCAGCAACGAGATCTTCATCGGCCGCAGCATGGGCCAGACGCGCAGCTACTCCGAGCAGAGCGCCGCCTCCATCGATCAGGAGGTGCGCGCCATCCTGGACGGGGCCTATGCGCGCTGCGAGCAGATCCTGCGCGCGCACCGGGACGAGTTGGAGCAGGTCGCCCAGTTCCTGCTCGAGCATGAGGTGATGTCCGCCCTGGAGTTCGAGCGCGTGTTTGACCCGGACGCCACCGAGGCCCGCGAGCCGGAGGCGCTCAGCCGCTTCGCCGCGGCGGAGCGGAGCCGCAAGACGGACGCGGACGGCGCGCCGGAACAGGAGGCCCCCTCCGACCCGGAGCAGGCCCCGGAGACCGGCACGGCGACAGACGAATAACGGCACAATCCCGGCAGAGGCGTATCCTTTTGCCGGGATTTTTGCGTGAGACAGGGGGAAAGCGGCATGACTAAGCATCTTTATCTGATCGGCGGGCCGATGGGAGTGGGGAAGACCGCCGTCGGCCAGGCGCTCAAGCGCCTGCTGCCTCGCTGCGCCTTCCTGGACGGCGACTGGTGCTGGGATGCCGATCCCTTTCAGGTCACCGGGGAGACAAAGGCGATGGTGCTCGACAATATCCGCCATCTGCTGGGCAATTTTCTGCGCTGCGGGGCATATGATAATGTGGTGTTCTGCTGGGTGATGGACCGGCCGGAAATCTGGGACGCCGTGACGGAAGGGCTGCCGCTGGAGGGGTGCGTGGTGCACCGTGTGGTGCTGCTCTGCACACCGGAAACGCTGCGGAACCGGTTGGAGGGGGATATCGCCGCCGGGCGGAGGACGGAGGACGTGTTGGCGCGCGGCCTGGACTATCTGCCGCGCTGCGCGCGTCTGCCATTTCGGCAGATCGACACCACCGGCCGGTCGCCGGAAGAGGCCGCGCAGCTTGTATGACAAAAACGCAGCGAAATGCCGGGGGAAAAGGGCAAAATGCTGCCTTGACAAAAATCCGTATTCGTACTATACTCGTCGGCAGACGCTCAGAGGAGTGGTCCTGTCCGCCTTTTGATAGTACGAATTCGGATTTTACGGAGGGAGGAAGCCCTATGGAAGAGTCAGACCGATTGGAACGGGAGATCTCACGTTTGGTGACTGCCATCAATAAAATTGACGGAGCCTACTATTTCTGTGCCCGGCGGATGTCGTTGCGGGAGAACACCCTCGCCCTGCTCTACGCCCTCTCGGACGGGGAGCCGCACACCCAGAAGCAGGTGAGCGCGGACTGGCTGATCCCAAAGACGACGATCAACACCACCGTGCGCGAGCTGCGCCAGGAGGGCTATCTCACTCTGGTCCCCCTGCCGCACAGCCGGGAGAAGGCGCTGGTGCTCACCGCGTCGGGCCGGGCCTACGCCGGGGAGATGGTGGGGCGCATCAAGCGGGCGGAGCAGGAGGCCCTGCGCGAGACGCTGGAGGAGTATCCGGCGGCGTTTGTGGACGCCTTCGACCGCTTTGCCCAGCGCCTCTGCCGCGCGCTGGAGGAGCACATCTACCACGAGACAGATTAGAATGAGAAAGAGATATTTGATATCAGGAGAAGAACGCATATGAATTCCCACGCACTGTTTGCCAATACCCCGCCGCTCAAGCTCTTTTTCCTGGCCTCGCTGCCCGGCGCGGTCGGGATGCTCGCCTCGGCCCTCTACCAGACGCTGGACGGCGTGCTGGTGGGCCACCTGCTGGGGGAGACCGCCTTTGCCGCGCTCAACCTCGCCATGCCCTTTGTCATCATCAATTTCGCCGTGGCCGACCTGATCGGCGTCGGCTCCGCCGTGCCTATCTCCATCTGCCTGGGCCGCCGGGAGGAGGAGAAGGCGAGCGCCATCTTCTCCTGCGCCTGCCTGCTCATCGTCGGGCTGGGCGCGGCGGTGGGCGCCGTCCTCTACGCCGCCGCCCCGGGGCTGATCGCCCTGATGGGGGCGGAGGGGGCGTTTGCCGCCCAGGCGGTGCAGTACCTGCGCGTCTACGCCATCTGCTCCCCGGTGACCACCATCGTCTTTGCCAGCGACAACTACCTGCGCATCTGCGGCAAGATCCGCACCAGCATGACGCTCAACATCGTGATGTCCATCCTCTCCGCGGCGCTGGAATACCTCTTCCTCGGCGTCTTCCACTGGGGCATCTGGGCCGCCGCCCTCGGCACCTGCCTCGGGATGATGGCGAGCGCGCTGGCCGCCCTCACTCCCTTCCTCCGGGGCAAGCTCCTGCTGCGCTTCCGCCGGCCGCACATCAGCCGGAGCATGCTGCGGCAGATCTTCTCCTGCGGCACGCCCAACTTCCTGAACAACATCGCAGGCCGCCTGACCTCCATCCTCATGAACGCGATCCTGGTCCGCCTGGGCGGCCAGACGGCGGTGAGCGTCTACGGCGTGCTGATGTACGCCGAGGGCTTTGTCCAGCCGCTGATGTACGGCATGTGCGACTCTCTCCAGCCCGCCGTCGGCTACAACTGGGGTGCGGGGACCTACTCGCGCGTGCGGGCGATCGAGCGCTGCTGCTTTGCCGCCAGCGCCGTGGTCTCCCTCGCGGCGGCGGCGGTGATCGCCGCCTGCCCGGAGCTCATCGCAGGCCTCTTCATGCCGGATGCCGCTGGGGAGGGGCTGGAGATGGTGCTCGGCGCGCTGCGGCTCTTCTCACTGACCTACCTCTTCCGCTGGTTCTCCTTTGCCACCCAGAGCTATATGCTGGCGATCGAGAAGTCGCTCGCCGCCTCCCTCATCTCGGTCTCCACCGCCCTCTTCTTCCCGGTGCTGCTGATCGCCGCCCTCTGGCCCCTCGGGCTGAACGGCCTCTGGCTCAACTTCGCCGGGACCGCCGTCCTCTCCGGCCTGCTTGCCCTCGCGGTGCTGCTGCGCAGCCGCGCAGAGCTGCACCAGGCGGACCGGCCAGTGCGGGCGCAGGCCTGACCGCTCAGCCCCCGTCCGGCGTCTCCAGATGCTCCAGATAGACTGACCCCGCCGCCTGGGCGAAGTACCGCGCCCCGGCCAGCGCCTCGCGCAGGGTGTTGCCGCTGCTGCCCACCTCCACCAGAAGGGAGGCGGTGGTCATGTGCTGGTTGAAGCGCTGGCTGCGCAGGTTGACCGGCCGGGGGAAGCTGGCGTGGATGCCCATCATCCGCGCCTGGATGTGGGCCGCGAGGGTGAGGTTTTCCTCCCAGTTCGGGTGCTCCAGCCCGCTGTCGTTGCTCCCCACCACCAGCATGACCTGGGCGATGGTCTCGCCGCCGACGGTGTCCGTCACCTTGTAGGCGGCCCCGTCGTTGCCGATCAGGGCGTCGCGGTGGACGTCGAGCACGACGGAGAGGGTGGGATACGCCTCCAGACAGGCGCGGATGCCCTCCAGCGACCGGGCGTAGGAGCCGGTGTAGCGCGGATAGTCATAGAGGCTGGTGTCGTGCACCACCCCGAGGCCGAGGGCCTCAAAGACCGACTTCATCTCCTCGCCGACGCGGATCATATTGTAGTTCTCGTCGGTGGTGCGCGCGGTGTCCGACTCGGTGTAGTCGTCCCCGTCCGCCATGGTATAGGCCTCGGTGCCGTGGGTGTGCATGATGAGGATCTGCGGCCCCTCCGGCGAGAGGGAGAGATCGACGTTGCGCGCGAGGTAGTCTGCCAGAGAGAGCTCGATACCATCGGTGGAGTTGGTGAGCTCCAACGCCTCCCCGTCCGCGTCCTCCGTGACGGGGAGCAGGCCGGAGGCCTCCTGCGGCGCCTCGATCTCTTCCGGGCTCTCCTCCTCTGGCGCCTCCTGCTCCGCACCGTCCGCCTCCTCCGCAGCCTCGGAGGGGGCGGGCGGTGCTTCGTCCTCCGGGACGGACGCCGCCTCCTCCTGCTCTGCCAGCGCCTCCGGTTCCTCCGGCTGTGCCGCTTCGGGCGTCTCAGCGGGCGGGGACTCGTCCGCCCCGTCCCCGCCGCCCAGTGCGGGGAGCTGATCGAGCAGGAGCAGCTCCGGCAGGGGGCGCGCGACGGGGAGGGTCAGCTCCTGGGCCAGCAGGGCCGCCGCCGTGGCCGGGGCGGTGAGCAGGGCGCGCATCCCCTCCCGCAGCGCGTGCAGGTCGGCGGCCTGTCCGGCCAGCCAGAGCGCGCCTGCCGCCACCGCCAGCGCCGCCAGCCGGGCCGCCGGCCTGCCCTGCCGCCTGTTCATTGAGCACCGCCTCCCCGTTCTCACAGCGTGAAATCTCCGCGGACGGGCTCCGGCGGAGGGTACAGGATATGCGCCGTTGCGGAGGGGTATGACGGGCGGGAGACGGGGGATGTGCGGCACGGTTTGCCGCCTCGCCGGAGCGGATGAGGCAAAATGTGAGCCGGTCTCTCATCGAAATGGAAAGGCCGGCGGAGAAAAACGGTCCCATTGACGAAACGGCTGGAGTTTCCAATACGAACCATCTTGACATTGTGTACAATTCACAGTAAAATAGTAACGGATTATTTTGAGAAACGGGGGACTGGCGCATGCCGGTCTCAGAGGGCTGTTTTTCAACGTTTTTCCCCACAGGCGAGGCGTTCGTCTGTATCTTTTTTTACGCATTTTCCCGGAAGCGGAGTGCCGCTTCCCCTGTATTCTGTCAAAAGGAGGTGTAACTTTCAATCATGACTGTCCCCATTGTCATTGCGATCCTCATCGGCCTGCTCTGCCTGGCCGCCGGTGTGGCGGCGGGTCACCTGCTGCGCAAAAATTTTGCGGAGAAGGAGATCGGCTCGGCTGAGGAGGAGGCAACCCGCATCGTCAACGTCGCCATCAGGGAGGCGGAGAGCAAGAAGCGTGAGGCGCTGGTGGAGGCCCGCGAGGAGATCCATCAGGAGCGCAACGCCTATGAGCGCGAGGTCAAGGAGCAGCGCGGCGAGCTGCAGAAGCAGGAGCGCCGTCTCCAGTCCAAGGAGGAAAACCTGGACCGTAAGATCGATCAGATTGAAAAGAAGGAAGAGCGGCTGCAAAGCCGGCTCGCCGCCGCAGAGCGCACCCGCGAGGAGGCCGAGGAGCTCAAGCGCCGCCAGCTCGAGGAGCTGGAGCGCATCTCCGGCCTGACCACGGAGGAGGCCAAGCGCTATCTGATCGACCAGGTCGAGGCGGAGGTCACCCACGAGGAGGCCGTCAAGATCAAGGAAGTCAAGAGCAAGTTCAGGGAGGAGGCGGACAGCTACGCCCGCGAGCTGATCGCGCTGGCCATTCAGCGCTGCGCAGCGGACCAGGTGGCGGAGGTCGCCGTGTCCGTTGTGCCCCTGCCCAATGATGAGATCAAGGGGCGGATCATCGGCCGGGAAGGCCGCAACATCCGCACACTGGAGACCCTCACCGGTGCCGAGCTCATCATTGACGACACGCCGGAGGCGATCACCATCTCCTGCTTCGACCCGGTCCGCCGCGAGATCACCCGTATCGCCCTCGAGCGCCTGATCGCCGACGGCCGCATCCACCCCGCCCGCATCGAGGAGATGGTGGAGAAGGCAAAGCGTGACGTGGAGGCCACCATCAAGGCCGAAGGAGAGCGCGCGGTCTTTGAGACCAACATCCACTCCCTCCACCCCGAGCTCATCCGCCTGCTCGGCCGGATGCACTACCGCACCAGCTACGGGCAGAACGTGCTCAACCACTGCATCGAGGTCTCCCACATCGCGGGGCTCCTCGCCGCCGAGATCGGCGCGGACGTGGCCCAGGCCAAGCGCGCCGGACTGCTGCACGACATCGGCAAGAGCGTGGACCACGAGATCGAGGGCTCCCACGTCCAGATTGGCGTGGACCTTGCCAAGCGCTATAAGGAGAGCGACCAGGTGGTGCACGCCATCGCCGCTCACCACAACGACGTGGAGCCGCAGACCATCGTCGCCTGCCTGGTCCAGGCCGCCGACGCCATCTCTGCCGCCCGCCCCGGCGCCCGGCGTGAGAACGTGGAGAACTATATCAAGCGCCTGGAGAAGCTGGAGGAGATCTCCTCCTCCTTCCGTGGCGTGGACAAGGCCTATGCCATCCAGGCGGGCCGCGAGATCCGCATCATGGTCAAGCCGGAGGAGGTCAGCGAGGACGAGATGACCATCCTCGCCCGCGACATCGCCAAGCAGATCGAGGAGTCGCTGGAGTACCCCGGCCAGATCAAGGTCCATCTCATCCGCGAGACCAAGGCGGTCGAGTACGCCAAGTAAATTTCACCCAGACAAGCCAGCGCCCCGCCGGAAGCTCCGGCGGGGCGCTGCTTTTGTAAAGAGGACCGTTACCGGCCCAGCGAGGAGTGATCGGTCACCGTTGTCTCCATCGCCCGCTCGTCAGGGTCGGAGAAGAGCGGAATGGAAGAATAATATTCGATTTCAGTCAACCAGCGGAAATTATCGGCATTCTGAAACTGGTCAGGCGCTGCATGGCTCCAGTCTTCTGTACGGAGATGTCGTGTGTTGAGTTCCAGTCCGAGCAGATCGGAGATGCGGCTGCAATATGCAGAAAACATCTCTTCCTGCTCGGCTTCATATGCTGCGATTTCCTCGCCCGTATAGCTTCCGTTCTTCTCTCCGACTTTCTGTACGATAGACCAACCGTTTTCTTCGAGAAAATCGTATTTTGACAAATCATGAATGCGGTCTTGGGATGGGGCCTGTTCAAACCAATAGGCCCAGTAATCGACGCCAATGCCAGTATAATCGGCTCCAAGATAATAGCAACTTGCAAGCTGGTACTCGAACTGACCGTTCTGGTAGGAAAAACCCCGGATGACCTCAATGTCCTCACTTATGGTAACGGGGTTGACAGTATAGCAGTAAAGAATGACAGAGGGCCTTTCCTCTGGGGTCTCACTGAGAAACAGACTTAGATTGGTCTGAAGCGAGTTCGATGCAAACAAGCTGGTGACATAGAATTCGCTGTCTGCCAGTGAGGGTATGCCGCCCTCTGCCTCATAGACCTCCAGATAGATCGTGGTTTCTGCCGCAGACGACAGGCGGAGCAGCAGCAGCTCAGAGACGCCGTCCAGGTCCAAATCCTCCAGCGATGCAGTGACAATGCCGTTGAGACGGTTGATATCCACAGACTCGGGACGGTAGCCACGCCAATCCCAGTTCCCGGTATCGCACAGACCGTACTCTGGTATCAGGGTGTCCTCCAGATACTGCGTCAGTATGGCTTGTGCATCCGGGGGCTCCGGCTCCGGTTCGGGTGCTGGTGCGGTCTCCGGTTCCTCCTCTGCCGCCAGACTGGCGGCCAGCTCATCATACATCTGCTGGAGCTCTTCACTCCCGGTTGCGGCAATGCCGCGCGCAAGGATGTCAAGCGCGTCCTCAAGACGCTCCTGCTCCACATACATCTCGGCGAGGGCGCGGTAGGCCTCCACCTGGCTGGGGTCGAGCTGGATGGCCTCAAGATAAAGGGCCTCTGCCTGCTCATAGTCCAGTTCTTCCAGGTAGCGGGCGGCGAGGGCCATGCACTCGTCGTAGCTGCGGGCCCCGCCGCCGCGCTGGGCGAGAATCAGGGCAATGACCACGCCGAGGGCGACGATGAGGACGGCCAGGACGATGGCCAACGGACGGAGAGAGGGGCGCCTTTTCGGCGGATGCCCGGGCGGTTGGACCGGCGTCTCGGCCGGCGGAGTTAGGTGCTGTGGCTGGGCGAGCGGCTGGCCGCAGTAGGCGCAGAATTTTGCGGTGTCTTGCACCTCGGCACCGCAGTGGGGGCAGTGGGTCACGGCGTTTCCCTCCTTCATTCCAGACCGAGTTGTGCGCGTGCATCGCGCAGGCGCTCGGGCATCTCCTCTTGGCTGAGGTATTGGTTGACATAACCGTCACGGATGGAGCCGGTGTAGTGGTTTTCGCCGCCGTGCAACGCGTCAAACAGTTGGTCGGCCTCCTCCTGGCTCACCGCCTCTCCGTTGATGTAAGAGGTGCCTCCTCCCATGGGACGCTCCAGGGTGATAGCAGGCGTGAAGACCCCGTCCACCATGGTCCAGAAGGTCACATTGTCATCGGCGACAATCGTGCCGGTCGGCAGATAATAGGCGCCCTCCCAGTAGGCATATTCACAGCAAGAACTGATGTCGCTGTCTAGCATACTGAAGCCCTCCATGGCGAGGACGGGCGTGCCCTCCTCCAGCCGCCAGACGTCCAGCGTGGGAAGCTCCGGATATTCCGACCAGTTTACCAGCGGAGGGGCGGTATAGCCGACAATCAGCTCCTCCAGCCCGTCGGCGTCCAGGTCCACCAGGTCGACGAGAAACACGCCGGTGTAATAGGTCTCAAACCCACCCTCCTGGAAGTCCAGCGTGCCGTATTCTTGCTCATATTGCTGGACAACGTCTGCGTAGGCGGAGAGGTCGTTTCCGGCCGTCTCAACGGACGGCAGCGGCAGCTGCTCCGGCTCGGTGAAGGCGTAACTCTCCAGAATGCGGTCATACTCGGTCTCCGGCACAACTTCTGATGTCTCGGTTTCGGTGGTCCAAATGGAGTATTCCACCGCGTCAATCTCTGTGTTCATCAGCCAACTAAACGAGATGGACGGGGAAAGCTGGAAGGGCGAATAGGTATAGCAGGCCATGTGTCCCATATTGACCCCATTGCGCAGTTCGCTGTAACAGATGACGTGATAGACGGAGGAGTAGCGGAGTGAGGAGTAGTGATAGATGGACTCCGCCAGCACGATGTTGCCGTCCTGGAAACCGTATAGCAGGGTATAGGAGAAGGGATCGCTCTCACTGCTGCCGCCGGAGTGGATCAGCAGCTCTGGTGTACCATCCCCGTCAATGTCCAGCAGGGAATAGGTTTCCGGCTGATAATCCTCCCAGCCGGCGCAGTCATCCAGATAACCGCCCTCCGCCAGAAAGACGCTGTAGGCGCTCTCGGCCTCCTGCCATAAGTTGGGATCTGGTTCCGGCTCTGGCTCTGGGGGATTGAGCCGGGCGAACAGCTCATCATACATCTCCTGGAGCTCTTCACTCCCGGTCGCGGCAATGCCGCGCGCGAGGATATCGAGCGCGTCCTCCAAGCGCTCCTGACTGATGTACATCTCGGCGAGCGCGCGGTAGGCCTCCACCTGGCTGGGGTCGAGCTGGATGGCCTCGAGATACATTGCCTCTGCCTGCTCAAAGTCCAGCTCCTCCAGATAGCGGGCGGCGAGGGCCATGCAGTCGTCATAGCTGCGCACCCCGTTGTGCCGGAGGAGGATCAGGGCAATCACCACCCCGAGGGCGACCACGAGGACGGCGAGGACAACGGCCAGCGCGCGCAGAGGGGGGCGCTTTTTCGGCGGCTGGGGCTGTTCCGGCGGAGTGGGCGGAGTGAACGGCGCCGCCTGCGGCGCGGCGAGCGGCTGGCCGCAGCGGGTGCAGAATTTCGCGGTGTCCGGCGCAGACGCGCCGCAGTGGGGGCAGTTCATAAGAAAACCTCCTTCAATACTGCTTCCTTAAATCAAGTTCATCCAATGCGGCTCCAGATAGCCCATGTTACAGAAAAAGCTCGGGCCATCCAAATCGCTGGTGGAGATGCCATCGGGATAATCGTGCGTGATACCGTCACTGTCAATATAACGGTAGCAGGTGTTTGCATCCAAATAATAGCGGTGTTCCTCCGCGCCGTCCTTCACAAAGACAAACAGCAGCGTCAGATCGTCATCGTAATAATAGGACGCGGTATAATCTCCGGGCGGACAGTCCTCATTATCTTCGTAGGCGCCTGGCTGCGCGACGATCTTTTTCAAGATATCCCCGTCAAAGTAGCAGGAGATCAGATCGGTGGTCAGATAAGATTCGTACTCGTCCAGATGTCCCTCTGTGTCATTATAGACCGCTCGGATATAGGCGATCCGGTCCTCCAGCGGGCGGTTTTGCGTCTCCTCTGCCTGCGCGGTCTCGTCTGCGGAGGCGTCCTCTGTGTCGTCTCCTGTTCCGAAGTAGTCGGGGTCCAGGTGCGCGTAGCCGTCTTCCAGCCATTGCGTGTCGTACTCGCACAGCCGGCCATGGTCGATGCCGAACGGCCCCCAGAACCAAACACCTGTATAGGAGCGATACATGCCCTCGTCGGTGGTGAAGTAGCCGGAGTCGGAGCCGGAGACAGAGACTGTCAAATCGCAGAGCGCGACAAGGCCGTTGCCGCCGCCAGAGAATGGATCGAGCCCCTCAAATGCGCCGTCCACATCCAGATCCAGCCTGCCATCGGTGCGGTAGAGCTCGATGAGCATGTAGCCCGTCTCTCTCGTGACGCGCAGGATGAGGTCACCGTCTGGTCCGGTGACCTCTTGGGAGTCTTGGGGAGTAAAGACAGAGGTCCCGTCATCCAGAGTGCCATCCAGGCGGACGTACAGAATGTACTCGTTTCCGTCTTCATAGATGGGCTCCCAGTTCAGCTCGATGCGCATGGCGGCCTCCGGCTCCTCTGCCGGCTCCTCCTCTGGCTCCAACCGGGCGCGCAGCTCATCATACATCTCCTGCAATTCCCCGCTTCCGGTGGCCGCAATGCCCCGTTCGAGGATATCGAGCGCGTCCTCAAAGCGCTCCTGGTCGATATATAGCTCGGCCAGCGCGCGGTAGGCCTCCACCTGGCTGGGGTCGAGCTGGATGGCCTCGAGATACATTGCCTCAGCCTGCTCAAAGTCCAGCTCCTCCAGATAGTGGGCGGCGAAGGCCATGCAGTCGTCATATTCCAGCGTCTCCTGGCTGCGGAAGACGATCAGGGCAATGACCACCCCGAGGACGACCACAAGGACGGCGAGGATGGCCGCGAGCGGCCGGAGTGCGCCCGGCTTTGTCTCCGGCGCGGAGAGCGGCCGCCCGCAGGCGGTGCAGAATTGGGAGTCGCGCGGCAGCTGTGTGCCGCAGTGGGGGCAGTAGGACATGACACAATTCCTCCAGACTGAATGGTGGTCAGTATGGTCAGGCCAGTGAAAAGGTATGGCCCTGTCCGAGCAGATAGAGCTCCGTCCCGCGCGGCAGGAAATACCGCCGGTTGGCCCCGAGGGGCTGCCCGCTGGAGAGAAATACGGTCAGCCGGCTCAACGGCCGGAGGCAGTACTCCTGATATTGAGAGACATAGTAGAGCTCGGCGATCGCCTTCGAGCCCTGACGGGGCTGGAGGAAGATCTCGTGACCGTCAAAGGAGAAGTAGACCGCCTGACGGTCCTCCAGCGGATAGGCCAGGCCGCGGTAGCGCCCGGACTGGCCGAGCACAGCGCCGGAGAACGCCGGACGCGCGGGCGCGGCGGGGATAGGGGCGGCCTGAATGGTGTCCGGCTCGAGGGGGGCGTCCGCCGGCCCGGCGGGAATGGTGGCCGGCCCGAGGGGGGCGTCTGCGCCGGCGGCGACCGCAGCCGGCTCGGGGGGCAGGGAATCCTGCACGGCGACCCTCGTGGGCGGCTCGTAGGGGTCCTGCGCCGGGGCGACGGTGGGCGGCTCACAGGGGTCCTGCGCCGGGGCGACGGTGGGCGGCTCACAGGAGTCCGGCTCAGGGGGCACGGTGGGCGGCTCACAGGGGTCCTGCCCGGCGGGCGCGGCGCGCTCCAGACGGGCGACCTGGTTGCGGTAATCCTGCTCTGCCGCGCGGTAGGCGGGGCTGTCCAAGGCGGCCATCTCCGGCAGGAAGGCATCCCGCTCCGCTCTGGCCTGTGCGGCGAGGGAGAGGGCGAGGCAGATCGTCGCCAGAAGCATGACGCCCACCCAGAGGCCGGCCCAGATCAGCACCGTGGTGGATGTCAGCTCGAGGACGTCCGGCAGGGAGAAGAAGGGGAGCGCCGGGCGGACCTCCTCCAGCTTGTCCAGGATCTGGCGCAGGAGGAAGAAGGCGCCCACATTCATCAGCGCCGGAAAGACGAGGGACAGGTAGCACGCGCCCCGCTGCGGCAGGCAGAGGGAGATCAGGAACGCGGCCAGAATAGAGATCAGCAGCGCCACGGTGGGGTAGAGAAAGGGGGAGAGATAGGTTCCCAGCCGGAGCAGGATCTCATCGTTGAGCGGCAGGCCGGTCTCGCGTCCGAGCATCAGCCGCAGCAGATCAATTGGCCGCAGACCGGCCGGCCCGAACTGGATGAGCGGCAGCAGGACGAGGGCGAGCGAGGCGGGAAAGAGGAGGGTCATCACGACACGAAGCGCGCGTCTCATGGCACGTCAAACCCCCTCTCGATCTCGGTGAGCAGGCGTTCACGCTGCCGCGCGAAGCGGCGATGGCTGGTCAGCAGCGCGATCAGACAGATGAGAATGATGAGCGCGGCGAGGATGATCAGCACCAGGCCGAGCAGAATGGTGGTAGTCATGACAGCCAGCCTCCTTCCACAAGGGTGTTATAGTCCGACTGGAGCAGCTCCATCTCCGGGTCGGTGTTGTTGCCCTCCAGACTGGCCTCATAGAGCGCGAGGGCCTGCTGGTAGTAGACGGCAAACTGGGCGTAGCTCCGCTCGGCGTTCTCCAGCAGGGCCTGCCGGTTGCGTTCGAGGAAGGCGTAGCGCTTGTAGATGTTGTAGTCCTCGCCGAACTGGGCGAGCATCTGATCGAGCATGCCCTCCGCCTCGTCCAGCGCGCCGAGCTGGGTGTAGAGCACGGCGAGGTTGTCATAGGTGTCGTAGGTGCCCCAGCCCTGGCTGAGCACCTGGAGGGAGTAGGTCACCGCCTCCTCCCAGTAGCTGTCCTGCCCGGTCTGCGTGCCGAGGTCGATGTCCGCCTGGATCAGCCGCTCATAGATCAGCAGCAGCTCCTGGGCGGGGAGCGTCTGCGCCGCCTCGAGCAGGACGGCGCGGCTCTCTTCGGTCAGGCCCTGCTCCTCCAGGCATTTGCTGCGCATGGCATAGGCGCGGGCCTTGAGCTCGTCCTGCCCGGATACGGCGATGCACTGGGCAAAGGCCTCGTCGGCCAGGTCAAGGTTGCCCAGCGCCCGCTCGATCTCGCCGGTGATGTAGTAGATGAAGTCCTCGTCCAGCCCGTGCTCCTCGGCGGTGTGGAGCATCTCCTCTGCCCGCTCCGGGTTGCCGGCGTTGGCCAGGGCGATGGCGTAGTCGCGGTAATATTCGACATAGTACCCGCCCACGCGGAAGAGCTGCTCATAGGCGGCCACCGCCGCGCCGTACTCCTCCAGCGCGAAGTGGGACTCCGCCTTGAGATAGTAGACATCCGCAGTCTTCGCCTGCAGCAGGTCGAGCTGCTCGTTTTGCAGAATGTCATAGTCGATGTAGCGGATGCACTCCTCATACGACTCCTGCTCATAGAGGCTGCGCGCCTGCTGGTAATAGCTCTCCAGCTCGCCGGGCAGGAGGCTGGAGGCCTCGTGATAGGCCAGCGTGGCCGCCTCGCTGTCGCCGTTTTCCAGCGCGGCGACCTGCTGGGAGACGATCAGGTTGTACTGGTCCACCAGACCGGACTGGACCAGATAGCCGCCCGCGCCGCCGAGCACCAGCGCGCCGGAGAGCAGGCAGACCCACACCAGGCGGGCCACCCACTGCCGCGTGAGCAGGCGGCGGTAGCGCCGGTCCTGCCGGGCCATCCCCTTCAGGGCGTTGAAGAAGGCCTCGGCGGAGGGATAGCGGTCCTCCGGGCGCAGGGAGAGCGCCTTGCCGATCACCCGGGCGAAGGCCTCGCTCGTTCGCGCCTCCAGCGCGTCGAGGTCGGGCGTCTCGCCCGGCGGACGGCCCACTGCCAGGCGGTAGAGGGTGGCGGCGGCGCTGTAGAGGTCGGAGGCTGGTCCTAGGCGCAGGCTGGGCGGGATGGGCTGGCGGGCGTACTGGCTCAGGGCGATCAGATGCTGCTCCGGAGAGGCATAGCCCTCGGTGAAGCCGATCACCGCGCTGCCGTCGAGGTAGAGGGAGACGTTAAAGTCGATCAGGCAGATGTCCCCCTGTGGCGTGAGCATGACGTTGTCCGGCTTGATGTCCGCATGGAGGATGGGCGGCCTTTGAGTGTGCAGGCAGTGCAGCGCGCTGCAGAGCTGCATCCCCCAGCGCACCAGCTCACGCTGGGAGAAGGTGCGGCCGGACTGGGCCGTCTGGCGCAGCGACTGGCCGGGCACATAGCTCATTGCGGTGAACACGCGCCCATCCGGCAGAGGCAGGAAGTCGAACACCTGCGGCAGGTAGGCGCTGCGCAGCTCCTTGAGGATGTCCACCTCCTGGCGCAGGTACTGCTCCGAGAACTTGCCGGTCTGGATCTGCTTGAGGACCACCGTCTGGCGAAGGCGCTTGTGATAGGCCTTGTAGACTACGCCGCCCCCGCCGGAACCCAGCTGCTCCTGGAGCTCATAGGTGTCAGAAAAAAGGTCAAAGCTCATGTGCGGCCGCCTCCTGTCTCTGCCGGGGCGTTGTACAGCCTGGTCTTCGGTTCACGGTTTGACTCCGGAGGCGCGGCGTCCGTCTCTGCCGCGTTGAGCGGCTCCACCGGCGCCCGGCGGAGGACGGGGCTGGGAAATCCGCTCACCGTCAGGGGCGGGATGCCTGCCTGCCCGGCAGGCACCCAGCGGTCAAGATAGCGATCCATAGGAGACTCCTTTCCCGCGGCCAAAAGAATCCTGCTTTTTGCGGCTGGCCGCCGCCGCGCGCCTGCAGCAGGAGAGTGCAGGGAAGATTTCATTAAACTCGATTATATCATATTGCCCTGCCGCGTGAAAGAGAATTTGTAAATGAAAGGATAAAAAGTGACTGCCGGCCCCTCCGCCGGGGCCGGACTGGATGGAAAATATGGGTTGTCCTTCCGCGCAGAGGTCAATCTCCGGTTGACAGGAGCAGACAGAACCATTAAAATGTCTTCAAAAGCCTTGCCTGGGCCGCGCCGGGTGGAAGAGAGAGGGGCACTTATGAGAAAGATGAGACGTTGGCTGCGCGTTCCGGCGCTGCTGATGGCCGCGGCGCTGTGGCTGAGCGTCACGGCCTGGGCGGACGGAGGCGCACAGGTGATCTCCGCTTCGGCTCAGGGGGAGGAGGGGGTGCTCTACCTCGATCCGGACGGAGCGTTCGGACAGATCTCCGTGCAGGTGGGCCAGACCGTCTGCCCGGAGCCGGAGGTGACCACCCTCTCTGAGTTGGAGACGCCGCTGGAGACGGTGATCCTGGTGGACAACTCCCAGTCCGTGCCGGAGAAGATGCGCGAGCTGACGCGCTCGCTGCTGATGGACCTGGTGGGCAGCCGGATGGACCGCGAGCGGGTGAGCATCGGCACCGTGGGAGACGGGGTGAGCTGGCTGTGCGAGGGCACGACGGAATACGCCACGCTCAAGACCGCGGTGGAGGGCCTGGAATACTATAATCAAAACACCTATCTGACCGGCGCGATCTATGAGACCATCGCCGGCACGCAGGGTGGCGGGGACGGCGTGCTGCGCCGACTGGTCGTCATCGCGGACGGGGAGAACGCCACCTCTCTGAGCTGCACCTGGAATGAGGTGGAGACGCTGGCCTGCGCGGCCGGCTGGCCGGTCTATGCGGTGGTGCTGACCAGCAACGCCGGAGGGGCGGAGCAGGTCCGGGAGGAGACGGCGGAAAATCTCTTTGCCCTGGCCCGTGCGACCGGCGCGAGCGCCGTCGCGGCTGCGGATGAGACGGATTCGCTGGAGGTGGTCGCGCAGATCACGCAGATCAACAGCGCGGTCCGGGTCTCCTTCCCCCTGCTGGAGGCGCTCTGCGACGGGATGGAGCGCGCCGTGGAGGTGACCATCACCCGGGACGGCGGGGAGAGCGAGCGTGTGATGACGCAGATGACCATGCCGATGCGCGCGGCGGACGGCGAGACCGAAGCGCCCGCCACGGAGCCGGAGATGGAGACAGAGACGGAGGAACCTCCCGCGCCGGAGGCGGAGACCCCGTCTGAACCGGAGACAGAGGCGCCGCCGTCTGAACCGGAGACGGAGGAGCCCGCTGCCCCGGAGGAGGAGACGCCGGAGACAGTTCCGGAGGAGACCGCCGGGAACGGCGGGGAGGCGGCGTCTGCGCCGGGCGTTCCCACCGTGCTCCTGGCAGTTGTACTGGTCCTCGCTGTGGCGGCCATTCTGGCGGCCGTTCTGCGCCGGAAGCCGGCTGCGGGGGGCGGCGCGAGAGGGTCCGTTTCCGCTCCGGCCCCTGACCCGGAGGAGGGTGAGACCGTGACGGCCGCCGGCAATCTCCCGATGCGGATCCGCCTGACCGACTGCCAGCAGCCCGAGCGCCGGTTTGACCTGCCGCTCGACCGCCCCATCACCGTGGGCCGGGGGAGCAGCCGGACGGTCAACCTGCACGGGGAGGAGCGGGTGTCCCGCGACCAGTGCGTCATCTTTCGCCAGGGCGCGCGGGTGATCCTGCAAAACCACAGCCAGCACGGGACCCGCGTGGAGGGCAGACTGCTCTACGGTTCAGAGCAGTGTGAGCTCACCGATGGCAGTATCATCACCCTGGGAGAGGTGCTCTCCCTGCGCGTGGAGCTGCTCTGAGCGGTAAAATAAGAGAGAATTGTGAGAAAGAGCAGAGACAATTAACATAGGATAATGAACAATCCCGAATGTCAAGGTATAATAGGAACCAGCGCAGAGACAGGAGGGGGAATGTTCGGTGGAGTTCGAGGCGTTTGCGAGCCGTTGGCTGGGGATTCATGACCGGGAGAACATTGAGCGGATCAAGGCGGTCTCGATCACGCGCAGCCTGCGCAAGGGCGAGCTGCTCATCCAGGGCGGAGAGGTCCAGAAATGGTGCTATTTTTTGAACTATGGACTGTTCCGCGGCTTCTTCCTCGACTCTGCCGGGCGCGATCTGACCGAGTGCTTCAGCGCCCGGCCAGGCGGCACGGTGATGAGCTGTCTCGGCGTGACGGAGATCTCTCCGATCGGCTTTGAGGCGCTGGAGGACAGCGAGGTATTTGGCGTGCCAATGGCGTTGATCCGAACCCTCCTGGAGGAGGACACATCGGTGGTGCGGACCTATAACCAGATCCTCACCGCCGCCCTGCGGGAGCAGTGGGAGATCAAACTGGCCCTCTGTCAATATGACGCGCGCGAGCGGTATCTCTGGTTCCGGCGGACCTACCCCGCGCTGATCGGCCGGGTGCAGAACAAGCACATCGCCTCGTTCCTGAGCATCACGCCGGTCACGCTCAGCCGCCTGCGCAGGACCATCCGCGAGGAGGGCGGGGAGCTGTAGGAGCTGCCGGACTCAGTATAGGAAAGGAGATCAAAACGATGGGACTCTTTGACAGATGGAGCGGCGCGGCCGGCGGGCTGGATGCACAGCTCAACCAGGCCAAGGCGGTGCTCGAGCGGAGCTATGCCTCGCTGGGCCGGGCCTACTATCAGAAGCATTCCGCCGCGCCCTCTCCGGAGGAGGAGAGGCTGTTTGCCAGCATCGCCGCGGCGGAGGAGATGGTCCGGGACAGAGAGCGCGAGGCACTGGCCGCGAGAGGACAGCGGCGCTGCCCGCACTGCGGCGACATTATCTCCAACCAGGTCATGTTCTGCAGCAGCTGCGGCAAGCGGGTGGCCGGGGAGGACGAGGTCCCCTGCCCGCACTGCCGCAAGCTGATCGACAGGCACACCTCCTTCTGTAAATTCTGCGGCAGGGCGGTCGCCGCACCTTCCGCCGCTCCGGCGGCCCCCGCGGCGCCGGTGCCCCCCGCAGCTGCCCGCTTCTGCAGCTCCTGCGGGATGAAGGTGGAGGACCCGGACGCGATGTTCTGCCCCGGCTGCGGCGCGACCATGCCGCACGGCTATGCCCCCGTGCCCGCCCCTGCGCCTGCTCCCGCACCGGTCTCCGTGCCTGCTCCCGCACCGGCCCCTGCGCCTGCCCCGGCGCCGCAGAGGGCCTGCCCGAGCTGCGGCACGGCGATGGGACCGGACGAGGTCTTCTGCCCCAACTGCGGCTGCAACACCGCCGCAGGGGCCGGGAAGCACGAAGAGGAGGAGGTCTTCTATGCGCCCCCCGCTGCGCAGAGCGCCGCGGAGGAGAGGGCGGATGCCCCCGAGGAGCCGGAGACCAGAATGTGGATGCCGGCGGACGAGGCGGACCTCGACTCCACCGGCGCGGGCGGGCGCGTCTGCCCGGAGTGCGGCCATGCCATCGGACCGGATGAGATGTTCTGCGATCAGTGTGGCTCTCCGGTTCCGATGAATGGATAAAGAAAAAAGGGAGCTGCCCGCCTGTGCGCAGTCCCGAAAAGAAAGAGAGTGAAAAAATGAAAGAGATCCAAAATGCCATGAGCAACTTTGTGCGGCAGAATCCGCTGCTCAGCCAGATCATGCCGGCCGTGCCGGTGCTGGTGCTGCTCGAGCCGGTGATTCTGCTCATCAACAGCATTGTCTACATCGACTCCTACTATGTCTTTGCACCGGTGGTCCACCTGCTGTTCCTGCTGGGGCTGTTCCTCTGCTTCGCAGCAGACGGGCGGATGTGGATCGCCATCGCCTTTGTCCTGCTCACCCTGGTGGAGCTGATCCGGCTGATCGGCTATTTCAGCTTCCCGACGCTGGTCTATCTGGCGGTGTTTGGGGCCGTGGCGGCCTACTTTGTGCTCCAGTTCATCCAGACGGACAGCGGCCGCAGGATGGTCGACCAGCTCGGCACGATGGTCGGCTCTTCCGGCGGCTATGGCGGCGCGGCCTCTGCGCCCCGCGGCGGCTTCTGCGCCTCGTGCGGCGCTCCGGTGGACCCCTCCGGCAGCTTCTGCCCGGTCTGCGGCACGCCGTATGCCCCCGCGCCTGTGCCCCCGATGGGCGGCGGCGTGTCCGGCGGTGCTCCGGTGGGCGGCGGCGCTGCGTCTGCGCTCCTTGGCCAGACCAGCAGCGGGCTGGTCTGCCTGATCTTTGCTGTCCTGCTCACGCTGAAAATTTTCCTGGATGCGCTGGTCTCTATGATCAGCCTGATCAGCAATATCCCGCTGATCATCCTCTGCGTCGGCGTCTGGATGATTTTCAGCTCCGCCCAGAAGAGAAATCTCCAGCCGAAGGGCTTTGAGGTCTCCAGACTGGCCTTCCGCGTGCAGATGATCTTCAACATCATTCTCCCGGCGCTGCTGATCCTGTTCGTGCTGTGGCTGATGACGCAGGCACGCGGTGAAGGCAGCGTGGTCGGCATCCTGTTCGGAATCATTCTGGTGTTTGCCGCCATGATCGCGCTGCAGGTGCTCTTCTGCCGCGGTATGGGCCAGACGATGAACAGCGCGATCGGCGTGCTGCACGGGATGGACGACCGCGTGCAGGTCTCCCTGTTCTGCATCGTGGTGATCTTCATCCAGGCCGGCCTGGCGCTTGTGAGCGCAGTCGCGGCCAACAGCCTGGGCGGCCTGCTCGACACCTTTGTGGATACCCTGACGAGCAGCATGGACTACTACTCCTATTTCTATGGCTCCAGCCAGGAGATGGATATCCTGCAGGGGTTCATCGATAGTTACGACCAGCAGCGCGCCCTGGTGGTCATTGACGGCCTGGCCAACGTGGCGATGCTTGCCCTGGGCGGTGTGATGCTGCTGCAGCTGCAAAATGTGGCGGCCCCGCGCGGCAGCTGGGGCTATTCGCCGGACGACTCCGCACCTCCGATGTATTGAGGCCTCAGACAGAGAGAACACATAACAGACGGCTGCCCGGAGGATGGGACCGCGTGACCGGTTCCGCCGGATGACGGGCGGCGCTCGCCCGGCCCCATGCACGCACGGCGGCATGGGGCCGGTGACCAAAGCGGCGGCGGAGACGACGCGGGAAGGAGCGGAGCATGGCGCGCAACGACTATGCCAGCTATGGGAACTGGCAGGAGCATATGCCGGCAGGGACGGCGGGACGCGAAGGGGGAAAGGAACCGGAGGCGCTCGCCGAGGCCTATCGGGAGCTGGGAAGGCAGTATTACGAGGGCCGGTTTGAAGACCCGCTGCCCGAGCTGCTGCCGCTGTTTGACAGCATCACCCGCCTGCGCCGTCAGGCGGAGGCGGAGCGTCACAGCTTCTGCCCACAGTGCGGCAAGCCGGTCAAGGCTGGCAGCCGGTTCTGCGGGACGTGCGGCTGTCAGCTGAGCTGAATACGCATGGCGCAGAGAAACGCCGGAACAATCCTCAGGCGTGGATTGCTCCGGCGTTTTCTCAAGAGGGAGGAATGAAGATGAGACAGTGTCCATCGTGTGGACGGATGATCGCGGACGAGGCGCATTTTTGCACCGGCTGCGGGGCGAAGGTCCCGCCGGAGAAGCCGGAGGGCGGCGCGAAGCGTCCGCACCCGCAGTCTGTCCGCCGCTGCACGGGCTGCGGCGCAGAGCTGGCGGAGGGGATGTCGTTTTGCATCCATTGCGGCAAGCCGGTTTCGGCGCCGCCGCCTGCGCCGGGACGTCAGCAGCCGCCCGGCGGGTCCCAAAAGGGAGAGAAACCCCCAATGCCCGGCAAGGAGTCTCCGGCCCCCGGCAAGAAGCCCCGGAAGAAGGCCAGCGTGTCGGGCACGCCCTCCTGGCTCTATCCGCTTGGGATCATCCTGTCGGCAGTGCTGGTGATCGCCATCGGCATCGGCATCGCCTATCTGGCGATGGGCGACCAGCTCATCGGCCTGCCCGCCGCCGGAGAGACGGAGGAGGACGGGGACAGCACAGAGCGCGATGAAGAAAATGACGGCAAGGGCGGCGCGCAGGAGGACCGGGAGGACGTGGCCGGCGTGACCGGCGGCACGGACTCCGGCGCGGACGATGGCGCAGTGACGGACGGGGAAGTACAAGAGGCGCAGGAGGAAGAAGAGACCTACCTCACCCTCAATGTCACGTTCATGCTGCTGCAGGTCGGCGACACGGGTACCCTGACGGCGGAGACCAACGGCAGTCTGGTCACCTGGACGGTGGAGGATGGGAGCGTGCTCACCCTCGTCTCCAACGGCGCGCAGGCGGAGCTGACGGCCCTGTCAGCGGGCAGCACGACGGTCACGGCGGCCTGTGACGGTCTCACCGCCCAGTGTGAGGTGAGCGTCCCCGCCCCCGCGCAGCAGCCCGACCCGCAGCCGGAGACGGATTCGGAGCCTGCCGGGGGAGAGAACCCCGCCCTCACCGACCCGGACGGCTATCTGCTGCCCACCGATACCCGCGTGATCTCCGAGAGTGAGCTCTACAGCATGAGCCGGGAGGAGGTCGCCCTGGCGCGCAACGAGATCTATGCCCGCCACGGCCATATCTTTGAGAATGACACATACAGGGTGTATTTTGAGGGCAAAAACTGGTACACACCTGACCCCGACTTTGACGCGCTGGATGCCAGCCAGCTCACCGCGATCGAGCTGGAGAACATCAATATCATCGTCCAGTACGAGCAGCGGATGGGCTGGAGAAAGTAGCGCAGGCTGCGGGGAAGGCACACGAAAAAAGAGCCGCAGCGCAGTGGTGTATACTGTATGCAGGCAAGCTCCGGCCCATCCTGCAGGAGCGTCCACAGGACATTACTGCGCGGCGGCAGGCCGATTGCGCCGGATGACCTGCGGGCTCTCCAGCGGCGTGACGTACTCCTCCTGCGGGATGAGCGCGGTGTCGTCCCGGTAGGGATTGGCGGCGCCAGCCGAGCGCATGGGATGGACGCCGCCGGTATCGCAGCGGGTAAATACGATTTCATCGCGGTAGATCTCGCAGACGGTACAGGTGAGCGCGCTGTCCGCGCCGCTGTCGCTGACGTAGCCGAGATAGCCCGGATTCAGGTAGGTGAACTGGAGCGTCTGGACGGTGTACCGGTCGGTGTTCACCCCGCCGCCCGTGCTGTCGGGGATCAGGATCCGGTCGCCCCGGGTGAGATAGGCGGCGCTGCCGCCGAGGTAGCTGTCCCAGCCCTTGGAGTGGTTGTGGCCGAACAGGTAGATGCAGTCGAGAGACTCCCCCGCCCGGTTGACAACGTCAAAGAGGGCGGAGGCGTAGAGATTGTCCCCGGTGCTGTGCAGCGAGCTGGTGCGCCCGGAGAAGTGCAGCGGCACATGACCGGCGATCAGCACGGGACGCGTCTCGCCCGCGGCGATCAGGCCGTCCAGACAGTCCTCCAGCTGGCTGGCGGTGTTTTCCACCAGCGCGTCCAGGCCGAGCGTCCCCTGCTTCCAGGGAAAGCCGGTCTGGGTGTTGATGACGTAGACCAGATACGACTCATACTCATGCAGGCCGCCGGCGGAGATGGACTCGCTCATCTGGTCGTGGTTGCCCTGTACAAAGATCAGGTCCTCCGCCGGACAGCCGGGGAAGGCCTCCGTGACCAGCGCGGTGATCTCCGCAATGGAGGCGTCCGGCGAGGTCTCATAGTGATACAGCCCCTCCTCGTTCGTGTAGTCCCCGCAGAAGATGGCGTTGTCCGGGGGCGCAAAGCCCTCCGCCTGTACCGTGGCAAGCAGGGCGCGCAGCGTCTCTGCGGGGGCGGGCCAGCCCTCCTTCTCCTGGTAATCGGAGGCGAGCAGGAGGGTGGCGAGGGGCTCCTCCCTGGCCGTCTCCGCTTCGGCGGCCGCGTCTTCCACGTCCTCTGCCGGCGGCGCGTCCGGCGCACCATCGGAAGGAAGGCTGTCCTCCTCCTGTGTGTCCTCCTGCGGCGGCGCGGTGAGGGTGTCGGAGGAGCTGACGGTGGGGTCCTCCGCCTCCGGGACGGGCTGCGATGTGCCGGGCGAGGCGGCACAGCCGCTCAGCAGCAGGCAGAACGCCAGCAGCGCGGCGGTGATGCGGGACAGATGTCTTCTCATAACGGTCACTCCTCTGCGTCTTCCGTGCCGTCCGGCGGCGCCGTCGCGGCATTGTTGGATGTGATGAAGTCGATCCCCGCCTCGCGCCAGGACTGCTGCTCTTCCGGGCTGTCCACCGTCCAGACATTGGTGGTGCAGCCGAGCGAGCGGGCATAGTCGATCAGGTCGGCGGAGGCACTGCGAAAGTCGATGCCGCTGTTGCCCAGGGAGGCGGCGAGGTCCACGTCCTCCCGGTCCGCCGTGCGGACGATATACTGCACGGGGATCTCCGTGGACGCCTCACGCAGGGCGCGCAGCAGGGAGAGACGGAAGCTGATGCAGACGCACTGCTCCGTCATCTCCTGTTCCTCCAGGAGCTGGCAGAACACCGCGATCTCGCTGTCTGGGAAGTCCTCTTTCAGCTCGATGACGGCGACGGCCCCATACGCCCGGCAGACGGCGAGGTATTCCTCCAGCGTGGGGACATACAGCGGCGGATAGTCGCCCAGATGGTTCCCCGCGTCGATCTGGCAGGCCTGGATCTCCGCATAGGTCAGCTCGGCGACCGCCCCGCTGCCGTCGGTCATCCCGTCGATCTCGTCATCGTGCAGGCAGACAAAGACGCCGTCGGCGGTGACGTGCAGATCGGTCTCGATCCCCCACGCCCCGGCCTCACCGGCGAGGCGAAAGGCGGGCAGCGTGTTCTCCGGGGCCCCGGCGCTCAGACCGCGGTGGGCGATGAGCTGGCCGCCGTAGGTGGTCTGGATCTCGCAGGTGAGCTGGACGGTGGGCCCTTCACCGGTGAGCGTGGCGGAGCCAAAGCGGAGCGCGGTGATCACCGCCCCCTCTGCCGAGGCGACCTGCTCTGCCGAGCTGTGCCAGACGATCTCCTCCCACGCATTCCCCTCCGGCAGCGAGACGGTCTCCTCCAGAGAGAGGGGCGCGGAGAGGGAGACGGTCAGGGCGCAGGAGAACTCCTCCAGCGGTACAACGGTGACGGCGCAGCTGGCGGAGAGCCCGTCCGGCGTCTGCGCGGACAGGACGGCGCTGCCGGGCGCGTGCGCGGTCACCTCGCCGGCCGCCGAGACGGAGGCGACCGCCGCATCACTGCTCGACCAGTCCAGCGAGAGCGCCCCGGACGGCTCCGGCGTCCGGACGGCGGAGAGCTGTGCGGTGCGGCCTGCGGCGAGGGTCAGCGCCTGCTCGCTGAGGGTGAGCGAGGCCGGCTCCGGCTCCGGCCCGGCGGTTTCGGAGGAGACCTCCGGCCCGGCGGCGCTGCCGGACGGGGCGCCGTTGTCGGACGGGGCAGCGCAGCTGCACAGGACGAGCAGGAGCGCAAGCGTGACGGAGAGCAAAATATACCGGTATCTGAGACACATGGCGGGACACCTTGCCTGAAAAAGATCCGCCCGTCCAGGGCGGTCGTGCAATTGTCATTTATATTATTTTATCTGCCCGGCAGGACGGCGTCAAGCGGGTTCTCGCCGGCGGAGGGAGGAAGAAGAGGTATGTACTGTCCAAAATGCCGCGTGGAGCGCTCGGGGCAGGCACAGTTCTGCACCGTGTGCGGGACGAGGCTTGTGCCGCACGAGCCGCCCGCTGCGGGTCAGACCCCGCCTCCCGCGCAGTTCTGCCGCCGGTGCGGGAAGCCCTGCCCGCCGGGCACGACGCTGTGCGGCGACTGCCGGAGCAGGCAGAGGGTGGCGGTGCTCCTTCGCGTGGCCTGCGCCGTGTTGTCGCTGGCGCTGTGCGCGGCGCTGGCCATCTGGATCACAGATCCCTTTGACTGGAACCGCGCGGCGCTGTCGCTCTCTCTCACAGTGCACGATCTCTCCATCGCGCAGGGGGAGACGGAGACCCTCACCGCTGTGCTCGCCCCGGATGGCGGGGAGGAGGTCAGCGTGCGCTGGACCAGCAGCGACCCGTCCGTGGCGGAGGTGGAGTCCACCGGGGCGCTGACGGCACAGGTGCGCTGGACCGGCGAGGGGAGCTGCACCATCACGGCGTCCGCGCAGGATGGCGGCACAGGCGGCCAGGCGGTGACGGATGCCTGCCTGGTGACCTGCGAGGCCCCGGAGGAGATCGCAACGCTCACGCTGGACACCCAGTCCCTCTCGCTGGAGGAGGGCGGTTCCGCGCCGCTCACCGCTCTGCTGGAGTGGGACGCGGCCGGAGACGGCTCGTATACGGTGGAGTGGTCCAGCAGTGATGAGACGGTCGCCTCTGTCACAAAGACAGAAGACGCCCTGACGGCGCAGGTGAACTGGACGGGCGAGGGGACGTGCGTTGTGACCGCGACCGTCTCCGGCGGGGCGGAGGCCCCGGAGCTCTCTGCCAACTGCGTGGTGACCTGCGCGGCGCCGGCTGCGCCGGAGGTCTCGTTCCCGGTGGGCACGGTGGAGTATAACGGACATCACTATCTGGTCTGCATGGAAGAGACGGACTGGGAGAGCGCTCAGGCCGCCTGCGAGGCGATGGGCGGCCATCTGGCCACCATCACCAGCGCGGAGGAGAATGAATTTGTCTACCAGCTCGCCTGCACTTACAGCAGGGAGAAGGCATTCCTGCTCGGCGGCACCGACCGCGACCAGGAGGGGACCTTTGTCTGGGTGACCGGTGAGCCGTTTGAGTACACCAACTGGGGCTATCTGAACCAGCCGGACAACTACAGAGAGTACAAGGACCAGGACTACATCACGCTGTTGACCTTTGACCAGACCGGAGAGTACCACGATGACAGCGGCGAGTGGTGGGGCACGCACGCCTCGGAGTGGGACGACAAGGACGGCCAGAGCAACCCCTATATCTGTGAGTGGGACTACTGACAGAAGACAAAACAGACAGAAAGAGCGGAGGAGGAGTCAGAGATGTATTGCAGAAACTGCGGAAAAGAGATCAGAGATGGAAGCCGGTTCTGCCCCTACTGCGGGATGAGCTGTGCGGAGGAGCCGTCGTCAAAGCCGGGAGAGAACCTGGTGATCTCCGAGCCGGTGGACGGTCCGCTGCATGTCGAGCCGCCGGTGCCGGTGAAACCCCCGAAGAAGAAGTGGTCCGGACCGAAAAAGGCCTTCGTCACGCTGGTCAGCCTGCTGGGCGTCGTGGCGGTGTGTGCGGCGGTGCTGACGGTCATCGTGATGTTCTCACCTGCCAAGGAGGTCAGCGACGCGCTCGAGCATGCGGACTATGACAATGCGGTGAGCGTCTACCGGTCGGACGTGCAGGGCGTCTTCTTCCAGGAGAAGCTGCTCGACTTCCTGCTCAGCCGCCAGACATCCGGCATGCTGGACGCCTATGAGAGCGGCGAGCTGACCTATGAGGAGGCGCGCGGCAAACTGGAGGCGCTCGCGCAGATGCCGGAGATGGAGGCCGCGTCAGACTGCGCGCAGCAGCTCGAGATGCTCGATGAGCTCTTCGCGTCCAAGAAGGCCTACCGCGCGGCGGAGGAATACTATGCCGACGGAGACTATGCCGCTGCACTGGCGGAGTACAAGAACGTGGTGGAGTCTGACAGCAACTATGATCTGGCGCAGGAGCGCATCGTCGAGGCGACAGACGGCTACCGCGAGGAGATCCTGAACCAGGTGGGCACACCGGAGAGCGACGCGGCGTATGAGACGGCGATCACGCTGGTGAACACCGCTCTCTCCGTCCTGCCGGGGGATGAGCAGCTCACTCAGAAGCTCGACGAGCTGAAGAGCAGCTACTCCGCCAGCGTCAAGAGCCGTGCACTCACGGACGGCAGCGTGGCCATCAGCGAGGGCAGATTTGAGGACGCGTTCAGCCTGATCTCCGACGCGCTCCAGCGCAACGAGGGGGATCCCGAGCTGCAGGCCCTGCTGGCCTCCGCCCAGACGGAGTATGTGTCCTATGTCGGCGGACAGGTGGCGGACCTGGTGTCCCAGGACGACTATGACGGTGCGCTCGCGCTGATCGACGCGGCCCTCTCCGTCCTGCCGGGCAATGAGACGCTCCAGAACCTGCGCAGCCAGACGGAAAACGCCAAGCCGGTCCGCCTGAGCGACATGACAGTGTCCGACTCCAACTATTTGGAGCGCCCGGAGGACGGCGAGGTCTATGTGGATGTGATCGGCACGGTGTACAGCCCATCCAACCTGCTGGAAATGGAGCTGTATGAAGATCGCGCTTTCTTTACCGTCTATCTGGGCGGCGCGTACAGCCGTCTCTCCGGCACTGCGGCGGTGCGGGACAACAGCGATTCAACGAACGGATGGCTCATGGTGTATGGCGACAACTCCGAGCTGCTCTACTCCGTCGAGCTGAGCCGGACCACTGCGCCGGTGACGATCCAGGCGGACCTGACGGGGGTCCAGTGGCTCACCTTCCAGGGGACGGCGGAAAACTGGGATCGTCTCTATGTTCTGCTCTCGGAACTCGTGCTCTTCCGGAGCTGACCAGACCCGCGCCGGGCGCGGCAGAAGGATAAAATAAAAGGGAACCACCCGCACCGGCACTGCATCAGGCCGGTGCGGGTGGTTTTTTTGTGCGTCTTCTTCTGTATTTTTTCACAAAAGCTCTGTTCTTTTTTTCTTTGGTATGGTATCATTTGACCAGAGCCGCCATCACCGGCGGAACAGAAAAAGACAGGGAGGAATGTACATGATGCAGAAGATGACAGCGCTCCTGCTGGCCCTGGCCATGCTGCTGGCCCTGGCCGCCTGCGGCGCGTCGCAGGACAGCTCCGGCGGCGACGCCGCGGACGAGAGCGGCTCCGCCGGGACAGAGACCGGCGGCGAGACGGAGGCGGGCGGCGACGCCGAAGATGCCGCCCCGGAGGACGCCGGCACGGAGGATGCCGCCGGGTCGGACGCGGCGCTCACGGCGACCCAGACCGTCGTGGTCGAGGGCTTTGACTGGGGCCCCGCCGTCACCAAGACCATCCTGACGCTGAACCAGGCGGTCACGGCGGACGGCGTCTCGCCGGAGTCCTTCACCGTGGTGGAGACCAAGGAGTCCTTCAACTGGGCCGCTCTGCAGGACGAGAGCCTGGACCCGACGGTCCACGTCACCTCGGAGGCCCCGCGCACCGTCACCGCCGTCTATCCCTGCGATGAGGCGGGCAATCAGGTGGAGGGCGCCTCGGACAAGCTCGCCCTCGAGCTCGCCTACGACCCCAACACCGGCTCCCCTTACTGCTATGACGTGATCACCGGGCAGAACACCGTGTGCAGCCCCTATGAGCTGGCCATCACCCTCGCCGAGGGCAGCGCGCTGGCCGCGGAGGACGGCACGGCGGTGGCCGCCCTCTCCGTGGAGCCCGCCGTGGACCTCTCCGCCGCCCTCATGCCCCAGCTCGAGGGGGTGGACCTCTCCGGCAGCTTCACCGGCGCGGACGGCAAGACGCTGACCTACGCCTCCTACGCCCCGGCTGACGACGGGGAGAAGCATCCCCTGGTGATCTGGATCCACGGCGCGGGCGAGGGCGGCACCGACACCACCATCCCGCTGCTGGGCAACAAGGTCACTGCCCTGTACGGGGAGGAGTTCCAGTCCATCATGGGCGGGGCCTATGTCCTCACCCCGCAGACCCCCCAGTTCTGGCTCTGCTATGACGAGGAGGGGAACTGGCAGGACAATCCCGGCACCGACTCCATCTATCTCCCGACGCTCAAGGAGCTGATCGACAGCTATGTGGCGGCCAACCCGAACATTGACGCTGACCGCATCTATGTCGGCGGCTGCTCCAACGGCGGCTACATGACGATGAACCTGATCCTCGCCTATCCGGACTACTTCGCCGCCGCCTTCCCCATCTGCGAGGCGTATCTGGACGCGGGCATCACGGACGAGCAGCTCGCGAGCATTGCGGACCTCCCGGTCTGGTTCGTCTACGCGGAGAACGACACCGTCGTGCCGCCCGATCTCTATGAGATCCCCACCATCGAGCGCCTGCAGGCGATCGGCGCGGACGTGCACACCAGCGTCTTCCCCGACGTCCACGACACCACCGGCCTCTACACCGGCGAGGACGGGGCGGCCTATCAGTACATGGGCCACTGGTCCTGGCTCTACTTCTTCAACAACCAGTGTGAGGAAGAGGGCGTCAGCCTGTGGCAGTGGCTCTCCGAGCAGAGCAAGTAAGTCTCCCCGGACACAGGGCGGCCCCCGCCGTCCCCGGCGAGACACCCTGACATCTAAATGGCGGCCTGCCGCCCCTTGAGGAAGGAACCACCCGCACTGGCACTGCATCGAGCCGGAGCGGGTGGTTTTTTCCGTGCGTCCAAAATCACCGCGCTTCGTCCGCCTGAGACGGCGCGTGAGGGGTCTCCGCCCCCTCCTCCTCCGCCCGCTCCTGCTGGAGGCGCTTCTGCTGGCAGGCGTACTGGTGCGGCGTGATGTGCTGGATGCGCTTGAACATCTGGATGAAGTAGGAGATGTTCTCAAAGCCGGTGTTCCGGCAGACCGTCTGCACCGGCTCCCCGCGCGAGAGCATCCGGCAGGCGTGGGAGATGCGCACGCTGTTGAGATAGTTCATATAGGTCATCCCGGTGTGCGACTTGAAATAGCTGCAAAAGTAGTACTTGCTGTAGCCCGTCATCCGGGCGACCTCGTCGATGGTGATCTTGCGCATGTAGTTCCGGTTGGTCCAGGTGATGAGCTCCTGCAGGCTGGAGTTGCGCGGCTGGGAGTGGAGCTCCGGACTGCGCTGGGTGTCCGCGTGGCGCGAGAGGATGGAGAAGAGCCGGAGCACCTGCGGCAGACACTCGCGCAGAGAGCCGTCATAGCGCAGCAGCGCCTCGATGCACTGGTATGCCTCGTCATAGGAGGGGTGGAGATAGAGCAGCTGGTCCAGACGGCAGCCGCAGGCCTCCAGATAGTGCTCCAGATGGATGTAATGGTTCATCTCGCTCAGGCTGACCTTGAAGACGTGCATCGTCCCGTCGCACTGGAGCACGGTGTTGGAGTGGATGGTGCGCGGCGGGATGAAGAAGAGCTGCCGGCCGCTGAGTGGAAAATGATTGGAATCGATCACAATTTCCCCACACAGATCGTCGCACAGCAAAATCTCAATGGAGTCTGCGTGGTGCAATGGTACGATATCCTCCGCATGAAATCGTTTGATATTGATCCTATAGGGCATTTCTCTGGAAAAATCGATCTGCTCCTCAAAAGAGTTGGGCACTTTGTCGCCAAAATAGACGCATTGCATCGCAGTTACCTCCAGTGAACGGGATGGGACCGGCGGCTTCGGACGGGGGCGCGGCCACCTCTCAGCCTGACATTTTGTGAAAAGGACCGCAATATAACAATATTGTTCCGAAATATTCCGCCTTGCAACATTGGACTTTTGATAGCACAATATAGATAAGAACCATTATAAAAGTGATCTCTTCAACATGTTAAAGTGACGAATTGCAGAAAACAGGAGATTTGCCTCCAAAGCGCCGCCCGCCGGGAGCGGCGGCGCGCGGGGAACAAAATGACAGGTCACATCAGGTCAGCAAGCCGAGACAGACGCCCCAATGCCGGCCGGCGGGCGCTGCCGCGGTTGCCATAAACACCACCATCATCTGAAAAACAGGGAGTTGACTGTGTATGAAACGATCGGAAATCAACCGGGCGCTTCGGGAGCTGGAGGCAATGTGCGAGAAGCACTGCTGCTATCTGCCCCCCTTCTGCCATTTCACTCCGGAGCAGTGGCAGGACATCGGCCACGAGTACGATGAGGTCCGCGACTGCATGCTCGGCTGGGACATCACCGACTACGGACTGGGGGATTTTGACAAGGTGGGCTTTTCCCTCATCACCATCCGCAACGGCAACCGCGCCATGGCGGACAAGTATCCCAAGGTCTACGCGGAGAAGCTGCTCTACCTGAAGGAGGGGCAGTATTCCCCCAACCACTTCCACTGGTACAAGACGGAGGACATCATCAACCGCGGCGGCGGCAATGTGCTCATCCGGGTGTACAACAGCCTGCCGGACGAGTCCATCGACTATGAGTCGGACGTGACGGTGCACACCGACGGGCGGACCTACACCGTCCCCGCCGGGAGCCAGATCCGCCTCACCCCGGGCGAGAGCATCCACGTCCAGCAGTACCTCTACCACGACTTCTCGGTGGAGGAGGGCACCGGCCCCGTCCTGCTCGGCGAGGTGAGCCAGTGCAACGACGACAATACGGACAACCGCTTCAATCCGCCGGTGGGCCGTTTCCCCGCCATTGAGGAGGACGAGCCGCCCTACCGCCTGCTCTGCAACGAGTATCCGGCTGCGAAGTGAGAGGACGGACGGATGGACGTAGTTGCACTGGGCGAGCTGCTCATTGATTTCACCTGTACCGGCGTGGACCGGGACGGATATCCCACCATGCAGGCCCACCCCGGCGGGGCCCCGGCCAACTTCCTGGCCGCGCTCAGCCGCTTCGGGGCGAAGACCGCCCTCATCGGCAAGGTGGGGGAGGACGCCTTCGGGCAGCTCCTGACCAGGACCCTCTCCCGCGCCGGCATCGAGACGCGCGGCCTGATCGCCGGCCGCGACGCCTTTACCACCCTGGCCTTTGTCACCCTGGACGAGACGGGCAACCGCGACTTCTCTTTCGCCCGCAAGCCGGGGGCGGACACCTGCCTCACGGAGGACGAGGTGGACTGGAGCCTGATCGACGAGACGAAGATCTTCCACTTCGGCACCCTCTCCCTGACGGACGAGCCCTCCCGCTCCGCCACCCGCGCGGCGGTGGCCTACGCCCGGGCGCACGGCAAGCTGGTGACCTATGACCCCAACCTCCGCCTGCCCCTCTGGCGGGACCCGGAGGAGGCGAGGGAGCAGATCCTCTGGGGCCTCGCCCAGGCGGACGTGGTCAAGATCAGCGATGAAGAGGTGCGCTTCCTCTGGGGCCTTGACCCGGAGGAGGGCGCGCAGTACATTCTGGAGCACTTCGGCGTCCGCCTGGTCTTCGTCACCTGCGGGGCGGAGGGCTGCGTGGCCGCCAACCGGACGGCCTCCAGCCGCGTCCCCGGCCTGAAGGGCCTGCAGGTGGCGGACACCACCGGCGCGGGGGACATCTTCGGCGGCAGCGCCGTGTGGAAGCTGCTGTCCTGCGGGAGCGACCCGGCGTCGCTCACCCAGGCGGAGCTGGAGGAGATCACCGCCTTTGCCTGCACCTCCGCCGGACTCTCCACCACCCGTCCGGGCGGCATCTCCAGTGTGCCGGCCTATGAGGACGTGATGGCGAGGATGGTGTGCCGATGACGGCGAATATCCGCAACGAATTTCTCACTGTGACGGTCGCCGACCGGGGCGCGGAGCTCCAGTCCATCCGCGGCGCGGACGGGACGGAATATCTCTGGCAGGGGGACGCGCGCTACTGGCCGGACCGGGCGCTCAACCTCTTCCCCTATGTGGCCCGGCTGACGCGGGGGAGCTATTACCTGGACGGGCATCTGGGCCATATGGACATCCACGGACTGGCGCCCTACGCCGATTTTCGGCTCCTGCCGCTGGGCGGGACAGAGCTGGTCTGCGAGCTGACCTCGGACGAGCGGACCTACGCCGCCTATCCCCGGCGCTTTGCCTTCCGTGTGCGCTACCGGCTCCGGGGGGACACGCTGGCGATCTCCTACGAGGTGGAGAACCGTGACCGGCGGACGATGTACTTCGGCCTGGGCGGCCATCCCGGCTTCAACGTGCCGCTGGCGGCGGGGCGGAGCTTTGCCGATTACCGCCTCCGCTTCGGCGAGCGCTGCGCGCCGGTCCGGGTGGGCTTCACGGACGACTGCTTTCTGGACGGGACGGCGGAGGCCTTCCCCCTCCTGGACGGAGCGGTCCTGCCGCTGCGCCACGACCTGTTTGACCGCGACGCCATCGTGCTGCGCGATATGGCCCGCTCCGTCACGCTGGAGACGGACGGGGACGGGCACGCGATCACCGTCGCCTTCCCCCAGATGCCCTACCTCGGGCTCTGGCACATGCCGGAGACGGACGCCCCCTACCTCTGCATCGAGCCGTGGTGCTCTCTTCCCTCCTCGCAGGGACGGGTCGCCATTCTGGAGGAACAGGAGGACCTGCTCCGCCTCCCGGCGGGGGAGACCTATCGCAATGAGTGGACGATCCAACTGCATGGCCTGAAAGGAGCATGAGATGACCGTTAGGAACTGGGTGCTGCGCTATGAGGGCTTCGAGCCGCTGCGCTGCCAGGCCCCCTGCACCCTGCTCAGCGTCCTGCTGGAGCACGGGAAGATCCCTGACCCCTTCTACGGGAGAAACGAGGAGGAGATCACCCCGCTGCTCGAGCGCGGCTGCGTGTTTGAGACCGAGCTGGAGGCGGACAAGGCCCTGCTGGCGCGCGACTATGTGGAGCTGCGCTTTGACGGGCTGGACACCCTCTGCGAGATCGCCCTCAACGGCGCGGTGCTCGACCGGGTGCAGAACATGCACCGGACCTACGTCTACGACGTGAAGGACCGCCTGCACCCCGGGAAAAACGCCCTGCGCCTGACCTTCTCCTCTCCCATGCCCTACTTCCGTGAGAAAAATGCCCGGCACTACCTCTACACGAACGATGGGGACACCCTCCCCGGGGCGGCCCACCTGCGCAAGGCCCTCTATCAGTCCGGCTGGGACTGGGGTCCCACCCTGCCCGACATGGGCATCTTCCGCCCGGTGACGCTGCACGGCTACGATGTGGACCGCATCGGGGATGTCTCGGTGCGCCAGTACCACCGGCCGGACGGAGCGGTGGAGGTGGAGGTGTCGGTCACCGGCCGCCGCGGGGCGGAGACGGCGTGCTTTGCCACCCTTGACGGTGAGCGCATCCGGCTGGAGAACGGGACGGGCCGCTTCCTCGTGGAGCACCCCCGGCTCTGGTGGGTCCGGGGCTACGGCGAGCCAAACCTCTACCCGCTGGAGGTGGAGATGGAGGTGGACGGCCGGGTGATCGACCGTCGCAGCCTGGAGCTCGGCCTGCGCACCCTGACGGTGAGCACCGAGAAGGACCCGGACGGGGGCGGCAGCGAGTTCTGCTTCGTCCTCAACGGGGTGAAGATCTTCTCCATGGGGGCCAACTACGTCCCGCAGGACAATCTGCTCAGCCGGGTCACCCCGGCGCGGCTGGAGGAGATGATGACCTGGTGCCTGGATGCGAACTTCAACACCCTGCGCGTCTGGGGCGGGGGCTACTACCCCGATGACTACTTCTTCACCCTCTGCGACCGCAACGGCATTTTGGTCTGGCTGGACTTTATGGTGGCCTGCGCGAATGTCCGCCTGACGGAGGCGTTTGAGCGCGAGTGCGTGGCGGAGGCGGAGGAGAACTTCCAGCGCGTCCACCACCACCCCTCCCTCGGCATCATCAGCGGCAACAACGAGATGGAGCTGGCGGTGCTCACCTGGGGCATCGGGGAGAGCCAGCTCGTGCGTGACGACTACATCCGCCTCTACGAGCACCTGCTGCCCGCCGTGTGCGAGCGCTGCGCGCCGCAGACCTTCTACTGGCCCTCCAGCCCCTCCTCCGGTGGCGGCTTTGACGACCCGGGGAACTTCGCCCGGGGAGACACCCACTACTGGGAGGTCTGGCACGGCGGCGTGCCCTTCACCACCTACCGGAAAAAGCGCTTCCGCTTCTGCTCGGAGTACGGCTTTGAGAGCTTCCCCTCCATGAAGACCATCCGCAGCTTTGCCCCGGAGAAGGACTGGAACTGCTTCTCCCGCGTGATGGAGCAGCACCAGAAGTGCAAGGGGGGCAACGGGAAGATCCTCCGCTATCTGGCGGACAACTACCTCTATCCCTCCCGGTTTGAGGACCTGGTCTATCTCTCCCAGCTCCTCCAGGCGGACGCCATCGCCTACGGTGTGGAGCACTTCCGCCGGGAGCGGGGCTACTGCATGGGCTCGGTCTACTGGCAGTTCAACGACTGCTGGCCGGTGGCCTCCTGGTCCAGCGTGGACAGCTTCGGGCGCTATAAGGCGCTGCACTATGCTGCCAAGCGCTTCTACGCCCCGGTGGCGATGGGCCTCTTTCTGGAGCACGGCCGCCTCGCGGTGAACGTCGCCAACGAGCGGATGGAGGACTTTGGCGGCGAGGTCCGCGTCACCCTGCGCCGGAGCGACTTCACCGTTCTGGCAGAGCGCCGGGCCGTTGTCTCGGTGGAGCGGCTCTCCTCGGAGGACGTGCTCACCTGGCGCGTTCCGGAGTGCGAGCGCTATGAGAGCTATCTCTGCGCCGAGCTTCTGGATGCGGCGGGACACCTTGTCGCGCGGCGGTGCGAGCTCTTTGTCCCGGCCAAGCACTTTGAATGGCGCGCGCCGGAGCTCACGGCGGACCTGCGCGACACGGAGGACGGCGTGGAGATCACCCTGCGCGCCGCGGCCTTTGCCAAAGGCGTGATGGTGGACTTCCGCGGCTTTGACTGCGTCCTCTCGGACAACTTCTTTGATCTGACCGGTCCGGAGCCGTACACCGTGACCGCCCGGACCGCGCGCAGCGCATCCGAGCTGCGGGAACATCTGCTGCTCAAGACAGTCAACGAGGTGAGATAATTCCCCTCGTGGAGAGGAGGAAGCCTGACATGTGCAGACTATTGATTGTAGACGACGATGCCAGCGTCTGTGAGAGCATCCGCAACCTGATCGACTGGCCGGCGTATGGGTTCTCCGGCATTATGACGGCGGCCTCCTATCCGGAGGCGGTCGGCATCGCCCTGGACTATCAGCCCCATGTCGCTCTGGTGGACGTCCACCTGGGCGACCGGATGGGCTATGAGCTGGTGGAGCAGCTCTGCGCCGCCGGACTGCGGACGGTGTTCGGCATGATCTCGGATGAAGAGGATATGGCCCTCATCCGCCGGTCCATGCGCGCCTCCGCACAGGACTTCCTGCTCAAGCCCATTCAGGCCCGGGAGCTCATCGCCTTTGTCGAGCGGGCGCGGGAGACCTGGCACGCCCTCCTGCCGGAGAGCGTCGCGGTGGGCGCGGAGGTGGACCCGGTGCTCGGCCGGGAGTACGCCAGCTTCTCCAGGATCACGAACAAGATCCTCCTGGTGGTGCGCAGCAGCTACCGCCAGCCGCAGACGCTGGTGCGCATGGCGGAGGACTTCCGCATGAACAGCAAATATATCGGCCGCGTCTTCTATCAGGACACCGGGATGCGCTTTTCAGAATACCTGATGGCCTACCGGATGCTGGAGGCCAAGCGGCTGATCCTGGACACGCAGGAGAAGATCTCCACCATCGCCAATCTGGTGGGCTACATCCAGCCGAACAACTTCTACATCCATTTCAAGAACTACTTCGGCATCTCCCCCAGCGCGATGCGCCGCCGGGAGAGCGCCGGGACAGAGGAGGGCAAAGAATGAAGAGCATGTTTCACCTGGAAAACCCGGTGATGCAGTTCCTCTCCAAGCTGGGGGACATGATCATCGCCAACGTCCTCTTCCTCCTCTGCTGCCTGCCGGTGGTCACCGTCGGGGCCTCCGCCTCCGCCCTCTCGCGGGTGACGCAGGACCTCGCCCTCGACCAGGACCGGGGGACGGTGCGCCGCTTCTTCCGCAGCTTCCGGCAGAACTTCCGGCAGGCGACCGCCGTCTATCTGGCGCTGCTGGTGATCGCCGCCTGCCTGGCTGCCAACTGGCTCATCGCCGTCTATTTCCTGGAGGGCGCGCTGGCCGTCGCCCTCCAGGGGGTGGTGGTGCTGATGGGGGCGCTGGTGCTGGGGGTCGCGGTCTACCTTCTCCCCCTGCTCAGCCGCTATCAGAACACCCTCGGCGAGCATGTGCGCAACGCGATGATCCTCGCCGTGGTCAAGCTGCCGCGGACGCTTGCGCTGATGCTGGTGGCTGCGGCGCCGGTGCTGCTCGTCCTGCTCTCGCCGGCGGCGGTGCTCAACCTCTTTCCGGTCTTCCTGCTCATCGGCTTTGGCTTTCTGAGCTTCCTCTCCAGCGAGTTGCTGGTCCCCGTCTTCTTTGAGATGGAGGGCATCGACCCCGACCGCGGTCCGATCGAAGAGGACTGGGAGGAGGAGACGGCTCAGTAGTCGATCCGCCCGGGCGTTGCGATCTCATCCATCGTGTTCGTGCAGCCCAGGGTGCCGTCCGGCCTGCGCTTGCAGGGGAGAGAGGGCTCGCTCAGCTCGGGGATGTCATCCACCTCTCCGGCGGCAAAGGCGAGCATCTTCTCCCGCGCGGTCGCGAGCCGTGCGCGCACGCCGCCGAGGCGCACGTCGATGATCTCAAAGCCGTTGGGCTTGTTGGTGGACTCCCAGAGGCGCCGCCAGCTCCACCGCAGGGCCTCCACAGCGCGGATGGTCTCCGGCAGCCCGTCCGCCAGCGCCCGCGCGGCGGCCCGGTCGCCCCGGCGGACCGCCTCCGCCGCCCCCTCGTGCCAGCGGCACTTGAGGGCCAGAGCGCGGGCCAGGGCGGTGTAGAAGGAGAAGAGTCCGCGATAGGCGGGGTTCTCCGAGGCATAGCGGGCATAGTCCCCCTCCAGGGCGGCGAAGTGCTCCGTCAGCGGCAACCCGGCGGTGTCCGCCTCAAAGAGCTGGATGAGCGGGTCCTGATAGAGCAGGCATTTGCAGGCGTTCATCGGGTCGCCCGGATAGCGCTCCGGGTCCGCCGCGCCGCCGAGCTCGTTGAACCGGCTCAGGTCGAGGAAGGCCTGGGCATCTGCCCCGCAGCAGCGGCGGAAGCGCTCGCGCAGCGCCGCCTCATCATAGCGCCCGGTGTAGGTCATCTCGCCGTAGAGCTGGAGGCCAAGCAGGGCGGTGAGCAGATTGGTCTCCGCGCCGTTGTCCCCCCAGGCGGTGGCCACCACGAGGGGGACCCCCGCCTTGCGGCAGGCATCCAGCGCCGGGACGGTGTTGCCGATCGCGTGGGTGTAGGACGGGGCGGGGCCGGTCCAGGTCCAGAGCCCCCCGGCGAACACGGTGGGCGCGGGGAAGGCCGCGTGCCGCTCCAGGGCGGCGGCGTACTTCTCCTCCCGGTTCTGGTAGTAGTCCCAGTAGACCAGCGTCACGCGCGGGTCCACGGCGTCGCGCGCCTTCTGGGAGGGCATCCCCTCGCTGTGGTAGTCCCGGCCGTCGAGGTGGAAGTACATGTCGCTCCAGATCATCGGCTCCAGGCCATAGCGGCCGGTGATCTCCAGCACCCGGCGCAGATGGCGGCCGATCACCTGATGCGGGTCCTCATAGCCGAAGCGGCGCAGATGCTCGCCCACGCCGACGCCATAGGCCTCGTCCATCCCGAGATGGATCTTCCGGGAGCGGTAGGGGGCGCTGGCGGCGCGGATCATCTGCTCAAGCAGCTCATAGGTCTCGTCCAGGTCGGCCAGCAGCACCTCGTCGTTCTCCCGCAGGTGGCGGAAGGCGGGCCAGTGGAGAATGCGCTTCAGATGGCCCAGCGCCTGGATGCAGGGGCACAGCTCGATGCCCAGCATCGCGGCGTAATCGTCCAGCGCGCGCAGTTCCTCCTGGGTGTAGCGCCCGCGCTTGTAGCCGAAGAAGGGCTGCTCCGGGACCTCATAGGTGTCCTCTGTGTACATCATGCCGAGATTGAGCCCCATCAGGGCCATCTTGCGCAGGAAGAACCGCAGGGCCTCCGGCCGGAGCACCGCATTGCGCGAGCAGTCGAACATCACCCCGGCAGAGGCGAAGCAGGGGGTCTCACGGATGGCGCAGGGCGCGAGCGGCCGGGGGATCAGGCCAAGCGCCCGCCAGAGCTGCACCGGCTCAGCCCAGGTGAGGGTGACGGAGACGCCGTCGCTCTCCACGGCGAGACAGTCTCCCCGCTGGCAGCGGACCTCCAGCCCGGAGGGGCTGCTGATGAGCTCCAAATCGTCCTGCAGGGCGTGCAGGGCCTCCTGCCAGCGCTCCGGCAGTGCGCCGGTGAGATGAATGGGGGCCGGCATAGGGTATCTCCTCCTTTGTCGAGATGGAATACATCTGGTGTTCCGTACCATTATGCCAAAATTGCGGGGGGAAAGATAGTATTAAAAAGATACTTTTGCAAAATTGTTACGAATTACAGCGCTGAAAACCGGCCGGTCCTGAGGGGCGGGAAGGGGGCGGAAGAAAGGAAAATAAATTTTACCAAAGTGATGTAACTTTTCTATACTATAAAGTGACCTTTCTGGACTTTACCGGATTGTTGACGATTTATATAATAAAATTGTCGCAAAAACAGCTGCTGTTCGTACGAAACGACAAGAGAATCACATGGAAGGGAATGGTAAACGGTCATGGTCAAAGCGAAAAGCGCAGCGCCGGCGCCCCGGCTCAACCGGCGGGGCAAGGTGAAATGGACGCGGGATGATACAGAGCTCACCATCCTGGCGCTGCCCACCTCAATCTGGTTCCTGCTGTTCTGTTACCTGCCGATGTTCGGCATCATCATCTCGTTCAAGGACTACAGGCTCTCTGACGGCAAGGGGTTCCTCGGCTCCCTGCTGGACAGCGAGTGGGTCGGCTTCAAGAACTTTGAGTACTTCTTCACCCTGCGCGACTTCCCGATGGTCCTGCGCAACACGATCCTCTACAACCTGGTCTTCATCGTGCTGGACATCGCCCTGCCGGTGGGCCTGGCGGTCATCATCAACAATATTTACAGCAAGCGCAAGTCCAAGTTCTATCAGACCCTCATGTTCATGCCCCACTTCATGAGCTGGGTGGTCGTCAGCTACTTTGTCTACGCCTTCCTGGTCGCCGACAAGGGCCTCCTGAACGCGATGATCCGGATGTTCGGCGGCGAGAATGTCTCCTGGTACACCACCGGCGAGTACTGGCCCGCCATCCTGATCTTCATGCATGTGTGGAAGACGCTGGGCTACAACATGGTGGTCTATCTGGCCAGCATCACCGGCATCGACACGAGCATGTATGAGGCGGCCTCTCTGGACGGTGCGAGCAAGTTCCAGCAGGCGATCTACATCACCCTGCCCTCCCTCAAGCCGATCATCATCATGATGTTCATCCTCTCGGTGGGCCACATCTTCTCCTCCGACTTCGGCCTGTTCTATCAGGTGTCTCAGGGCGCGAACCAGCCGCTGACCTCCTGGGTGGCCACGCTGGACGTGAAGACCTACCTGATGCTGACCTCTTCCAGCGTCACGCTGGGGCAGACCTCGGCGGCCTCCACCTTCCAGGCGGTTGTGGGCTGCATCATGATCCTCTCGGCCAACGCCGTGGTCCGCAAGTTCGACAAGTCCAGCGCGCTGATCTGAGGAGGAAGGAGAACTACCATGAGTGTAAAGCGAGTCAAAAAGGAAAAGGAAGATCAGGGCACTCCCCTCACCGAGCTCAACCGGATCCATCCGGTGACGAACGCCTGCTTCAACATTCTGTTCCTGGCGCTGGCGCTGGTGTGCTTCCTGCCCATCATCTTCATCTTCATCATCTCCATCACGGACAACAACGTGATCCGGACGAGCGGCTATCAGATCTTCGTCACGGCGGAGACCTTCTCCGGCAAGGCGTATGAGTACCTCTGGAGCCAGCGGCAGACCATTTTGCAGGCCCTGTGGGTCTCCATCTACGTCACCGCCATCGGCACCGTCCTCGGCGTGTCGCTGACCGCCCTGCTCGGCTACGTCCTCTCCCGCAAGGAGCACAAGCTCAACAACTTCCTGACCATTATGATCTTCATCCCGATGGTCTTCGGCGGCGGCATGGCGGCCGTCTACGTCATCAACACCCAGGTGCTCCACCTGCAGGATACGATGTGGGCCCTCATCCTCCCCCTGGCGGTGTCCAGCTTCAACGTGGTCATCTCGCGTACCTTCTTCCAGACGACGATACCGGACTCCATCATCGAGTCTGCGCGCATCGACGGGGCGTCGCAGTGGACCATCTTCTTCCGCATCGTGCTGCCCATCTCCAAGCCGGTGCTGGCGACGATCGGCCTGTTCCTCGCCTTCGGCTACTGGAACGACTGGTTCCAGGCCAAGCTCTACATCAGCCGGGACGAGCTGCGCTCCCTGCAGTCCATGCTCAACCAGATCCAGAGCAGCGTGGAATACCTCACCAAGAACCCCACTGCACTGCTGACCGACAGCGCCGCGCTCAAGCGTGACATGCCGACCGAGAGCGTGCGCATGGCCATCGCCTTCATCGTGGCCGTGCCCATCGCCTGCATCTACCCCTTCTTCCAGAAGTACTTCATCTCCGGCCTGACCGTCGGCGCGGTGAAGGGCTGATGGGAGCGACCGAGATTGTCACGGCTCCAGAACACAGCCGTCACAATAAAAATTGACAGGAGGAATTACAATGAAGAAACTGCTCGCACTGCTGCTGGCCACCCTGATGATGGTCACGCTCCTCGCCGGCTGCGGCAACTCCGGCACCTCTGATGGGGACGCCGGCGACACCGGCGACAGCTCCACCAGCGACACCAACGTCACCGACGACGGCAGCGGCTATCCCGTCATCACCTGGTATCAGGTCGGCGGCAGCCAGCCCAAGGACATTGAACAGTGGACCGAGGTGGTCAACGCCTATCTGGAAGAGAAGATCGGCGTGCACATCAACCTGCAGGTCGTCGGGTGGGGCGACTGGGGCGACCGGCGCACCATGCTGGTGCAGACCAACGAGGACTATGACATCGTCTTCACCGACATGAGCACCTACGTCTCCAACGTCAAGATGGGCGCCTTTGCCGATCTGACCGACATGATCGCCGAGACCCCGGGCCTCACCGATCTGATCCCCGAGCGCTATCTGGAGGCCTGCCTGATCGACGGCCACCTCTATGGCATCCCCTCCTACAAGGACTCCTCCATGACCAACTTCTTCGTCTGGACCAAGTCGGACGTGGACGCCTACTATCCCGACTACGCGGAGGATCATGACCTGGCCTCCATCGACGAGGGCCTGCGCGCGATCTACGAGGGCACCGGCGTGACCCCGATGATGCTCAACAAGGACGGCATCTCCTGCATCGTCGGCAACCTGTACGACAACTTCGGCACCGGCCTGCCCGCCATCGGCGTGAGCTATCATGACGGCACCGGCAAGGTGGTCTCCGTCTTCGAGCAGGACGACATCATGGACCAGCTCCGCCTGATGCACCAGTGGTACTCCGACGGCCTGATCAACTCCGACGCGAACACCCTGGACAGCTTCTCCGGCATGTGCTCCGTCGGCGTGGCCCAGGGTTGGCCGAGCGCCAGCAAGGGCTGGGGCGAGGGCCGCGGCGCTGAGGTCGTGGTCAGCCAGTTCGGCGACAGCGTCATCTCCAACGACACCGTGCAGGGCGCCATCTCCTGCATCAACAACTCCTCCCCCCACAAGGCCGAGGCCCTGAAGCTCCTCGAGCTGGTGAACACCGACACCAAGCTGCGCGACATGTTCGCCTACGGCGTGGAGGGCGTCAACTTCGAGTATGTGGAAGAGGACGGCATGACCAAGGTCAACAAGCTCAACTCCGACTGGACTGCCGCCGCCTACACCCAGGGCTCCACCATGACCATGACCCCGGAGACCGGCACCCAGGGCAACCCCTATATCGACGAGGTCCAGGTGCAGAATGAGAACGCCATCGCCTCTCCCGCCCTTGGCTTCTACTTCGACACCACCAGCGTGAGCGACCAGCTCGCCGCCTGCACCGCCACCTTCCTGAACTGGAAGAGCCTGCTCTTCACCGGCGCGGGCGACCCGGACGAGGTGGTGCCTCAGATGATGGACGAGCTGCGTGCCGACGGCTTTGACGAGATCGTCGCCGAGGCCCAGCGTCAGCTCGACGAGTACATGGCCAGCCAGGGCTGAGCCAACCCTGAAGTCAGACCGCAGGGTCTGATACCCTCCCTCGGTGGGGCTGTTGCAAGTCACTTACAGCAGCCCCACCTTTTGGGCGGGCTTGATCGACAGGGCGCCCTTTGCCGCGCGCTGTCTGCGGGCCAGGCGCCCCGGGACTCCCGGGGCCTCCGGCCTGCAAACAGACAGGCAGGAAGGAATCTATTCATTTCTATCAACTTTGGAGGGTCATTATGTATTTTATCGACCAGAGAATCCAAGTCATCTGCAGCCAGCTCGGCCAGTTCCGCTTCCGGGACACGCAGGAACTCCCCAACTGGCAATATAAGCATGGGCAGTTCTTCCGTCCGGAGGAGGCGGACGCCGCCGCCGCGCCGTGGGAGCCGTTTGACTGCCACACGATGCACTGGTACGCCGTGCCGGACGGCTCGGACCAGTTTGAGGGCAAATTCCAGGGCCAGCGCACCGACTTCAAGGGCATCCCCGGCGAGCACTACTGGTTCCGCAGCGAGATCGTCATCCCGGAGTACCTGGACGGCAGGAGCGCCTGGATGCGCATCCGCACCCAGATCGACGAGTGGGACGACGGCAAGAACCCGCAGTTCCTCCTCTTCGTGAACGGTGAGGTGGTCCAGGGTGCGGACATGAACCACCGCGAGGTCCTGCTGCGCGAGAAGGCCACGGCGGGGGAGAAGCTCCTGATCGACATCCAGGCCTACACCGGCACCCTGCACCGGGAGTTTGACTTCCTGGTGGACCTCTTCACCGTGGACGAGGCGATCAACCGGCTCTACTATGACCTGCTCATCCCGCTGCAGGCCTTTGCCCGGATGCCGGAGGACGACAAGGTCCGGCTGGACATCCGCACCGTCCTGAATAACACGGTGAATCTCCTCGACATGCGCCAGCCCTATTCCGAGGCGTTCTACACCTCCCTCGCCGAGGCGCAGGACTACCTCACCCACAACCTCTATGAGAAGATGGGCGGCCATGACGACGTGGTGGCCACCTGCATCGGCCACACCCACATCGACGTGGCCTGGTGGTGGACCGTCGCCCAGACGCGCGAGAAGGTGGTCCGCTCCTTTGCCACCGTGCTCAAGCTGATGGAGGAGTACCCCAACTACAAGTTCATGTCCAGCCAGCCGGTGCTCTATTACTTCCTCAAGCAGCGCTATCCTGAGCTCTTCGAGCGCATCCGCGCCCGCGTCGCCGAGGGCCGCTGGGAGACGGAGGGCGGCATGTGGCTGGAGGCGGACTGCAACCTCACCTCCGGCGAGTCGCTCGCCCGCCAGTTCCTCCACGGCAAGCGCTTCTTCCGGGAGGAGTTCGGCCAGGACAACAAGATCCTCTGGCTGCCCGACGTGTTCGGCTACTCCGGGGCCCTGCCGCAGATCATGAAGAAGTCGGGCATCGACTACTTCATGACCACCAAGCTGGCCTGGAACCAGATCAACAAGATCCCGAACGACACCTTCATCTGGCGCGGCATCGACGGCAGCGAGGTGCTCACCCACCTGATCACCGCCGTCGGCATCGGCCAGGACGTGAAGAACAGCTTCTTTACCACCTACAACGGCATGCTCCACCCCGACGCCATCATGGGCGGCTGGGACCGCTATCAGAACAAGGAGATCAACAACGACATCCTGATCGCCTACGGCTACGGTGACGGCGGCGGCGGCCCCACCCGGCCGATGCTGGAGACCTCCCTGCGCATGGAGCGGGGCGTGCGCGGCATCCCGAAGGTCCGTCAGGCCTCCGCGCGCACCTACTTTGACGAGCTCAACGAGCGGGTGAAGGACAACTCCCATCTCGAGACCTGGGAGGGCGAGTTCTACTTCGAGTACCACCGCGGCACCTACACCTCCATGGGCCGCAACAAGCGGGGCAACCGCAAGAGTGAGCTGGCGATGATGGACCTGGAGCTGCTCGGCGTGCTCGCCAGGGACTACCCCGCCGAGGCGGACACCCGGCTGTGGCGGGACATCATCCTGCTCAACCAGTTCCACGACATCCTCCCCGGCTCCTCCATCGCCGAGGTCTACGAGGTCACCAAGCGGGAGTATGAAGCGCTGGCCCACGAGGTGGACGGCCTGATCGCCGAGCGGCTGGAGAAGCTCGCCGGGACGGGGGACGGCGTCACCGTCTTCAACACCCTCGGCTTTGACCGTGACGACGTGGTTCGCCTGGGCAAGCTGGACGCCGCCGCCCTGCGCGACGGGAGCGGCGCGGTCTATCCCGTCCAGCAGACGGCGGACGGGGCGGTGGCCTACCTGCGGGGCCTTCCCTCCAAGGGCTATGTGACGCTGGAGAAGGCGGAGGCCGCCCCGGCAGCCAGCCCCTTCGTCCGCAGCGACGACTATCATCTGGAGACCCCCTTCTACACCATCGCCCTGGACGATCACGGCCGCTTTGCCTCCATCTACGACAAGGCGTATGGCCGCGAGCTGGTCAAGGCGGGCCGGGTGGCCAACGAGCTGCGCCTCTATGAGGACAAGCCCATCAACTTCGACAACTGGGACGTCGACATGTACTATGTGGAGAAGTCCTGGACGGTGGACGACCTCGTGAGCCTCCGCTGGACGGAGGACGGCCCGGTGCAGACCACCCTGGAGCTCACCTACCGGTGCAGCCTGAGCACCATCTGCCAGAAGATCCACTTCTACGCCGACACCCGCCGCATCGACTTTGAGACCACGGCGGACTGGAAGGAGCACCAGCATCTGCTCAAGGCGGAGTTCCCGGTGGACATCCACTCGGACGAGGCCACCTTCGAGATCCAGTTTGGCAACGTCACCCGCAAGGTCCACACCAACACCACCTGGGACAAGGCCCGCTTCGAGAGCTGCGCGCAGAAGTGGATGGACTTCTCCGAGGGGCGCTACGGCGTCAGCCTGCTCAACGACTGCAAGTACGGCCACTCGGTGCGGGAGGGGACGATCGGCCTCACCCTCATCAAGTGCGGCATCGAGCCCAATCCGAACGCCGACGTGGAGGTCCATCACTTCACCTACGCCCTCTACCCCCACGGCGGCCGCTGGCAGGAGGCGGGCACCGTCCAGGAGGCGTACAAGCTCAACCAGCCCGCCTACGCGGTGGACGCCGGCGCGGTGGGGACCGCGTACTCCTTCGCCGCGGTGGACCAGGACAATGTGGTCCTCGAGACGGTGAAGCAGGCTGAGGACGGCAACGGGACCATCCTCCGCCTTTACGAGTGCCAGAACGCCCGGACCCGCACCGCCCTGCGCGTGCCCGAGGGGACGGCGAAGGCGTACAGCACCAACCTGCTCGAGGAGATCGGGGAGGAGCTGCCGGTCGTGGACGGCCAGGTGACCTTCACCATCCAGCCCTACGAGATCAAGACCATCCTGCTGCGCTGAGCCGATCGGACAGCAATCAGACCAGAAAAGGCTGCCGCCGGACCAGATGTGCCCGGCGGCAGCCTGCTCAAAGGAGAAGCCATGAAAATTCTGCGTGTGAAAGACTATCGGGAGATGAGCCGCACGGCGGCGAACATCATCTCCGCCCAGGTGATCCTCAAGCCGGAGTGCGTGCTCGGCCTCGCCACCGGCTCCAGCCCGGAGGGGACCTACCGCCAGCTCGTGGAGTGGTATGGCAAGGGAGACCTCGACTTCTCCCGTGTCACCACGGTGAATCTGGACGAGTACAAGGGGCTGACGGCGGACCATGAGCAGAGCTACGCCCGGTTCATGCACCGCCATCTCTTTGACCATGTGAACGTCGATCCGGCGCGCACCTTCCTGCCGGACGGGAGCGAGCCGGACAGCGAGCGTGCCTGCGCGGACTATGACGCGGTGATCGAGCGGGTGGGGGGCGTGGACCTCCAGCTCCTCGGCCTGGGCCGCAACGGCCACATCGGCTTCAACGAGCCGGACAGCGCCTTTGCCCCTCGTACCCACTGCGTCCGCCTCACCGCCAGCACGATCGAGGCCAACCGCCGCTTCTTTGAGCGGGCGGAGGACGTGCCGCGCGAGGCGTACACGATGGGCATCGGGACCATCCTGCGGGCGAAAAAGATCCTCGTCGTCGTGAGCGGCGAGGATAAGGCGGAGGCCCTGCGCGCCGTCTGCCGCGGGCCGGTGACCCCGTCCATGCCGGGCTCCATCCTCCAGTTCCATCCCGACGTGACCATCGTGGCGGACGAGGCCGCCCTGTCCCGCCTGTGAGCAAAGAAAACTGCCCTGGCTGCCAGAAACTCTGGCAGCGCAGGGCAGTTTTTCTCTGTCGGGAGGCGTGCGGGCGTCAGTCGGTCAGAATGCCGGCCTCCAGCTTGGCCGAGAGCACGCGCAGGACGCTCTCGTCGATGCGCGCCTCGGTCAGCGTGCCGTCCTCCACCGCATCGGCGATGCCGCCCACCGCGCGGGAGAGGCTTGCGGGCATGAGGATCATGTCCACGCCCGCCTGCAGGGCCGCGACCGCGGCCTCTCCGGAGGAGTAGTGGTCGGTGATGGCCTGCATCTGCATGGAGTCGGTGATGATGACGCCCTCAAAGCCCAACTCCCCCCGGAGCAGCTCTCCGATCAGAACGGGGGAGAGGGAGGCGGGGAGGTCGTCGCCCGTGACGGCGGGGCAGCTGATGTGACCGGCCATGACAAAGTTCGCGCCCGCCGCAATGCCGCTCTGGAAGGGGAGGAACTCGCACCCGGCCAGCTCCTCCAGCGTCTTTCCGGTGGAGACTGCGCCGTCGTGGGAGTCTCCTGCGGTGTCGCCGTGTCCGGGCCAGTGCTTGAGCGTGCAGAGGATGCCGGACGCGCGCAGGCCGCGCACACAGGCCGCAGCGAGCTGCGCGGCCTCCTCCGGGTCATCGCTGAACGCGCGGTCCCCGATCACGGAGTTGTTCGGGTTGGAGCTGACATCCGCCACCGGGGCAAAATCGAGGTTGAAGCCGAGCTCCTGCAGCTCGGTGCCCATGGTCAGCCCCACCTGATAGGCCTCCTCCTCCGTCTCCAGCGTGCCCATGGCGGGGAAGGAGGTGGTGCCCAGCGCGCTGTTGCTCCCCACACGGGCCACCCGGCCGCCCTCCTCGTCCACCGCGATGAAGAGGCCGAGCCTGCTGTATTGCTGGGTGTTCCCGATCATCTCGGTCACCTGCTCCCGGGTGTTCAGGCTGGACGCGAAATAGACGATCCCCCCCACCGGGTACTCCTCCAGTGCCTGCCCGGTCTCGCTCCCGGCCCGGGTGACGGGGCTGTCCCCGGTGAGCAGCTCCGGCGTGACAATGAAGAGCTGGCAGATCTTCTCCTCCAGCGTCATCTCCGCCAGCAGCTCTCTCGCGCGCGCCTCGATGGAATCGCCCGCCTCCTCCTCCGTCTCCTCTTCCGGCTCCGCCGCATCAGGAGAGGCCGCGGTCTGCTCTGCCTCCGGCTGCGGCTCGCTGTCGCCTGCGGAGAGGGCCTGATTGTCCGGGGCCTCCCCGGCGGAGGGGGTGGCGGCCTGGGCCTGTCCGGACTCCGCCGGGGCGGCGGCGTCCCCCCGGGCGTGCAGGAACAGGCTCACGTTGCAGACCAGGCTGAGCAGCAGCACCGCCGCCAGGACAAGGCAGAGCAGCAGCTGCGGCAGAAAATGATCCTTTCTGTCCAATGTAACATATCCCCTTTTTTTCGACGCGGCGGCGCCGGGCGGCCCTTCGGCCGGCCGCGGCGCGGCGGCGTTCGCTGAAAACCGGTCCATTTCTATCAGCAGTATATCAGAGGCGGCGCGCGAAATCCAGTGCCAAATCAAAAGCGGCGGTGAGACCGTCCTTTTGGAGGTTTTTCGCAGAACTTTCCCCGCCGCCTTGCCAGAAGGCGGGGAGAGAGGGTATAGTAGGCTCCAAATTGTGCCCGACGGCGGCGCAGAGGAGGAAGGACCTATGGACGAGACGCTGCGATACCTGCTGATCTTTCTGGTGCTCCTGTTTGCAAACGGCATTCAGGCCATCACCGGCTTTGCCGGCACCCTGCTGGCGATGCCGCCGAGCATCCACCTGATGGGGGCGGAGGACGCGCGCACGGTGCTCAACCTGCTCGCGCAGGCGTCCTGCTTCCTCATCCTGCTCCAGAGCTGGCGGGAGGTGGTCTGGCGTGCGCTCGGCCGGATGCTCGCCCTCATGCTGGTGGGGATGGCGGCGGGGGTGGCCCTCTACCGCGCCCTGCCGCTGGACTTTCTGCTGGTGGTGTACGGCGTGTTCATCCTGCTCGTGGCGGTGCAGAAGCTCTGCTTCCCCCGGCTCTGGCAGGGGAAGAGCCCGCTCTGGGTGGTGCCGCTCGCGGGGGTGATCCACGGGATGTTCGTCTCCGGTGGGGCGCTGCTGGTGGTGTACGCCTCCGCCGCCCTGCCGAAGAAGGAGACGTTCCGGGCCACCATGGCGGCGGTCTGGTTCGTCCTGGGCTTCTTCTTCACCGGCACGCAGCTCGCGGGAGGCGCGGTGACCGCCGGGGCCTGGCAGCTGACCGCCTTCGGCCTGGTCCCCCTCCTGCTCGGCACCTGGGCGGGAGGACGGCTGCTGCCCCACATCTCGCAGGATGCCTTTCTGAAGCTCACCTATCTGCTCTTGGCGGTCTCCGGCGTCCTCGCCATCCTCTGAGGCACTGTGCAGATGCACAGTCAAGTTTGGGTGGACGGACAATTTACATCCCTCCAAAAGCTGGTATACTGTGAATATCACGACAGCGAGGTCGCAAGCGGCCCCGCTGTCCCGCTTTTCCGCCTCCAAACGGCGGAGCGGCCGGCCCTGGCCGGCCGGCGCAGACCACAAAAGGGGGAACCCATATGTCCATGTCCGGCAAAGAAGTGGTGCAGCTCCACACCCAGCATATCATGCAGTCCTGGAGCAAGAGCGGCCTGCCCGCCATCCCGGTGGAGCGGGCCGAGGGGATCTATTTCTGGGATTATGACGGCAAGCAGTACGCCGATATGTCCTCCCTCCTGGTGTGCTCCAATCTGGGCCACCAGCTGCCCGAGATCGTGGCGGCGATCAAGGAGCAGGCGGACAAGATGTGCTTCATGGCCCCCGCCTACGCCTCCGAGCCCAAGAGCAAGCTGGCCCGGCTGCTCGTCGAGGTGGCCGGGGCGGACACCTACCGCCGGGTGTTCTTCACCAACGGCGGGGCGGAGTCCAACGAGAACGCGATCAAGATGGCCCGGATGGTCACCGGGCGGACCAAGGTGTTCAGCTGCTACCGCAGCTACCACGGCGCGACCCTGGGGGCCTCCAACGCCTCCGGCGACTGGCGGCGCTTTGCCGCGGAGATCGGCGGGGCGAACGGCTTTGTCAAGTTCATGAATCCCCACATGTATCAGGACGGCTACACCCGCGGCGTAGACGACGCCGAATGTACCCGCAAGGCCCTCGAGGCCCTTGACCTGCAGATGCGCTATGAGGGGGCGGACAACATCGCCTGCGTCATCATGGAGTCCATCGTGGGCGCCAACGGCGTCATCCTCCCGCCGGACGGCTACATGGAGGGGGTGCGCGCCCTGTGCGACAAGTACGGCATCCTGATGATCTGCGACGAGGTGATGGCGGGCTTTGGCCGCACGGGCAAGATGTTCGCCTGGCAGAACTACGACATCAAGCCGGATATCATCACCTTCGCCAAGGGCGTCACCTGCGGCTACGTCCCCCTGGGCGGCTGTATCGTGAACGACCGGGTGGCCAGCTACTTCGAGGAGAACGTGCTCCAGTGCGGCCTGACCTACAGCGGCCACACCCTGGCCTGCGCCGCCGGCTGTGCCAGTGTGCAGTACTATCTCGACCACGACATCTGCGCGCATGTGCAGGAGATGGGACAGATCCTCTCCGCCTTCCTCGACCGGATGGTGGAAAAGCACAAGTGCGTGGGCGAGGCCCGCTGCATCGGCCTCTTCGCTGCGCTGGAGATCGTCCGGGACAAGGAGAAGCGCATCCCCATGCAGGCCTACGGCGAGCACGGCCCGGAGATGCCCGCCATCCTCGCCGAGCTGAAGAAGCGGGGCTTCTCCACCTTCGGCCGCGAGAACAACATCAACGTCTGTCCGCCGCTCATCATCACCGCCGAACAGCTCGAACAGTGGCTGCCGGTCCTCGACGAGGTGCTCACCTGGGCGGACGGCGCGTTCTGCCGGTGAGCGGAGAGGAGGGTGCAGCATGAGCTGGGACTATCTTCAGCCGGTGACCATCCACTTTGGCAGCGGCCGCGTCCGGGAGCTGGCCTCCATTGCCGCCTCCCTCGGCGGGAAGCGGGGGGTGCTGGCCGCCGACCCCATCTTTGTCCAAAACGGGTTGGCCGGACGTCTGGTCGCCGAGAGCGGGGGACTGCTCGCGGAGGTCTACAGCGGCATCAGCCCCAACCCCGATGTGACGGAGGCGGATGCGTGCGCCAACGTCCTGCGCGCGTGCGGGGCGGACTTTGTGGTGGCCCTGGGCGGCGGCTCGTCGATGGACTGCGCCAAGGCGGCCAGCGCCGTCTGCCTCACGGGCGAGTCCATCCGCAAGTACCACGGGACGGGGGTGCCGGTGCCGGCGGAGCACCTGCCGCTCATCGCGATCCCCACCACCGCCGGGACGGGCAGCGAGGTGACCTGCGTCTCCGTGCTCAGCGACCACGAGCTGGGGAAGAAGTGCCCCATCAACGCGGATGCCTTCTATCCGGCGGCGGCCATCATCGACCCCGAGCTCACCGTCACCATGCCGCCGCGGGTGACCGCCAGCACCGGCATCGACGTCCTCTGTCACGCGATCGAGGGCTTCTGGAGCAGGGGGCACCAGCCGGTCTGCGATGCGCTGGCCCTGCACGCGGCGGGCCTGGTCTTCCGCTATCTCCCCGCCGCCTGGGCGAACGGGAGCGATCTGGAGGCGAGGGAGAAGATGGCGGAGGCGAGCGTGATCGCCGGGATGGCCTTCACCCTTCCCAAGACCACCGGGAGCCACGCGTGCAGCTTCCCGCTGACCAACCTCTACCACATCCCCCACGGCGAGGCCTGCGGCCTGACGCTGGACTGGTTTGCCCGCGTCAATGCGGATGCCGAGGGCGGACGCCTGCATGACTTTGCCCGGGCGCTCGGCTTTGCGGATGCGGAGGGGATGGCGGACGCCATCGCGGCGCTCAAGCGTCAGGTGGGCCTGCGCTGCGACCTGAAGGACCTCCAGCTCACCAGCAGCCAGCTCGAGGAACTGGTCGCCGCCAGCCGGCATCCCAACCTGCTCAACAACCCGGTGCCGGTGAGCGACCAGATGCTCTGCGAGATGTACGATTCCTACCGGTAAGCAGCTGCAAAAAAGAGCGGACAAGGGCGTTCGTGACGGGACCGCCCCTGTCCGCTTTGGCATATACACCCCCCGAAAGAACAGAAGGAGTGATGTTTATGGATGTCCTGATGGCCTTTGGCATTGCCAGCATTATGCTGCTGCTCGGCATGCTGATCCGCGCGAAGGTGCCCTTTTTCAGCAACATGCTGATGCCGGCGGCGGTGATCGGCGGCCTGATCGGCTTTGTCTGCATGAACACGTTTATCCCCGCCCTGACCGATCAGGTCAGCTTTGACGGCTGCACCACCATCGTCAACAATCTCTTCACCGTCTCCTTTATCTCCATCGGTCTGACCCGCCCCCCGAAGCAGAAGAAGCCCGCAGCCCCCGCCGAGAAGGAGAAGGGGAAGAAGGGCGGTCCCCTCTACCGCGGTTCGATGGGCATGGGCCTGGTCTGGCGCCTCCTCTTCGGTCTCCAGGCCGGCCTGGGCATCCTGGTGGCCGCCGTGCTCGGCCCGCTGTTCGGGATGGACGCCATCTATGGCATGCTGATCCCCTACGGCTTCTGTCAGGGTCCCGGCCAGGCGGCGACGAACGGCACCATGTATGAGACGGTCTACGGCGTCGCCAACGCCTCTCAGGTGGCCATCACCTTTGCCGTGGTCGGCTTCGTGGCGGCCTATGTGGTGGGCGTCCCGATGGCCAAGATGGGCATGATGCGCGGCGCGTCTGCCTACCGGACCAAGATGAACCGCTCCATCGCCATCGGCGTCTTCTCCAAAGAGGAGCAGCGCCAGTCCATGGGCAAGGTGACCACCTACTCCGGCAATGTGGAGACCCTGGCCTTCCATGTGGCCCTCATCGGCATCTCCTATCTGGTGGGCCTGGTGTTCGCCTGGCTGTTCAGCTTTATCCCGGTCATCGGCTCGGGCCTCGCCGCGATGATGTACCTCAACGGCCTGCTGGGCGCCTATGTGGTCAACGCCGTGGTCAAGAAGCTCGGCTTTGACTACCTCCAGAACTCCACCCTCCAGAGCAAGGTGACCGGCTTCACCAGCGACTATCTGGTGCTCATGGCCTTCATGGCCGTCCAGCTGGAGATGGTGGGGAGCTGGATCGTCCCCATCCTGGTCATCTGCGTCGTAGTCACCGCGGCCACCGCCCTGGTCTGCGTCTGGTTCGGCCAGCGCTTTGGCGATGTCAACGACTTTGAACGGATGCTCGGCCTGTACGGCACTGCCTGCGGCACCACCCCCTCCGGCCTCTCCCTCGTGCGGATGGTGGACCCCAACCTGCGCACCACCACCGGCGCGGAGCTGGGGATGATGAACGCCCCGGAGATGCTCTCCATGTTCCCCTCTATCCTGATGATGCTCGCCGGCAGCGGCGTGCTGCCGGTCATGCTGGCCTGCGTGCTGATGCTGGCCTTCTCTCCGGTGTATGTGCTGCTGATGAAGGTGCTCGGCTGCCTGAACAAGCGCACCTGGTCCTTTGACGCCAAGTGGAACGCCGAGCACCGCGAGGCGGCCTCGGAGAGCGGCGGCGCCGGACTCACCGGCACCCTCACCATCCCGCCGGAGCAGGCGATGGAGGGTGTGCAGTCCGCCATGGTCTGAGAAAAAAGTCCGTCAAACCTCCAATTTGTTTCCCCAAACCTGCTGTTTTGTAGTATAATCAAATAAGACAATGAAAGAGGGATATACTATGGCTATGCTCATCACCGCAATCGTCCGCCCCGAAAAGGTCTACCCCGTGCTGGGCGCGCTCTCCGAGGCCGGCTACTACGGCATGTCCCGCTGGGACGTCGTGGGCCGCGGCAAGGAGAAGGGCATCACCGTCGGCGAGGTCCGCTATGAGGAGATGCCCAAGAGCATGATCTACATCGTCACCGATGATGAGGACAAGAACGAGATCATCGACATCATCCTCGAAAACGCCCAGAGCGGCGAGAGCGGCAACGCGGGCGACGGGCGCATCTTCGTCAGCCCGATCACCGAGGCGTATACCATCTCCTCCTCCAGCAAGGACTGAGGAGCCTGAGACAGTCGGACGGGGCATGGGGCGGCCGCAAGGGCCTCCCATGCCCCGCGTACTATCTGCAACACACAGGAGGTGCTGTTCATGTCAACTGAGACCCTGTTTTACGGCGGGACCATCCTGCCCATGACCGGCGAGACGAACCGGCTGGAGGCGCTGCTCGTGCGCGGCGGGCGCATCGCCTTCGCCGGGGCGCTGGACGAGGCGCGCGCCCTCGCCGGGCCGGAGACGGAGGAGGTGGATCTCGCGGGGCGCGCCCTGATGCCCTCCTTCATCGACCCACACGGGCATCTGCCGCTGGTGGCGCAGTTTGCCGCCTTTGCCGACCTCTCCGGCTGCACCAACTTCGCCCAGATCGCCGCGACCCTCACGGCCTACCGGGAGGCGAAAAGGCTCGGCCCGGAGGACGTGCTGATGGGGGTCAACTATGACAACAACTTCCTGGACGAGCAGGCCCACCCGGACAAGCGCCTGCTCGACCAGGTGAGCACGGAGATCCCCATCTTCATCTTCCACACCTCCTCCCACATGGGCTGCTGCAACTCCAGACTGCTGGAGCTGGTGGGCTACACTGCCGGCACCCCCGACCCGCAGGGCGGGCGGATCGGCCGCCTGAGCGGCAGCAGGGAGCCGAGCGGCTATCTGGAGGAGGCCTCCGCCTTTGGCCCGGCGATCATGCAGCTCTTCTCCCGGGTGAAGGTGGATATGCCCGCCCAGCTCGCCGCCGCCCAGCAGGAGTACCTCAGCCGCGGAGTGACCACCGTGCAGGACGGGGCGTCCAACCCGGAGACGGTGGGGATGCTCGCCTCCTTCGCCGCCGCCGGGGCGCTGCTGGTGGATGTGGTCTCCTATCCCATGGCGGAGCCGGAGATCGCGGAAAAGCTCCGCCCATTTGCCGACCATCTCGGCCAGTACAGCGGACACCTCAAGGTCGGCGGGCTCAAGACGGTGCTCGACGGCTCCCCGCAGGGGCGCACCGCCTGGCTCAGCCGCCCCTATGAGGGGGGAGAGGACTGCGCCTACGGCTACCTGAAGGACGATGCGCTCCTCGCCATCTGCCGTCAGGCAGTGGAGGGGGGCTGGCAGCTCCTCGCCCACTGCAACGGTGACGCCGCCAGCGAACAGTTTCTGAACCAGTATGAGGCGGCGCTGGCGGAGCACCCCGAGCGGAGGGACCTCCGCCCGGTGATGATCCACTGCCAGACCGTCCGGGACGACCAGCTCGACCGGATGGCGCAGATCGGCATGATCCCCAGCATCTTTGTCGGCCACACCTGGTATTGGGGAGACGTCCACCTGAAAAACCTCGGCCCGGAGCGGGGCGCGCGCATCTCCCCGGTGCGCAGCGCGCTGGAGCGGGGGCTGATCTACAACTTCCACCAGGACCCGCCGGTGACCAAGCCGGACATGCTCCACAGCGTCTGGTGCGCGGTCAACCGGACCACCCGCACCGGCCAGCCCATCGGACCGGAGCAGGCAATCGGCGTCTATGACGCCCTCCGGGCGGTGACGGTGAACGCCGCCTACGAATACTTCGAGGAGGACCGGAAGGGGACGCTGGAGGTGGGCAAGCTGGCCGACCTCGTCGTGCTGGACGCCGACCCGCTCGCGGTGGAGCTGGACGCCATCCGGGACATCCGGGTGCTCGCCACCTATAAGGAGGGCGTCTGCCGCTACGGCGGCGTGTGAGGTTTCGGGAAAAAGATCGATTTGGGGTCAGGCGTTTTGCCTGACCCGCAGCGCGGCAAAAGCTTTTTTGCCGCGCTGCGTCCGTTTTGGGAACTTTAAAAGTTCCCAAAACGGTTTTAACTGCACGCGAAGGGGGCCCTTTGCCCTCTCCTGGGTACCCCCGCGGCTCTCTCGCGGAAGTCTCAGCATCGTTTTTCGACAGACTTCCAGGCGGATGCAAGCATTTGCCTGGAGTTCGCAGTTCTCCTATACCATAAGGGCACTTTTTCGCTGCCGCTGGCGGCTCGGGCACGCGCGTGGGTTTTTATTCCAAAATTCGCACACGCTTCGGACCATCGGTATTTTTCAACCGGCACACGCCTGCCTGAAAAATAAATATATTACCCTCTCATTTGCGTAGTGTTGGAAGACGGAATCAAAAATTCGATTTAGCGCAAGCAGATTGACAAAACATTTTCCTGTGTTACAATTGATGTGAGTAAAAGGAGTGTTTGAAAATTTGATTTATATAAGAAGGGAAAGAGATGACAACTTACCAAAAGAAGAAATGTCCGCACTGCAATTTTATTTATGCGAGGCACACGTTTGCGGGAGGCAGAACGAAAAGAAATGGTATATTTTACGGTAGTATTCTGAGAACGTGCCCGCAATGCAGGAAGAGCTTTGTTGACAAAGACTATCGAGAAATAGCGATTGATGGAATTAAGCCAGAGGATAAATATCATATTACGCCAGGCTCGGTGATAATTTATGGATTTTTAGTATTCATTGGAATTTCGTGCTGCGTATCGTATCGTCAATTTGCAGGATTAATTCTTGTAGGCATAGGGACAGCATGTCTCATAAATGAGTATTTGGGTTATGATAAACGCCAAAAGAGTTTGGAGGAAGAACGGGCGGCATCGGAGAAAAGATTGCAAGTCTTGCCATATGCATTGCTCTTGAAGAAGATAGGGTATCAAGTTCCTGATCAGTATCTTGTTCAGAAGATAACTGGAGAGGATGGAAAGGTGGTGGTGGAGAGACATTTCTCTGAGGATGGGACAGTGCGCAAAACAGTCATTATGAAAGACGGAAAAGTCTCAAAAGTGATTATGCAGCCAGGAGGTGCAGATTCAGCCGGCAAGCATTGACAGTGAATGCGGCTGTTTCAGATGAATATTCTGAAAAAGATGGAATGCTGTGTGCGGGGCTCTCTGATTTATCGTCTGTTTTTCCCGATCCAGTGCTTGATATATTCCTGCAAAGTCTTGAGCATTGAACATCAGAATCGCAAGAGAACGGCGCCGGGGAAGCGAAAAACGCCCGAACAGTGCGAAGCCATTCTGGCGCAGAAAATTTCATATTTCAGCAAAGAGCCCCCTGCTTTCATATGAGAGAAGCAGGGGGCTCTTGACAGTCGTTACTCCTCTCGCTTTGTCAGCACCCCGTTTTCCATCTCCCAGACCGTATCACACAGCAGGCGGATATCCTCTTCCATTGCGGCCAATGAGCCCGTGGATGCCGCCGGGACATCTTTCAAAATCTCTGACCGTTTGATGGTCAATGAGACGTGCTAGAGTTGGATCACAGCCTGCCCCCTGATCAAACTCCAGCGTGGAGTCGAAATCGCGCCCTCCGATCATCAGCAGCGCGCCCAGAGAAAACAATAAAATACCGATCCCCCAATAGGCGACGGAACACCAGAAGGGCGCCACCGGAGCTTCAAAGCATTCTGTATAATGGCTCCAGGTGAGGGCGTGCGCGCAGGGGAAGAGCCACATGCTGTCGGAATGCAGCAGGACCAGCCCGGCGCCGGCTAACATCAGCGCCCCGTCCAGGTACAGGCCCAGAACCTTCCAGCGCAGCAGGCCGGCAAACAGCAGCACCGCACCGCTGAGTGTCAGATAGAGAAAGAGCGGCAGATAACTGCGGCAGACCGCCTCGGTCACGTTCATCTGCTGGTAGAGATTCATGGGGAGCAGGGACTGGATGGTCTGCGCAGTGCCATCCCCGTAGAGAAAAGGGTACCGGGTCGCCACAGGGCTCCAGTCCGCGCCCACATACCAGGCGCCTGCCAGCGAGCACAACAGGGTCCCCCTGTGATCGCCAGCAGATAAGGCAGGCCGGTGCTGTCCTGCAAGCCGCTGTTCACCCGTGTGCAGAAGGCAGACAAGGTATAGAACAGGGTAAAGCTACCGCAGAGCACCTGATAGGGATTGTGGGACACGCTGCACAGGGCGACGGCGAGATTGACAGAAGAGGCGCCCAGAAAGAACGCCCCGCCCAGATAGGGGAGGACGGACTGCCAGGAAACGGCCATCCCATAGGCCGCCGCCGGGGGAAAGAGGAGCAGGCAGCACAGGCCAAACAGCCCATCCCAGCAGGCAGACCAGTCCCCCGCAGAACAGGGCGCCAGGTGAACCCCCACCGGGCAGCCTGTCCGGCCGCTCCGGGGCAGGATCAACCGGAGCGCTCCGTTTGCGCGCTCCCGGCAGAAGAGGGGGGCGGTGGGAAGGGCGGCCAGCATGGGGACAAACATCCTGCTGTAGGTCCCCATACCGCTCTGAAATTGGGCCAGCGCCGCAAATTGGGGTCAGTCTGGCGCGCCGCCAGAGGAACCTGCAGGAGACACTCCGCTACACTGTAGCTGACCTGGTCGATGGCAGCGCTGGAGGAGGTAAAGCAGAGCAGGAACAGAAAGATCATTCCGCCCCAGAAACTCCACTGTCCCATCCCTTTCCGGCCATACCCAAAGGGGATCGAACCTCTGCCCTGACTGCGAAGCACCTGTGGGCGAGGCATTTTCGAGGGATTTTGGGCGTTTGCGAAGCAGGTGGACTGACGCCCACCAATGAGCGAACGCCAAAAAGCGCCGGAAAGGGCCGCCCACAGGCGGCAGGTGTTCGATCCCCTTTGGGTATTGTCAGACGCGAAGGGTGGAGACCGGACAGGACTGAGGTGGGGTGCCGTCATAAAGGCGCAGCCTTCCAGAGCGGCACATTCTCAGACTGTCGAAAAACTACGCTGAGACTTCCACGATAGAGCCGCGGGGGTGCGGAGAAGGTGGCAAAGGGCCCCCTTTGCGTGCAGTCAAAACCGTTTTTGGAACTTTTATGAAGTTTCAAAAACGGACTCAGCGTGGCAAAAGACTTTTTTGACACGCTGGAACGTGCCGGAGCGCAGGCTCCGGCACGTTCTGCGTGTCGAAAAAGGTCTCGCCGAGTTTGGCCCGAAGGGCTCCGCATCGGGATGCGGAACGCGCCCGAGCGTCCCCGTGCGCGTCTGCCGGAACGGGCTGTTATTTTACCTCGACCCGCCGCAGCTCCACCTGACGGGCCTGAAAATCCGCCTCCGGCAGGTCAACGGGCAGACCGATCTGCATCAGCGCGTCCCCGCCGTAGCGGCGGCCGGTGGCCACGTCCTCATAACACCCGGCGGGGTCCAGACCATGGAGGCGGACCAGCCTGCGCCGCCGGTTGGGACGGCAGAGGACCCGGACCAGGGTGACCAGGGCCCGGGAGCCGTCCTTTTCCGCCACCATCCAGGCGTCCAATCCTCCATCACGGGCGGAGGCGAGGCGGTAATAGTCCCCCCGCTGGAGCAGGGCGTGCTGGGCCCTGTACCGGGCGATCTGGCCGGGGATCTGCCGCCGCTCCTCCTCCGGGATGCGCGTCACATCCAGCTCATAGCCGAAGGTCCCCGCCATGGCGACCGCGGCCCGGGTGTCAAAGGGGGTATTGCGCCCGACCAGATGGTTGGGGCAGTCGGAGACGTGGGCCCCGATGCAGGAGAGGGGATAGAGCATCGCCGTCCCCTCCTGGATGGAGAGCCGCTCGACGGCGTCGGTGTCGTCCGAGGCCCAGATCTGGGGGCTGTAGGCCAGCATTCCCGGGTCGAACCGCCCGCCGCCGCTGCAGCAGTTCTCCAGCAGCAGGTGGGGGAAGGTCTCCACCAGCCGACGCTGGAGGCGGTAGAGGGCGAGGAGATAGCGGTGGGCCACCTCCCCCTGCCGGTCCGGCGGGAGGGCGGCGCTCCCCAGGTCGGTGAGGGGGCGGTTCATGTCCCATTTCAGATAGGTGATGTCTGCGCTGTGCAGGATATTGGAAATCTGCGCCCAGACGTATTCCTCCACCTCCGGACGGCCCAGGTCGAGCACATACTGGTCCCGGCAGCGCAGGGGAAGACGGGAGGCGGTCTGGATCGCCCAGTCCGGGTGACGGCGGTAGAGCTCGGAGTCGGGGGAGACCATCTCCGGCTCCATCCAGAGGCCGAACTGCATCCCCAGCGCTTTGATCTCCTCCGCCAGCCCGTCCAGACCGTGGGGGAGCTTGCGCCGGTTGACCTCCCAGTCGCCCAGGCTGCCGCTGTCGGTGTGGCGCTCGCCGAACCAGCCGTCGTCGAGCACAAAGAGCTCGACGCCGAGGGCGGCGGCCTGCCGGGCGATCTTCAGCAGCCGCGCCTCGTCAAAGTCGAAGTAGGTGGCCTCCCAGTTGTTGATGAGCACCGGGCGCTGCCGGTAGGGCTCCCGGATGAGGTGGCCGCGGTAGAGGTCGTGCAGGGTGCGGGTCATCCGCCCCAGCCCCTCGCCGGAATGGACCAGCACCGCCTCCGGGACCTGGAAGGCCTCCCCCGGCTCCAGACGCCAGCAGAAGTCCTGCGGGTGGATGCCGATCACCGCGCGCAGGCCGTCGTGCTGGTCCCGCTGGACGCGGGCGAGGAAGCTCCCGGAGTAGACCAGATGCATTCCCCAGACCTCTCCCCGCTCCTGGGTGACGTCCGGGCTGGTGAGGGCGAGGAAGGGCTGGGCCTGATGGCTGCTGATCCCTCGGGTGGAGAAGACCCCCTGCTCCCCGTGGCCGATCTCCGCCAGTTGCATCTGCCCCTCCCGCGCCCAGGAGCCCTGGAGGGTGAGCAGCCGCTGCCCCTCATAGGGAAGGGAGAGACAGGCGGAGAGGGCGCGGTCCAGCCAGAGCGGACCGGAACCGGCGTTTATCACCCGGGCGCTGCGGGCGATGATGTCCAGATGGGTGAAGGCGGTGTAGCAGAGCTCTGCCCGGACGCCGGTCCGGCAGTCCTCCAGGGTGATCTGCAGGGTGTTGCAGTCCTCCGGGCCACCGGAGGTGGCGGGGAGGCCCTCCAGCGCCGGCTTGCCCGGCAGGAAGGCGTGGCCCACATAGGCCGGGAGGCAGTCCCGCTGGCCCGCCTCCGTCCGCACACCCAGGCAGGCCTCCCGGAAGTCTCCGGCGTTCGCGGCGGGGTACTCCTGCGGATAGCAGTCAAAGAAGCTGGCCTGCTCGTTGGGGAGGACCTCCGGGGTGAAGGGGCGGGTGCCCAGCGCGAGGGCCCAGGCCACGTCGGTGCCCTCCAGCCGGGGACCGTAGTAGACATGGCCCAGCCACTTCCCGTCGGCCAGGGCCATGAGATAGCTGGTGTGGGGGGTGTCCAGCTTGAACACCTGATGCTGATCGTCATAAAAAAGATTCATCGTTGTGCCCTCCGTGCGCAAAAGCCGCTGTCTGTTTCCCGGACAGCGGTTTTTGCCTATTCTTGTAATAGTTTTTGCCAGAGCGCCCAGCTCTGGCCGAAGCGCTTCTCCTGTTCCGCCTGCCAGCAGCCCCGGCAGGCGAGATAGAGGCCCTCCCCCTCCGGGGCGGCCTGCGCGATGGGGAGCTCGGCCCAGGAGACCGCCATGCGTTCCCAGTCCTCAGCCCCCTCCGGCGGCTCGCTGCCGTCCAGATAGAGGAGGGCGCCGGTGTACGCCTGCAGGGCGGCGGGGTCGTCGGTGAGAAAGAGCCCGCTCTGAAACGTGCTGAGGTCCGCCTCCAGCGCCATCACCGCGCCGTAGGCCTGCTGGCCCTGCACGCCGTGGTCGAGCAGGTTCTCCAGATCAAGGGTGATCTGGTGCACCTCCACATGGACCGTGCCGTCCCCGTTGATGTCCTCTCCGTACCCGGCGAGGGCCTGGGCGATCTGCCGGGCGGTCTCCTCCTCCAGAGGCTCCCGCCCCACCCAGGCCACCGAGTAGTCCGCCGGGACCACGGCGCTGCTGCGCAGCCAGACCCCGAGGGCGAGGAGCAGGAGGAGGGCGGCGATCAGGACGTGCCGCCGGTGGTAACTCCACCAGTGGGCGGCCCGCTCCCGGGGATTCAGGGTCTCCCGCAGGCGGCGGCGGACGCGGTCCGCCTCGGTCTCATAGCCCACGCCGGTCTTTGCGGTCATATGGTGCCCACCCGGGTGGCGAGCACCCGGAGGTCCCCCTCGAGGGCGCACAGGCCGGAGTCCGCCGGGACGAAGAGACTGTCCCCCTTCCGGCAGGCGACCTGCTCTCCCTCGCAGGAGACCGCGCCCTCTCCCTCCAGCACCAGCAGGGAGAGGAAGGACTCCTCGTCGCAGAGCACCGTCTGCGCCCCCTCCAGCACGTCCACGGTGAAGTAGGCGCTCCGGGCCAGATGGCCGCCGAAGTTGTAGCTGGTCCGGGGCGGCTCCAGCTTGGTGACCTCCACCGCCTGGTCCACATGGAGGGCGCGGGGCTGTCCGTCCGCCCCCACCCGGCCGTAGTCATAGACCCGGTAGGTCACGTTGGAGCTCTGCTGGATCTCCGCGATGACGATCCCCTTGCAGATGGCGTGGAGGGTCCCGGCGGGAATGTAGAAGAGGTCTCCCTTGTGGACGGGCACGGCGTTGAGCACCTCGGTCAGGGTGTTCTCCGCGATCCGCCGGCGGAACTCCTCCCGGCTGATCTTCTTCTGGAAGCCGTAGTAGAGGAAGGCGTCCGGCTCCGCCTCCAGGACGTACCACATCTCGGTCTTGCCGTACTGGTGCTCCTGCTCCAGGGCGTCCATATTGTTCGGGTGGACCTGGATGGAGAGGTTGTCCCTCGCGTCGATGAATTTGATGAGGATGGGAAACTCCCCAAAGACCTGGCAGTTGCTCCCCAGCACCCGCTTGCCCATCGCGGCGATGTACTCGCGCAGGGTGCGCCCGGCGAAGGTGCCGTTCACGATCTCAGACGGGCCATCCGGGTGGCAGGAGAGCTCCCAAGTCTCGGCCAGGGGGGTCTGGGGGCAATCCTTGTGGTATTCGGCCTTCAGCCGGTCCCCGCCCCAGAGATAGCTCTTGCAGGCGGGCTTTAATTTCAGAATGGGCATCTCAGCGCTCCTCCTTCTCACACTCAAGCTGCTGGAACACCGGGGCATAGAGGGTGGACACCACCAGCGCCGTCACTCCACCCCCCAGCAGCAGCCAGAAGGGGAAGAGGTAGACCGCCACCTCCACGCTCTCCACCATCAGCAGGGGGAACCAGCCGATCAGCAGCAGCCCCGTCAGGGTGATGGAGAGCTTGCGCACTCCCAGGGCCAGGGCGGTGGCAAAGAGCTGGCGGAGGGGGTAGTCATACCGGGCCATCAGGGGGAAGAGGTGGACGAAGAGGACCAGCCAGAGCGCGCAGAGCACCAGCCCGATCCCCCGGCAGAGGCTCCCGAAGGAGCCCGGGGTGTGCAGTCCGATCATCAGGTCTGCCACCGCCAGCGCGCCCCCGGCCAGCAGGAGCAGCCAGACCGCGGTGCCCTGCTTTCCGTTTTGCCGCAGGCCGCGGACAAAGTCGTGGCCGACCCGGCAGGGCTCCCCAAGGGCCATCTTTCTGGCCACATGGTAGAGCGCGGCGGTGGAGGCCCCCAGGGTCACCACCGGGAGGCTTGCCAGCAGCCAGAGCAGATTCAGCACCGCCACATCCCCCAGCCGCCCCATCCAGCGGAAAAAGGGGCTGTCGATTTTCAGTTTTGTCATGGTTCTGCCCTCCTCAGAAAAAGCGCAGCAGCAAAATCGCCGCCCCGGTAAAGCCCACCAGCCAGATCAGCGAGCGCATCGCCCGGTAGTACCGGGGGCCGTGCTCCCGCCGGGTGAGCTGGTCCAGCTCCGAGCGGAACCGCTCCTCCGGCAGGCGCAGGATGGTGACGGCAAAATAGAGGCAGATCACCCCAAAGATCAGGCTGGTCATGGGCTGCCCTCCTCAGCGCACCGGCTGATGATCCGTCCGGAAGGGGACTGCGGCCAGCCCGGCGGCGCTGTAGAGGTTGGCCGGTCCGTAGTTGAACCAGGCGTAGCGCACCGTCTCCGGCTGGGGCACCGCCTCCGACCAGAGGGTGACCGTGTCGAGCTGGACCGTCCCACGGGCGGGGTGATAGACCCCGTCCGCCCCGGCCAGCTCAAAGCCCTCCAGCGCGTCCCCGCGCACGGTCAGGCTGCCTCCGGTGTGGGAGAAGCGGACCTCCATCCGCCCGCCCGGCGTGGCCTGGACCCGCTCCATCTGGGGGGCCTCCCCCAGCACCGGCTCGCCGTACACCTTCTGCCGGGCGAGCAGGGCGAGGCGGTTCCCCACCGTCTCCTTGTCCAGGGGGTGGACGTTGTCAAACTCCCCGCAGTCGGTGAGCACCGCCATGGCGGTGTTGGCCACCGTGCGGCTTACCTTCTTCTGCTCGTCGCGGAGATAGGGCCAGTGCCTGTCGTCCAGATGGGCCTGATAGCACTCGCGGGAGACGTACATCGGCAGCTGGACAAAGAGGAAGGGCAGGGTGTCCTCCCCCCAGTCCGAGCGCCACTGGTCGATGAGGGAGGTCATCATCTGGGCGTAGGTGTCAAAATGCGCCTCGCAGTCCTCCTCTCCCTGGTAGTAGAGGAAGCCCCGCAGCCCGTAGGGGCAGACCGGGTGCAGCATGGACTCATAGAGTCCCGCCGGGCGGAAGGGGGAGCTGGGCCCCGCCGGCTGGGGCCAGGGACAGGGACCGCAGAGCCGGTTGAGTACCTCCCAGGTCGCCCGGGGATGTTTCGCCCGCTCGGCGTCCATCCGGGCGCACCAGGCCTGATGTTCGGCGTCGTAGGCGGCCATCTCCCGCCGGTAGTCCTCCTCTGTCTTATCTCCCACCAGGGCGGCGTAGCCGTCCAGATAGCGCTGGCCCGCCCGGGTCTCCTCCAGCCGGGCCCGGCTCATCCAGCAGGAGACGGAGGTGCCGCCCCAGCAGCAGAGGATCACGCCCACCGCGACCCGCTGGGTCCGGGCGATCTGCCGGGCGAAGAAGTAGGCCACGGCGCTCATCTCCCCGCTGGTCTCCGGGGTGCAGACCTGCCAGCCGTCCGCCGCCGGAACGAGCGGCTCCCCGTCCGGGACCGCCCGCCGGGGGACCGGATAGAAGCGGACCGTCTCGCCGCCGCTCCGGGCCGCCGCCAGCTTTCCGCCGCGGGCCTCCCGGAGGGGCATCTCCATATTGCTCTGTCCCCCGGCGAGCCAGACCTCTCCCAGCATCACGTCCTCGCAGGTCAGACGCTCTGGGCCGCACGCCGCCGTGAGGGTGTGGGGGCCGCCCGCCTCCATCGAGGGGAGGACGGCGCGCCACCGTCCCGCCCCGTCCGCCTCCGCCCGGGCGCTCTGCCCGGCGAGGGTGACCGTCACCTGCGCCCCCGGCGCCGCCGTCCCCCAGACGGGGACCGACTTGTGCCGCTGGAGGACCATATGACTGGTAAAAATGCCGCTCAGCTTCAGCATCTCAACGTCCTCCCGCCGCTCAGCGGCCAAGGCCGTTCAGATAGGCCAGATTGCGCTCGATCAGCGCGCAGCGCTGGGCCACGCAGTCCCGGCTGCGCAGGGGGTCGGACGGGGTGTGGAAGGCGTAGTCCAGTAGGCGGTCCACTGTGGTGGAGGCCACATGCATCCGGGTGTCGCTCGCGGCGTAGTAGATGTAGAGCTCCCCGTTGTCCCGGGCGATCGCCCCGTTGGTGAAGACCACGTTGGACACGTCCCCCACGCGCTCCCAGCCCAGAGGGGCGATGAGATAGCCGGAGGGCTCCGCGATTACCTTCCACGGCTCCTTCAGGTCGGTGACATAGGCGTAGATCACATAGCGCAGCCCCGCCGCCGTGTTGCGCACCCCGTGGGCGATGTGGAGCCAGCCGCGGCGGGTCTTGATGGGGGGCGCACCCTCGCCGTTCTTCGCCTCGGTGATGGTGTGATACCGCCGGGGGCTGGTGATGATCTCCTCGTCGATCACCGGGTGGGTGATGTCATCACACAGGCCGAAGCCGATGCCGCCGCCCGAGCCGGTCTCGATAAAGTCGTCCATCGGCCGGGTGAAGAAGGCGTACTTGCCGTCCACAAACTCCGGCAGCAGGTCCACGTTCCGCTGCTGGGGGCTGCGCAGGGTGGTGAGGTTGGGCAGGCGCTCCCAGGTCTTCAGGTCGCGGGTCCGGATGATGCCTGCGGCGGCCACGGCGGCGGAGAGGTCGGGGTTCTTTTGGTCCTTGCTCTCCGAGCAGAACACGCCGTAGATCCACCCGTCCTCGTGGCGGGTCAGGCGCATGTCGTAGACGTTGGTCTCCTCCGGGCAGGTGTCCGGCAGCTCCACCGGACGCTCCCAGAACCGGAAGCCGTCCACCGGGCTCTCGCTCTCCGCCACGCCGAAGAAGCTCTTGCGGTCGTTGCCCTCGATGCGGGCGACCAGATAAAACTTCCCATCCAGCTCGATGGCGCCGCTGTTCATCACGGCGTTCACCCCGAGGCGCTCCATGAAGTAGGGGTTTCGCTTCGGGTCGAGGTCGTAGCGCCAGGCGAGGGGGATATGCTCCCGGGTGAGCACCGGGTGCTCCCAGCGGGTGTAGATGCCGTTATAGAAGTCGGTGGGCTGGTTGCGGCGGTTGAGCAGCCGCTCCTGCCGCTCGAGCTGGCGGTAATAGGCGTCATGCAGCATCAGAACTTCCTCCTTAAGATCTCCAGACAGAGACGTCCGTTGTGGTAGGGGCACTTCCACGGCTCCACGATGGGCTTTCGGCTGGAGGGGACGCCGTGCTCGTCCACCTCCCAGTACCACTCGCTCCCCGGCCGGGGGTCCACCAGGGTGGTGTTGATGTAGCGCCAGACCGTCCCGGCGGCCTCGCGGAAGGCGCCGCAGTCCGGCTCCTTCTCCCATGCGTTCAGGAAGCCGAGCACCGCCTCCGCCTGGACCCACCAGACGCGGGTGGTGTTGTCCACCCCGCGCTCCCGCTCGTTCATCACCGAGCCGTTCGCATAGGCCCGGCGGAGGATCTCGTGGGCCATCTCCTGGTCAATCGCCCCGATCTCCCGCTCCAGCTCCGGCTCTCCCAGCAGGGAGCAGCCCCAGTCGATCAGCCAGCTCGACTCGATGTCGTGTCCGTAGCTGTGCAGGTCGATCAGGGGGTGGTAGTCCCGGTCGAAGAACACCTCCTGACGGCGGAGGGCGGGGTTGTAGATCTTCTTTCGGTAGATGGTCAGGATCTCCACCATCGCCCGCTTCACCTGCGCGTCCCCGCAGGCCTGATAGAGGCCGGCATAGCCCTCAAAGACGTGCAGGAGGGTGTTCATCGTGCGCTGGGCGAGGACGCCGTTTTCCGAGAGCTTCTCGTTCTCCGCCGGGTGAAAGCGCTGGTCAAAGGCCTCCAGATAGCCCCCCGTGTCCCGGCAGCGGGTCTCGATGAGGTAAAACAGTCCCCGGGCCAGGGCGAGCGCGCGCTCGTCCCCCGATGCCTCGTAATAGGCGGCCAGGGCGTAGATGGCAAACGCCTGGTTGTAGGTGTGCTTGGTGGTGTCCAGCGGGACCCCGTCATAGGTCACGCTCCAGAACAGGCCGCCATTGATCTGGTCGATGCACCGCCCGGTCAGAAAGCGGTAGGCGTGCTCCGCCGCGGCCAGGCAGTCCGCCCGGCCGAGCTGGCTGGCGCAGCGGGAGAAGAACCAGAGGATCCTGTTGTTGAGGATGCACCCCTTCTCCGCCCGCCGGTCCAGACGCAGGTCAAAGTCCAGATAGCCGTAGAATCCGCCGTGAGTATCGTCCCGCAGCGACAGCCAGAACGGGATCAGCCGCTCCTCCAGCATCCGCCGCGCTTCCTCTTGCAGCATGTCCTCTCCTCCCTGTCTTCCGGATCGGTCCGGCTCAGCGCCGGCCCTCCTCGTGGTCCGATGCGCCGGCGGTGTCGTGCTCGATGATATAGTTCACGACGGTCTCCACGTCGGTGAAGGCCAGCGCCACATAGGTGTCCGCCGCGCCGTAGTAGATGGCGATCCGCCCGGTGTCCCCGTCCTGGAGGGAGGCGCAGGGGAAGCAGACGTTGGACGTGAAGCCCCGCTCCTCATACCACTCCTCCGGGGTGAGCAGGAAGTTGCCGCAGCGGTACTTCACCCGGCTGGGCTCGTCCCGGTCCAGGATGGCCCCGCCGATGCTGTAGACAAAGCCGTTGCAGGTGCCGGTCACGCCGTGGTAGATGAGCAGCCAGCCCTCGCTCGTCTCGATGGGGGCGGCCCCACCGCCGATCTTCACATTCTCCCACCACTCCGAGGCTTTGCCCATCACATGGCGGTGATGGCCCCAATACTCCATGTCCCGGCTCTCGGAGAGGTAGATGTCCCCGAAGGGGGTGTGGCCGCTGTCGCTGGGCCGGGAGAGGAGGAGAAACTTGCCGTCCACCTTCCGGGGGAAGAGGACGCCGTTGCGGTTGAAGGGGAGGAAGGGGTTCTCCAGACGGGTGAAGGTCTTGAAATCGGTGGTTTTGGCCATGCCGAGGGCCGCGCCGTAGGCGTCCTGGCACCAGACGATGTAGTACACCCCGTCGATCTCGATCAGGCGGGGGTCATAGGCGTAGGGGGGGAGGAAGGACTTGCCCTCGCCGTCCACCAGGGCGATCTTCTCCGGATCGAAGGTCCAGTGGATGGCGTCCGCGCTGCGGCCGAGATAGAGGTAGGGGATGCCGTTGATCTGCTCGCCGCGGAACACGCCGATGAACCCGCCCTCATAGGGGACGACGGCGCTGTTGAAGATGCGGGCGACGCCGGGGACCGGATTGCGGTGGATGATGGGGTTTTCCTGATAGCGCCAGACCGGAGCGGTGCAGCCGGCGGGCTTGTCCTGCCAGGGGATGTTGGGCAGGCTGGGGCAGAGGAGCTTGATCTGTTTCATAGGAGATCCATCCTTTGTTTTCAAATTTAAGTTTTTCCAAGCAAATGCAGGGATTTGCCGGAGTTTACGGTCCCCGCCCCCCCTGAAAGGGGGCGGGGCCGGTCAGATGCCTTGGGCGCAGAGCGTTTTTATCCCTTCACCGCGCCTGCCGCCATGCCGCCGTAGATCTGCTTCTGGCAGACCAGGAAGAGGACCAGGATGGGCAGGATGGTGATGAGCACGCCGGCACAGATGTAGTTGTACTGGCTGCCGTAGGGACCGGTGAACACATAGAGGGCCACCGAGATGGTCTTCAGCTCGGGGAGCTGGAGATAGAGGTTGGACATGTAGTACTCGTTGTAGATGCTCACGCCCTTGAGGACGCAGCTGGTCACAATGGCGGGCTTGAGCAGGGGGAAGAGGATTTTGAAGAAGACTCCCATATAACTGCACCCGTCCAGAATGGCGCTCTCGTCCAGGCTCTTGGGCAGGTTCTCAAAGAACTGCAGGAAGATATAGATGGAGATGATGTCCGTCCCGCACAGGACGATCACATAGCCGTAGAGGTGGTTGATGAGGCCCAGGTTGAACATGATCTGATAGACGGTGACCTGGGTGGCGATGCCGGGGATGAGGGAGGCGAACATGAAGAGCTGCCGGATCAGGTTGTTCCCCGGGAAGGTGAAGCGGTTGAGGACGTAGGCGGTCATCGAGCTGAACATCACCGACAGCAGCAGCACCACGATGAGCACCAGCCCGGTGTTCAGGAAGCCTTGGAGCATGTTCGCCTTATTGAACGCCTCAATGAAGTTGGTCACATAGCCGAAGGACTCGGGCAGGTCGAGCACGGAGGTGGCCTGATACTCCTCGTTCGTCTTAAAGGCGGTGAACACGCAGACGCAGACCGGGAGGAGGGCAATGATGGAGCCGCCGATCAGCATGACATACTGGACGATATTGAAGAGGATATCCCCCAGCGTCATCTCTTTCATCTTTCCCATAGCTGTTCCTCCTCTCATTTCCCGGCGGCCGCCAGGCGCTTTTGCCGTTTGGCCGCCCGCTTGGCCGCCGCCTCTTCCCGGGTGTCCTTGAAGACATAGTCGAAGAAGAGGTTCTGTGCCACGGTACACAGGACGATGATGCCCAGCAGGACCACCGCCATCGCGCAGGCCAGGCCCACCTTCTGGTTCTCATGGGCCAGGCGGTTCATGATGACGAAGTAGGTGCCGGTGCCCATCATGCCGTTGGTGATGACGTAGGGCGGCTCGAAGGCGGAGAGGGAGCCGCTGAAGGAGAGGATCAGGTTGAGCACGATGATGGTCTTGATGGAGGGCAGGATGATGTACTTGAACTGCTGCCAGCGGGTGGCGCCGTCCAGGCTGGCCGCCTCATAGAGGTCGCTGTCCACCGACATCATCGCGCCCAGGAACATCACCATGTTCTGGCCGGTATAGCGCCAGACCGAGGTGGCCACCAGGGCGATGTTGTTGATCTTGGTGTCCTGGAGCCAGAGGGGGCAGTCCTCCAGCGCGATGCCGAAGAGGCCGAGCAGGGTGTCAAGCACATAGCCGTGGGCGTAGAAGAACTTGAAGATGAAGCCGACGGCGATGCCGCCGATCAGATAGGGGAAGAACATGCACGCCTTGTAGATGGCCGAGCCCTTGGCCTTGAAGACCATCATGGACGCGAAGAACAGGGCTAGGAAGAGCTGGACCACCGCGCCGCCCATGTAGTACAGCGAGACCAGCAGGGTCCCGAAGATCTCGGTGCGGCTGAAGACCTCCACATAGTTCTTCAGGCCGACGAAGGTGCCCTCGCTCAGATAGTCGCGGTTATAGAAGCTGAAGCGGACCATCTCGGCGAAGGGCAGATAGGTAAAGCCGATGAGCAGGACGAGCGGGATGAGCAGGAAGAGCACGATGGTGAGCGCGCGCTGGGTCTTCCCGTCGCGCAGGAACTGGATAAAGCTGCGTTTGCTGCCGGACGCAGCCATAGACCCGGATTTCACTGGTTACACCTCCCGTAGGTATCTGTCTGATAGAGCGGCAGGCGACCGCCGAAACGGCCGCCTGCTCTGGGAAAACAATGATTCAGGGCTTTTCTCGTTCTCTCTGGACCTGAATTACTGATTCACTTCCACGCCGAGGGTCTCCTGGGCGCTGGACCACTTGGCGTTCCAGTCGTCCATGATCTCGTCGAGCGTCTGGGAGCCGGTGAGGGCGGCCTCCACGATGTAGGCGTCGGGATAGTCGTCAGCGTTCAGGCCCACCTCGCTCTCAAGGTTCACGTCGTCAAAGAGGGTCTCCTCCCCCTCGGGGGCGGGGTTGTTGCTCATCAGGATGACGCCGTCAAACGCCTCGAGCACGTCGGGCATGGGGGCGGACTTCAGAGCGGGGATGGAGCCCTCGTCCTCAAACATGGGGGACTCCTCCACCAGCCACTTCACATAGAGCATGGAAGCGATCTGGTTGTCAGTCGTGGCCTTGCAGTTGATGCCGTAGGCATAGTTGCCGCCGGAGCCGGCATAGCGCTGGCCGTCGACCGTGATGGGGAAGGGCATGTAGCCGATGTCGTCCTCGTTCGGGCCGGCATCGCGCACCTGGTTCACAGCCCAGCTGCCCAGGACCATGGTGGCGATCTCGCCGTTGTTCATCCGGCCCTTGCTGGACTCCCAGTCGGTGCTCATCGGGTCGTCTTCGATCAGACCGCGGGAAACCGCCTCATACAGGGTGTAGTACACGGCGTAGGGGCCGGTCTGGTCGCCCCGGTCGGAGAAGGGGTTGGCCATGTGGACGATGTTGCTGTGGAAGTCGGGGTCACCGGTCGCGGCCACCCAGATGTAGGCGTCCCAGGCGCCCATGGTCCAGCCGGCGGCGAAGTTGGTGTAGAGGGGGATGGCGTCGGTGTTGTCCTTGATGGTCTGCAGATCCTCCAGGAACTCCTCCGGGGTGCCGGGCATCTCGGTGATGCCGGCGGCCTCCCAGACCGCCTTGTTGTACAGCACGCCGTCCGCCGTGCCGCCGTTGGCGATGCCGTAGACCTGACCCTCAAAGCTCTTGTCGGAGATGAAGTTGTAGATGGGGTCCAGCTCCTCATAGCTGCCGAAGGAGATGAAGTAGTTGGGCATCTGGTCCTTGGAGACGCTGGTGGGGATGAAGCAGATGTCGCCCCAGTCGCCGGTCTTCAGGCGGAGGGTCAGCGACTCCTCATAGTCGGTGATCCCCTCATAGGTCACGGTGATGTTGGGGTAGAGCTCCATGAACTGCTGGGTATAACCGGCATAGACGGTGTCGATGATGTCGGTCCGGTTGGTGAGGATCTTGATCTCGGCGGTGATGTCGGTGTAGTCCTCACCCAGGGTGATGTCGTTGATGGAGGGCAGCTCGCTCGCTGCGCCGTCGCCGGAGGCGCCGTCAGACGCTCCGCCGTCCTGGGCCGCCCCGCCGTCCGCCGTCTCGCCGCTGTTGCCGCAGGCGGCCAGAGAGAGGACCATCAGGAGGGCCAGAAGGATGCTGATTAACTTTTTCATTTTTTCTCCTCCTTTTAGGTAATTTTTTGCTTAATAAGCTAATTCAGATTATACGGTCCAGTTAGGCAGAAATCAATTAGAAATACGAGAAATACTTTTTGTATCTTGCTGTTTTGGGTATTTCTACGGATTGTACAATTATCGCTCCCTGATTTTGTGCAAAATTGCAGAATCGGGGCGCAGGTTTCATTTGACACATTAGTTTAATATGTGATACTATTTACTTAACAGATAAAGTGACAAGACAGCCGGGCGCTCAGCCGCCGGCGTTCGGGGAGGGGACAGGATTGAGACAGGACAGCCAGGCGTTTGTTCCGACCGGCGCGCAGGAGGGGGCCAAAGTGCGCCAGGCGCGGGAGATCATAGAGGCCGAATACGGCTCCCCACTCTCGCTCGACCAGCTCGCCGCGCGGGTGGGGGTGAGCAAGTAGCACCTCTGCCGCGCCTTCTGCGCCTGCTATGGGATGACGCCGGGCAATTATCTCATCTCTGTCCGGCTGGAGGAGGCCAAACGCCTGCTCTCCGCCACCCGTATGCCCATCAAAAAGGTGGGCCTCCGGGTGGGGTATCCGAACGAGTCCTATTTCAGCGCGATGTTCCGGCGGCACTGTGGCCTCTCGCCCCGCGCATTCCGGGCGCAGGCGGGGGCGGAGCGGTAGAAAGACGCGCAAAAAAAGCCGGAGCATAGACTGCTCCGGCCTCGTATGTACTCGTATGGAACTGTATGTCTGGGCCTTGCGGCAGGTTCCTGCTGCGCGTGTTGTCCGGACTGTCCCGGCTCAGATTTCACGCACGCTCTCCTTTTCCCGGAGAAAGCCGGTCACGACGCGGAAGGAGACCTCCCGGTCCGGCTCAGCCCAGCGCGCGCGGAGCTGGTTCACGCAGGCGCGGGCCATCGCGTCCATATCCACCGCGTAGGTGGTGATGGGGGGATTGGCCAGGTTGGAAAAGAGGAAGTCGTCGAAGGCCACCACCGACACATCCTCCGGGACGCGGTAGCCCTTCTCGTTGAGCAGGCGGATCAGCTGATAGGCCACCATGTCGCAGTTGCAGACAAAGGCGGTCGGCATCCGCTGGGGCAGCTCGATGGTGAAATAGCCCTGCTCGTCCCGGTCGGGGAGCACCCACTCCTCCCGGTATGGAAGGCCGTACTCCTGCAGGGCGCGGCAGTAGCCGAAATACCGGTCGGTGATGCTGCTGGTGGCCCCCACCCGGCCCAGGTAGGCGATCTGCCGGTGTCCCTTCCGGATGAGGTAGTTCGTCATCCGGTACATGCCGTAGTAGCCGTCGGAAATCACCGTGTCCATCCGGCACTTCGCGTCGTAGGCGTCCAGCTGCACCACCGGAAGGCCCATGCTCTGGATAAAATCCAGATACCCGGTGTCGAAGGAGCCGATGAGGATCAGCGCCTTGACCCGGTCGTTCTGGATCGTGCGGGGGACCTGGTGCCCCTCCTCATCCTCCCAGAGCACCGGCTCGAGGATGCCGAACATATTGCAGTGCCGCAGACTGGCGAGCACCCGCTCGTAGAGGGCGAAATAGAAGGACTGCTCCTTGGAGAGGAAGCGCTCGGCAATCAGGATGCCCACCGTCTCTCCCTCTGTCTCGGATACCGCGGACGGCTTGGCGCGATAGCCCATCTCCGCTGCCAGTTTCTGGATCTTTCGCCGCGTCTCCTCACTCACGCCGTCCTTCCCGGCCAGCGCCTTGGAGATGGTCACCGTGCTGACCCCCAGACGCTTGGCGATGTCGGACATTCTTACCTTCTTTTCCATAGGTCACCTCAACAGCAGATTTACTTAAAAAATATTATAGTAGCAGACCGGCATATCCGTCAAGAGTCTCTTGCTTTTTCGATGAGTGGGATTTTTGCCGCCAAATTTCCTGTTTTCAAACTAATTTCCCCATAAAGTCGATATAGTTAAGTACATTGTCCACCCGATTACTTTAGAAAGGAGCGTCACTATGGCAACAAGAGAACATTTTTACCGCTGGAGGGACCGGGCTGTGGAGGACTCCGACCTGGTGTGCGAGCTCGCCGCCCTCTCCCCGGAGACGGACGGGGCGGAGATCGAAGACCGCTTTTACCGGGAGCTGGCCTTCGGCACCGGGGGCTGCGCGGCGTCCTCGGCGCGGGCAGCAACCGGATGAACCTCTATGTGGTCCGTAAGGCCACCCAGGGGCTGTGCAGCTATCTGAAGGGGAGCGGCCTGCCCCAGTCGGTGGCCATCGCCTATGACAGCCGCATCAAGAGTGACCTCTTCGCGCGGGAGGCGGCCCGGGTGCTCGCCGGCAACGGCATCACCGCCTGGCTCTACCCCCGGCTGGAGCCCACCCCCGCCCTGAGCTGGGCGGTGCGCTATCTGGGCTGCGGCGCGGGCATCTGCATCACCGCCAGCCACAACCCCGCCAAGTACAACGGCTACAAGGTCTACGGGGCGGACGGCTGCCAGATCACCCTGGAGGTGGCGGCGGCGGTCCTGGCCGAGATCGACCGGGTGGACGTCTTTGACGGCGTGCAGCTCACCACGCTGGAGGAGGGGCTTGCCGCCGGGACCATCCGCTATATCGGGGAGGACTGCCTGGAGGCCTTCCTGGACGCCGTCCAGGCACAGAGCGTCTCCGGCGGGGGCAAGCTGGACCTCAAGGTGGTCTACACCCCCCTCAACGGCTCCGGGCTGGAGTGCGTGACCAAGATTTTGCGCCGCATCGGCATCTCTGACGTCACTGTGGTCCCCGAGCAGGAGAAGCCGGACGGCCACTTTCCCACCTGTCCCTACCCCAACCCGGAGATTCGGGAGGCGATGGAGCGGGGACTGGCCCTGTGCGGGACCGTCCGCCCCGACCTCCTGCTCGGCACCGACCCAGACTGCGACCGGATGGGGGTGGCCGTGCCGGACGGGGATGGCTACGCCCTGATCTCCGGCAACGAGATGGGCGTCCTCCTGCTGGACTACATCTGCCGCCGCCGTCTGGAGGCGGGGACCATGCCCGACCGCCCGGTGGCGGTGACCACCATCGTCTCCACCGACATGGCGGACGCCGTGGCCGCGAAATACGGGGTGGAGCTGCGCCGGGTGCTCACCGGCTTCAAGTTCATCGGCGAGCAGATCGGCCTGCTGGAGGCCGCCGGGGAGGCGGGCCGGTACATCTTCGGCTTTGAGGAGAGCTATGGCTATCTCTCCGGCGGACATGTGCGCGACAAGGACGCCGTCAACGCCAGCATGCTCGCCTGCGAGATGACCGCCTGGTACCGGGCGCAGGGGATGACCCTGATGGAAGGGATGCGCGCCCTCTGCCGGGAGCACGGCTGCTATCAGAACCGGCTGGAGAGCTTCACCTTCGAGGGCGCGGAGGGGATGGACCGGATGGGCCGGATCATGTCCGCCCTGCGGGAGACGCCGCCCCAGACCCTGGCGGGACAGCCGGTCGTCCGGGTGGTGGACTACGCCGCTCATCTTCTACTAACTGATTGCGAATATACTCCTCAATCGCCTTCTTGTTCTTCCCTACCGTGTCTACATAGTAGCCGCGGCACCAGAAATGTCGACTGCCGTACTTGTATTTCAAATTTGCATGACGGTCGAAAATCATC
>CASDSM010000004.1 GCA_949283375.1 uncultured Eubacteriales bacterium | reverse complement strand
CCCCTGCGCGAGCTGCCAGAGCAGGGCGGGGGGGAGAGCGGTCCCCCCTCCTGCCCCTCCGGCCGCCTCGCGGCAGCGGCGGTGGGCGTAAGAGACGGTGAAGACGGGGCTGCTCCCGTCCCGCCGGGCGCGCACCGCGGGGGAGAGGCCGGGCCAGAGGGGGGAGAAGTCCGCCGTCCCCTCCAGCCAGGGCGGCGCGGCGAGGGCGTCGCGCAGGGTGCGCCAGCCGCCATCGTGGAAGGCGAAGGCCACCATCCCCTCCCGGGCGGAGACCTCCGCCCAGTCCGCCGCCTGCGGGGCGATGTCCGATGCCCAGCGCGCGGCGAGGCGGGCTGCGTCCTCCGCCGTCCGGGCGGCGCAGCGGCGCGCGAGGGCGGAGAGGAGGACGCCCTCCCGCCGCCGCAGGGGGACAGGGGTCCCGCCGTCCAGCCCCGCCGCCCCGCGCAGCAGCCGGGCGGCCCGGTCGCAGTATGGGACGATCAGGTCCATGAGGCACCTCCTATACAAAGAGGACCGGCAAAATGCCGGTCCCCGGGTCGCTTACTGCTTCAGCCCGCCGTGCTGCGCCTCGCGTACCGAGATGCGAAAGGCGTTGCGCCCGGCCAGGGCGTGGTCGATCTCGATGGCGTAGTCGATCTCCAGCCGGCCGCCCTGCGCGTCCAGGTCGGAGCACAGGCGGCTGGTGGACACGCCGATCTGCAGGTTGCCGTAGGGCGTGCTGTAGAGCGACAGGTGCCGCCGCCCCTGCTCGAAGACCATCTGCGAGCAGACCTTGCCGGTGCGCATCAGGGTGACGCGGGGACCCTGGATCTGGAAGACGGTGGTGGTGCCCTCCATCCCGGTCAGCTCGCTCTCCTGATAGCTCAGGTCGATCGCCCCGGCGCGCTCGGTCAGCGTCCCGGCGGTGACCAGACGGATGTCGTCCGTGTCCATGCCCTCAAAGCCCTGACGGCCCTCAATGGAGATGATAACGTCCTTTGTCATAGCACTGCGCTCCTCCGCTTCAGTAGCGTTCAATGTCGATCTGTTCCACCGGCTCTGTGACCGGCCGGCCGAGGAAAGCGGCGGCGAGATTCCGGAAGCCCGCCGTCGAGTCGCTGACATACCAGCGGCAGCCGCCCGTCTGACCGGCGGGGGCCAGGGCGTCGTGCGCCGCCAGATGACGCCCCACCTCGTGGGCCACCTCTGCCCCCGAGTCCACCAGGGCGACGTCCGGCCCCATGAACTGGCCGATCACCTCGCGCAGGAGGGGGTAGTGGGTGCAGCCGAGCACGAGCACATCCACCCCGGCGTCCCGGATGGGAGCGAGGTAGTCGCGCGCCACCGTCTCGATCACCACGTCTCCCGGCCGGGTGCGTCCGTTCTCCACCAGGGGGACGAAGAGCGGACAGGGGGCGGCAAAGATCTGCGCCGCCGGGTCGAGCGCGCGGATCACCCGCTCGTAGGCGCCGGAGGAGATGGTCGCTTGGGTGGCGATCAGCCCGATGCGGTTACTCCGCGTGAGCTCCACCGCCCGCCGTGCAGTGGGCTCCACCACACCGAAGATGGGCAGGTCCTGCTCCCGGCGCAGCAGGTCGATGGCCGCCGAGCTCACCGTGCCGCAGGCGATCACCAGACTCTTGAGGTCAAACGAGCGGAGAAAGGCCACGTCCTGCCGGGCATATTTGATGATGGTCTCCCGTCCGCGGCTGCCGTAGGGCACGCGGCCGGTGTCGCCGAAATAGATGATCCTCTCCTCCGGCAGCCGCGCGGCCAGCTCGCGCACGGCGGTCAGCCCGCCCAGGCCGGAGTCAAACACGCCGATGGGGCGCAGGTCCATGGAGCAGTCTCCTCTCTGTCTGTCTGTGGCTGCAGTACAGCCGTATGTAATATCATACGTCATAAAAGATCGGAAGACAAGGGAAATATTTCACAAGGGGTGCCAATTGACAAGCGGGCGAAATATACTATACTATAGTAAAGCAACGCAAAAGAGCCCCTCGTTCGGGGCACTGGGGCGGCCGGCCCGCCGTCCCGGAAAGGAGGTCGTGGGAATGGAACTGAAACTCACTGCAAAACAATTCCGCCGCCTGCTTGACATGGCCTACATCGGCAACTGGGTGCTCAACTCCGCCAGGGGAGAGGACCGTTTTACAGACTATGACCAGGTGCAGAACCTGCTCTTCGGGCAGGCGGAGCAGGAGGGGATGGGCGCGCTCACCATCAGCTATGGCAGCGTACACCTGCCCAGCCCCGCCTACGTCAACGGCGGCATCCACGAGGCGATCAACGACTATGAGGACGCCATCTTTTTCCGCATCCTGGCCGAGGAGCTGGCCCGGCGGGACATGAACGACGTGCCCATCGACGAGCACAACATGGATGAGCTCAACGAGCGGATGGATGCCTACATGGAGGAGTTCGAGCTGCACGGCACGGACAACGTCATGGTGGAGACGGAAGAAAATTAAATCGTATCGCAATGGACAGAAAACGGCAGAGACCCGAAGGAGTTTCGGTTCTCTGCCGTTTTTCTGTCAAAAGCGCACCGGCTCCTCCTCCGCCGGGCCGAGCTCACCGGTGAGGCGGACGCGCAGGGCGCTGTAGCGGCGGGTCTGCCGGTCATTGGCGGCCATCCGCTCGAGCACCTGCCGGTCGCCGACGAGGATGAGCAGGCTGCGCGCGCGGGTGATGGCAGTGTAGAGCACGCCGCGGGTGAGCAGCATGGGCGCGCCGCTCACCGCGGCGAGGATGACCGCCCGGTACTCGCTCCCCTGGCTCTTGTGGACCGTCATCGCATAGGCCAGCTCCAGCTCGTGGAAGAGGTCAGAGGTATAGGTGACCACCCTGCCGTCGAAGTCCACCATCAGTGTCCGCTCCCGCGTGTCAATGGAGCGGATCGTGCCGACGTCCCCGTTGAAGACGCCGAGGCCGCCGCGCACCCCGTCCGCCTCCCGCCAGAGGAGGTCGTAGTTGTTGCGCACCTGCATCACCCGGTCGCCCATGCGGAAGACAACCGAGCCGTATTTCAGCTCGGGCACCCCGTCGCGCGGGGGATTGAGGGCCTCCTGCAGGGCGCGGTTCAGATTGGCCGTGCCGGTGACATACCGCCGGGTGGGGGAGAGGACCTGAATCTGTCCGGGTGGGATGCCCATCGACTGGGGCAGACGGGTCTTGCACAGCTCGACAATGGTCTCCACCGCCGCCTCCCCCTGCGTACGGCGCAGGAAGAAGAGGTCGCCCGTCCCGTGGTTTTCCAGCGGCGGCAGGACGCCGTGGTTCACCAGATGCGCGCCCATCACGATGGCGGACTGCTGTGCCTGGCGAAAGATCTCGGTCAGGCGGACGGTGGGAATCACGCCGCTGCGGATCAGGTGGTCAAACAGCTGGCCCGGGCCGACGCTGGGGAGCTGGTCGGGATCGCCCACCAGCACCAGGCGGCAGTCGCCCGCCACCGCGCGCAGCAGCGCGTCCATCAGCGGGAGGTCTACCATCGACATCTCGTCCACAATCACCGCGCCGGCGCGCAGCGGGTCGTCCTCGTCGCGCGAGAAGACGAGCTGCCCGCTGGCGCGGTCATAGCCCGCCTCGAGCAGGCGGTGGATGGTGTACGCCTCCGTGCCGCACAGCTCGCCCAGGCGCTTGGCGGCCCGGCCGGTGGGGGCGGCGAGGGCGACCTCCAGCCCCATCGCCTCATAGCAGGCGAGGATGCCGCGCAGGGTGGTGGTCTTACCGGTGCCCGGCCCGCCGGTGAGAAGCATCACCTGCGACCGGGCGGCGAGGGCGACCGCCTCGCGCTGCTGGGCAGCATACTGGATGCCCTGCTCCGCCCCGGCCCGGTCGATCAGCCCGTCCAGGTCCTCCGGCGGGGCGAGCTCCCGCCCGGCCATCTCGCGCAGCCGCTCCGCCACAGCCACCTCCGCCTCATAGAGGTCGGCGCGGTAGACGGCGTCCAGCCCGAGCAGCCGCTGGCGGACCACCTGAGCGCGCAGTGCCAGCCGCTCCAGCGCCTCCTCCAATGTCTCGGGGGAGATGGGGGCCTCCTCCGTCCCCGGGCCGAGCAGCCGCCCTGCGGCGGTGAGCAGCTTGTCGTGGGGGAGAAAGACATGTCCGTTGTCCAGATTGTGGCTCAGGGTGTAGAGCACGCCCGCCTCCAGCCGGAGGGGGTCGTCCACCCGCAGGCCGGCGGCGGCCGCCACATGGTCTGCGGTGGCAAAGTCCACCTCCAGCTCCCCGCCGAGGAGGACGTAGGGGTTGCTGCGCAGCACCTCCAGCGCGCCCTGGCCGTACACCCGCCAGAGCCGCGGCCCCAGCTCGACCGGCAGGGCGTTGACGGCGAGGAATTCCAGCAGACTGCGCATCCCCGCCTTCTCCAGAAAGTCCGCCTGGATCATCCTGGCCTTCTTCGGGCTGATGCCGCGCACGGTGGCCAGCCGCTCCGGGTCGGACTCCAGGACCTGGAAGGTCTCCTCGCCGAAGCGGTCCACCAGCGTGCGCGCCATCTTCTCCCCGATGCCGCGGATCACGCCGGAGGCGAGGTAGCGGTAGACCGCCTGCGCCCCGCTGGGCAGGCGGACCTGCACCGCGTCCGCCTTGAACTGCTCGCCAAAGGAGGGGTGCCGCGTCCAGCGGCCGGTCAGGGTGACCAGCTCCCCCGGCCCCAGCTCCGGCATGGTGCCGACGGCGGTGAAGTGGTCCCCGCCGCCGGAGACGCGCAGAACGGTATAGCCGTTGTCCCGGTTCTGGAAGATGACGGCCTCCACCGTCCCCTCCAGCACCTCCGGCTCCCGCGCCTCAAGCTCTGTCATGCCGCGCCCTCCTCTCGATGTGGATTAAAACCAGCGCGCCGCCTCGTCCCGGAACCGCGGGACCGGCCCCGCGGCGTAGGGGTCATAGCGGTCGGTATTGCAGCCAAACTCCTGCAGGCGCGCGATGCGCGCGCCGTCCCAGTCGATCAGGGAGACGCCCTCGAATGCTGTCCGGGTCCCGTCCGCCATCGCGGCGTCAAAAAACCACTCGACGGCGGTCCGGTCCCCCTGGTGCCAAAAACGGCGAATCTCCCAGCGCAGCACCCGGCCGCGCGTGTTCCACTCGCAAAACCAGTGCCGGATGCGCGCCGCGCCGTGGTACTCCGGCCCCCAGCTCTCAATATAGACGGCATCCGGGGTAAACAGGTCCAAAATGCCGTCCCCCTCGCCGGTCAGCCACATCTGAAACCACAGGCGGACGGCCGCCTCTCTCTCGTTCATCCGATCCCTCTTTCTCTCTCTGCCGGCCGGGACTACTCCGCGCGGCGCTCGGGCGGCTCCTCCCGCAGCGACACCTCCGGCCACGCGGCGAGCAGGCGCAGGGCCGCCTCCCGCTCCGCCGGCAGCAGCCCGGCGGAGAGCACCGTGATCTCCGGGCAGAGCAGGCCGCTGGCGGAGAGCCAGCGCAGGCCGCGCAGGTCACGCTCCAGCGTCGGCCCCGCCTCCAGCTCCACGCGCACGCGCGCGCCCGGCAGCAGCAGCCAGCCGAAGACGAGCCAGCCGATCGCGGCCAGCCCCACCGCGGCCAGAAAGGCCAGTGCGGCGGTCAAAGGGTCCATATCCATCACCTCAGTTCAGTCTATGGAGGGATGGAGGGGAATGTGCCTGCCTGTTCAGCCGCGCTCGAGCAGCGGCCTGAGGAACTGGCCGGTATAGGACTCCGGACAGGCGGCCACCGTCTCCGGCGTGCCCGCGCAGACCAGGGTTCCGCCCCCCGCGCCCCCCTCGGGGCCGAGGTCGATCAGCCAGTCCGCCGTCTTGATGACGTCCAGATTGTGCTCGATGATGAGCACCGTATTCCCCGCGTCCGTCAGGCGCTGGAGCACGTCCACCAGCCGCTGCACGTCCGCCGCGTGCAATCCGGTCGTGGGCTCGTCGAGGATATAGCAGGTGGAGCCGGTGGAGGCCTTGGAGAGCTCGGTCGCGAGCTTCACCCGCTGGGCCTCGCCGCCGGAGAGGGTGGTGGAGGACTGGCCGAGGCGGATATAGCCCAGGCCGACGTCCGCGAGCGTCTTGAGCCGGTTGTAGATGCGCGGGAGCGGCTGAAAGAAGTCGAGGGCGTCCTCCACCGTCATGTCCAGCACCTCCCAGATGTTCTTCCCCTTGTAGCGCACCTCCAGCGTCTCGCGGTTGTAGCGCTTGCCGTAGCAGACCTCGCAGGGGACGTAGACGTCGGGGAGGAAGTGCATCTCGATCTTCACCAGCCCGTCGCCGTTGCACGCCTCGCACCGGCCGCCGCGCACATTGAAGGAGAAGCGCCCCGGCCCGTAGCCGCGGGCCTTGGCGTCCTGGGTGGAGGCGAAGAGGTCGCGGATGTCGTTGAACAGCCCGGTGTACGTCGCCGGGTTGGAGCGCGGGGTCCGGCCGATCGGGGACTGGTCGATGCAGATCACCTTGTCGAGGAACTCCTCCCCCTCCAGCGCGTCGTGCGCGCCGGCGCGGGTCTTGGCGCGGTTGAGGTCGGCGGCCAGGCGCTTGTAGATGATCTCGTTGACCAGCGAACTCTTGCCCGAGCCGGAGACCCCGGTGACCACCGTGAGGGTGCCCAGGGGGATGGAGACGTCGATGCCGCGCAGGTTGTTCTCCCGCGCGCCGCGCACGGTGAGGAAGTGGCCGTTGCCGCCGCGCCGCTGCGTGGGCACCGGGATGCGCCGCCGCCCGGCGAGATAGTCGCCGGTGATGGAGCCGGGGGTGTTCATCACGTCCTCCACCGTCCCCGCCGCGACGATCTCGCCGCCGTGCACCCCCGCGCCCGGGCCGACGTCCACCAGATAGTCCGCCGCGCGCATCGTGTCCTCGTCGTGCTCCACCACGATGAGGGTGTTGCCCAGATCGCGCAGGTGCTTGAGGGTGTCTAAAAGCATATTGTTGTCCCGCTGGTGCAGGCCGATGGAGGGCTCGTCCAAAATATAGAGCACGCCCATCAGCGACGAGCCGATCTGCGTGGCCAGGCGGATGCGCTGGCTCTCGCCGCCGGAGAGGGAGGCCGCCTTGCGGCTCAGGGTGAGGTACTGCAATCCCACGCTGCGCAGGAAGCCCAGCCGGGTGCGGATCTCCTTGAGGATTCTCCGGGCAATCAGCATCTGCTGGTCCGTCAGCTCCAGGCGCTCAAAGAAGGCGAGCGCGCTCTCCACCGGAAGGTCGCAGATCTGGTCGATGGACTTGCCGCCCACGGTGACCGCGAGCGCCTCGCGCCGCAGCCGCCTGCCATGGCAGTCCGGGCAGGGGCACTCGGCCATGCATTCCTCCAGCTCGCGCTTCACCCCGTCCGACTGGGTCTCGCGGTAGCGGCGCTCGAGGTTGTTCACGATGCCCTCAAACGGCTGGTAGAGCGTGCCCTTGCCGCGCGGCTGGTCGTAGTGCAGCGTCAGCTTCTCCCCGTCCGTGCCGTAGAGGATGACCCGCTTGGCCTCCTCCGAGAGGGACTCGAACGGCTCGGTGAGGGAGAAGTGGTAGCGTGCGGAGAGGGCGTCAAAATACATCCGGCTGATGCCGTCGGACTTGATATTGTTCCACCCCGAGGCGCAGATCGCCCCGTCGAGCAGGGAGAGCTTGGCGTTCGGGATGATGAGGCCGGGGTCCACCTTGAGCTGGCTGCCCAGGCCCGAGCAGGTGGGGCAGGCTCCATAGGGGTTGTTGAAGGAGAACATCCGCGGCGTCAGCTCCTCGATGGAGATGCCGCAGTCCTCGCAGGCGTAGTTCTGGGAGAAGGAGAGGTCGCGGTCCTCCCCGGCGAGGTTGACCAGCACCAGCCCTCCGGAGAGGGAGGAGGCGATCTCGATGGAGTCGGTGAGCCGCTGGGCAATGTCCGGCCGGACCACCAGGCGGTCGATCACCACCTCAATGTGGTGCTTTTTGTTCTTGTCCAGCTCGATCGGCTCGGACAGGTCGTAGAGCGAGCCGTTCACCCGCACGCGGACATAGCCGGAGCGGCGCGCGTCCTCAAACACCTTCTGGTGCTGGCCCTTGCGCCCGCGCACCACCGGGGCGAGGATCTGGATGCGCGTCGCCTCCGGCAGGGCGAGGACCTGGTCCACGATCTGGTCCACCGTCTGCTGGCGGATCTCCTTGCCGCACTTGGGGCAGTGGGGGGTGCCCACCCGCGCCCAGAGCAGGCGGAGGTAGTCGTAGATCTCGGTCACGGTGCCCACCGTGGAGCGGGGATTCTTGGAGGTGGTCTTCTGGTCGATGGAGATGGCGGGGGAGAGGCCGTCGATATAGTCCACGTCCGGCTTCTCCATCTGGCCGAGGAACATCCGCGCGTAGCTGGAGAGGCTCTCGACATACCGCCGCTGTCCTTCGGCGTAAATGGTGTCAAAGGCGAGCGAGCTCTTCCCCGAGCCGGAGAGGCCGGTGAACACCACCAGCTTGTCCCGGGGGATGGAGAGGTCAATGTTCTTCAGGTTGTTCACCCGTGCGCCCTTGACGTAAATATGGTCCTGCATCTGCAAAACTCCCTTTTCGCTTGCGTTCTATCGTCCCAGCCGGGCGAGGATCGCCTCCGCCCGCACTTCGTCCGCCCGGCGGCATCGGATCACCTTCTCCGGCCAGCGCCGGAAGAGGGCCTCCCAGGCGCGGCGGCGACGGCGTCCGCGGCCGGCCCAGAGCAGCCACCAGGCGAATTCCAAATCAAACTTCTCCGGGCAGCCGGGGCCCATATCTGTGCGGGTTCTCCCGCGATAGCGCAGATACCGGCCAAAGGCGCGGCGAAAGCAGAGCCAGCGCGGCAGGTCGAGAAAAATGATCTTGTCCGCCTCCGCCATGCGCCGGTCAAAGCAGAGAGCGGAGTAATTTCCCTCGATGACCCAGCTTTCGTTTCGATCGAGGAAGTCGTTCACCATCGCCCGGCACTCCTCATCCGGCCGCTCCTGCCAGCCGGGAAGCCAGTGCACCGCGTCCAGATGGAGGACCGGCAGGGAGAGGGCCTCCCCCAGCGCCCGGGCCAGGGTGGATTTCCCCGCCCCGCTGTAGCCAATAATGGAGAGCCTCATAGATGTTTTCCTTTCGCAAAAGTCGGGCCAGGCATCTGCGGCGCTGCCGCCGCGCTGTCCGCCGGATAATAACGATCCTCTTTCCATCTCAGTGGATTGGTGTCAATATAGCGCCAAATCCGCTGAAAATCCGATTCATCTCGCACAATATGGTCGTAGTAAGACTTCTGCCAAACAGGATAACCGATATGCTTGGTCACAGCTCCCTTGGTCTGCTTGACAATACGGAAGACCGTAGGGGCGCACCTCGTGCGCCCGCCGTGCGCCTGAAGCGTTATCAGCATGTGGACGTGATTCGGCATAATGACATATCGCTCCAGGACGGTCGATGGATAACAGACGGGAATGCGCTCCACCGCCGTTTTGACCGCTTCGCCGGCTGCGGTAAGGGGAAATGGGGCTGTGGGCGCGCAGGCTGCCTCCCCTGCGGGCGCACACGGTGCGCCCCTACGGGTATCCCAAAACAGACAGACTCTGTCCTTCGTACAAAAGGTAATGAAATAGCAGCCGTTTTGGCTATAATCCCACTCTTTGAGGCGGATTCTCTTTCGCTTGGGCTGTTCCATCTCTGCTCCTCGGTTTCACGGCAGGCGCTCAAAGCCGCATCGGCGTCTCATCGCCATGACCGCCGGCCGCGCCGGGGCGCCTTGGGCGCGGCGGGCTTGGGCGAGCCGCCGCCTCGCAGCTCGATGAGCTGGTCGCGCAGGGCGGCTGCCAGCTCGAACTCCAGCCGTCCGGCGGCCTCCTTCATCTTTTGCTCCAGCTCGGCGGCGCGCTGTTCGCGCTCGGCAGGGCTGAGGGCCTTGCCGCCGCGGCTGATCTCCTCGCCTTCCTCCACCGCGCGGGAGAGCTCGAGCAGCTCGCGCACCGACTTGACCACCGTCTTGGGCACGATGCCGTTGGCCTTGTTGTAGGCGTCCTGGATGTCGCGGCGGCGCTTCGTCTCGGTGATGGCGCGGTCCATCGAGGGGGTGATGCTGTCGGCGTAGAGGATGACGCGGCCGTTCGCAGTCCGCGCGGCCCGGCCGATGGTCTGCACGAGGGAGGTCTCGCTGCGCAGGAAGCCCTCCTTGTCCGCGTCCAGAATGGCCACGAGGGAGACCTCCGGCATGTCCAGCCCCTCGCGCAGCAGGTTGATGCCCACCAGCACGTCGATCTCCCCCAGGCGCAGGTCGCGGATGATCTCGGTGCGCTCGATGGTCTGCACGCTGTGGTGCATATACTTCGCCTTGATGCCGCTCTTTTGGAGGTAGGCGGTCAGGTCCTCCGCCATCTTGATGGTGAGGGTGGTCACCAGCACCCGCTCGCCCCGCTCGATGCGCAGATGGATCTCGCCCGTGAGGTCGTCGATCTGCCCTTCCACCGGGCGGACCTCCACCTCGGGGTCGAGCAGGCCGGTGGGGCGGATGACCTGCTCCACGATCTGGCCGGAGCGGCTGCGCTCGTACTCTCCCGGGGTGGCGGAGACGTAGATCACCTGGTTCACCCGCTCCTCAAACTCGTCGAACTTGAGCGGCCGGTTGTCAAACGCGCAGGGCAGACGGAAGCCGTAGTCCACCAGGCTGGTCTTGCGCGCCCGGTCGCCGTTGTACATCGCCCGCACCTGCGGCAGGGTGACGTGGCTCTCGTCGATGAACAGCAGGAAGTCCTTCGGGAAGTAGTCCAGCAGGGTCATCGGCGGCGAGCCGACCGGCCGGCCGGAGATGACGCGGGAGTAGTTCTCCACGCCGGTGCAGTAGCCCAGCTCACGCAGCATCTCCATGTCGTACTCCGTGCGCTGCTGGATGCGCTGGGCCTCCACCGCCTTCTCCTGCGACTTGAAGAATTCCACCCGCTCCCACATCTCGCGCTCGATCTCGGTCAGGGCGCGGTCCAGCTTCTCCTTGGTGGTGACATAGTGGCTGGCGGGGTAGATGGCCACGTGGTTCAAAATCCGCGTCGGGCTGCCGGTGACCACATTGATCTCACAGATGCGCTCCACCTCGTCTCCCCAGAACTCCACGCGGATGGCGTGGTCCTTGGCGTAGACGGGATAGATATCCACCGTGTCCCCCCGGACGCGGAAGGTGTTGCGGTCAAAGGCGATGTCGTTGCGCTCATAGCGGATTTCCACCAGCTTGCGCAGCAGCTCCTCGCGCGGCTTCTCCATCCCGGTGCGCAGGGAGATCACCATATTCTTGTAGTCGATCGGGTCGCCCAGGCCGTAGATGCAGGAGACGGAGGCGACCACGATCACGTCCCGCCGCTCAAAGAGGGCGGCGGTGGCGCTGTGGCGCAGCCGCTCGATCTCCTCGTTGATGGAGGCGTCCTTCTCGATGAAGGTGTCGGTGTGGGGGATATAGGCCTCCGGCTGGTAGTAGTCGTAGTAGGAGACAAAGTACTCCACGGCGTTGTCCGGGAAGAACTCCTTGAACTCGCTGCAGAGCTGGGCAGCGAGGGTCTTGTTGTGCGCCAGCACCAGGGTGGGCCGCTGGACCGCCTCGATCACCTTGGCCATGGTGTACGTCTTGCCCGAACCAGTCACGCCGAGCAGGGTCTGCTCGTCCAGGCCGAGCTGCACCCCGCGCGCGAGGGCCTCAATCGCCTGCGGCTGGTCACCGCTGGGCTGATATTCACTCACCACATGAAACTGTCCCATGACAGCCCGCCTCCTCCGTCCCATCCTGCCGATACTGATACGGATTACATGATATCAGAACATTTGTTCTATGTCAATGGAAAAACCGCCCGGCCGCGGAGGGGTTCAGCGGCTGGACGGCGGGTAGGGCGCTGTCTGGTCGGTCAGGCCGAGGATGTAGTCCGCCGGGACCTGATAGAGCGCGCAGAGGGTGAGCAGGTGGTGAATGGGCAATTCGTTCGCCGCCCGCTCATAGCGGGCGTACATGCTCTGCGAGGTGCCGAGCACCTGGGCCACATAGGCCTGTGTATAGTCGTGGTCCTCCCGCAGGTCGCGGATGCGCTTGACGTAGTCCACACCATCCCCTCCTTTGGAGGATAGTGTAGCCTAGTAAATATATTTACTATTGACTTTAGTTGAGATATTAACTAATCTGAGAAGGGCTGGAGTATTGCAGCCTTTGCAAAAACGGAACGATTAAGACCGCTTCAGACGAATTCTGACGGGGTGCGGCTTTGTCGGGCGCACAGGGTGCGCCCGCGATAATGGCACGCTCCCCGGGCGGGCGCGGCCTTCGCCCCTCATCCGCCCCCTGCGGGGGCACCTTCCCCCCAGGGGGAAGGCATGGGGCTGTGCTGGACCAAAACGCCTTCCCCCTCCGGGGGAAGGCGGCGCGGCGTCAGCCGCGACGGATGAGGGGAACCCCGGCCATTTCAAAATCGTCCCACCATCGCGGGCGCACAGGGTGCGCCCCTACGGGGTAACGGTTTTAAAGAAAATGCGGCGCAAATTTTGCCAAATGTGGCGATTCCCAGACAAATGGGCCCATATTTCATCCCAGAAAATCGTAGGGGCGCACCACGTGCGCCCGTGTCAGGAGGCGCGGCCTTCGCTCCCCCTCATCCGCCCCCTGCGGGGCATCTTCCCCCCCAGGGGGAAGGCGGGGTTCGGCGGGTGTGTCATCTGAAGGCACAAAACGCCGCCCCTGCGCTGGGCAGAGACGGCGTTCCCGATTCATTTCAGGGGAATCTCCCCGTGTTTTTCCTCATAGTTCTGAATGCAGTCGCGGATGAGGATCAAAATCTGGCTGTTGGCCGACCGGCCCTCATAGTCCGCCACCACATGGAGCTTGTGGAGCATCTGCTCGTCGATTCGGATGGATAAACTCTTGATCGCCATAATAAAACCTCAAAACACATTTATGATGCGTTTATTTTAGGCTTATTATGTGTTAGAATGCTCTCAGTAGATGCAGTATATATCTAAAATATATCCAAGCGGTGATTCCTGTGAAAGTTGCAGTCATCGGTTCACGAAGCATTGATGACATCCCTCTGGAGCGCTATCTGCCGCCGGAGACGACCGAGCTGGTCTCCGGCGGGGCCCGTGGGGTGGACCGCTGTGCGGAGGCCTACGCCGCCGCGCATCAGCTCCCGCTCACCGTCTTCCGCCCGGACTACGCCCGCTACCGCAGGGGCGCGCCGCTGCGGCGCAACCGGCAGATCGTGGACTACAGCGACCTGGTGCTCGCCTTCTGGGACGGCCAGTCCCCCGGCACCCGTCAGGCGATCGCCTATTGCGAGGCGTCCGGCAGGGAGGTGCGCGTCATCCGGGCATAGCACCCCGGGCGCGGGTCGGCCGGGGCGGAACGGCCAAGGCCGTTCCCCGCAAAATGGAACGGGCCGGAGTCCCAACGGACCCCGGCCCTCTCCTATCTCAGTGGGGAGACAAAAGCACGGATTTCTGTCAATCACCCTGCAGGGCGTCGTAGCCCTCCTCGCCGGTGCGGACCTTGACGACGTTCTCCACGTCGTAGACGAAGATTTTGCCGTCGCCGATGTGGCCGGTGTAGAGCGACTTCTTGGCCACGTCGATCACCTGACCGACCGGGACCTTGGAGACGACGATCTCCACCTTCATCTTGGGCAGCAGCCGGGCCTCGACGGGCGCGCCGCGGTAGTAGGAGGTGTGGCCCTTCTGCGCGCCGTAGCCGAAGACGCTGGTCACGGTCAGGCCGGTGACGCCGATCTCCTCAAGGGCCTGCTGGAGCTGGTTGAAGCGGGCCTGGTTGGTGATGATGGTGACCTTGGTCATCTTCGCATCGCCGGCCGGGCGGTGGACCACCTGGACCGCCTCATCCGCGCTGGCAGCAGCGGAGGGAGCGGGGGCGCCGGTCATGCTGTGGTCCTCGTAGGCCACGGAGAGGGCCGCCGGGGCAAAGTCGGGATAGGCCTGGTTGCCGTGCTCGCCGATGTCCAGACCGGCCAGCTCCTCCTCACGGGAGACGCGGATGCCGACCGTCGCCTTGATGGCCAGCCAGACCAAGGCGGAGCTGATGAAGGTGAACGCGCCGACCGCCACAATGCCGAGCAGCTGCAGTCCGAGCTGGGTAAAGCCGCCGCCGAAGAACAGGCCGTCCACAGTGGAGAGACTGGTCACACCGGACTCGGCGAACAGGCCGACACAGATGGTGCCGAACACGCCGCAGCCGAGGTGGACAGAGGTTGCGCCGACCGGGTCGTCAATGTGGATCTTGTCGAAGAAGACCACCGCGAAGACCACCAGCACGCCGGAGAGGGCGCCGATGATCAGCGAGCTCTCGATGCTGACGTAGGCACAGCCCCCGGTGATGCCAACCAGGCCGGCCAGGCAGCCGTTAATCGTCATGCCGAGGTCGGGCTTGCCGAGGTAGACCCAGGAGGTGATGGTGGAGGTGAGGACCGCCGCGATCGCGGAGGTGTTGGTGGTCACCAGGATGTGCATCACGTCCGCGGGGTTCTGGAAGCTCATGGTGGAGCCGGGGTTGAAGCCGAACCAGCCCAGCCAGAGGACGAACAGGCCAATCACCGCCAGGGACATGCTGTGGCCCGGAATCGCCTTGGCCTTGCCGTCCTTGTCATACTTGCCGATGCGGGGGCCGAGGATCATCGCGCCCGCCAGAGCGGCCCAGCCGCCGACGGAGTGCACCGCCGAGTCACCGGCGAAGTCCATGAAGCCCATGGAGGCCAGCCAGCCGCCGCCCCAGATCCAGTGGCCGACGATCGGGTAGATCACCAGCGTCAGGATGAAGGAGAAGAGGATGAAGCTCAGGTACTTGATCCGCTCCGCCACCGCGCCGGAGACGATGGTCGCCGCCGTGCCGCAGAAGACGAGCTGGAAGAAGAACTTGCCCCAGAAGGGGACGTTGCTCGTCAGGGTGTCGTCATAGAACGACAGGTCCTGCCCACCCAGGACGAAGAGATGCTCCGTCCCGATGAAGGGGTTGTCGCCGCCGAACATCAGGCCCCAGCCCAGGAGCATGAAGCCCAGAGACGAGACGGCGAACACGATGAAGTTTTTCGACAGGATGTTGACTGTGTTCTTCGCCCGGGCAAAACCGGCCTCGACGGCGGCGAAGCCCAGGTTCATGAAGAATACCAAAATAGCTGCCAGGAGCACCCAAAAGGTATCCACGATCATGGTCATATCCATAGTCTTTCCTCCCTCTCTTGGCCGCAGATGCGGCCTGAAATAATAGAGGACGCAGCCCGTCTCCGGACTCCGCCCCCTTGCGAAATGGGAAAGGCGCCGCTGGACTCTCTCACGTCCGCGGCGCCTTTGCCTGTGTGGAAGTATAAACCTGCTCCGCCGGGATGTCAAGGCCGTTTTGCAGGAATTTATGCTTCATGGTGCATTCTTGTCAGCTTCTCCAAAATTTTCCCCTGCGGGGCAGGAAAATTTTGCAACAGAATTTTAGTCATCCTGCATTACAGATTTTCAGTCCCATTCGTGGGGCGCGCCCGGCCGGGCAAAAAGCGGGCAGCGGCTGATATGGCCGCTGCCCGCTCTGTCCCGATTCAGTTTTCCTGACGGCCGCCGGAGGGGTTCGGTCCCTTGCCGCCGGGGCGGTGTTTGCGGTAGTGCGGGCGGTGGCGGCGCTGCGGCGCTGCACTCGCGCCCTCCGGCGCGGCGGGG
>CASDSM010000003.1 GCA_949283375.1 uncultured Eubacteriales bacterium | reverse complement strand
CCTGGAGGATGCGGGGCTCGCGCCGGAGCAGGTGGGCTATATCAACGCGCACGGCACCTCCACCCCTGTGGGGGACGTGCTTGAGTGCGATGCGGTGCGCACCGTCTTCGGCCAGCATGCCGCCCGTCTCCCCGTCTCCTCCACCAAGGGGGCGACCGGCCACCTGATGGGCGCGGGCGGGATCACCGAGCTGATCGCCTGTGTGCTCGGCATCCGCGACTCCGTCCTCCCCCCCACGCTCAACGTCACCGACCCCGACCCCGCCTGCGGGCTGGACTGTGTGCCGCTGGCCGCCCGGCCCTGCCGGTATGACATCGCCATGTCCAACGCCTTCGGCTTTGGCGGGCAGAACGCCAGCGTCATCGTGGGCCGGCCCTGACCTGTTACCAGACAAATGCGGGAAACAGCCCCGCGGCGCCGTCCTGTCGGAGGAAACGGCGCCGCGGGGCTGTTTTGCGTCAGGCTGTGTTTTACAGGGTGTCGTCGATCAGCTCGTGGAAGAAGTGGTAGTAGTCGCTCCGGCCATCGCGGATGAAGCGGATGGCGCTGGAGGGATGAGCGTTGAGCTGGCCGGTGAGGAGGTAGGGCACGTCATAGCCCCAGGTGACCCCCTCGGCGCGCAGCTTGAGGATGTACTGCTCCACGAAGCGGAGGATGGGGATCATCTTATACTTCGGGTTGCGCAGGAAGCCGAGCAGCATCTCCAGATGGCAGTTGCCCGCCCCGCGGCCGAGGCCGCTCACCGTCGCATCCAGATAGCTCGCGCCCGCGCCCTTGTTCATCGCCTCCAGGGTGTTGGCAAAGGCGAGCTGCTGGTTGTTGTGGGCGTGGATGCCGATCTTCTTGCCGTACTTCTCCGCGATCTCCATATACTGATCGGTCAGGCGGCGGATCTGCTCGGGGTAGAAGGAGCCGAAGCTGTCCACCAGATAGATCACGTCCACGCTGGAGCGGGCGAGCAGCTCGAGACTGTTTTTCAGGTCCTCGCTGTCCACCTTGGAGACCGCCATAATGTTCGCCGTGGCCTCATAGCCCTTGTTCTTCGCGTCCTCCACCATGTCGATCGCCGTGGGGATGGCGTTGACGTAGGTCGCCACGCGGACCATGTCGATCACGCTCTCGCTGCGGGGGAGGATGTCGTGGTGGTAGTCGCAGCGGCCCACGTCCGCCATGACGGAGATCTTCAGGTCGGTGGGGTTGTCCCCCACGATCGCGCGGATGTCCTCCTCGTCGCAGAACTTCCACTTGCCAAAGCGCTCCGGACTGAAGATGCTCTTGGAGCACTTGTATCCAAACTCCATATAGTCCACCCCAGCCTTCAGGTTGGCCTGGTAGAGAGCGCGCACAAACTCATCGGTGAAATAGAAGTCATTCACCAGTCCCCCGTCGCGCAGCGTACAGTCCAGCACCCGCAGGCTTGGCAGGTAAGAGATCAGGTTTGGATTCATGGCAGCCATCGGAACACACCTCACTTGGTATCTGTTTTCTTTCGCGCTTTTCACTGTGAAAGCGCCTTTAACAGGATACGCGCTTTTCCCTCCAAAGTCAACCCCAAACCGGCCTCACGCGCCGGGCGAGAAAGCTGCGCCAGTTGAGCCGCTCCATCTCACTCAGATGTCCGAGCTGTGCGATGAGCTGGCGGTTGGCCGCGGCGTATTCCGGCCCCTCCTGCGCCTTGAGCAGGGCAAGCACCTCGCAGAAGCGCCCGCTGACCCCGTCGAGCTCGTCATGCCGGAGCACCAGGCTAAGATAGCCCCCCGCAGCCTCCCAGCGCGCGTAGGCCTGAACGGTCAGCTCGCGGGCGCGCGCCCAGTCCCCGCCCCCGCCCAGTTCCTCCGCCCGGTCGAGCGCGTCTGAGAGTTCGGCGGTCAGGCCGGTGAGATAGCTGCTGCTCGCCCAGCCCGTCCCCGCCAGCAGGGCCAGCAGCAGCAGAGAGATGGTCATCCGCCTCATCCACGTCCTCCCTTCTCCTGTTCGGCAAGGTAGACCCCGCCCCGCTCGTCCACCGTCATCAGGAAGACCTCCCGCGCAGAGCGCAGGCCGTGTGCGGCGAGCTGGCGCTCGAGCCACCGGCGGTCCAGCCCGCGGCGGCGGAGGTTGTCCGGATAGACCCGTCCGTTGTCGATCACGGTGAGCGGCAGCCCGCTCTCCTCCGCCGTAAGGCCCATCTGCTGCGCCGTGGCCGGCTGGCAGCCGGCGTAGAGGATGGCGGAGAGACGGCCGCTCGTCTCCAGAATGGCATATTTCACCGTAGCAAGGTCGGTGATGCCCTGCAATCGCAGCTCCTCCATCAGCTCGTCCGGCGTCATCCGGGTCTTGCAGAGCTCCTTTTGCAGGATGGTCCCCTTCTCCACCACAATGCTCGGCCGCCCGCACAGCAGCACGCGCAGCCGGACGCTGCGCAGCGTGAGCACGGAGAGGACCATGGACAGGCACAGCAGCGCCACGATGGGCACCACGCCGAAGGCGAGCGGGATGCCGAAGTCCTGCATCGGCACCGCCGCCAGGTCGGAGAGCAGCATCGCCAACACCAGCTCGGCCGGCTCCAGCTCCCCCACCTGGCGCTTTCCCATCAGGCGGATGCCCACGACGAGCAGCAGATAGAGCGTGATGGTGCGCGCAAAGGCGATCAGCATCCCGTGCGCCCCCTTCCGGTTGATTGGGCGGCCCTGCGCCGCGCCCAAAATATGTCAGGTGAACTGACAGTTTTGCAGTTGTTATTGTGGCTAAGGGCTATTTTTTTATGCCGGAAGGTTTTGGATATTTTGCAGAAAGGGAGACGCACGCTTGCCAGAAATGTCGTTTTGTGGTATGCTTAAACCCGATAGCGACTGAGAGCGAACCAAACGTCAAGGAACCCCCCTTGCGTGGGGGAGGCTCTCTTTTTTTGCCAATGGGCGGCGGCCCAGTCCGCGCCCGACGGGCGGAAAGGTGGATGTGACCGATGAATGCAACGCTGATCCTGGAAAACGGCGCCATTTTCGAGGGGGAGAGCATCGGCAGCACGGAAGACGTGGTCTGTGAGATGGTCTTCAACACCTCCATGGTGGGCTACCAGGAAATTTTGACCGATCCCTCCTACGCCGGGCAGGGGGTGGTGATGACCTACCCGCTGATCGGCAACTATGGAACCAATGACGAGGACGACGAGTCCGTCCACCCCTGGGCGGATGCGATGATCATCCGCCACCTGGCCCCGCGCGGCAGCAACTTCCGCTGCACCAGCACGCTCAACGACTATCTCATCCGGCACGGCATCACCGGAATCCAGGACATCGACACCCGCGCGCTCACCCGCATCCTCCGCATCCAGGGGGTGATGAACGGCGTCATCACCTGCCGGGAGGACTATGACCGGGAGGAGCTGATCGAGCGGATGCACGCCTACCGCGTTTCCGGCACGGTGGAGCGGGTCACCTGCCGGAAGGTGGAGCGGATGCCGGGCAGCGGCCCCCGCATCGCGATGTATGACTTCGGCGCCAAGCGGAATATGGCAAAGCGCCTGGTGGAGTGCGGCTGCGACCTGACGATCTATCCGGCGCACACCCCGGCCGACGAGGTACTCTCCGCCGGCTACGACGGGATCATGCTCTCCAACGGCCCGGGCGACCCGGCCGACTGCGTGGACATCATCCCGGAGGTGCGCCGTCTCTATGAGTCCGGCCTGCCCATCTTTGCCGTCTGCCTGGGCCACCAGCTCATGGCGCTCGCCACCGGCGCGAAGAGCCACAAGATGGCCTTCGGCCACCGGGGGGCCAACCATCCGGTCAAGGACCTGCGGCGTGGCCGCTGCTTCATCACCAGCCAGAACCACGGCTACGTGATCGAGAAGGAGTCCATCGACCCCGCCGTCGCCGAGATCAGCCACATCAACGTCAACGACGGCAGCCTGGAGGGCCTGCGCTACCTCCAGCGCCCCGTCTTCACCGTCCAGTTCCACCCCGAGGCCTCCCCCGGCCCGGTGGACACCGACTATCTCTTCGGCGAGTTCCTCAGCGTGGTGCGCGCCGCGAAGGAAGGAGGCGCACGTCATGCCTAAGGACCCGAATATCCACAAGGTACTGGTGATCGGCTCCGGCCCCATCGTGATCGGGCAGGCCGCCGAGTTCGACTACGCCGGCACCCAGGCCTGCCGCTCCCTGAAGGAGGAGGGGATGGAGGTCGTGCTGGTCAACTCCAACCCCGCCACCATCATGACGGACAAGGACGTGGCCGACCACGTCTATATCGAGCCGCTGAACGTCTTCAGCCTGACGGCCATTCTCGAGCGGGAGCGCCCGGACGCCCTGCTGCCCACCCTGGGCGGACAGATCGGCCTGAATCTGGCGATGGCCCTCTATGAGGACGGGACGCTCGGCCGTCTGGGCATCCGCCTGCTGGGCACCAGCGCCGAGTCCATCCGCAAGGCGGAGGACCGTCAGGGCTTCAAGGACACGATGGAGGCCATCGGCCAGCCCTGCATCGTCTCCAGGGTGGTGAACACCGTGGAGGATGCGGTGTCGTTCACCAACGAGATCGGCTACCCCGTCATCGTCCGGCCCGCCTACACCCTCGGCGGCACCGGCGGCGGCATCGCCTACGACGAGGCGATGCTGCGCGAGATCTCCGAGCGGGGCATCGCCCTCTCCCGCGTGGGCGAGGTGCTCATCGAGCGGTGCATCTCCGGCTGGAAGGAGATCGAGTTTGAGGTGATGCGTGACTCTGCGGGCAATGTCATCACCATCTGCTCGATGGAAAACCTCGACCCAGTGGGCGTCCACACCGGCGACTCCATCGTCATCGCCCCCACCCAGACGCTGGCGAACAAGGAATATCAGATGCTGCGCACCGCGGCGCTGGACATCATCTCCGCCCTGGAGATCGAGGGCGGCTGCAACTGTCAGTTCGCCCTGCACCCGGAGTCCTATGAGTACGCGGTGATCGAGGTCAACCCCCGCGTCTCCCGCTCCTCCGCCCTGGCCTCCAAGGCCACCGGCTACCCCATCGCCAAGGTAGCCGCCAAGATCGCCCTGGGCTACACCCTCGACGAGATCCCCAACGCCGTCACCGGCAAGACCACCGCCTGCTTCGAGCCGGCGCTGGACTACTGCGTGATGAAGCTGCCGCGCCTGCCCTTTGACAAGTTCACCACCGCCAGGCGCACCCTCGGCACCCAGATGAAGGCCACCGGCGAGGTGATGGCGATCGGCAACAGCTTCGCCAACGCCCTGCTCAAGGCGATCCGCTCCCTCGAGCTCAACGTCCACTCCCTCCGCCTGCCCAAGCTCCAGGCGATGAGCACCAAGAAGATCTGGGACAAGCTCTTTGACATCGACGATGAGCGCATCTTCGTCGTCGCCGAGGCCCTGCGGCGCGGCATCACCCCGGAGGAGATCAACCGGATCACCAAGATCGACATCTGGTTCATCGACCGGCTGGGCACCATCGTCAAGCTGGAGAACCGCCTCTCCCAGGGGGTGCCGGACGCGAAGACCCTCCGCTTTGCCAAGGAGGTCGGCTTTGCCGACTCCTTCATCGCCGAACTCTGCGGGGCGACCCGGATCGACATCCGCGAGCTGCGGCGGAGATACGGCATCCAGCCGACCTACAAGATGGTGGACACCTGCGCGGCTGAGTTCGACGCGCAGACCCCCTATTACTACTCCACCTACGACATCGAAAACGAGTCCCAGCCGGTGGACACCGGGAAGAAGAAGGTGCTCGTCCTCGGCTCCGGCCCCATCCGCATCGGCCAGGGCATCGAGTTTGACTACTGCTCCGTCCACTCCGTCTGGGCGCTCAAGAAGCTGGGGTGCGAGACCATCATCGTCAACAACAATCCGGAGACCGTCTCCACCGACTTTGACATCGCCGACCGCCTCTACTTCGAGCCGCTCACCCCGGAGGACGTGGAGCAGATCGTCGAGCTGGAGAAGCCCTGGGGCGCGGTGGTCCAGTTCGGCGGCCAGACCGCCATCAAGCTGGCCAAGACGCTGGCGGACATGGGCCTGCCCATCCTGGGCACCAGCGCCGACGGCGTGGACGCGGCGGAGGACCGCGAGCGGTTTGACGAGATCCTGAATCTCTGCGGCATCCCCCGCGCGGCGGGGCGGACCATCTTCACCACCGAGGAGGCCATCGCCGCGGCCAACGAGGTGGGCTATCCCGTGCTGGTGCGCCCGTCCTATGTGCTCGGCGGCCAGGGGATGGAGATCGCCTACAACGACGACAACATCCGCGACTTCATGCGCATCATCAATATGACGGTGCAGGAGCACCCGGTGCTGGTGGACAAGTACCTCATGGGCCGCGAGGTGGAGGTGGACGGCGTCTTTGACGGCGAGGACATCCTGATCCCCGGCGTGATGGAGCACGTCGAGCGCGCAGGCATCCACTCCGGCGACTCCATCTCGGTCTATCCCCCGCTCAACGTGGCGGAAAAGCACAAGCAGACCATCCTGCGCTACACCAGGGACCTCGCAAAGCACCTGGGGGTCATCGGCCTGATTAACGTGCAGTTCATCATCTACCACGACGAGGTGTATATCATCGAGGCCAATCCCCGCTCCTCGCGCACCATCCCCTATATCTCCAAGGTGACGGGGGTGCCCATCATCGACCTCGCCACACAGGTGATGCTGGGGGCCAAGCTGCGCGACCTCGGCTACGGGGTGGACATCTACCCCGAGGCGAAGTACTACGCCGTGAAGATGCCGGTCTTCTCCTTTGAGAAGCTCACTGACGTGGACACCAACCTCGGCCCGGAGATGAAGTCCACCGGCGAATGCCTCGGTCTGGCGGACACCTATCCGCAGGCCCTGCTCAAGGCGTTCAAGGGCGCGAATATGAAGGTGCCCAACCGCGGCAGCCGCGTCATCCTGACCGTAAAGGACCAGGACAAGGAGGAGGCCCTCGCCCTGGCGCGCGAGATGGTGGAGCTCGGCATGGTGCTCTACGCCACCCGCGGGACCTACTCCTATCTGACCGCGAACGATGTGCCCGTCCAGTTTGTCCACCGCCTCGGCCACGGGCACCCCAACATCATGGACATGATCCAGTCCGGCGTGGTGGACCTGATCCTCAACACCCCGCGCCGCACCCAGCGGGAGGACGGGGACGGCTGGCGCATCCGCCGCAGCGCGGTGGAGCACTCGGTGCTCTGCCTGACCAGTGTGGACACCTGCCGCGCGATCCTCACCGCCCGGAAAGAGGGGCACAGCGAGTCGATCGTCCCGATCGACATCACGCGCATCTGACCGCAGCGCCCGCAATCTCCGGTTGCCAAACCTGCGCCGGCATGGCATAATAGAGCCATTCTGAACGAAAGGGGGCTGCTGTCATGCCGCTTGAGCTGGCCGCGCTGCTGCATGAGCCGCGCATCATCTTTGGGCTGATCTGTCTGGCGCTGTCGCTGGCGCTGCTGGCCGCAGTCCTCCTGCGCCGGTGGCGCGACGCCGCGCGCCGCAGCCGCAGGCCGGACCTCCGCCCGCGGCTGCGGCGCGCGG
>CASDSM010000002.1 GCA_949283375.1 uncultured Eubacteriales bacterium | reverse complement strand
GAAGGCATAAAAACAGGCCGCTTTAGCGGCGGCCTGTAGGTGTAATGCGGTGCCAAACTTTCGATACCCCTTTAGGGGTGAAGCCTGTAATGACCCTTCTAGGGTCTGTGCAAACCACCACTTCAGTGGTGGTCCTGATTGTCCGAACTGCGCTCAGAATTTGTTCACGCTGCCCGAGATGAGGATGGGCGGCACCAGCCACATGAGCAGGAAAAAGAGGGTGTTGAGCAGGTTGAGCGAGGTGAAGGCGTTCGACATGGTGAGGAAGAAGCCGAGCAGGGCGCCGATCACCGAGGCGGCGACGGTCACCGCCGTGTTCAGCCGCACCACGCTGCCGAGGCGGCGTCCGCCCAAAATCGCGTCGGTGTACGGGCCGAGGCCCTCGCGGTAGATGAGGGCGGCCAGCACCGGGTTGTGGGCCTGTCCCTTGGCCGAGAGCTGGTGGCGGCGCTCCACCGGGGGATACTCCATCCGGTCCGCCGGGAGCTTGAAGCGCTGGCGGAGCATCTGGGGGGTGATATTGAAGTCGCGCGTGGCGAGGATGGGATTCACCCCGCCGTGGATCAGGGCCAGCAGGGCAGGGCGCACATAGGACGGCACACTGTAGTTGAGCGAAAAGATGCCCTGAAGCTGACCGTTGATGACGCAGAAAACGGCGTTTCGCACCTGTTCGCCCTGGCGCAGCGGGACACCCATCACCTTCATGTAGCCGGCAGAGCCGATGAGGACCTGGTCGCCCCGGATGCTGCCGGAGAAGCCGCCCGCCTCGGAGTACTTCAGCTCGTCTACGCGGCGGTAGAAGCCGCCCTGGATGCGGACCTGGTCGTCAAAGATCTTGGCGAGGCCTGTGCCCGCCTCGCGCACCATGGAGGCGGTGCAGCCGGTCAGCTTTTCCAGCGAGACCTGACCGAAGTTCTTGATCCCCTTGAACTGGACAAAGCCGTCCGGGAAGAGGTCCGTATCGCCGATGGCGATCCCGGCGGAGCCGCTCATGGAGTCCACGCCCTCCCATCCGGCGAGGATGACGCCGGAGCGGTTGAGCCGCCTGACCAGGCGCGCATACGGCAGGCCGTATGCCATGGTGGCCGAGAGGGGGGCGGCGAGCACGAAGATGACCGACCAGTTCCAGAGCAGCCGCTGTGCGCCGCCCTGGCCGACCGCGGCGAGCACGCCGAAGATCAGTCCGGCCATCATCACCACCGGCGCGGCATAGCGGTAGACCCGCTGCGCGCCGTCCAGCTCCTGCATCTGGCTGCCAAAGCCGCGTGTGCTGCCGGTCTCCTTGCAGAAGACGCCCTTGCCGTCCCACTTCTCCTGGTCCAGGGTGAGACGCTGCGGCTCGCTCACCGCCGCGGCCATCTGGCAGGACTGGTAGAGCCCCTGCTTCTTGCGGCAGTTGCCCCAAGCGACCGCCCAGAGGCTGAGGGCGGCAAAGCCGGCGAAGGGGAGCGGCCCCTCCCGCCCGGGCAGGGCGTACCACACCGCGTCGATCAGGGTGAAGCACACGCCGAAGGAGGAGACGGTGTTGAGCCCCGGCCGCCCGCGGAAGAGCTGCACCACCCCGTCAAGCAGGGTATCCAGCCCGACGGCGGCCGCCAGACCGAGGGCGAGGGCAAGCACTGCCCCCGTCAGGTGGGGGTCCTCCAGCCAGGAGGCGGAGAGGGTGAGGAAGGGCAGCTCGCCATCCACCAGGGCGGAAAAGGCCAGCAGCAGCACGGCCAGCAGGAATTGGACGGGCAGGCGGCGGCTGGTGCTCTTCCAACTGCTGTAAAAGGTGCGGGCGAGCTGCTTGGGCGAGGTGTCCGGCGCGCGGCGGACCGGACGGCGGCGGGACTGCTCCCGCTTCTTCCTGCGCGGCCTGCGCTCCACGGGGCGCTCCTCGTCCGTGCCGGGGATGTACCGCTCCGCCAGGCGCTGCGCACGCTCCTCCTCCTCGTCCACCGGCTCATCGCCCTGGAACATATCTTCGGCAAACCGGTCGGCCAGCTCTCCCATCTGGTCCAGACGGCGGCGGAAAGCCCCCGGCTCTCTGTGCGGGAGGCGAATGACCTTCTCTTCCCGCTCCGGCGCTTTCCGCTCTGCTGCGGCCTCCTGCGCCGCCCTCCGCTGCGCTGCCAGCGCGCGCAGGCGCTCATTCAGTCGGGAGAGCAGACCGGGACCGCGCGGCTTCTCCGGCGCGGCGGTGACATATTCCGCCGGTTCCACCCACTCGCCGTCAGGCTCCGGGCCGCGGCGGTCCGCGCCGTCCTCCTCCGGAGCGGCGGGCTCCTCTTCCGGCACCGAAGCGTCCTGTGTCTCCTCCCCGCCGGTCTCTCCGGAGGGCTCTTCGGCCTCCTCCGGCCGGGGCTCCGTCTCATCTCCTTCCGCCTCGGAGGCGGCGAAGACGGAGTCGATCCAGTCCAGCGGCTGTCCCGGGACCTCCGGCAGTACCTCTCCGCCCTCCGGCGTTACCGTCGGCGCTTCCCGCTCCGCCTGGGGCGCCGGTTCTTCCTTCGGCGGCTGCTCCGCAGCGCCCGCCTCCGGGGCGGGAGAGGTCTGCTCCTCCTCCGCTGCCTCTTCAGGCAGAGGGGAGGGTTTTGCGGCCTTTTCCGTCCGCCGTCCCCGCCGCCGGTCTCCGCGGCGCGCCTTTTTGCGGCGCTCCGGGGATGCAGGCTCCTCCTCCGGCGGCGCTGCGGGAGAGGGCTCTTCCTCCTCCGCCTGCGGGCGGGACAGGGCGGCGACCGTTGTGCGGGAGGAGAAGCGCAGGGAGAAGAGTGCGGCGAGCTCCTCCTGCTCCTCCTCTGCCCCGGCGTCCCCCTCCGGGATCTCCGGCCTCTCCCACTCCACCGCGCCGTCTACGCGCGGCAGCCGGACCGGCGGAGCGGCAGGGCGGCGCAGCTCCGGCGCACGCGGGCGGTCCGGCCCCTGCGCATCAGGCGTCTCCTCCGGCGGGGCATCGCCCGGCGCGGGCGCGCCGTCCTCCTGCTGAGGCTCCGCTCCGGCTTCCTCCTCCCGGCGCTCCGGCGCGGACGGCTCCCCAGCGGGGGCGTCCTCCGGCGGTTCGGGCGGTTCTTCCTCCAGGTACTCCGGCGCGGGGGCATCCTCCGGCGGTGCTCCGTCAGGCATCTGCTCTGCCGGCTCTGCCTCCATCGTGCGCCGCGTGTCCGGGCGCTCCATCGGCGGGAGGAGGTCGGTCAGCAGGTCGGGGCCCTCCTCTCCCTCCTCCGCGGGGGAAAAGGCGGGGCTGTCGTCCGCCGCGCGGGGGCGGCGGTTCAGGTTGAGGGTGACGATCCGCCCGCTCTCAAAGCTGCTGCGCATCCCGCCCGGCTCTGCCGGGGAAGCGGGCTTCTGCACCGGCGGCGCGGGCCGCACCGATGGGCGCTCCGGTCTGCGCTCCGGGGCGGGGGCAGGCTCCTCCCACGCACGGTCCTCTCCGCCCGGGAGCTCGCGCTCTTCCTCCTCCGCACGGCGGTCTGCCACCGCCTCGCGTCCCTCATGGAGCCGGCTGAGGATCCGGTGCGCAAAGGAGAACAGACCGAAACGGCTGCGCGGCTCCTCCGGCTCCTCTGCCTCTCCCTCCAGCGGACGGATGGGAAGCTCGGGCAGCGGGAGCAGGTCCGGCCCGGCAGGGTCCTCCTCCGGCGCGGGGACGGGGGTCTGCACAGGCGGCTCTTCCTCCTGGGCATCCGCCTCCGGCTCCTGGTCCGGCGCATCCTCCTCCGCTTCGGGCGCCTCTGCGGATTCGTCCATCTCCTCCGGCCACGCCTCCTCTTCCGGCGGCGCATCCTCCTCCGGCTCCCTCAGCTGGCGCAGGAGGCGGTCAATATCCAGCTCGTCCCACTCTTTGGGGTGGTCGGGCATCCATTTTTCTTCTCTGTTATTCACACTATCACCTTTCCGTGTGACAAATGAATCGCTCACCGGCGCTGGCGCACCGCCTCATAGAGCAGGATGGCCGCCGCGGCCGAGGCGTTGAGGGAATTCAGCTTTCCCTTCATGGGAATACTGACGGTGAAGTCGCAGTGTCCGGCGACCAGGCGGCTCATCCCCTCGCCCTCCGAGCCGATCACGATCGCGCTCGGCCCGCGCAGGTCCGCCTCATAGAGGGCGCAGGCGCCGTCCGCCGCCGTCCCGAAGATCCAGACGCCGCGCTCCTTGAGCTCCTCCAGGCAGGCGGTGAGGTTGCCCACCCGCGCGACCGGCAGATGCCAGAGCGCGCCGGCGGAGGTTTTGGCCACCACGGCGGTCAGTCCCGCGCTGCGCCGCTTGGGGACGATCACCCCATGCGCGCCGGCGCACTCGGCGGTGCGGATCACCGCGCCGAGGTTGTGCGGGTCGGTGAGCTGGTCGCAGACCACCAGCAGCGGCGGCTCCCCCGCCGCCTCCGCCCGGGCAAAGAGGTCATCCAGGGTGGCATATGACGTGGCCGCGGCGACGGCGATGACGCCCTGATGGGCGTGGGTCTGGCTCATGTAGTCCAGCTTGCGCCGGTCGGCCTCCACGACGACCAGTCCCTGCTCGCGGGCCAGACCGGCGATCCGGCCCAGCAGGCCGTCCGTCTCCCCACGGGCGATCCAGATCTTCTCCAGCGGTATCCCGGCGCGCAGGGCCTCCGTCACCGCATTGCGGCCCTCGATCTGGTTCTCCAGTGTCCGTTCCGGCGCGCGCCGGCGCTCTTTTCTCTCTTCCACGCGGTAAATCCTCCTGGTTTCCGGCTGTATCGTTCCGCCCGTGCGCGCAGATGTCTTTCCGGGACATCCGCAGGCCCATCGGGCTGTCATCCTTATTCTGTCCGCCCCGCTGTCCCGGCCCTGCGGCCAGAGACTGCGCGGCGCTTTGGCACTCAGTAGTATAGCACACTTTCCCTCCCAGAAAAAGCGAAAAAGAAAATCTTTCCCCTCTGATTTACAGAATGTTCACCGCCTTTTCCTTGTATTTGCCAAACCGGTGTGCTATATTATGTTGCAAAGACTGCGCTCCGGCCTCATCCGGGGCGCCGCAAAGAGGGGGTTCCCTTTGAATCAGAAAAATCACAAGCAGAAGCCCGATCCCAACGACAACCGCAAGCGCAATATCACCGGCTTTGTCACCCTGATCGTCTGGGCGCTGATCCTGGTGATCGCGATGAACGCGCTCTTTGCCCGCACGGAGACCGCCGGCTCGCAGGAGATCATGTTCAGTGAGCTGGTTGACCTCATCGAGGCCGGCCAGGTGGAAGAGCTGGAGCTCAATTCCAACCGCTATGTCGCCACCCTCACCGGGGAAGGCCAGCAGGCCTGGCTGGAGACGTATTACGCCGAGCTCGGCGAGCCGGTCCCGGAGGGGATAGAGGCCCCGCAGCTCTACGCCACCCCGCTCAACTATCCAGACTTCCTCCTCCTGCTGGAGGAGCACGGCGTGGACTACTACTCCCCCTATCAGGAGGAGAGCGCCCTGACCGCCTTCCTCGTCTCCTATGTACTGCCGATGCTGCTGATGGTGGGGGCGATGTTCCTCTTCTTCCGTTTCGTCCTCGGCGGCAAGATGGGCGGGGGCATCGGCTCGGTGGGCAAGTCCAACGCCAAGGTCTATGTGGAGAAGTCCACCGGCGTCACCTTCCGCGACGTGGCCGGACAGGATGAGGCGAAGGAGAGTCTGGAGGAGATCATCGACTTCCTCCACAATCCCGGCAAGTACACCGCCATCGGCGCGAAGCTCCCCAAGGGCGCGCTGCTCGTCGGCTCTCCCGGCACCGGCAAGACCCTGCTGGCCAAGGCGGTCGCCGGGGAGGCCAACGTCCCCTTCTTCTCCATCTCCGGCTCCGACTTTGTGGAGATGTTCGTCGGCGTGGGCGCCAGCCGGGTACGCGACCTGTTCAAGGAAGCGTCCAAGATGGCCCCCTGCATCATCTTCATCGACGAGATCGACACGATCGGCAAGTCCCGCGATGCCGGCCGTCTGGGCGGCAACGACGAGCGGGAGCAGACGCTCAACCAGCTCCTCGCCGAGCTGGACGGCTTTGACCCCACCAAGGGGGTCATCGTCCTCGGCGCGACCAACCGCCCGGAGGTGCTCGACAAGGCGCTGCTGCGCCCGGGGCGGTTTGACCGGCGCATCACGGTGGACCGGCCCAACCTGGCCGGACGGCTCGCGACCCTCCAGGTGCATACCCGCCGCATCCATCTGGCGGAGGACGTGGACCTCAACAAGATCGCCCAGGCGACCGCGGGCTGCGTGGGCGCGGACCTCGCCAACCTGGTCAACGAGGCGGCGCTGCGCGCGGTGCGCATGGGCCGCAAGGCGGTGAATCAGAACGATCTGCTCGTCTCCTTTGAGGTGGTCATCGCCGGCACGGAGAAGAAGGGCACCGTCCTCACCGAGAAGGAAAAGCGCCTGATCGCCTACCACGAGGTGGGTCACGCCCTCGTCGCCGCCCGGCAGAAGGGGACCGAGCCGGTCTCCAAGATCACCATCGTCCCCCACACCCAGGGCGCGCTGGGCTACACGATGCAGCTTCCGGAGGAGGAGAAATTCCTCATGGACCGGGAGGAGCTGTGCAGCGAGCTGCGCACTCTGCTCGGCGGGCGGTCGGCGGAGGAGGTGGTCTTCCAGACGGCGACTACCGGCGCCTCCAACGACATTGAGCGCGCAACCGAGCTGGCCCGGAAGATGATCACCATGTACGGCATGAGCGACCGCTTCGGCATCATGGGCCTCGCCACCGTCCAGAGCCAGTACCTCGAGCAGGGCTACGGCCTCACCTGCGCCCAGGCCACCGCCGCGGATGTGGACACCGAGATCCACGCCCTCATGGAGCGCTGCCACCGGGAGGCAGTCGCCATTCTGGAGGAAAACCGCGAGCTGCTCGACAAGATCGCCGCCTATCTGCTCAGGAAGGAGACCATCACCGGGCAGGAGATGATGGCCATCATCGAGGGCCGCGACCCGGAGGAGGCCGGCCACCACGGCGCAGCCTCTCCCGCGCACGGCGGACCGCTCCCCTCCCTCCGCACCTCGTCCGATGGGATCGAGAAGCCCGCCCGGAAGATCTCCATGATCTCCGAGCCGCCCGCCACCCCGCAGCCCCCGGAGGAGTCCCCCGAAGAGGACGCCTCTTCGGACGAGGACGCCTCCCCGGACGTCGAAATAATCGACAACATCTGAGCACAGGCAAGACAACGCCGCCCCCGAGCTGCACAATGGCAGACGGGGGCGGCGTTTCCATGTCAGACGATCACAGCCCGGCGCAGGGGAACGCCCCGCGCCGGGCCATTTGGTATCAAGGGGTGATGAAGGTTGGTCAGCCGCCCATCTCCTCAGCCCGGATCACATGGGCCTTGAGGAGGTTGGTGTAGCCGCTGGTGCCCAGGGGGACGCCGGCGGTGATGATGATGGTATCGCCATCGCCGACCAGTCGCTCCTTGTAGGTCGTCTCCGCGCAGAGGGAGAAGATGCGGTCGGTGGAGTTCACCTCGCCGGTCAGGCAGGGCACGACGCCCCAGAGGAGGTTCATCTGGCGGCGGGTCTTCTCACGCAGGGTGATGGCCACCACGCCGCAGGCCGGGCGGAAGCGGGAGATCATGCGCGCGGTCTTGCCACCGGCGGTGGCGGTGACGATTGCCTTGGCGTCCAGATCCATCGCCGTCAGGCAGCAGGTGTGGGTGATCGCCTCGCTCACGCGGCTGAGGCCGGCCAGGTGGGCCAGCTCGTCGGAGTTGGCGCGGAAGCGCTCCCAGTAATTCACAGCCTTCTCCGCCTGGGTGACGATGGAGACCATGGTCTTGACTGCCTCGATCGGGTGCTTGCCGCTGGCGGTCTCGCCGGAGAGCATGACGCAGTCCGCCCCGTCAAAGACGGCGTTGGCCACGTCGGAGACCTCGGCGCGGGTCGGGCGGGGATTGCGGATCATGGAGTCGAGCATCTGGGTGGCGATGACCACCAGCTTGCCCTTCTCGATGGCGGTGCGGATCATCCGCTTCTGCTCCACCGGCACGCGGGGGGCGGGGATCTCCACGCCGAGGTCGCCGCGGGCGACCATGACGCCGTCGGCCACGTCCAGGATCTCCTCCAGGTTGTCCACGCCCTCCTGGTTCTCGATCTTGGCGATGATGCGCATCGCGTCGCCACCGTACTTGTGGAGCACCTCGCGGATGGCGCGCACGTCGTCCGCCTTGCGCACGAAGGAGGCGGCGACATAGTCAAAGTCGTTCTCGGCGCCGAACTTGAGGTCCTGCTCGTCCTTCTCCGTCAGGGCGGGCAGATGGATGGAGACACCGGGGATGTTGATGCTCTTGTTGTTCGACAGCGGGCCGCCGGTGACCACCTTGCAGCGGATGTCGGTGTCCTCGATGGAGACCACCTCGATGCCGATCAGGCCGTCGTCGATCAGGATGGTAGTGCCGGGCTTGACCTCGCTGGGGAGGTCGGCATAGGTGACAGAGACGATCTCTGCCGTGCCCACCACGTCGCGGGTGGTCAGGGTGAAGGTGTCGCCGCTCTTGAGCTCGATGCGTCCGTCGGCAAAGGAGCGGATGCGGATCTCAGGGCCCTTGGTGTCCAGAATGGTGGCGATCGGACGGCCCAGGTTGTCGCGCACGCTGCGCAGCTTGTTGAGCATGTCCATGTGGCTCTCGTGGTCGCCGTGCGAAAAATTGAAGCGCGCACCGTTCATCCCGGCCAGAATCAGTTCGCGCAGCTTCTCCGTGGTGCCCACCGCAGGGCCCAGCGTGCAGATGATTTTTGTCTTACGGTTGTCCATCAGCAATCTCCTCCTGCTCCGACGGATTGGTATGTTCCAGTCTTTGGCCTTCCCGACCGTCCTCATTGTACCCGATTCCCGAGATTTTTGCAATAGTCTTTCGTAATGACGGCGAAGAAAGGGACGCGTTGACGCCTATGAGGGACGACCGGCCTGTTTTTGCGCATCTGCTCCGGCCATCCTCTCCCCCGCCGCGCCGTTTTGCGCCGCTCCGGTTGACGCGCGCGGGGAGGTGTGATAGAATTATGTAAGTTAGTTTTTGCTAATTGAAAGGAGTGACGACTGTGTCCCCCGTCCTGCTCGCCTTCCTGCTTACGGCCGCAGCCGGCCTCTCCACCGGCATTGGAAGCTGCATCGCCTTTTTTGCCCGCCGGGCGAACACGAAGTTTCTCTCCGTCGCCCTGGGCTTCTCCGCCGGCGTGATGGTCTATGTGTCCATGATGGAGCTGCTGCCGGGCGCGGCGGAGTATCTCAGCTCCGCCTACGACGCCAAGCGCGCAAACCTCTTCGCCTTTCTCTCCTTCTTCGGCGGGATGGGGATGATCGCCCTAATCGACAAGCTGATCCCCGAGGAGGAGAATCCCCACTCCGTCACCTCGCCGGAGCACGCGGCCCAGGCGATGGACGCCCCCCATCCCCTCCTGCGCACCGGGACGCTCACGGCGCTGGCGATCGCCATCCACAATTTCCCGGAAGGGCTGGCCACCTTTGTCTCCGCCCTGCAGGAGCCGAACATTGCCGTCCCCATCGCGGCGGCCATCGCCCTGCACAACATCCCGGAGGGGATCGCCGTCTCCGTGCCCATCTATTACGCGACCGGCAGCCGGCGGCGGGCGTTCTGGTACTCCCTCGTCTCCGGCCTCTCTGAGCCGCTGGGCGCGCTGGCGGGCTATCTCCTGCTGCGTCCCTGGATGAGCGACACCCTCTCCGGCGTCCTCTTCGGGGCGGTGGCGGGCATCATGGTCTTCCTCTCCTTTGACGAACTTCTGCCCGCCGCGCGGGAGTACGGGGAGCACCACCTGTCCATCTACGGGTTGATCGCGGGGATGTTCGTCATGGCGGTCAGTCTGTGGCTCTTTCTGTAAGGCGGCATATGGCGGTCCCCGGACCCTGCGGCGCTCTCGTGAGCGTCCGGGTCCGGGGACCGCTTTTTCTGTCTCACCCGGCGGACCGGCCCGCCGCGCTTTGGATCATTTGAGCGATTCCAGCACCGCCTGGATCTTCTCCATCGCGGCATCCTCGTCCGGGCCGTCGCAGGTGACGGTGATCTCATCGCCGCACTTGACGCCGAGGCCCATCACGGAGAAGATGCGCTTCATATCCGCCGTCTTGCCCTTGCTCTGGATGCTGATGGCGCTCGCGCAGCTCTTGGCCGCCTTGTTGAGCAGACCGGCGGGGCGGGCGTGCAGCCCCTCCTTGTCGTGAACGGTCATGGTCATAACTTTCATGGGAATACTCCTTTCCACTCAGCCCGCAGGGCCGGTCATTGCAGCATGTTGAGCAGCTCGGTCACGTCGGTGGTGGTCTTCATCCGCTCCAGGGCGTCCTCGTCGTCGAGCACGGCGCAGACGTTGCCGAGCAGCTCGAGGTGCTCGTTGCCCACACCGGCGATGCCGAAGACGAGATAGGCCTTCTCTGAGCCGAAGTCCACGCCGTCGGGATACTGGAGGAGGACGACGCCCGACTTCTTCACCGTCTCCTTCTTCTGGCTGGTGCCGTGGGGGATGGCGACACCCATGCCCATATAGGTGGTGGTCAGCCGCTCGCGCTCGAGCATCGCCCCGGCGTAGGTCTCATCCACATAGCCCAGCTCGGCCAGCAGGGTACCGGCGGCGAGGATGGCCTCCTCCTTGCTCACCGAGGGCAACCCGGTGCGGATGCCGGCGCGGGTGATGACGCCGTTCATCGCGTGGCCCTCCTCCATCTGTGGCGCAGGGGCGGAGACGGGGATGGGCGCACTCTGGCTGGCGAGCTGGTCATAGAGGCGGTCGAGAGCGGGGTCGGCCAGGAAGTTGTCGATCTCCACGAGCTGCGCCTGTGGCGCGCCCCGGCGGGCACGGTCGGCCAGGACGCGCTGGCAGACCACGATATCCGCGTCGGCGGGGATGGTGTCCACGCTGCTGTTGGTCACCGTCAGATCGGGGCGGGCGGCGTGGATGCGGTTGCGGAACTTGGTCGCGCCCATCGCGCTCGAGCCCATGCCGGCATCGCAGGAGAAGACGACCATCTTCACCCCGGCGGCGTCGCGCACCTCCGTCTGGGACGGCTGGGCGGAGGAGGTGACGGCGGCCTTGCTCTCCCGCAGCTCCTGCTCGGCCTGCTCCAGACTCTTGCCGGCGCCCATGCGCACGAAGATGCCGGAGATCACGAAGGAGACGGCGGCGGCGATGGCCACGCCGGCCAGGGAGATCAGCATGGAGTCGCGCGGGGTCATGGCGAGATAGGCGATGATGGAGCCGGGGGAGGCGGTGGCGCTCAGGCCGGCGCCGGTGATGGAGTAGAAGAGGATGGCGCAGAAGTTGCCCACAATGGGGCCGGCGATGACCACCGGGTTCATCAGGATGTAGGGGAAGTAGATTTCGTGGATGCCGCCGAAGAAGTGGATGATGACGGCGCCGGGGGCGGACTGGCGGGTGGTCTTATCCTTGCTGAAGGCCCAGTAGGCCAGCAGGACGCCAAGGCCAGGACCGGGGTTGCTCTCGAGCATGAACATGATGGACCGTCCGGCCTCCTCCGCCTGGCTCACGCCGATGGGGCTGAAGATGCCGTGGTTGATCGCGTTGTTCAGGAAGAGTACCTTGGCCGGCTCGATGAAGACGGACACCAGCGGCAGCAGTCCGTGCTGGACCAGGAAGTTGACGCCCACCGTCAGCACGGCGAGGATGGCGCTCATGAGCGGGCCGATCAGGTAGTAGCCGATGATGGCCAGCGCCAGGCCGAGCAGGCCGATGGAGAAGTTGTTCACCAGCATCTCAAAGCCCGCGGGGATGCGGCCCTCGGCGAGCTGGTCAAATTTCCGGATGACCCAGCCGGCGATGGGGCCCATCAGCATCGCGCCCATGAGCATGGTGTAGCCCGAGCCGCAGATGCAGCCCATCACGGCGATGGCGGCGATGACGCGGCCGCGCTCGCCGCCCACCATCTTGCCCGCCTGACTGGCGATCAGGATGGGCAGCAGGTAGGTCAGCATGGGGGATACGATGGAGTTGAGCTGCTCGTTCGGCAGCCAGCCGGTGTCGATGAACAGGGCGGCCAGGAAGCCCCAGGTGATGAATGCGCCGATGTTCGGCATCACCATGCCGCTCAAAAATTTGCCGAAGCGTGCCACTTTGTTTTTCACAGGAAGACTCCTCTCTTGACAGACGGAAGATGGCGGATGATTGCGGTCAGAGGGTGGATGCGGAACCAGCTTTGCTTTCGTGAGAACAAGATAACATCCTTTTGAAAACCTCGCAAGCGAAAGATACCACACCTCTGGCACCGGCGGCTGGTGACAGGCGGCGCGTTGTTGGGCGTTTTGGGCAAATCAAGACGGTCCGTTTTGTATACCTCTCACAAAATTCCTGCAAGAGCGGGCAAAAAAATATTTGTTCTGCCCGACGGCTGGTGACAGATGGAAAAGAATGGTACAATAGAAGAAGATATCTCTCCCGGAAAGGAGGCGGCAGCCTTGGCCCGCTCCCCCGCTCCTCTCTCCCCCAACGGACGCCGTCTGGCCCGGCGGCTGGCGGAGCTGCCGCGCGGCTGGCTCTCCGCCGCCGCGCTGGCCCAGAGCGTCGGTATCAGCCGCCGCACCGTCCTGCGCGAGCTGCCCGGCCTGGAGCAGTGGTGCTCCGAGGCGGGCTACCGCTTTCTGCGCTCCCCCGGTCAGGGCCTCCTGCTCGACGAGCCGCCCGACCGCCGGGCCGCCCTGCTCGCCCTGCTGCGGGAGGAGGAAGGCCCCAGTGCCCTCTCCCCCCAGGTCCGGCGGCAGAGGCTGCTGCTTGAGCTGCTGGCCTGCCGCGAGCCGGTGAAGTCCTATGCCCTCTCCCGCGGCCTCTCCGTCTCCGAGCAGACCCTCTCGGGCGACCTGGACTGGCTGCGCGACTTTCTCGCCCCGCACGGGGTGCGGCTCAACCGCCGGCCGGGCGTCGGCGTGTGGCTGGCAGGCACGCCCAGCCGCCAGCGCCGGGCCGCCGCCGCCCTGATCCGCGACCAGCTCCCCCAGCAGGAGCTGCAAATGGCGCTGGAGGCGGGCGTCCTCCCCGCTGTGCTGGATGAGGAGATCACCCGCCCCGTCTGGCAGCTCCTGGAGCGGTTTGAGGACGGGTGCCCGCAGCCCTTCTCCGACACCGGCTTTCTCGCCCTCGCGATCCACATCTCCCTCGTCCTGCGCCAGCTCCGCGAGGGGGTGCTCGTGCCCGGCAGGGCGGCCACGGACCGCCCGGACGCGCCGGAGGAGATCCTCGCCCGGATGATCGAGGGGCAGTTCCACCTCGCTCTCCCGGAGAGGGAACGGGCGCATCTGGCCCTCCATCTGCGCCCGCTCCACTTCTCCGGCCCGCAGCCGGACTGGTCGGAGGCGCGGCTGCTCGACCTGCGGCACCTGACGGTCTCGCTGGTGGAGGAGGTCTCCGGGACGCTGGGGGTGGACCTCACCCGCTATCCCTCGCTGACAGACGACCTCTGCGCGCACATCGAGCCGATGCTCGACCGTCTGCGCCAGGGCAGCAGCCTGGAAAATCCGCATCTGGAGCTGATCCAGACGGAGTACCGCGACTGGTGGCTGGCGGTGCGCCAGGGCTGCGACCGGGTGCAGGCGCGCTTCGGCCTGCCGGCCATCCCGGACGGGGAGGCCGGCTTTCTCACGATGCACTTCGGCGCGGTGCTCGAGCAGGACAGCGCGGCCCAGATGGTGCTGCGGGCGCTGGTGGTCTGTCCCTACGGCATCTCGACCAGCCGATTCCTCTTCTCCCAGCTGCAAAAGGAGTTCCCCCAGCTCCAGGTGCTCGACTGCTGCTCCGTGCGCGAGCTGCTGCGGCGCGATCTGGGCGAGATGGGGGTCGACCTGCTCGTCTCCACCGTGCCGCTGCAAAACGACCTGCCGCACATCTGTGTGAGCCCCATCCTCCGCGAGGAGGACATCGCCCGCCTGCGCGAGCTGCTCGAGCGCCTGCGCGCCGAGCACCGGGCGGCATCGCAGCCGGAACCGGTCTTCCAGCCGGACGCGCTGCGCTATACCCTCGAGTCCAGCGGGGCCCTGCTCGAGCTGCTCGAGACGCTGCGCATCCAGACTGTCCCCTTCCTGCGCACCCGCCAGCAGCTCATCCGCCGCTCCGCCGCCCTCTTCTGCGCGTCGGAGGAGGACCGCGCTGCGGTGGAAGAGGCCCTCCTGCGCCGGGAGCGGCTGAGCAGCACCTACATCCGCCCCCTCGAGGCCCTGCTGCTGCACTGCAAGACGGCGGCGGTGCGCGGCTGCCGGTTCGGCTACCTCCACGCCGAGCCGCAGATGGACCTCGGCGGCGCGCCCTGCACCGGGGCCCTCGTCCTCCTCGCGCCGGAGGCGGACGAGATGGCGGACCAGATCATGCGCGGGGTGAGCGAGATCCTGATCGAACAGCCCGAGCTGATGCGCGCTCTGCGCGCCGGCAACACCCGTCAGGCCGCCGCCATTCTGGAGCACGGGCTGAGCATCCGTTTCCGCAGCGCCCTGCGCAGGCAGTGGCGGCAGTCGCGTATCTAGCATTCCATTTCCTCCCATGAACTTTAAGCGGGCGAAGGACACAGGTCCTTCGTTCGCTTTTTGTTTCAAAAGTCAAAAACTGTTGTTTGTGCAGTTTATCCAAATTTCGCCCTCTTGAATTTGTTGTTTTAACAGTTGACAAACCAATATACCATTGTTATTATAGAATCAGCTTTCGGAACAACAGCTTTGCTTCATGGACCTTTCAACCGACATCACGCATCTGCGGAGGTTAGCCATGATCTACACCGTCACACTCAACCCCGCCCTGGATAAGACCGTCGAGATCCCGTCCTTTGCCGTCGGGACGGTCAACCGGATCACCGCCCTGCGGGTGGACCCGGGCGGAAAGGGCATCAACGTCTCCAAAGTAATCGCCAAGCTGGGCGGCGAGAGCGAGATCCTCGCCATTCTGGGCGGCGGCACCGGACAGGCGATCGCCGGGACGGTCGAGGCCCTCGGCCTCGCCGCCGACCTCACCTTCGTCCCCGGTGAGACGCGCACGAATCTCAAGGTGGTGGACCCGGTGGGCCACACGAACACCGACATCAACGAGCCCGGGCTGGAGGTCACCCAGGACCAGCTCGACGCCCTGCTGGAACGCCTCGTGGCAAAGCTCCGGGCGGGCGACCTGGTCGTCCTCTCCGGGAGCCTCCCCAAGGGCGCACCGGCAGATACCTACGCGGTCTGGATCGCCGCCTGCCGGGCGGCGGGGGCGCGGGTCTTCCTGGACGCGGACGGGGAGCCGCTGCGCGCCGGGCTGAAGGCCGCCCCCTATCTCGCCAAGCCGAACAATGACGAGCTCTCCCGCCTCGCCGGGCGTCCGCTCGAGCGCCTGGAGGACCTCGCCGCTGCCGCCGCCTCCCTGCTGGAGGAGGGGCTGGAGCAGGTGGTGGTCTCCCTCGGGTCGAAGGGCGCGCTCTTCGTCTCGCGCGATGGAGTGCTCTACGCCGAGGGGCTGAAGGTCCCGGTGGGCAGCACCGTCGGCGCAGGGGACAGCGTGGTGGCCGCCCTGGCCCACGCCCTCGACCGCGGCCTCCCGATGGAGGAGACCGTCCGGCTCAGCATGGCGACCGGAGCCGCCAACGTGATGTGCAGCGGCAGCCAGGCCGCCGAGTGGGCGGACATCCAGCCCCTGATGGAGCGGGTGCGCTTCCGCGCGCTGTGAGTCCATCTTGCATGCTTCTTTGATTGTCGTTATAATAGGAAGGGAGTTTTACCATGAAAGTGAAAGCGGTTCGCCTGCACGGCGCGAAGGACCTCCGTCTGGACGAGTTTGAGCTGCCGGAGATCCGGGACGATGAGATCCTGGTCAAGGTGGTCTCGGACAGCATCTGCATGTCCACCTACAAGTGCGCCATCCTCGGCGAGGCGCACAAGCGCGTGCACGACGACGTGGCGGAGCATCCTGCCATTATGGGCCACGAGTTTGCCGGTGACATCGTCAAGGTGGGCAAGCTCCACGAGGGCAAGTTCCGCCCGGGGATGAAGTTCACCCTCCAGCCCGCGCTCAACTACAAGGGCACCATGTGGTCCCCCGGCTATTCCTATGAGTTCTTTGGCGGGGACGCGACCTACTGCATCATCCCGCCGGAGGTGATGGAGCTCGGCTGCCTGCTGGAGTACAAGGGCCGCGCGTACTATGAGGCGTCGCTGGCCGAGCCGATGTCGTGCAGCATCGGCGCCTTCAACGCCAACTATCATACCAGGATGGGCGTCTATCACCACGAGATGGGCATCAAGGCCGGCGGCAAGCTCGCCATCCTGGCCGGGGCGGGGCCGATGGGCCTGGGCGCGCTCACCTACGCCCTGCACCGCGACGTCCGCCCGTCCATGGTGGTGGTCACCGACCTGAATCAAGACCGTCTGGACCGCGCCGCCGACCTCTTCCCTCCGGAGGAGGCCGCAAAGGACGGCATCGAGCTGCACTTTGTCAACACCTCCGGCATGGCGGACGCCGCGGCGGAGCTGCGCGCGCTGACCGGCGGGACGGGCTTTGACGACGTGTTCTGCTACGCGCCGGTGGCGGCGGTGGTGGAGCTCGCCTCCGATGTGCTCGGGCGGGACGGCTGCCTGAACTTCTTCGCCGGTCCGACCGACCCCAAGTTCTCCGCGAAGATGAACTTCTACGACGTGCACTACAACTCCACCCACGTCATGGGCACCACCGGCGGCAACACGGCGGACATGATCGAATCGCTCGAGCTGACCGCCGCGCACCGCATCAACCCCGCCGTGATGGTCACGCACATCGGCGGCCTGGACTGTGCCGCCGAGACCACCCTGAACCTGCCGAAGATTCCCGGCGGGAAGAAGCTGATCTACACCCACATCTCCATGCCGCTGACCGCCCTGACCGACCTGCGCGCCAAGGGCGCCGAGGACCCCCGCTTCCTCGCCCTGGCCGACATCGTGGACGCGCACAACGGTCTCTGGTGCCCGGAGGCGGAGGAGTATCTGCTCGCGCACTGGGTCGAGGAATAACCCCCTCCTCCCCGCGCGCACGAGGAGGGAGATTCGAGATGGAAGAGAGACGGGACGCCATTGTAGAGCTCGTCAACCGCAGGGGGAGCGTCACCTTCGCCCAGCTCAAGGCGGCCTTCCCCAACGTGTCCGAGATGACGCTGCGCACCGATCTGAAGGCGCTGGACCAGAGCCACCGGATTGTGCGCGTCCACGGGGGCGCACGATCGGTAGAGCTGGTGGTCGGCACGGACGACCTGCTCGGGCGGCGGGTTGTGCGCAATCCGGCCGCGAAGGAACTGATCGCGCAGAAGGCCGCCCGTCTCGTCCGCCCTGACTCCTCCTTTTTTCTGGACTCCGGCAGCACGACCACGGCGCTTGCCCGCCTCCTGCCGGATGAGCGCTACCTCATCTTCACCAACAGCCTGAGCTGCGCCACCGAGCTGGCCCGGCTGGAGCGGGCGCAGGTCTCCCTCCCCGGCGGGGTGCTCAACCGGTACAGCCTGAGCCTCTGCGGCAGCCGGAGCATCGAGGTGCTCGGCGAGCTCAGCTTCGACCTCTGCTTTCTCGGCGTGACGAGCTATCACCCGGACGCCGGCTTCTCCTGCGGCATGGAGGAGGAGGCACGGCTCAAGCGGGCGGCGATGGCGCGCGCGGAGCGGGTGGTGGTGCTGATGGACAGCGGCAAGGTGGGCTTCCGGCGCACCTTCTCCATCTGCGGTCTGGACGAGGTGGATATCCTCGTCTCCGACGGCGAGCTGCCGCCCGACTTTCTGGACGCCTGCCACGAGAACGGCGTCGAGGTGTTGTAAAGTTCCCTCTATCTGCGCAAGAGCGCCCGGCAGGAAACTCCCGCCGGGCGCATCTTCTTTCTGTTCTGTCTGAGATCTGCGCTCAATATCCGTCGAGCAGGAACTGTCCGGCCCGCTCCATCGCCTGCTCCGCCTTTTTGATGGGGAACATCTGGAAGACGTGCCAGAGATTCTCCCACTCCTCCAGCCGGCACAGCACGCCCGCCTCCAGCAGCTTTCGGCGCAGCCGGGTGGAGTCGGAGCGGAGGATCTCGTGGCTCCCCACCTGGATCAGGGTGGGCGGGAAGCCGGTCAGGTCGGCAAAGAGCGGGGAGAGATGTCCGTCGCGCAGATTCTGCCCATCGGCATAGGCCTGGCGGACGGCGTGGATATAGTTCGGCGTGAGCATCGGATCGAGCTCGCGGCAGATGGCGTAGCTCTCCCCGGTGCAGGTCATATCCGTCCACGGGGAGAAGAGGACCAGCCGCCGCGGCAGCCGCCGCCCCATCTCCCGCAGACGCAGCGTGAGCACGAGGGCGAGGTTCCCGCCCGCAGAGTCGCCGAGCAGGGCGGTGTCCCGCGCCCCATAGCCCTGGTGCATCAGATAGTCCCAGGCGCAGAGCGCATCCTCCACCGCGGCGGGATAGGGGTGCTCCGGGGCGAGGCGGTAGGCAAAGCAGAGCACCGCATGCCCGGTGACCTGCGCCGCCTTGGAGGCCAGAATGCGCGAGTATTGCAGGGTCCCCGCCGTATAGCCGCCCCCGTGGCAGTAGAGCACCACCCGGTTGGGGTCGCAGCCCCGCTCCGGGCGCACCCAGGCCATCGGGAGGCCGTTGTGCTCAAACGGCTCCCAGCTCAGCCCCTGCGTGGGGGAGATCATCCGCCCGAGCAGCTCATGCCCCTGCCGCTGGCGCTCCAGGTCCTTTGCGTCCATCGAGTCGGGCGAGGCGGCGGAGTGGACCGCCCGCAGGGCTTCCATCATCGCCGCCGTCCGCTTCTCCGGGGAGAGCGCCTCGGACACTGCGTCCGAGACGGCGGAGAGCAGCTTTTTCGGGGTGCTCTTGCTTTCTTTCATGGGAGACCGCCTTTCCGTTTTGCCGCGCAGATGCGCGGCTTTTTTTGCGCCGCCACTTGCCGGGGGGCGCAGAAGGTGGTAAGGTTAAAGGGAAGTATTGCCATCGGCGGCAAGGGGGTGCAGCGATGCCGGAGGGGAAGAAAAAGGACTGGTACAATCTGGACAACGCCGCCCTGCTCTATTCCGCCATCCAGCGGCACGACTACTCCGCCGTCTACCGCTTCTCCGCCGTGATGGCGGAGCCGGTGGACCCGGAGGCCCTCCAGCGGGCGATCGACCGGACGATGCCGCGCTTTCCCAGCTTCTGTGTGACCATCCGCCGCGGCCAGTTCTGGTACTATTTCGAGCCGCAGCACGCCCCCGGCCCCTATCTGGCCGAGGACATTCAGAACCCCTGTCAGCCCATCCGTTTTGACGAGCAGGAGGGCTGGCTGGTGCGGTTTTTCTACTATGAGCGCCGCATCTCGCTGGAGGTCTTCCACGCCCTGGCGGACGGCTATGGGGCGCTCACCCTCCTGCGCACCCTGCTGGCGGTCTACCTGCGCGAGCTGGGCCACGAGATCCCGAACGAGGGCGGCGTGCTCGACGTGGACGCCCCGCCCGACCCGGAGGAGCTGGAGGACGCCTATGCCCGCTATGCCACCGCCCGCGTCCGGCGCAGCGTGGTCGCGCCGAGGGCTTACCAGAACCTCGGCACGCCGGAGCCCTATTACACCCTCAACGTCACGATGGGCCTCCTGCCGGTGGACCGCCTGCGCGAGACCGCGCGGCGCTACGGCGCGTCGGTGACGGAGTATCTGGCGGCGGTGCTGATCCAGGCCATCATGGCCCGGCAGCGGCGGGAGAACTTCGCCCGGGAGCAGCAGGTCGCCCTGGCGGTGCCCATCAACCTCCGGCCCTGGTTCCCCTCCCGGACGCTGCGCAACTTTATCCTCACCGTCCGGCCCTACATCGACCCTGAGCTGGGGGAGTACACCTTTCCGGAGATCGTCCAGCAGGTCCACCACATCATGCGCTTTCACCTCACCCGGCAGGAGATGCAGGCGATCATCACCGGCAACGTCGCCCTCCAGCAGTTCCTGCCCCTCAAGCTGCTGCCGGTGGGGATCAAAAACATGGCCCTCTCGCTCAGCTACGCCCTGGCGGGGGATCTGCCCTATTCCGCCACCCTTACCAACCCCGGCGCGTTCACCGTCCCGCCGGAGATGGAGCGGCACATCGAACGGATGGAGGTCATCCTCGGGCAGGACTACACGCCGCGCATCAGCTGCGCGGCCATCAGCTACCGCAATACGATGGAGATCACCTTCGCCGGCACCGTGCGCGAGCGCGAGGTAGAGCGGGACTTCTTCCGCCACCTCGTGCGCGAGGGGCTGCCGGTCAAGGTCATCTCCAACCGGATGTGAGAAGGGAGGGAACCCGTTTGTCCTACTGTGTCAACTGCGGGGTGGAGCTGGACCCCACCGCCCGCGCCTGCCCCCTGTGCCAGACGCCGGTGGTGAATCCCGCCCAGCCGGTGCGGGAGGATCTCCCTACCCCCTTCCCCACCGAGCGGCAGGAGGTGCCGCCCATCAGCCCGCGGGCGAGCATTTTGCTCTCCTCGAGCATCCTGGGCGTGGTCTCCGGCTGCTGCGGGGTGCTCAACCTGCTCTTTCTGCACGGCGGGCCGTGGTCGCTCTATGTGATTGGGGCCTGCGCGATGCTCTGGGTCTGGATCGTCCTGCCGCAGGCGATCTCCGGCCTGCCGGTCTGGGGGGCGATCCTAGCCGACGCCGGGTCAGTCGCGGCCTATCTGGCCGTCATCGCCGCCCTCTGCGACGGCTGGGGCTGGTATGCCGCCATCGCCCTGCCCATTATGGCGATCCTCGGCGTGCTCGCCTGCGTGTACTGGCTCGCAGTGCGCCACGGGCGGTCCATCCTCTCGCGCGTGAATCTGGCGCTCGGGGAGATCGCCGTCTTCCTCCTCCTGCTCGAGTGGCTGATCGACCGCCACCTGACCGGGACCTATCAGCCCGGCTGGTCCGGGGTGACGGCCACCATCCTCGCCGTGCTCCTCCTGCTGCTGCTCATCGTGCGCTATGACCCCGAGCTGCGCGAGCGGGTGCGCCGGCGCTTCCACTTCTGAGAGACAGGGGAACAGTTAATTACCGGGACGACAGAAGGATGCTTCTGCCGTCCCGGTCACTTTTCAGCCCTCCTGATGGACGCGGCGCGCGATCGCCTGGCCGGCGCGGGTGCCCGCGATGCCGCCGAGGGCCGTCTCCCGCAGGGTGGTGGGCAGGCTCTTGCCCACCCGGTACATCGCCTCGAGCACCTCGTCCGGCGGGATGGGGCACGCCATCCCCGCGAGCGCCAGGTCTGCCGAGAGCAGGGCGTTCACCGCCTGGGAGGCGTTGCGCTGCGCGCAGGGGATCTGCACCAGCCCGGCGATCGGATCGCAGACCAGACCCATCATATTGATCAGCGCGTGGCTCATCGCCGTGAGGCTCTGCTCCGGCGTGCCGCCCATCAGATAGACCGCGGCGGCGGCCGCCATCGCCGCAGCGGCGCCGCACTCGGCCTGGCAGCCGCCCTCCGCGCCGGAGACGGTGGCGTTCTGGGTGATCACCGCGCCGACGCCGCTGGCGATGATGAGCGCCTCGAGCACCGCCCGGCGCGGCAGGCCGCGCTCCTCCTCCAGGGTGAGCAGTACGGCGGGCACGATCCCGCAGGCCCCCGCCGTCGGCATGGCGCACACCCGGCCCATGGAGGCGTTCGCCTCGCTGCACGAGAGGGCGCGGGCCATCATCCGGTTGATCAGCCCCCCGCAGAGGGACCGGTCCTGCCCGGCATAGTCCTGCTGGGCCCTGGCCGCGCCGGAGATGAGGGTGGGCTCCCCGGTGTGGCTCATGAGCGGGGCCTCCAGCGCCTTGGAGGCGGCGGCAGCCATGATCTCATACCGCCGGTCCATCCGCTGGAAGATGGCCTCCTCGTCCAGGCCGGTGAGCTCGGTCTCCTCCGCGCAGACCGCCTTCCAGAGCGGCCAGTCCCGCTGGCGGCAGAGGGCGAGCATGCTGTCAAAATGGGAATACATCGTTCCTTCCTCCCCAACTGCAGATCGTTTAGCTCTCCGCCGGATTGATGATGAGGGCGGTGTGCACCCCATAGAGCCGGGAGAGATTGAGCTGTACCTCCTCCGGAATGGGGGAGTCCGTCTCGATCACCGTGCAGGCGAGGCCGCCCCTGCTGTTGCGGCTGCACTTCATCACGGCGATATTGATATTGCCGTAGGCCAGCTCGCTGGAGATGCGGCTGAGCATGCTCGGCCGGTCCTCGTAGATCACCAGCAGGGTGGGCAGATCCAGCGTCAGTTCGGTGTGGATGCCGTCGATGCTGGTGATGAGCACCCGCCCGCCGCCGATGGAGCTGCCGATCACCTCGGTCACAGAGCCGTCCTCCAGCGTGAAGCGGATGGAGACGGAGTTCTCATGCGAGTCGCCCAGGTCGGTGGGATAGAAGTCGTAGGTGATCCCCCGCTCCCCGGCGAGCTGGAAGGCGCGCTTCATCTCCTCGTCGTCCTGGTGCAGGCCGAGCACGCCGCCCACCAGCGCGAGGTCCGTCCCGTGTCCCCGGTAGGTGCGCGCAAACGAGCCGTGCAGCCCAAAGGAGACGTGGGTGAACGGCTGGCGCAGCAGCAATGTGGCGAGCCGGCCCAGCCGGGCCGCTCCAGCAGTGTGGGAGCTGGACGGGCCGACCATGACAGGTCCTGCCACCTCAAAAATACTCACGACCATAACTTCTCCTCCGGCGATCAGGATTTGACCCTTTTATTATAATGCGTCCCGGACAAAGCCGCAAGTCTTCCGGCAAAGATGTTTCCCTGCCGGGCAGTTGGGACTTTCTGGAAGATATCCCCTCTCCTCCCCTCCTCTCTCCCACATAATGACAGATAAATCCAAAAAAAAGATTGTCTTTTGCGAAGCGATGTGGTATGCTGAAGCAGATAGCACACACAGAAGGAAGGATACAGCATGCATTTGACGCAATTCTCCGGCACCTCCACCGCGCTGGTGATCATGGCCGCCGGTCTGGGTTCCCGCTTTGGCGGCGGCATCAAGCAGCTTGAGCCGGTGGGGCCAAACGGCGAAATTATTATGGACTATTCCATTCACGACGCGATCGAGGCCGGCTTCGACCAGGTTGTATTTATCATCCGAAAGGACATCGAAGACGCCTTCGAGCAGGCCATCGGCCGGCGCATCAAGGCGCTGTGCGCCCGCCGCGGCGTGCGCGTGGGCTATGCCTTCCAGGAGCTGGGCGACCTGCCGGACGGCTTCTCCCTGCCGGAGGGGCGCACGAAGCCCTGGGGCACCGGTCAGGCAGTGCTCGCCTGCCGCGGGATGCTGGACTGCCCCTTTGTCGTCATCAATGCAGACGACTACTACGGCAAGGAGGCCTTCCGCCTCCTGCGGGATTATCTCCTGCGCACGCGGCGTGAGCCGGGGCTGAACCTCTGCATGGCGGGCTTCATCCTGCGCAACACCCTCAGCGAGCACGGCAGCGTCACCCGCGGCATCTGCCAGGTGGATGAGGCGCTCCGCCTCCAGACGGTGCGCGAGACCAAGTTCATCGTCAAGACGGCGGACGGCGCCGGGATCCAGAACGGGGAGGAGATCATCCCTCTGGACGCCGACAGCCGGGTGTCCATGAACATGTGGGGCCTCACGCCGGAGATCCTGCCAGTGCTGGCGGAGGAGTTCGTCAAATTCCTCTCCAGAACGCCGGACGTGTCCAGAGATGAGTTCCTCCTGCCCACCATTATGGACAAGCTCCTCTCCTCCAGCCGCGCCTCCGTCCAGGTGCTCGAGACGTCGGACAAGTGGTTCGGTGTCACCTACCGGGAGGACAAGGCCGCCGTGGTGGAGGCGTTCGCCGCCCTCGTCCGCGACGGGGTCTACGCCGCCGACCTCTACAGCGAGTAATATTGCAATCAAAAGCACAGCGCGCCCCGCAGGGTTTTCCTGCGGGGCGCAATGCGTCTCCGGAATGATGAGAGATCACGCCCGCAGCCGGGCGCGGCGCGGCAAAACGCCCTCCGTCACGGCGCGCAGCTTACTCCGGCACAGCTCAGGCGGCGCTCTCCCGGCGGTCTGCGGCGCGGCCGAGGGGGCGGTAGAGGGTGAGCATCATGGTGGTGAAGCAGGCCCCGCCACCGATCACGTTGGAGATGGGCTCGGCGGCGAAGACCCCGTCCACCCCCATCCACCGCGGGAGCAGGAGGGTGAGCGGCAGGACGATGACCGCCTTGCGAAACAGTGAGAAGAAGACCGCCCGCTTTGCCTTGCCGAGGGAGGTGAAGGCGGTCTGCCCGGCGTACTGGAGGTTCATCGTCAAAAAGGCGAGGAAGTAGATGCGCACGCCGCGCGCGCCCTGCTCCACCAGGGTGCTGTCGCTGCTGAAGATGCCGAGGAAGAAGCGCGGCTCGAACAGGACGACGGCCCAGACCACCGCCGTATACGCCAGGCCGCAGAAGAACATGAAGAGGATGCCCTGACGCACCCGGCGATACTGCCCCGCCCCATAGTTGTAGCCCAGCACCGGCTGTGCGCCGTTCGTGATGCCGATGACGGGGAGCTGGATGATCTCGCGGATGGAGTTTACCACCGTCAGGATGCCGATGTAGAGGTCGCGCTGCGCGCCGGCGTAGAGCTTCATGCCGACGTTGCAGACCACCTGGGAGAGGCAGTTGGTCGCCTGCATGATAAAGCCGGTGACGCCGAGTGAGAGGATCTCCCCGATCAGGGGCCAGTCCGGGCGCATCTTCTCCCACGAGAGGTGGAGGATGCTCCGGCTGCTGAGCAGGAAGTGGAGCACCCAGACCGCCGAGACGAGCTGGGAGAGGATGGTCGCCAGCGCCGCGCCCGGCACCCCCAGATCAAAGAGGAAGATGAAGACGGGGTCAAGGACGATATTGAGCACGGCGCCCAGCACGGTGGTGAGCATCCCGATCTTCGGCTCCCCCTGGGCGTTGATGAACTGGTTCATCCCGGTGCTCACCATCAGGAAGGGCGTGCCGAGCAGATAGATGCGCAGGTATTGGTCCGCATAGAAGTAGGTGGCGTCGCTCGCACCGAAGGCGTAGAGCACCGGCCGCTGAAAGAGATAGCAGGCCGCCATGAGGAGCACAGAGCTCACGAGCTGGAGGGTCAGGGTGTTGCCCTGCAATCGCTCCGCCCGCTCCGTCTTCCCCGCCCCGCGGGCGATGGCGCACAGCGGCGCGCCGCCGCTGCTGTACCACATGGTAAAGGCCCCGATGAAGGTGACCACCGGAAAAACCAGACCGATGCCGGTCAGCGCGTCGGTGCCCACGCCTGGCAGGTGGCCGATATAGATCCGGTCCACCACGTTGTAAAGGCACTGCACCAGCTGCGCCACCGTCAGGGGGAGCGCCTGGGCGAGAATATTGCGCGGGATGCTGCCCTGGGTGAAGTCGCCCGTCTGCTGCACGCGTTCCATCTCCTTTTCTTCTCCGCCGCCCGCCGGGCGGCGGCAAAATGCCCCTCCCGCGCCGCTCGGAGTGAGCGGACGGGAGGGACGCTGTTTTTTTCTGTCTCTTGCGTTACCAGCGGACCAGGCAGGCCGTGCTGGAGAGGCCCCCGCCAAAGGCGGCCAGGACGATCAGGTCGCCCTCGTGGAACAGGCCCTTGCGGCAGCACTCGTCCACCAGCAGCGGGACGCTGGCGGCGGAGGTGTTGCCGTACTCCTGGATGTTCATCAGGAATTTCTCCGCCGGGATGCCCTTCAGGCGGCGGGCGGCGGCCTCGATGATGCGGCGGTTGGCCTGATGGCAGATCACCCAGTCCACGTCCGACTGCTCCACCCCGCACTGCTCGAGCAGGGCGTTGATCTCGTGGGGGACGGAGCGGGTGGCGAACTTGTAGGTCTCACTGCCGTTCATCTGGACATAGAGGCGGGGCTGCTCCCCGGTGAAGAAGGGAGAGATGCCGGCCGGCGTGTCCAGACGGAGCACCTCGTCCCCGCCGCGGACGGTGAGGTGGCTGCCGAGGTAGTTATCCCCCCGGCCGAGCACCATCGCCCCCGCGCCGTCGCCAAAGAGGATGCAGGTGGAGCGGTCCGTCCAATCGAGCACGCGGGACATCTGCTCCGCGCCGATCACCAGCACCTTGTCATACCGGCCGGTGGAGATATAGGCCGACGCCGTCTCCAGCAGGAAGAGGAAGGCGGAGCAGGCGGCGTTGAGGTCAAAGGCGGGGCAGCTCGCGCCGATGTCCCGCTGAACCAGGCAGGCCAGGCCGGGCACGACATAGTCACCGCTGACGCTGGCACAGAGGATCAGGTCCAGCTCCTCCGGCCGGACGCCGCTGCGCTCCAGCGCGTCCCGCGCGGCCGCCGCCGCCATCTGCGAGGCGGTCTCATCGGTGGCGATGTGACGGGTTTTGATGCCGGTGCGGGCGGTGATCCACTCGTCGCTGGTATCCACCAGCTTGGCCAGATCGTCGTTGGTGACCACATGCTCCGGTACATAGCGGCCGGTGCCCAGAATCCGAAAGCTCATGATGTACAGTTCCTTTCTATCTTCCGCCGCGACCGGCGGGTATCCTTCTTGCAGACGCCAGATATAGTAATTGTAGCAAATGCGGGTTTTGCTGTCAATTCCCATTCTCTTCCTCCCGCCCCTCCCCCGCCGCGGCGCAAAATTTCTCCGGAGGGGTTGACATCTCCTGTTATCTGTGTATACTGTATATATACAGTTAGTAACGGAGGGAGCGCCATGCATCTGATGATCTCCAACAGCAGCGGCCAGCCGATCTATGAGCAGATCTGCCGGCAGATCAAGCAGCTCATCCAGAGCGGCGCCCTGACGCCGGGGGAGGCCCTGCCCTCCATCCGCCTGCTGGCCAAGGACCTGCGCATCAGCGTCATCACCACGAAGCGGGCCTATGAGGAGCTGGAGCGGGAGGGCTATCTCTACACCGTAGCGGGCAAGGGCAGCTTTGTCGCCGCGCGCAACCCCGAGCTGATGCGGGAGGAGCAGCTGCGCGCCATCGAGGCGCACATGGAGGAGATCGCCCGGCTGGCCGCCGGGTGCGGACTGACCAACGAAGATCTGGTGGAGATGTTTACCGTGCTGCATCTCACCGCAGAGGAGGAATGACCTGTGAATGCCATCTCATTGACCGGGCTGACCAAGACCTACCCCGCCTTTCAGCTCGGCCCGCTCGACCTGACGCTGCCGGTGGGGTCCATCACCGGTCTGGTGGGGGAAAACGGGGCGGGCAAGAGCACCACCCTCAAGCTGATGCTCGACCTGCTGCGGCCGGACGGCGGGGAGATCGAGCTGCTCGGCCAGCGCGTACCGGACGCCTTCCCCCGGCTGAAGGAGGACATCGGCGTGGTGCTGGAGGAGCTGGCCTATCCCGCCTTCCTCACCGCGCGGCAGATCGGCCGCCTGATGGCGAACGCCTACCGCCAGTGGGAGCCGGAGACCTACGCGGGCTATCTCGCCCGGCTGAAGGTGCCGGAGGGGCAGGCCTACTCCACCCTCTCGCGCGGGACGCGGATGAAGCTCCACCTGGCCGCCGCCCTCTCGCACGGGGCAAGGCTCCTCCTGCTCGACGAGGCGACCAGCGGGCTGGACCCGATGGTGCGCCAGGAGATCCTCGACCTGCTCTACGACTTCTGCCGGGAGGACCGGGCGGTGCTCCTCTCCTCCCACATCGTGAGCGATCTGGAGAAGATCTGCGACTACATCGCCTTTCTCCATCAGGGCCGGCTGGTGCTGATGGACGAGAAGGACCGCCTGCTCGAGCGCTATGGGGTGCTCAAATGCAGCGCGGAGGAGCTGGACCGGCTGGACCCCTCCACGCTCCTCGCCCGGCGGGTCCACCGCTACGGGGCGGAGGCGCTGGTGGAGCGGGAGCGGGTCCCGGCCTCTCTCACGGTGGACACGCTCACACTGGAGGAGCTCATCATCTTTCTGGCAAGGGGGAATGCGTCATGAAATGCCTGCTGCTCCTGGACTTCTATGCGCTGTGGAAACAGCTCAAAATCTTCCTCTTCTTTATCCTCGCCTACGCCGTGGGCTCTCTGATTACGGGGCAGTATATGTTCCTCGGCTTTGCCGTCATGTTTCTGCTCATGCTCCCCTACTATCTCCAGCAATTGCTGGAGGGCGGACAGGTGGACGCCAGCCTGCTCCTCGCCCCCATCGGCCGCAGGACCATCGTGGGCGCGCGCTACCTCACCGTGCTGCTCTGCGTCCTCCCCGCGCTCGCGCTGGCGGCTGGTGCCTGGGCCGTCCTCGGCGCGGATGCAGCCCTCCAGCTCCTGCTCCAGACCGCGGCCAGTCTGGTGGGGATCTCCATCATCCTGCCGCTGCTCTACCGCTTCGGCGCGGCAAAGAGCCGGATGCTGCTCCTGCTGATGTTCGCCCTTTTTTTCGGGAGCACGGGCTTGATCTCCGGCTTTTCGGAGGAGATCAGTCTGGCCGCGCTGGGCGGCTGGTTCCCCTGGCTCGTCCGGCTGGCCCTCCCCGCGGCGCTGGCGGTGCTCGGCCTCTCCTGGCTGGTCTCCGTGCGCATCTATGAAAAGCGGGAGTTCTGAGCGCAGGCTCAGAGCTTCCGGCATGTTCGAACATAATCTACGTTTTTGTTCGAAAAATATGGCCAAACCGAACCCCAATGGCACGTTGTCGCCGCCGTTGGCGGCTCGGGCGCGCGCCCCTTCAGGGGCACACTCCCGGCCTCCCTGTGTTTTGGGGGCGGGCGGAGCGCTGGCTCCGCCCGCCCGTTTTTTCGTTATCGCCCCTCCTCCGGGGCGGCAAAGCCGCAGACCGCGCGGTTCTCCACCGCGTCCAGCCAGTAGGTCAGCCCCGGCGTCTCGCGCACGCGGATGATCCCCTCCAGCTCTGGGCAGGATGGGCAGAGAGCGGGAAAGCGGTCCTCATAGCGCTCGAGCAGCTCGGGGTGATACTCCAGCGTCTTCTCATTGTTCCAGATCGCGCCGTAGACGATCTCCGCCTCCACCAGGTCCTGGAACATGTGGCTGCCGTAGCTCAGCTCGGGCATGTAGCCCGCCCGCTGGTCGGAGACCTCGCACACGGCGGAGAAGTTGGAGATGTCCCCAAAGGCGACGGGGACGCCCAGCTCCGGCGAGGAGGTGCCGATCCGCCCGGGGGTGAGCAGGAGCAGGCGCTTGCCGCTGCCGGCATAGGCGCGGTTGACCAGGCCGATCGCGGCGGCAACACCGTATTTCTTCTGGTAGGGATAGCGGTAATAGGCCAGCGGGTCCACCTGCACGACCACGTCCACCGCCCGCTGCCCGGACGAGCCCATCGAGGACCCGCGCAGGGAGAAGAGGGTCTCCGTCAGCCGGAGCGAACGCAGGTCCACCCGCTCCCCCGTCCGCCCCTGATAGAGCGGGCGGCACTGGAGGAGGTTGACCATGAAGGAGCCGTGCTCGCCGAGGTTGACGGTGTACTCGATATCCACCGGGTTATGATACACCCGCTCGAGGGTGTGGAGCACATCGCGCATGAGGGAGACAAAGTCCGACTGCTCCAGCAGGTGCTGACAGCTGGCAAACCAGACCTCGCGGCGGCGTCCCCGCTCGCGCAGGAGGCGCTCTGCCTCCCAGTCGCGCTCGAGCACCGCCTTCCGGTACCACGGCGGCATCACCGGGAGCACCTGGTCCAGCGGGACCTCGCGCAGGCGGTTCTCCCGGCAGTCGAGCACGTCCACGTTGCGCTGGGAGAAGCGGTGCTTCTGGCTGTCCGTCGTGTAGATGGTGGCGGTGGGGCGGTCGAGGTTGGCCAGGCGCGGATAGTCCTCCCCGGTGCGGTCCACCGCCTTGGTCCCCAGCCCCATCACCAGGCGGAGCATGCCGGCGCTCGGGTCCATGTCGGGCAGCCACTGATAGGAGCTGTGGCTGTAGCCCACCCCGGCGGCGCAGGGCATGAACCAGTCGCCGAAGTAGGAGCCGGAGACCCGCTGGACCAGCACGGCCATCTGCTCGTCCATCGACTCCATGCCGCGCTGGCGGCGGTATTCCAGGGCGGAATAGGACATGGTGCTGGCATAGACGATGCGCACCGCCTGCTCGAACGCCTCCAGCCGCTCCTGCGGAGTGCCCTGATTCACGCAGAAGACGGACTCATACTTGCCGGCAAAGGCGTTGCCAAAGCCGTCCTCCAGGAAGCTGGAGGAGCGGACGATAAAGGGGCTCTGCGCGAAATAGTCGAGCACCTTCTGGAACTGCTCGCGGATCTTGGGTGGGAAGGTGCCCACCAGCAGGCGCTGGCGCAGCGGCTCAGCCTCGGTGAAGTAGCCCTCCGGCATCCGCTGGCGGATGCGCTGGCGCCAGCAGCCGTTGGAGACGATGTAGGTGTAGAACACGTCCGAGCCGATGTAGAACGAGTCGTGCGGCTCGTTGTGCGCGCAGAAGGCCGGAAGCTCGGTCTCGGCGATCTTGCGCGCGAGCAGCATGCCGCAGGCCTTGCCGCCGATCGCGCCGCTGCCGATCATCCGGTCGCGCAGGAGGAAGTAGTCGCGCGGCTGGAAGTACCGCTTGACCATCTCGCGCAGGCGTCCGTCCTTCGTCATTGTGCTGTCGATGATCTGGTCCTCCGTCTCCTCACTGAAGTGCCCGCGGGCGTACTCCATCCGGGCGAGGTGGAAGAAGCGGTCGTGGCTGTCGTAGTTCTGGTCCTGCTCGGTGAGCGAGAGGTTCTGGAGGGTCTGGTAGTAGCGGCTCAGGCCGACGGCATCCTGCACGGTGACGAATTCCTGCTCCCCGCGGCGGCAGCAGTGGGGGAGGAACATCCGGTCAGAGTAGCGGTTCCACACCTTGAGGGGGTGGAGATAGACCTCCTCCTGGGAGCCGTAGACGTCCAGCAGGAGCTGCGTCGTGTCCCGGATGCGGGCGACGGCGTCAAAGGAGTGCCGCCCGCGCAGGAGGGGGAAGTAGGCCACCGTGTCCAGCTCAAAGAGATAGGGGCAGGTGACGCGGAAGAAGTTGCCCATCATCAGGTCGGTATACCAGACCGACTGGAGCTCGGAGAGGCAGTCGAAGACGTAGAACGCCTCCCTCCCCTCCCGGCTGATGCAGTCGTGGATGGCGACAGTGAACGCCTCGAAGCCCCGGTCGGGGTTGAAGCGGCGGACCTCCACCCCCTCCAAATCATCCAGGACAGGGCGGTGCTGGGCAAAGCGGACGTAGATCACCCGCCGCCCGTCCGCCACCGCCTGACGGACGAAGGGTTCTGCGAACATGCGAAACTCCTCCACCGCCGAGACCTGCCAGACCACATTGTCCCCCAGGCGGATGTGGTCCAGAATGCGGTCCAGGCTGGAATATCCGCTCTCGATCTTATCAAACGCGGCCATAGGGCCTCCTTTCCCCGCGGTGCGGAAACGGCAAAAGGGCAGGACAACAGCGCTGCAAAACGCCGTTGTCCTGCCTTCTTGCCATCAGTATAGCATCCCCGCCGGGCGAATGCAAGCGCTTTCCCCCACTCACCGCCAGCGCCGGAGGATGCGCGTCACGCTGCCGAGGTAGCCCGCGCCGAAGAGGTTGAGGTGGTTGAGCAGGTGATAGAGCTGGTAGAGCTCCCGGCGGTGCGGATAGCCCGCGTCCAGCGGGTTTTCCGCCCGGTAGGCCTCGTAAAACGGGCGGTGAAAGCGTCCGAAGAGCTCAGTCATCGCGAGGTCTGCCTCACAGTCGCCGATATAGGCCGCCGGGTCCAAAATCCAGGCCCGTCCGTCCGGGCCGCAGCGGACATTGCCGCTCCAGAGGTCCCCGTGCAGGAGGGAGGGAAAGGGCGGCTCGCGCAGCTCCTCCTCCAACCGTCCGAGCAGGCGGTCCGCCGCCCGGCGGGAGGGCGCGTCGAGCGCACGCCATGCCATCTCCAGCTGCGGGGCGAGGCGGCAGTCGCGGTAGAACGCCGCCCACCGCGCGCGCCAGGCGTTGCGCTGGGGGCTAGCCCCGATGAAGTTGTCCTCCGGGAAGCCGTAGGGCCCGTCTGTCCGCCCCGCCCAGAGGGCGGAGCAGTCCGCCCGGTGGAGCCGGGCGAGCTGGGTCCCGAAGCGCGCCCAGTAGTCCCGCACCGGCTCCCCCTCCTCCAGATACTCCAGCAGGAGGAAGGCCACGCCCTGCGCGGCGTCCGTCCCCACAGCGAGGACCTGCGGGACGCCGATGGCCCCCGCCGCGCGCAGGGCCTCCAGCCCGCGCGCCTCGGTGCGGAAGAAGGCGGCGTTGCGCAGGGCGTTCGTCTTCAGAAAGGCAGTTCCGCCGCCGGTGAGCTCCAGATGCCAAGCGTCATTGATGTCCCCGCCGGTGAGGCGCCGGCGGCGGACAATGGCCGCATCTGCGCCGAAGCAGCCGCGGATCGCCTGGTCCAGAGAGGTGTATCCCCCGATGTGCATCCGCTCTCCCCCTCTCTCTGTCTGTCCTGCCATCATTATCGCACAGTTTTCCGCTTTGCGCCACGAAAACTTGCCAGATGGGCAAAAAACTGGTAGAGTAGGGAAAACAGACGGCAAGGGAGGGCTCTCTCATGGCATGGGACGGCGCACAATGGAACACCCTGCTCCCGGCGGACTTCCGCCCCCTCCGCTCCCCCGGGCCGGGGACGGCGGAGGACTGGTATCTGGCCCGCTCGGCGGCGGAGCTCGCGGACTGCCTGGCATCCGGCGCCGCGCCGGGGCGCATCCTCCTCCGGACGGAGGGGCTGGCAGCGGAGGAGCTCTCCGCCGCGCTCGGCCGCTGCCGTCCAGTAGCGGGCAGCGTGGAGGAGCTCGGGCGCGTTGGACGCGCCGCGCAGACCCTCGCCCGGCCCGGCCTGATCCCGGTGGGGCTGCTCCTGCGGCCGGAGGGCG
>CASDSM010000001.1 GCA_949283375.1 uncultured Eubacteriales bacterium | reverse complement strand
TGAGGGTCCACCCGTTCCCATTCCGAACACGGCAGTTAAGCTCACCTGCGCCTACGATACTTGGCTGGAGACGGCCCGGGAAAATTGGTAGTGCCAACACAGAAAAGACGTTCCCTTCGGGGAGCGTCTTTTTTGCGTCTCTCAGGCCGCCTGCTGGTCAAAATGACGGAGAGTTGCAGGGGGACGGCTGAAAAACCGTGTAAAAAACAGTCAACTCAGAAAATATTTGTCAACCTCCTTGTCTATAATTGCCAAAGAAAAGTGAAGGAAATCCGCCATGCGGCACAAATAGGTCAAAAATGTGATGTAAATCCCGCTTGGAACAGATTGCTGTTGACATTTTCCGAAAATGACCTATAATTGAGCGTACAGCGCTGGCGTGCAAGTTTTCGGGGCAGAAATCCGGGAGCTGCGGCAGCGCCCTGGCAAACACCCAATCAAAGGAGGAAACCCAGAATGAAAAAGCTTCTTGCTCTGCTGCTGGCTCTGGCCATGATGCTCGCTCTGGCCGCCTGCGGCGGCGACACCGCTTCTGACGCCGGCTCCAGCTCTGACGGCGCCGCGGCTGGCGACAGCGCGGACGCCGGTGACGCCGAAGGCGGCGACACCACCGCCACCGGCGCCGCCTTCAAGGTGGGCGGCATCGGCCCGCTGACCGGCGACAACGCCACCTATGGCAACGCCGCGATGAACGGCGCCAAGATCGCCGTGGACGAGATCAACGCCCTCGGCGGTGACATTCAGTTCGAGTTCCAGGTGGAGGACGACGTGGGAGACGCCGAGACCTCCGTCAACGCCTACCACGCCCTGACCGACTGGGGCATGCAGGCCCTGATCGGCCCGGTCACCACCACCCCCTCCATCGCGGTCGCCTCTGAGGCCTATGCCGACCGTGTGCTCGCCCTGACCCCCTCCGCCTCCTCCACCGACGTGACCGCCGGCAAGGACAACATGTTCCAGATCTGCTTCACCGACCCCAACCAGGGCCTGGCCTCCGCGGACTACATCGCCGAGAACATGGCGGAGAGCACCATCGGCATCCTCTACCGCAATGACGACGCCTACTCCCAGGGCATCCGCGACAGCTTCGTCGCCGAGGCCGGTGAGAAGGGCCTGACCATCGCCGGCGAGTGGACCTTCACCGAGGACACTCAGACCGACTTCTCCGTCCAGCTCGCCGCCGCCCAGGCCGCCGGCGTGGACCTGCTGTTCCTGCCCATCTACTACACCCCCGCCTCCGTCATCCTGAACCAGGCCAACTCCATGGGCTACGCCCCCACCTTCTTCGGCGTGGACGGCATGGACGGCATCCTGGCTCTGGAGGGCTTTGATACCAGCCTGGCCGAGGGCGTCATGCTCCTCACCCCGTTCTCCGCCGCCGACGAGTCCTCCGCCGCCTTCGTGGCCGCCTATCAGGAGGCCTATGGCGAGATCCCGAACCAGTTCGCCGCCGACGGCTATGACGCGGTCTACGCCCTCTATGCCGCCATCCAGCAGGCCGGTGTGACGGCTGACATGTCCGCCGCCGACATCTGCGAGGCTCTGGTGCCCGCGATGACCGAGATCACCGTGGACGGCCTGACCGGCACCCTGTCCTGGTCTGCCAACGGCGAGGTCTCCAAGGCCCCGGCTGCCTACATCATCCAGGACGGCGTGTACGTCGCCGCCTGATGCGGGCTCTGCGCAATACCACAGTCATGCAATGAGGCAGGCTGCTGGAGGGGATGCGCCCCTCCGGCAGCCCGCGCCCGTCAGAGGAGGGGGGCGGTTTTCCCCGCCCGTCCTCCCCGACGGCCCTCAGAGGAGAGAGAACAGCCGCACGGCGGGTGTCCTCTGCCCTGTGAGAGCGCTCGCCACGCCAGTCAGAGAAAGAGAGGCTTGTACTGATATGATGTTGTTCCTGTCAAACCTGATCAGCGGCATCAGCCTGGGCAGCGTCTATGCGCTCATCGCCCTCGGCTATACCATGGTGTACGGCATCGCCAAGATGCTCAACTTCGCCCACGGCGATGTCATCATGGTGGGCGGCTATGTCTGCTTCTTCGCGACCGGCCAGTTCGGCCTGCCCGCGCCGGTGGGGATTTTGCTCTCCGTCCTGGTCTGCACCGCCCTCGGCATTGTGATCGAGGGTCTGGCCTATAAGCCGCTGCGCCAGGCGGGCTCCCTCGCCGTGCTCATCACCGCCATCGGCGTGAGCTACTTCCTCCAGAACGCCGCCCAGCTCCTCTGGACGAGCAACCCGAAGGTGTTCACCTCCGTGGTCGGCCTGGAGCCGGTCAGCCTCTTCGGCCTCACCATCTCGGATGAGACGGTGGTCACCATCCTCGCCTGCGTGGTCATCATGGTCGCCCTCACCCTCTTCGTGAACCGGACCAAGATGGGCAAGGCGATGCGCGCCTGCTCGGAGGACCGCGCGGCCGCCCAGCTCATGGGCATCAACGTGAACCGCACCATCTCCATGACCTTCGCCATCGGCTCCGGCCTCGCGGCGGTCGCGGGGGTGCTGCTCTGCTCGTCCTACCCCACCCTGATGCCCACCACCGGCTCCATGCCCGGCATCAAGGCGTTCACCGCCGCCGTCTTTGGCGGCATCGGCTCCATCCCCGGCGCGTTCTTCGGCGGCATCCTCCTCGGCGTGATCGAGTCGATGGCCAAGGCGTACATCTCCACCAGCCTGGCCAACTCCATCGTCTTCGCCGTGCTCATCGTGGTGCTGCTGGTGAAGCCCACCGGCCTGCTGGGCAAGTATGTGCCCGAGAAAGTGTGAGGTGGCGGATGAGACAGAACAGGAAAGTCGCCGCCCCCTCCCTGGCCGAGCGCCTGGGCGGCATCAAGAAGACCACCCGGACGGATTTTCTCACCTATCTCGGTGTGACCATCGTCTTTCTGGTGATGCTCTCCCTGCAGGGGCAGGGGATGCTCACCAACTCCCTCTCCGGCCAGCTCGTGCCCATCTGCTGCTATATCGTCATGGCAGTCTCGCTGAATCTGGTGGTCGGCGTCTCCGGTGAGCTCAGCCTGGGCCACGCGGGCTTTATGAGCGTGGGCGCCTTCACCGGCGTCATCGCCGCCCAGAGCCTCCAGACCGCCATCCCCGCCGCCGGGCTCCGGCTGCTGGCAGCCATCCTGGTGGGCGTCGTCTTCGCCGCCGCCGCGGGCGTGATCATCGGCGTGCCCGTCCTCCGCCTGCGCGGGGACTACCTCGCCATCGTCACCCTCGCCTTCGGCGAGATCATCAAGGAGCTCATCAACTGCCTCATCGTCGGCTGGGACGAGCGCGGCCTGCACATCCTCTTCAACATCAAGGGGACGATGAGCGTGAACGACCTCGGCCTCTCGGAGAATGGCATCGCCATCATCAAGGGGGCCCAGGGCGCGACCATCACGCGCATCTCCTCCTTCCCGGCGGGCTACCTGCTCATCATGGTCACCCTGATCGTGGTGCTCAACCTGATGCGCAGCCGTTCCGGCCGGGCGATCATGGCGGTGCGCGACAACCGCATCGCCGCCGAGGCGACCGGTATCAGCGTGATGAAGTACAAGCTGATGGCCTTCGTCGTCTCCGCCGCCCTCGCCGGGGGCGCAGGGGCGCTCTACGGGCTGAACTTCAGCACCCTTGTCTCCTCCAAGTTTGACTTCAACACCTCCATTCTGGTGCTCGTCTTCGTCGTCCTCGGCGGCATCGGCAACATCTGGGGTTCGGTGATCTCCGCCGCCGTGCTCACCGTCCTGCCCGAGCTGCTGCGCGAGTTTGACACCTACCGGATGCTGGTCTACGCCATCGTCCTCATCCTCGTCATGCTGGTGACGAACAACGAGTGGCTGCGCCAGCTCCCTGAGCGCGTGCGTGCGCGCCTGGCGGAGCGGAAAGGAGGGGAGCGCCCGTGAGCAAGATGGTACCCATCCCCAGCGCCGGGCTGGTGCCCGAGCGCGACCTGAACAAGACCCCCGTCCTCGAGGCCCGCAACCTGGGCATCGACTTCGGCGGCCTGACCGCCGTGGACAGCTTCAACCTCACCATCGCCCCCACCGAGATCGCCGGCCTGATCGGCCCGAACGGGGCGGGGAAGACCACCGTCTTCAACCTGCTGACCAAGGTCTATCAGCCCACCCGCGGCACCATCCTCCTCGACGGGCGGGACACCGCCGGGATGAACACCATCCAGGTGAACAAGGCGGGCATCGCCCGCACCTTCCAGAACATCCGCCTGTTTGACAAGCTGACGGTGGAGGACAACGTCAAGATCGGCCTGCACAACCACACGAAGTATACCATGTGGGAGGGCATCCTCCGCATGCCGCGCTACTGGAAGGAGGAGCGGGCCGCCCACGACGAGGCGATGGACCTGCTCGGCATCTTCGGCATGCAGGACCTCGCGGACCATCAGGCCGGCAGCCTGCCCTACGGGGCGCAGCGCCGCCTGGAGATCGTCCGCGCCCTGGCCACCCGGCCCAAGCTGCTCCTGCTCGACGAGCCGGCCGCGGGCATGAACCCCTCCGAGACGGCGGAGCTGATGGAGAACATCCGCAAGATCCGCGACACCTTCCAGATCGCCGTCATGCTCATCGAGCACGACATGAGCCTCGTCATGGGCATCTGCGAGGGGATCGCCGTGCTCAACTACGGCAAGATCATCGCCAAGGGCACCCCGCAGGAGATCCAGTCCAACCCCGAGGTCATCGAGGCCTACCTCGGCAAGCGGAAGGAGGCAGGAAGATGAGCATGCTCAAGGTGGAGGACCTCCAGGTCTATTACGGCAGCATCCACGCCATCAAGGGGATCTCCTTCGAGGTGAACGAGGGGGAGATCGTCACCCTGATCGGCGCCAACGGCGCGGGCAAGTCCACCACGCTCAACACGGTGGCGGGCCTCCTGAAACCGCGCGGCGGCAGCGTCCAGTTTGACGGGAAGAGCATCCTCGGCGTCCAGGCGCACAAGATCGTCTCGCGCGGGCTCGCCCTCTGCCCGGAGGGGCGGCGCATCTTCCTCCAGCTCACCGTGGAGGAGAATCTGGAGATGGGCGCCTACACCCAGCCGAACGGCATGGCCGAGTCGATGGAGATGGTCTATGAGCACTTCCCCCGCCTGAAGGAGCGCCGCCGCCAGGTGGCGGGCACCCTCTCCGGCGGCGAGCAGCAGATGCTCGCCATGGGCCGGGCGCTCATGTCCAAGCCGCGGGTGATGATGCTCGACGAGCCGTCCATGGGCCTCGCCCCCCTGCTGGTGGAGCAGATTTTCGAGATCATCCAGAACCTGAACCGGGCGGGGACCACCATCCTCCTCGTGGAGCAGAACGCGCAGATGGCCCTCTCCATCGCCGCGCGCGGCTATGTGCTCGAGACCGGGCGGATCGTCACCGCCGCGGATGCGCAGGACCTCCTGCACGACGACGCGGTGCGAAAAGCCTACCTCGGCGGCTAAGACCAGACAGAAAAGACCCCTGCGGGAAAGCTCTTCTTCCCGCAGGGGTTTTTCTGTGCTGTTTGGGGCGATCACCGGAAGAGGTCGCCCAGGCGGTGGAGCATGAGCAGGTCGCAGGCCCCGTCCACGATCAGGCAGACGCCCGCCAGCGAGAGGATGGAGCTCGCCGAGCCCCAGGGGTTGAAGAGGACGATGAGGGCGAGCACCAGCGTCAGGCCGCCCGAGATGGCCGCCGACCACCAGTTCGCCGCCCCGGCGCACCAGGCGTCGTAGACGTACTGGAGGTCCATCACCGCGTGGACCAGCATGAGCACGCCCACCAGGGTGCCCACCAGGGAGACCATGCTGCCCGGGTGGCGGACCACCCAGAGGCCGAGGAGAAACTCCACCGCCCCGGTGATGAGCAGTCCGTAGCTCGGATAGGACGCGCGGTTGAGGAAGAAGGAGATCACCCCGCCCGCCCCGAGCAGGAGGAGGACCCAGCCGAGGATGCGCAGGATGAGAGAGAGGACGGTCCCCGGATTGGCCAGCAGGATAAAGCCGAGCACGATGGTCAAAATGGCGCCCAGCACACTCTGATTGCGGAACTGACGGAAAATACTGCCCATAATTGCCTGCCTTTCTGGGCCTTGCGGCCCGGCCGCGGCCGTCGGGAGGAGGCGCGCGGCGTCATTGCTGCCTTATGGTCCCATTATATTCCGATGCGAAAGGAAAGGATGAACGAAAGATGTACAGAAGATGAAAAATTGTTCAAATTTTCCTCAGGGCGGCGGGGCGACAGAGGCCCCGGCGCGCAGCTCGGGGGTGAGCAGGATGTGCCGGTGCGCGCCGCCGTCGAGCAGGTCGAGCATCAGCTCCACGCTCTGCCAGCCCAGCTCGGCGGCGGGCTGGACCAGGGTGGTGAGCGGGGGAAGGGTATACTCCGTCAGCTCCAGCCCGTCGATGGCGATCACCGAGCAGTCGCGCGGGACCGGCCGCCCCCGCTCGTGCAGGGCGCGGATGGCGGCGGCGGCCATCAGGTCGGAGACGGCGAAGAGGGCGGTGAACGGGGTCCCCGAGTCGATCAGCGCCAGCGTCGCCCGGTAGGCGTCCGCGAGGCTGTAGCTGCCGCTCACGGCGATCCGCTCCGGCGCGAGCGGCAGGCCGAAGGCCTCCAGCGCGCGGCAGTAGCCGCGAAAGCGCAGCTCGCCGGGGGAGTGGTCCTGCCGGCTGGGGACGAGCAGGGCGATGGACCGGTGCCCCAGCGCATAGAGCACCTCCACCGCCCGCCAGGCGGCGGCCTCGTCGTCGATCGCCACGGAGGAGTACCGGTCGGGCGAGAGGTCGCCGAAGAGATTGCGGTGCGTACAGCAGACGAAGGGCACCCCCAGCGGGGCGGCCATCGCCTCACTGTAGTCAAAGCGGCCGCCGAGCAGGATGATGCCGCGCAGCCGCTCCGCGCGCTCCAGCTCGGCGGCACAGGCCAGCTCGTCGTCGCTGTAGTGGAGCTGGCGCAGGCACATCCGCCAGCCGCGCGCGCGCAGCGCCTCCTCCATCGCCGAGAAGATGGGGGCGTAGAACGGATCGCCGTTGCCGCTGCGGATGACGCCGACCGTGTTGCCCTGCGGCTGCACCAGCCGGCGCGCGGCGGTATTGGGGATGAAGTGGTGCTCTTCCACCACCGCCAGCACCTGGGCGCGGATGGCCTCGCTGACGTCCGGGTGGTGGTTGAGCACCCGGGATACGGTGCTGACGGACACGCCTGCCAGCCGGGCGATGTCCTTGATGGTCATGCTGCTGCCTCCCTTCTGTGCGAGAGCTGCGGGGGAAAGGGGGGAAAAGGAAGGGGTGGGGTTTTGTTATATTTTATCAAAAAATGTCTTGACAGTCAACATGACACAGGAGAAAATGCACAATTTTCGGGCAGACTTCCCCGCCTCAGCCCTTCTCCTCCGGGCGGGAGAGGAGGGCGGCGAGGGCCCCGGAGCAGACGGCGGCGGTGATCCCTCCGGCGGCCGCCTCCGCCCCGCCGGTGAGCGCGCCGAGGACGCCCCGCTGGGCGACCGCCCCGCGCACCCCCTCGGCCACACGCCAGCCAAAGCCGGTGAGGGGCACCGTGGCCCCCGCCCCGCCGAAGCGGACGAGGGGCTCGTACAGCCCCAGCGCCCCGAGGACCACCCCGGCGACGGCAAAGCCGGTGAGGATGCGCGCCGGGGTGAGGCCGGTCCGGTCAATGAGCGCCTGACCGATCAGGCAGATCAGCCCGCCCACCAGAAAGGCGCGGATACAGTCGGAAAGCATGGTCATCACCTCTCAGAGTGCGCCGCCGCGAGGGCGACTGCGTGGCAGATGCCGGGCACGCTCTCCCCCTGACCGAGGGAGACGGGGGAGTGCAGCGCCCCCGTGCCGCAGAAGAGGACGCGCCGCAGCCGCCCCTCCCGCAGGTCGCCGAGGAGGCTGGCGGTGAGCACGGCGGCAGAGCAGCCGCAGCCGGAGCCGCCGCAGTGGACGTCCTGCCGGGCGAGGTCGTAGAGCAGCACCCCGCAGTCGGCGTAGTGCTCCAGCTCCACCCCGTCGCGGCGAAAGAGCTCTGTGACCAGGGTGGAGCCGAGCTGGCCGAGGTCGCCGGTCACGATGAGGTCATAGTCCGCCGGGGTGCGGCCGGTGTCGGCCAGATGGGCGCGGATGGTCTCGTAGGCGGCGGGGGCCATCGCCGCGCCCATATTGTTCGCATCGCGGATGCCGCAGTCGGCGATCCGCCCCACCGTGACGTGGGTGACGCAGGGGCCGGAGCCCTCTGCGGCCAGGACCACCGCACCCGCCGCCGTGGCTGTCCACTGGGCGGTGGGGGTGCGCTGCCCGCCGTATTCCAGCGGCATCCGGTACTGCCGCTCCGCCGTGCAGAAGTGGGAGGAGGCCACCGCCGCCGCGTGCGCCCCAAAGCCGCCGTCAAGCAGGAGGGCGGCCAGGGCCAGCCCCTCCGCCATGGTGGAGCACGCCCCGTAGAGCCCGAAAAAGGGCGCGCCGAGCGACCGCGCGGCGTAGCCGGTGGCGATGCACTGGTTCGTCAGGTCGCCGCCGAGGAGGAGGTCCAGCCCGGCGGCGGAGATGCCCGCGCGCGAGAGGGCGGTCTGCACCGCCAGACGCTGCATCTCCCGCTCCGCCCGCTCCCAGGTCCGCTGGCCGAAGTAGCTCTCCGTGGCCACCTGGTCAAAGCGGGGGCCGAGCGGGCCCTCGCCCTCCTTCTTTCCCGCCACGCTCCCCCAGCCCGCCGCCGTGGGCGGATGGGCCAGGGCGTAGGTCTGGCGGCCAAGCTGCTTTCCGCGCATCGCATCGCACAACCCCTTTCCGGCCGGACGCGCCGCCTCTCCCGCAAGGGGGGACGGCGGTCCTCCGTCTTCCTCCAGTATGCCACCGGAGCGGGGAGATCATGCGCGCTCTGACGCTTGCGGGGTGTATCATGTGGTCCGGACGGTGTCCGGCGGCCTTATGGCGTCTCTGCGCCGCCGTCCTCCTCCCCGGCGAGCTCCGAGGGAAAGAACTTCTGGAGCATCATCTTCGCCAGCGGGTCGTCCTGCTCCGCCGCCCTGCGATACCATGCCGACGCCTCCGCGTCGTCCTGGTCCACGCCGCGGCCGCAGTGATAGCAGACGCCCATCATGAACTGCGCCTCCGCATGGCCCTCCTGGGCCGCCCTGCGGAACCACTGCACCGCCCCGGCGTAGTCCTGCGCCGCGCCGCTGCCCTCATAGAGGCTGACGCCCTGGCGGTACCACTCCTCCGGTGTGCCGTCGGGCTCCGGCCCGGACGGGGCGGCCTCGAAGATCTCCCGAAGGAGCTCCTGCGCCGGGGCGTGGCCCTGCGCCGCCGCCCTGTGGAACCAGTCCACCGCCTCCTGCTCGCGCGCCGGGCCGGGCGCGCCGAACAGCGCGGCCACACCGGCCAGACACTGGTGGACGGCGCTGCCCGCCTCTGCCTCCCGCAGGAGGTACTCCGTCAGCTTCTGCCGCCGCTCCAGGGCGGCCTCCTGCTCCCGCGCAGGCAGCGCGCGCCAGCGCTCCGGCACCGGCTGCACCGTCGGCCGGCGGGTATACTCCACCGAGAGATCATAGCCGCAGAACGGACAGACCGTCCCTTGCAGGACCTGTCCGCAGCGCACGCATCTGTCTTGCATCTCTGTTCCTCCTCTGCCTCGGGCGGTGAAATCTATTGAAATCTTATCAGAGCCGCCGCCGCCCGTCAAGGCAGAGCTCCTGCGGGGGCGGGACGGCGCAAAAAGGCCGCCGGAGCGTTGTACTCCGGCGGCTCTGAGAGGGTGAGATCACTTGTTGGCGGCGTTGACGGTGTAGTTGGGGGCTTCCTTGGTGATATAGATGTCGTGCGGATGGCTCTCGCGCAGGCCGGCGGAGGTGATGCGGATGAACTGGGCGCGGCTCTGCAGCTCGGGGATGGTGCCGCAGCCGCAGTAGCCCATACCGGCGCGCAGGCCGCCCATGAGCTGATACATCGTGTCGGAGAGGGACCCCTTGTAGGGCACGCGGCCCTCGACGCCCTCGGGGACCAGCTTCTTGTTGTTCTGCTGGAAGTAGCGGTCCTTGGAGCCCTTGGACATGGCGGCCAGGGAGCCCATGCCGCGGTAGACCTTGAACTGGCGGCCCTGGTAGATTTCCGTCTCCCCCGGAGACTCCTCGCACCCGGCGAGGACGGAGCCGAGCATGACCACGCTGCCGCCGGCGGCGATCGCCTTGGCGATGTCGCCGGAGTACTGCACGCCGCCGTCGGCGATGACGGGCACGCCGTACTTCGCCGCGACGCAGGCCGCGTCATAGACGGCGGTGATCTGCGGCACGCCGATGCCGGCGACCACGCGGGTGGTGCAGATGGAGCCGGGGCCGATGCCCACCTTCACGCAGTCCGCGCCCGCCTTGATGAGGGCCTCGGCGCCCGCGGCGGTGGCCACGTTGCCCGCGATGAGCTCCACATTGGGATAGACCGCCTTGATGCGCTCCACCGTGCGGATGATGTTGCCGCTGTGGCCGTGGGCGGAGTCGAGGCAGAGCACGTCCGCGCCCGCCTCCACCAGGGCGGCGACCCGGTCGAGCACGTCCGCCGTGGCGCCGATGGCCGCGCCCACGAGCAGGCGGCCCTTGCTGTCACGCGCGGCGTTGGGGTAGGCGACCGCCTTCTCAATGTCCTTGATGGTGATAAGGCCCTTGAGGCGGAAGTTCTCGTCCACGATGGGGAGCTTCTCCACCTTGTGGCGGCGGAGGATCTCCTTCGCCTCGTCCAGGCCGATCCCCTCGCGGGCGGTGATCAGGTTCTCGCGGGTCATCACCTGGTCGATGAGCTTGTCCATGTCGGTCTCAAACTTCATGTCGCGGTTGGTGATGATGCCCACCAGACGGCCGGTGGACTGCTCGCAGATGGGCACGCCGCTGATGCGGTACTTCGCCATCAGCGCGTCCGCCTCGCCCAGGGTGTGGCCGGGGGCGAGCCAGAAGGGGTTCGTGATGACGCCGTTCTCCGAGCGCTTGACGGTGTCCACCTGCTCGGCCTGCGCGCCGATGGACATGTTCTTGTGGATGATGCCGATGCCGCCCTCGCGCGCGAGCGCAATGGCCATGCGGCACTCGGTCACGGTGTCCATCGCGGCGGACATGATGGGGATGTTCAGGGTGATCTTCTTCGTCAGCTGAGTGTGCAGGTCGATGTCGGCGGGCAGCACATCGCTCTCGGCCGGGATGAGCAGCACATCGTCAAAGGTCAGTCCCTCTTTCAGGAACTTGGCGGAGGGGTCCGTGTTGATCATTTCCATCCAACTCCTTTTTATGATCCATGCAGATGCAGGCATTACCGGGGCTCTTTTCCGTGAATGAGCAGCTTGGGCTGTGCGCAGAGGGCCGCGAGGTCCTCCATTGTGGCCGCCGGGAGGCGCAGCGTGCCGCCGCAGGCGGCGCAGTGGAGCTCCACCGAGCTGTAGCGCACCTGGAGCCGCCAGCGGTCCGACCCGCAGGTGCAGCGCACGCCGCCGCGCGCGGCGATGTCGCGCAGCTCGGCGAGCACCTCGGACATCACCAGCTCGTCGAGAAAGGCGCTCTCGCCGCCGGAGGCGGCCTCCTGCCGGTCCATCGCCTGCTCCAAGTGGGGCATGGCGGCGAAGACCTGCCCCTCCCCGCCGAGATAGCAGCAGTCCATCCCCGTCTCCGGGCAGCTCAGGCCGAGCAGATCGTGCCCCATGAGCTGGGCGGAGGTGAGCTGGACGCTGTGGCTGCCGCCGCAGGCGGCGCAGGGGACGGTGAAGCGGTAGGCGCTGCCGGTATACTCCACCTCCAGCGCCGAGCCGCCGCAGGGACAGGGGATCTTCACCTGCCCCGCCGAGAGGGAGAACAGGCTGCGCCCGGCCACCACGCTCTGGCGGCAGTTCGGGCAGAGATAGCCGATGGTGCGGCGCTTTTCCGTCATGTGCTCCCCTCCCCGGCGGCGGGCCGCCTGTCGATCAGTCTCATGCGTGCCCCGCCGGGGCCGCGCGGCGGCCCGGGAGAGGCTTCCTGGTCCATTATATCAGCCGGTTTCAGAAAATACAATCCATAGGACTGACAAAAGCGCCCTGCGGCGGCCGGTTTTCGCTGTCAAAGATTCCATGGCGTCCTGCCGGGACCCTTGCGCGCGGGGCGGAATACATGTATAATAGTCTCTGCTGCATCAGCGTACAAAAAGGTCCCGCAGCGCTGGCGCGGGGCTGGAATATCACAACGGGGAGGTCCCGAGATGGGAAAAATTTTCAAGTTCCACAACGATGTGGACACCGACCAGATCATCGCCTCGCAGTACCTGCTCTACCCCACGGTGGAGGAGATGAAGGGGCACGCCTTTGAGTCGCTCGAGCCCGACTTTGCCGCGCGCGTGCGTCCGGGGGACTACATCGTGGCGGGGGAGAACTTCGGCTGCGGCTCCTCGCGCGAGCAGGCGCCCGCCGTGCTGCGCGCCCTCGGGGTGCGCGCGGTGGTGGCCCGGAGCTTTGCGCGCATCTTCTTCCGCAACGCGATCAATATCGGCCTGCCGCTCATCGTCTGCCGCGACCTCTACGACCACGTCGAGAGCGGGGAGGAGCTGGAGCTCGACCTGGCCTCCGGCGCTGCCACGGCGGGCGGGCAGGTCTATCCCTGCACCAAGATCAACCCCTATATGCAGAATATCTTGAACCAGGGCGGCCTGCTGGCCTCTCTGGACCGGGAGGAGGCGTGACGAGATGGGCATGACGCTGGCAGAGAAGATCATCGCCGCCGCCGCAGGGGAGCAGACCGTGCGCGCGGGGGAGATCCACACCGTGGAGCTGGACCTGCTCATGAGCAACGACGGCACCACCCACCTCACGATCGACATGTACAACCGCCTGGCCCATCCCCGCATCGCGGACGTGGAGAAGCTGGTCTGGATCGTGGACCACAATATGCCCTCCGACAGCCCGAAGACGGCGGCGAGCCAGAAGAAGATGCGCGACTTCGCCCGGGAGCACGGCATCACCTTCTACGAGGGGCAGGGGGTCTGCCATCAGCTCATGATGGAGCGCCATGTCCGCCCCGGACAGCTCATCTTCGGCGCGGACAGCCACACCTGCGCCTACGGGGCCCTCGGGGCCTTCGGCACCGGCGTGGGCTGCACCGACTATCTCTACGCGATGGTCACCGGCCACAGCTGGGTGATGGTGCCGGAGAGCCTGCTCTTCCGCCTGCACGGCCGCCTGCGCCCCGGCGTGACGGCGCGCGACCTCATCCTCACCATCATCGGCCGCATCGGGGCCAACGGCGCGAACTACAGGGCGATGGAGTTCACCGGCGAGGGTCTCGGGACCCTCACCATGTCCGACCGGATCGCCATCTGCAACCTCTGCGTCGAGGCGGGGGCGAAGACCGCCCTGATGGAGGCCGATCAGACCGCCCTGGACTACCTCGCCGCCCACGGCCGCACCCCCAAGGCGGTCTACGCCAGCGACCCGGACGCCGTCTATGCCGCGGCGTATGACATCGACCTCGGCGAGATCGTCCCCGTGGTGGCAAAGCCCCACTTTGTCGACCAGGTGGCCCCCGCCGCCGATTGCCTCGGCGTGCCCATCGACGAGGCCTTCCTCGGCTCGTGCAACAACGGGCGCATCGAGGACCTGCGCGCCGCCGCCGCCATCCTGGACGGGCGTCATGTGGCAGAGCGCGTCCGCTTCCTCGTCGTCCCGGCGAGCGCGGACGTCCAGCGCCAGGCGATGGAGGAGGGGCTCACCGCCATCTTCCTGCGCGCCGGGGCCATCGTGATGAATCCCAACTGCTCCGTCTGCTGGGGGAGCTGTCAGGGCGTCATCGGCGCGGGAGAGACCCTCATCAGCACCGGCACGCGCAACTTCAGGGGCCGCGCGGGCCACAGGGATTCCTTCGTCTACCTCGCCTCGGCCGAGACGGTGACCGCCTCTGCCATCGCAGGCGAGATCACTACGGCGGACCGCCTGCCGCCCCGGGAGGTGTGAGAGATGGCCGCTGAGACCTTTACCGCCCGCGTCTGGGCGCTGGGCGACGACATCGACACCGACATCATCATGCCCACCGAGTACCTCGCGCTGAAATCGGTGGAGGACATGCGCCCCTACGCCTTCTCCCCCCTCCGGCCGGAGCTGGCCGGGCAGATCAGGCCGGGGGACGTGATTGTGGCCGGGCGCAACTTCGGCTGCGGCTCCTCGCGCGAGCAGGCGCCCGAGGTGCTCAAGGCCCTCGGCGTGCGCGCCGTGATCGCCGGGAGCTTTGCGCGCATCTTCTTCCGCAACGCGATCAACAACGGCCTGCTGCTCATCGAGTGCCCCGGCCTGCGCGCGAACGTGGCGGACGGGGACGAGATCGCCGTCGAGGTGGGCGAGGCCATCACCTGCAAGGGCAAGACCTATCCCATCGCTGCCCTCTCGGACAACCTGCTGGAGATCATCAACGCCGGCGGCTTGGTGCACGCGATGCGCCGCCGCAACGGCCTGGAGTGAGGAGGGGTGCGACATGGGCGCGACCATGATTGAAAAGCTGATCCGCCGCAATACCGGCAGCGAGACCGCCTGCGCGGGCGATATCGTCACCGTCTCGGTGGACCGCGTGATGATTCACGACATCTTTATCCCCTTCGTGGCGGAGAAGTTCCGGGAGATGGGCTTCACCCGCGTCTGGGACCCGGACAAGATCGTGCTGATCTACGACCACCTCGTCCCCGCCAGCCAGCTCGACGACAGCCGCCACCACCGCACCGGCGACGCCTTCGCCGCCGAACAGGGGCTCACCCACGTCCACCGCTCGGACGGCATCTGCCACCAGCTCATGACGGAGGCGGGGTATGTGAAGCCGGGGGACGTGGTCTTCGGCACCGACAGCCACACCACCACCTATGGCTGCGTCGGGGCCTTCTCCTCCGGCATCGGCTATACCGAGATGGCCGCCATCCTCGGCACCGGCGAGCTCTGGGTCCGCATCCCGGAGACCATCCGCGTCGTGGTGGAGGGCCGCCTGCCTCCCCACGTCACCTCCAAGGACCTCATCCTCCGCCTGATCGGCGACCTCGGGGCGGACGGGGCGTCCTACTGCGCGCTGGAGTTCACCGGCTCCTGCGTGGAGGAGCTGTCCGTCGCCAGCCGGATGACGATGGCGAATATGGCCGTCGAGGCGGGGGCCAAGTGCGCCCTCTTCCGCCCGGACGGGAAGACGGCGGCCTACTGCCGGATGGAGCTGGGAGAGGCGGAGCGCGCCCTCGCCCCGGATGAGGACGCGCACTATTTGCGCACCGTCCGCTATCAGGCGGAGGACCTCGTCCCCGTGCTCGCCTGCCCCTCGCAGGTGGACAATATCCGCCCCGTCTCCGAGCTGGAGGGACTGCCCATCGACCAGGTCTTCCTCGGCTCGTGCACGAACGGCCGCCTGGAGGACCTGATGTGCGCCGCGGAGATCCTGAAGGGCGGCCACGTCGCCCCCTTCGTGAAGCTGATCGTCACCCCCGCCAGCCGCCAGGTCTACCTCGACGCGCTGGAAAACGGCACAATGGAGACCCTCCAGCAGGCCGGGGCCATCATCACCCACCCCGGCTGCGGCCTCTGCTGCGGCCGCACCGGCGGCATCCTGACCGACGGCGAGCGGGTGGTCGCCACGAACAACCGCAACTTCCTCGGCCGGATGGGGACGAGCAAGGTGGAGATTTTCCTCGCCTCCCCCGCCACCGCCGCCGCCAGCGCCCTGGCCGGGAAGATCATGCGGGCGAAATAAGGGCGGGGCCGGTCTCACGCTCAGTCACCTGCGGCGGCAGCTCTCCCGGAGAGGCTCGCGGCCCCTCCGGGGCGGTCAAGACCGCCCCCTACAGTGTGGGACGGGGCGACCGCAACGGACGCCCCTCCCGTCCCGCCGGTGGACGGACGCACCCCCGATAGAATCCGTAGGGAACGGCCTTGGCCGTTCCGCCTGACGGCCATTCCGCCCGACGGCCGGGCGGGGTAACAAAGGTAAGAAAGGTAACAAAGGTAACTTCTCCACCGTACAGGGAGAAGTTACCTTTTGTTACCGGGAGAGAGGCTCAGCGGCCCCTCCCCGGCAAAAACGCCGGAGGCGGGGGCGCTTTCCGCGCCCTTTGGGCAAAATGTCTCTTTACATTAGTCCGCTAATGTGATACCATGGTGCAGTCCGGAGGGCAGGTCCCTCCGAATGGGAAATTGACTGCTTTGGAGGGAATACCAATGGAGAAGATGAGAAAGCTGCTGGCCCTGCTGCTGGCCCTTGTGATGTGCCTCGCCCTGGCCGCCTGCGGCGGTGAGAGCGCCGCGCAGGATGACGCCGGAGACGCGGGCGACGCCGCCGATGCCGGTGAGACTGCGGAGGATTCCGGCGAGACCGGCGAAGACGCGGGTGAGACCGCGCAGGACGCCTCTGACGCGGCGGACGCCGGGGAGAGCGACCTCGCCTATATCCAGGAGAAGGGCGTGCTGGTGGTCGGCATCACCGAGTTTGAGCCGCTGGACTATCAGGACGAGCAGGGCAACTGGATCGGCTTTGACGCCGAGATGGCCGCCGGCTTTGCCGAGAGCCTGGGCGTGGAGGTCCAGTTCCAGCTCATCGACTGGGACAACAAGATCATGGAGCTCGACGGCGGCACGATCGACTGCGTGTGGAACGGCATGACCCTCACCGACGAGGTCCTCGCCGGGATGGAGTGCTCCGACCCCTACCTGAACAACGCGCAGGTGGTCATCCTCCCCGCGGACGTGGCGGCGGAGTATGAGACGGTGGAGAGCATGGCCTCCCTCACCTTCGCCGTGGAATCCGGCTCTGCCGGTCAGGCGCAGGCCGAGGCGAACGGCTTCACCTTCACCGAGGTGATGGACCAGGCCACCGCTCTGCTCGAGGTGAGCAGCGGCACGGCGGACGCGGCCATCATCGACTCCCTGATGGCGGCGGCCATGGTGGGCGAGGGCACCAGCTATGAGGCCCTGACCTACACCCTCTCCCTCAACAGCGAGGAGTACGGCGTCGGCTTCCGCAAGGGCTCCGAGCTCGCCGCCGCGCTCAACGAGTACTTCGACCTCTGCTACTCCGACGGCACGATGCAGGCCATCGCCGAGATCTACGGCGTGGACGCGGCGCTCATCGCGCGATAACGCGCGCTGACGCGCGCTTTCACCGCAAATGCAAGCATTTGCGGTGAGATTGCAGCCCTCCCACGCGCACTCGCTTCGCTCGCACACTCGTCGGGCTATCAGTATTTTTCGGCCGGTACATGCCCGTCCGAAAAATGAAATTGCAATTGATTTGGCCCGTTGGGCCAAACTCGGTGAGACCTACGGATTCTTTGCATATTGTCCGTACAATTGTTAAAACCTTCCAGGGCAGGGGGGATGCGCTTGCACCCCCTGCTTTGGACTGTTATGAATGGAAGAGAACTTAAAGAGCAGGTGAAACGCTGACATGTTCCTGACAGTACTGAGCGCCCTGAACGAGGGCTTTCTCCAGACGCTCAAGCTCTTTGCCGTCACCCTGATCGGGGCGCTGCCGCTGGGGCTGGTGGTCTCGTTCGGCTCGATGAGCCGCTTTGCCCCCCTGCGCTGGCTGACGCGGGCGGTGGTCTGGGTGATCCGCGGCACGCCGCTGATGCTCCAGCTCATCATCATCTACTATGTCCCCGGCGTGGTGATGCAGGGCCGCAGCCCGTGGCCGGGGGAGTTCGGGCGGTTCCTCGCCTCGTGCATCGCCTTTATCATCAACTACGCCTGCTATTTCTCCGAAATCTACCGCGGCGGCATCCAGGGCGTCCCGGTGGGCCAGCAGGAGGCGGGCGAGGTGCTTGGCATGACGAAGCATCAGATCTTCTTCCGCGTCACCCTGCTGCAGATGATCAAGCGCATCGTCCCGCCCATGTCCAACGAGATCATCACCCTGGTCAAGGACACCTCCATCGCCCGCATCATCTCCTTCCAGGAGGTCATCTGGGCGGGCTACGCCTTCATCAAGGGCTCGCGCGGCTACTCCGGCCTGATCTGGCCGCTGTTCTTCACCGGCGTGTACTATCTGGTGTTCAACGGGGCGCTGACCGTCCTCTTTGGCCGGATCGAGCGCAAGATGGACTATTTCCGCTGAGGAGGGCTGGCAAATGGCGCCGATTTTAGAGGTCAAAAACATCGAAAAGCACTTTGGCGACACCCAGGTGCTGCGCGACATCAGCTTCTCGCTGGAGAAGGGGCAGGCCGTGTCCATCATCGGCTCCTCCGGCAGCGGCAAGACCACCCTCCTGCGCTGCCTGAACTTCCTGGAGACGCCGGACCACGGGACCATCTTGGTGGGCGGGGAGGTGCTCTTTGACGCCTCCGACCCCGCCACCCAGCTCGAGCGGGAGATTCGGAGAAAGCGGCTGCACTTCGGCCTGGTCTTCCAGTCCTTCAACCTCTTCCCGCAGTACACCGCGCTGGAGAACGTCACCCTCGCCCCCGAGCTGCTCGCCCGCGAGCGGCCGGACTACAAGCAGAACCGCCGCCGCATCCACGACGGGATACGCGCCGAGGGGGAGGCCCTGCTCGAGCAGATCGGCCTCGCCGACCGGATGGGCAACTATCCGCACCAGCTCTCCGGCGGCCAGTGCCAGCGCGTGGCGATCGCCCGCGCCCTCGCCCTGCGGCCGGACATCCTCTGCTTTGACGAGCCCACCTCCGCCCTCGACCCCGAGCTCACTGGCGAGGTCCTGCGCGTCATCCGCGCGCTCGCCGAGCAGAAGACCACCATGGTCATCGTCACCCACGAGATGGCCTTCGCCCGCGACGTGGCCGACCAGGTCATCTTTATGGACGGCGGCGTCATCGTCGAGCAGGGCGACCCCGAGCAGGTGATCAACCGCCCGCGCGAGGAGCGCACCCGGCAGTTCCTCTCCCGCTTTGCCGGGCGGTAACAGAACAACGGCAAACAGGCCCCCGGACCGCAGCAAAAGCGGCCCGGGGCCTTTTGCGCCCTGCCTTCGACGGGATGCGGCAGAGTGCGGCAGGTTTCGACCATCTTCGACAGAGTGCGGCAGGGCCCGGCATCCTTCGGCTGCGGCGGAGCGGTCCCGTCCGTCCGGCGCGTTTTACATAATTCGGGCGGAAAGGGGGCGGAAACTGCGGCCCGGAAAGTGCTTTTTGAAACTGATTTTGCCTGAAACATTCGTTTGAGTTTGAGAAATAATGCATTTCACCGGGAAAACGGGGAAAAATTTCACAAAAAATTGGTAACAAGGGGTTGCAATTTCGATACAAAAGAATTATACTATCCCAAACGGAGATTTTACGGACGGCGCGCCCTCTCCGGTGCGCCGGGAAAGGCTGGGCGGTGCGCAGATGACGGAATGGACCCATCGTCCGGTCCTGCTGGCCGAGTGCCTGGAGGGGCTGCGGATACGCCCGGAGGGCGTCTATGTCGACGGCACCCTCGGCCGCGCGGGCCACGCCCGCGAGATCGCAGCACGGCTGACCGGCGGCGGACGGCTGATCGCCATCGACCAGGACCAGGCTGCCCTGGACGCGGCCCCGGCGCGCTTTGGCGATTTGCTGGAGCGGGTGACGCTGGTGCACCGCAACTTCCGCGACCTGCCGGCGATCCTGGACGGGCTGGGCATCGGCGGGGTGGACGGCATCCTGCTCGACCTCGGCGTCTCCTCCCCTCAGCTCGACGACGCGAGCCGCGGCTTCTCCTACCTCCACGACGCGCCGCTGGACATGCGCATGGACCAGCGCGCGGCCCTCACGGCGGCGGATGTGGTGAACACCTGGGACTACGCCGCCCTGCGCGACATTCTCAGCCGCTATGGCGAGGAGCGCTATGCCCCCCAGATCGCCGCGGCCATCGTCCGGCGGCGGGAGCGGCAGAGCATCCGCACCACGCTGGAGCTGGTGGAGGTCATCCGCGCGGCCATGCCGGCCAAAGCCCTGCGGGAGCGTCAGCACCCGGCCAAGCGGAGCTTTCAGGCCCTGCGCATCGCCGTGAATGACGAGCTCGGCGCGATCGCCGGCACGATGGAGGCGGCCATCCCCCGGCTGAATCCGAACGGGCGGCTGTGCGTGATCACCTTCCACTCCCTGGAGGACCGTATTGTGAAGACGGCCATGGCCGCCGCCGCGCGGGGCTGCACCTGCCCGCCGGAGTTCCCGGTCTGCGTGTGCGGCAAGCGTCCCCAGGTGACCCTCTGTACCCGAAAGCCGATCTCCCCCACCCCGGAGGAGGTCGAGGCGAATCCGCGCGCCCGCAGCGCCCGGCTGCGCGTGTGCCAGCGGTGCGCCGGCGGCCTGATGACATAAGAAACGAGGCAGATCCTATGGCAGTTGCTGCAAAGAGCAGACGATCCATGACAAACGGCAACACAGCCTATGATACCTCCCGCTTCCATGTGGGCGGGGGTACGGCGGCGCGCAGCCGCCAGCCCTACTTACAGGAGCTGCCCCTTGTCCGTCCGCGGCGGGGGAGCGCCCAGCAGGTGCACAGCCGCGTCAAGGTGAATCTCCGCCCGAAGGAGGCCTACAGCCCCCTGCCGGCGGTGGGACTGCTGGCAGTGGCCTTCATGGCGGTGCTCATCATCATGAGCATGATCCAGCTCAACGCGGTCTATGCCGAGACGGTGACCGTCCGCGACAGCCTGACCGCCCTCGAGCAGGAGGAGAGCGATCTGCTCGCGGAGTACGAGCGGGTGTTTGACCACGCGGTCCTCGCCGCGGCGGTGGAGAGCGCCGAGGACAGCGGGCTCCAGCTCGCGCCGGTGCGGTCCAACCAGATCGTCTACCTCGACCTGTCCGAGCCGGACAACGCAGTGGTCTACGGCGAGGCCCCCACCGGCCTGGCCGCGGAGCTCAGGGCCCTGTGGGAGGCGCTGCGGACATCATAACCCCGGACCTCCGCTCATATGGTTCAGCAACGGGGCGGAGCGCCCGGCGACAAGAGAACAAACCGAAGGCGCGAGAAAGAGTGCATTTTTCTTGCGCCTTTTTTCATCCCGTCTCCCCGGCGGGCAGTGGAAAGGCAGGCATTCATGAACAGGGAACGCAAACTCCGCGAGGCGAGCAAGGCCGCCAACCGCACCATATTCAACCGGACGCTCATTCTGATGGCGGTCTTCGGCGGCCTGCTCTTTCTGGCGCTCATCGCCCAGCTCTACCGCCTGCAGATCGTCGGGCACGAGGACCTGGAGGAGCGGGCCATCCGGCAGCAGACCTCCGACCTCTCCGTCTCCGCCCTGCGCGGGACGATCTATGACAGCAATGGCAACGTGCTTGCCATCAGCTCCACCGCCTACGACGTCATCATCTCCCCCAAGGCGATCGCCGAGCGGCAGGCGGAGCTGGACGAGGCCCTCGTCAAGGCGCGGGGGCAGGGGAAGGACACCGCCCCGTATGACTGGGACGTGGAGGACGTGGTCTGCTCCACCCTCGCCTCCATCCTCGGCCTGGACGAGGCGAACCTCCACGAGCGCTGCCAGAACCTCGAGAGCCAGTATGAGCGCCTGGCCCAGAAGGTGGACGGGGAGGCGGAGGACCAGATCCGCGCCCTGCTGGAGGAGTACCGCCTGACCGGCTGCGTCTATCTCCAGCCCAACACCCGCCGCTACTACCCCTATGGCTCGCTGGCGGCGCAGATCATCGGCTTCACGAACGACAACGGCGGCGCCTACGGCCTGGAGGCCTCCTTTGAAGCGCAGCTCAGCGGCACCCCCGGGCGGGTGGTCACCGCCACCGACCGCAACGGGGCGGACCTGATGAACTTCTTCCAGGACTACTACGACGCCGAGAACGGGGACGACATCTATCTCACCCTCGACGCCACCATCCAGTCCTACTGTGAGAGCTATCTGGAGGAGTACTGCGCGCGCTACCAGGTCCGCAACGGGGCGACCATCATCGTCATGGACTGCGACACGAACGCCATCCTCGGCATGGCGACCTCCCCCACCTTTGACCTCAACAGCTACAGCACCGTCACCGACGAGACCCTGCTCGCGTGGGTGGACGAGCGCACGGAGGAGCTGATCGACGAGTCCGAGGCCGCCGTCCAGGCCGCCCTGGACGCGGCAAACGCGGAGGAAGGCGAGGACGGAGAGGACGGAGAGGCCGCGGAGGACACGGCGGAGGACGGCGGGGAGGAGCTGCACATCCTCACCCATGACGAGGCCTATGACCTCGCCTACTCCGAGGCGGTCTACAGCCAGTGGAACAACAAGGCGGTGAACTACACCTACGAGCCCGGCTCCACCTTCAAGCCGCTGGTGGTCGCCGCCGCCCTGGAGGAGGGCGTCATCAGCGAGCAAAGCAGCTTTGACTGCGGCGGCAGCGTCCAGCTCGGGCAGTACACCATCCGCTGCTCCAACCGCAACGGCCACGGGGTGCAGAACCTCGCCCAGGCCCTCGGCCACTCCTGCAACCCGGCGATGATCTCCATCTCCCAGTCCCTCGGGCTGGAGACCTTCTACGATTACTTCTACCACTACGGCCTGATGGAGTCCACCGGCATCGACCTGCCGAACGAGGCGGCGAGCATCGTCTGGCCGGAGGATTCCTTCAGCCTGACGAACATGGCCACCGCCTCCTTCGGCCAGCGCTTTCAGGTCACCCCCATCCAGCTGATCAACGCCTTCAACGCCGTGGTGAACGGCGGCTACCTGCGCACCCCCTATGTGGTGAGCTCCATCGTGGACAGCGAGGGCAACGTGACCTATGAGGCCGAAGGCGAGGTGGTCCGCCAGGTGATCAGCGAGGAGACCAGCGCGCGCATGCGCACCATGCTCGAGGGCGTGGTCACCGACTACACCGGCAAGAACGCCTATATGGCCGGCTACCGGATCGGCGGCAAGACGGGCACCAGCCAGACCCTGGTGGAGGGGGAGAATATCGTCTCCTTCGTCGGCTTCGCCCCGGCGGACGACCCCGAGGTGATCGCCCTGGTGATGTTCGACACCCCGACTGAGGGCACCGGCACGGCGGTCTCCGGCGGCGCGATGGCCGCCCCCGTCGCGGGCAACCTGATCGCCGACATCCTCGACTACCTCGGCTATGACCCCTCCTACAGCGAGGAGGACGTGACCGGCGCGATGGTCACCATGCCCAACCTGGAGGGGATGAGCGAGGAGGAGGCGCGCAGCGCCCTGCGCGCCGTCGGCCTGAGCTGCCGGACGGTGGGCTCGGGGGAGACGGTGACCGGCCAGATCCCCGCCCACGGGACCTCCATCCCGCAGAACAACACCGTCATCCTCTATCTGGAGGAGGAACCCCCGACCGAACCGGTGGAGATGCCCAACCTCGCGGGGATGACGCCGGAGCAGGTCCTCGTCGCGCTCAACAACGCCGGCCTCTTCCTGCGCGCGACCGGCGTATCCGGCTCGGCGTCCTCCGGCAATACGGTCTGCATCGACCAGAGCGTCGCTGCCGGGACGCTGGTGACCCCCGGCTATGTCATCACCGCCCAGTTCGGCGACCGGACGGCGACGGACGGCGACGTGCTGGCCGGCTGAGCGGCCGGGAGAGCGCCTTTCGTGCCCCCTGCTCAGGAAAAACCGGGGCGCGGCGGGCACAATCGTCAACAAGAGAGATGGAAAGCGGCGGCGAAATGTGGTATCCTTACTGTTGCCGGCCATAGGCCGGACCGCCGCAGTGGAGGTGCAAGAGATGAGAATGATGATCGGTTTTATCATCGCCTTTCTGGTGAGCTGGGCCCTGGGCAAGGTGCTCATCCCCTGGCTGGTGGCCCTCAAGGCGGGGCAGACCATCAAGGAGATCGGCCCGAAGTGGCACATGTCCAAGCAGGGCACGCCGACGATGGGCGGGCTGATGTTCATTGCGGGCATCCTGCTCGCCGTGCTGACCGCCGGCCTGCCCGACCTGCGCGCGGGGCGGCTGGGGGCGCTGTTTGTCTGCCTGTTCGCCCTCGTCTTCGGGGCCATCGGCTTCTTTGACGACTATATGAAGGTCCGCCACCACAAGAACGAGGGGCTGACCGCGGCGCAGAAGTTCCTGCTCCAGCTCGCGGCGGCCATCGCCTTCACCGTGCTGCTGCGCTCCTGGGGGTATCTCTCGGCGGACCTCTATCTGCCCTTCTTCAACCTGACCTTCCAGATCCCCTGGCCGGTCTATATGATCTTCGCCGCCTTCGTCATCGTGGGCACGGTGAACTCGGTCAACCTCACCGACGGGGTGGACGGCCTCGCGACCGGCGTGACCATGCCGGTGGCCCTCTTTTTCCTCGCCGTCGCCGCCTACTGGGGACACGGGGAGCTCGGCGTCTTCTCCGCCGCCCTCTTTGGCGGGCTGTGCGCGTTTCTGATCTACAATTTCCACCCGGCCAAGGTGTTTATGGGGGACACCGGCTCGCTCTTTCTCGGCGGGGCGGTGTGCGGGCTGGCCTTCGGGCTGGATATCCCCCTCGCGCTCATCCCGGTCGGCATCATCTATATCGCCGAGGCGCTGAGCGACATCATCCAGGTCGCCTATTTCAAGGCGACGCACGGCAAGCGGATCTTCCGCATGGCCCCGCTGCATCACCACTTTGAGATGGGCGGCTGGAGTGAGGAGAAGCTGTTTCTGGTGTTCACCGGCATCACGGTGTTCACCTGTATTCTCGCCTTCTGGGGCGTGATGGACCGGTTCCCGACGCTGTGAGCGGCGTCTTCGGGCCCCGGCCCGGAAAGGAGTGGACGCGATGCCGTGGAAAACAAAGCGTGACCTGACGCGCGAGGAGCAGTGGGCCTACGGGCCGATCGACCTGCCCTTCCTGATGCTCACCCTGCTGCTGCTCGGCATCGGGCTGGTGATGCTCTTCTCCGCCTCGGCCTATACGGCGAGCATGGAGAGCCAGTCCGGCTATGACCCCGCCTACTACTTCAAGCGGCAGGCGGTCTTTGCCGTCCTCGGGCTGATCGTCATGTACGGCATCTCGCGCATCAACTACCAGCAGCTGCGCTGGCTGGGCGCGCTCGCCCTGGCGGTCTCCATCTTACTGCTCGTGCTGGTGCTCATCCCGATCGACGGGCTGAGCATCTCGGTCAACAACGCCCGCCGCTGGCTCAACCTCGGCATCACCACCTTCCAGCCGTCGGAGACGGCGAAGATCGGCGTGGTGATGTTCTTCGCCTCGCGCCTTTCCAAGCGGCACCTGGAGCAGCAGCGCCACCTCGCCCAGCAGAAGGAGTCCTCCCGCCCCCGCAGGCCGGTGGGGATGCTGGAGAAGGCGGTCTTCGCCGTCCGGACCCTGGGGGAGAAGGCCGGCCTCTGGGAGCTGATCCCCTACATCGTGGTCCTCGGCGTGATCGCCTTTCTGCTCATGCGCGAGCCGCACATGTCGGGCACCCTGCTCGTCTTCGCCGCGGGGGCGGCCATCCTCTTTGCCGCCGGCGTCCACTGGGGCTGGTTCGTCCTCGGCGGGGCGGCGGTGGCGGCGGCCGGGTGGTTCATCATCGCCGTGGTGGGCTATAACTCCAGCCGGATCGCCATCTGGCAGGACCCGTGGAGCGACGCGCAGGGGGCGGGCTATCAGATCATCCAGTCCCTCTACGCCGTGGCCTCCGGCGGCCTGACCGGCCTCGGCTTCGGCCTGAGCCGGCAGAAGTATCTCTACCTCCCGGAGGAGCAGAACGACTTCATCTTCGCCGTTGTCTGCGAGGAGCTGGGCTTCATCGGCGCGACGCTGATCGTCCTCCTCTTCGCCCTGCTGGTCCTGCGCGGCTACTGGCTCGCCCTGCACGCGCGCGACCGCTTCGGGTCCCTGCTGGTGGTGGGCATCACCACGCTGCTGGCGACCCAGGTCTTTCTCAACATCGCGGTGGTCACCAACCTGATCCCGACCACCGGCATCTCCCTGCCCTTCTTCAGCTACGGCGGCACCGCCCTGGTCATCCAGCTGGCGGAGATCGGCGTGGTGCTCTCCGTCTCCCGGCAGATCCCGGCGCCGCGGCACGGATAACGGGGCAGGCAAACCGACCGGAGGAGTGACACGTCCATGAAGGTACTCTTTACCTGCGGCGGCACCGCGGGCCACATCAATCCCGGCATCGCCCTGGCGCGGATGTTTCAGGCGCGCGACGGGGCGGAGATCCTCTTTGTGGGGGCGGACGGCGGGATGGAGCACGAGCTGGTGGCCCGCGAGGGCTTTCCCATCCGCACGGTGACCATCACCAGCTTCTACCGCTCGCTCAACTGGAGCGGCATCCGCCACAACCTCACCACCCTGCACAACCTCGTCCGCTCGCGCGCCCAGGCGCGGGCGATCGTGCGCGACTTTGAGCCCGACCTCGTGGTGGGGACGGGGGGCTATGCCTCCTACCCCGTCGTGCGCGAGGCGGCGCGGCGCGGCATCCCCACCGCCGTACACGAGTCCAACGCCGAGCCGGGGCTCACTACCAAGGCCCTGGCCCGCGTGGTGGATAAGGTGATGGTGGGCTTTGAGGAGAGCCGGAGCCACTATCCCCACCCCGAGCGGGTGGAGGTGACGGGCACGCCGGTGCGCGAGGACTTCTTCCGCCTCACCCGGGAGGAGGCGCGGCGCGCCCTCGGCTTTGACGACAGCCTGCCCGTCGTGCTCACCACCTGGGGCAGTCTGGGCGCGCAGGTGATGAACGACCACATGGTGGACTTCGTCATCCGCGAGTGCCGGGAGGGCCAGCCCTTTCACCACATCTACGGCGTCGGCCAGCGCTACTACCCCCGCGTGATGGAGCGGCTCCACGCCGCCGGCATCGACCTGGCCGGCTATCCCCGCGTGGACGTGCGGGAATATATCTACGACATGCCCGCCTGCATGGCGGCGGCCGACCTGGTGCTCAGCCGGGCGGGGGCCTCCACCATCTCGGAGATCTCCGCCATCGCCAAGCCGAGCATTCTCGTCCCCAGCCCCAACGTGACGGCGAACCACCAGGAGAAGAACGCCCGCGTCCTCTCCGGCCACGGCGGGGCGGTGCTGATGCTCGAGCCGGAGTGCTCGGGCGAGGCGCTCTATGAGCGGGTGCGCGACCTGCTCGCCCACCCGAGCGCCCTGCACGAGATGAGCCGGAGCCTCGCCCTCCGCGCCGTCACCGACGCCAACGAGCGCATCTACCGCGTCCTGCGCGATCTGGCCGCGCATCGCTGACCGGGTGCGCACGCATCCCCCCTCCCCCTCATAGAATGGCGTAAAACTGTGGGGAGGAAGAAGCATGCGTGCCTATCTCATCACGGGCGGACGCCGCCTGGAGGGGCTGGTGCCCATCCACGGGGCGAAGAACAGCGTCCTGCCCATCCTGGCGGCCACCATCCTGACCGGCGGGGAGAGCGTGATACATAACTGTCCCGACCTGTCCGACGTGGACGCCTCCATCGCCATCCTGCGCCACCTCGGCTGCCGCGTCAGCCGGGCGGGGGAGACGGTGACGGTGGATTCCGCCGGGCTGGACCGGTGCGACATCCCGGAAAAGCTGATGCGCGAGATGCGCTCGTCCGTCATCTTCCTCGGCCCCATTCTGGCCCGGACCGGCCAGGCGCGCGTGAGCATGCCGGGCGGGTGCGAGCTGGGACCGAGGCCGGTGGACCTCCATCTGGCCGCCCTGCGCCGCCTGGGCGCGGAGATCAGCGAGACGGGGGGCAGCCTCCGCTGCCGCACCCGGCGCGGCCTGCGCGGGGCAGAGATCCATCTCGCCCTCCCCAGCGTCGGCGCGACGGAGAACGCCATGCTCGCCGCCTGCGGCTCGCGCGGGACCACCGTGATCCACAACGCCGCCTGCGAGCCGGAGATCCTCGACCTGCAATGCTTTCTCACCGCCTGTGGGGCGCGGGTGCGCGGGGCGGGGAGCCCGGTGATCGAGGTGGAGGGGGGCATCCCGCTCCACGCGGCGGAGCACCGGGTGATCGCCGACCGCATCTGTGCGGCGACCTACCTCTCCGCCGCCGCCCTGGCGGGGGGAGAGGTGACGGTGGAGGGGGTCGCGCGCGGCCAGCTCGCCCCTGTGACCGAGCTCTTCACCGCCGCCGGCTGCCGCATCCGCCAGGAGGCGCGCCGCGTCACCCTCACGAGCGGCGGGGCCCTGCGCCGCGCCGGACCGGTGCGCACCGCGCCCTATCCCGGCTTTCCCACCGACGCCCAGCCGCCGGTGATGGCGGCGCTCACCCGGGCCGCGGGGAGCACCGTCTTTGTCGAGACCATCTTTGAAAACCGCTACCGGCACGCCCAGGAGCTCGCCCGTCTGGGGGCGGACATCCGGGTGGAGGGCCGGGTGGCGGTGGTCACCGGCGTGCCCGCCCTGCACGGGGCCGGACTGGAGGCGGCGGATCTGCGCGGCGGGGCCGCGCTGGTGGTGGCCGCCCTCGGCGCGGAGGGGGAGAGCGTGATCACCGGCATCCACCACATCCGCCGGGGCTATGACGGCCTGCCGGAGCAATTGGCCGCCCTGGGCGCTCAGATCGCCGAGCGCCCGCCGGCCGCAGAAACAGAGGAGAAGCCATGGCAACGCAGCGAAAGCACAAACGGCGCAACACAAGGCAAAAAGGAAAGTTTTTCAACCTCTACATCCTGGTCTCCGTCCTGCTGATGATCGCCGCGGCGGTGGCCGGGTCGGTGGTCTTCTTCCGGGCGAACAGCTTTGCCGTGGAGGGGAACGAGCGCTATTCCGACCAGGAGCTGCTGGAGGCCAGCGGCATCCGGGAGGGGGAGAACCTCCTGCTCATCCCCGGCAGGACGATCGCGGGGCGGATGGAGCGGGAGATGCCCTACCTCCGGGAGGTCCGGGTGGTCATCCGCCTGCCCGAGCAGGTCCTCCTGCAGGTGGAGGAGACCACGGCCGCCGCCGCCGTCCGGAGCGACGGCACGCTCTGGTACATCGACAGCGGGGGAAAGCTCCTCGAGCGCGCCTCGGAGGACGGGGGACTGGCGGTGGTGACCGGCATCACCCTCCTCGCCCCGTCTGAGGGGACGCGGATGGCGGTGGACAGCGGGGAGGACCTCGCCCGCCGCGCCCTGCTCGGCCTGCTCCAGGCCCTCGAGGCGCACGGCCTGACCGGCAGCGTCCAGTCCATCGACCTCTCCGGCGCGAGCGCGGTGAGCATGCGCTACGAGGGGCGGCTCACCGTCCGCATGGGACTCACGGACGATTTTGACTACGACATGAAAATGCTCCAGTCCATCTGGACGGATTACATCCAGGGCCAGTGGTCTGAGGACGACACCGGCACCCTCGACCTCACCAAGGAGGAGGGGGAGGCCGTCCTCTCCCGGGACAGCTGACGGGGCGCAGATGCTTCGCCTGGAAAAAGATTCCGTTAAAAAAGATTCAGAAATCCGTGCAAAGGTATTGACCTGCTCCGGGAATCAGTTTACAATAATCTGTGAAGTCTCTGAAACGGCAAAAGTGCAGGCCCACCGGATCAGCCGGCGACAGGCCGGGATTTTACATAGGAGGAAACCGATATGTCCTTTGGATTTGAGCCCACTCCCGATACTGTAGTAAACATCAAAGTGGTTGGCGTCGGCGGAGCCGGCACCAACGTGGTCAACCGCATGGTGCTCTCGGGCACCAAGGGGGTCGACTTTATCGCCGTGAACACCGACAAGCAGGCCCTCGACGCCTCCAGCGCGACCTACAAGATCCAGATCGGCGAGAAGGTCACCGGCGGCAAGGGCGCTGGCTCCAATCCCGAGGTGGGCAAAAAGGCCGCCGAGGAGAGCCGCAGCCAGCTCTCCAAGAGCATCGAGGGGACGGACATGGTCTTCGTCACCTGCGGCATGGGCGGCGGCACCGGCACCGGCGCGGCCCCCATCGTCTCTGAGGTCGCCCGCGAGCAGGGCATCCTGACCGTCGGCGTGGTGACCAAGCCCTTCGGCTTTGAGGGCGCGCACCGGATGCGTCAGGCCGAGCGCGGCATCGAGGAGCTCAAGGACAAGGTGGACTCCCTTGTCATCATCCCGAACGACCGCCTCAAGCACGCCACCGACCAGAAGATCACCTTCGCCAACGCCTTCGAGATCGCTGACGACGTCCTCCGCCAGGCGGTGGAGTCCATCTCCGACCTCGTGAAGAACGTGGGCTTTATCAACCTCGACTTCGCCGACGTGACCGCCATCATGAAGGACGCGGGCCTGGCCCACATGGGCGTCGGCCGCGCCGCCGGCAAGGGCAAGGCGGAGGAGGCCGCGCGCATGGCCGTCTCCTCCCCGCTGCTGGAGACCTCCATCAACGGCGCCCGCGGCGTGCTGGTCAATGTGACCGGCTCGGTGGACATCGGCCTGGAGGAGGTCGAGACCGCCGCCACCCTGGTCCAGCAGGCCGCCAACCCGGATGCGAACATCATCTTCGGCGCCACCTTCGACGAGACCCTGGAGGACGAGATCCGCGTGACCGTCATCGCCACCGGCTTTGACCGCCCCGCCGCCTCCGCGCCCGTCCAGGCCGCGCCCAGAGCGGCAGAGCGCGTGAAGAGCGCCCCCGCCGCCCCCGTGGCGGAGCCGGTGCAGCCCGCGGTCCAGCCGGCCCCCGTGGCGGAGCAGCCCGCCGCCCGTCCGGCCGCCCCCGTGTCCGCCGCCGGGACGGATGACGACGATCCCTTCACCGAGATCTTCAATATCTTCAAGGGACGCAGATAAGCGCCGCTGCCGGCCGCGTGTTCGAACATGGCCGCAGATTTTGTTCAGGCGTACCTGCAAGATCGACGCACAAAGACCGCCGGAGGACTTCCGGCGGCCTTTTACTGCGGCGGTCAAAAAAGTGTTTTTGACCGCCTTCCAAGCAAATGCAAGCATTTGCTTGGAGTTTGCAGCCCTCCCACGCGCACTCGCTTCGCTCGCACACTCGTCAGGCTATCGGTATTTTTGGCCCGGCGCAACAAGGTGAATTGCCCCGCAGGGGCAAGAGGAGGCCCCTTGGGGGTGTCCGTGCCAAAAATGAAATTGCACTTTATTTGGCCCTGCGGGCCAAACTCGGTGAGACCTTTTTTGAAAAGCGGCGCAAAAGGCCTGCGGTCGAAACGGGCCGGAATATGGGACTGGAGGTGACTGCCTTGACCGGCAGACGGACGAAAAAACGGACCGGCAGGACAGCCGTGCGCAGCCCGCTCTATCCGCTGCTCGTGCTCCTCTCGCTGGCGGCGCTGGCCTGCCTGGCCGCCCTGCTCCTGCTCACCGTCCGCCGCGCCCTGCGGCCAGCGCAGGTGCAGGAGGCGGACGAGCCGGAGCAGGAGACGGTGACGGTCGGCGGACAGGAGGTCGTCATTGACGAGAGCCTCCCCCTGAGCGAGCTGGAGGAGGGGCACTTCACCGTCCAGGCGGACGGGAGCATCACCTACTCCGGCGAGGCGGCCTACGGCATCGACGTCTCCTCCCATCAGGGAGAGATCGACTGGGCCGCCGTCGCGGCAGACGGGGTGGACTTCGTCATGCTGCGCATCGGCAACCGCGGCTATACGAGCGGGTCCATCAGCCAGGACGGGCGGTTCGAGGAGAACTTCCAGGCCGCGCGGGAGAACGGCATCGACCTCGGGGTCTACTTCTTCTCCCAGGCGGTGAGCGCCGGGGAGGCCCGCGAGGAGGCGGAGCAGGTGCTCGACTGGCTGGACGGGCGGCCGCTCGAGTGCCCGGTGGCCTACGACTGGGAGCACATCACCTCGGACACCGGCGCGCGCACCGACGATGTGGACGGCGGGACGGTGACTGCCTGCGCCATTGCCTTCTGCCAGACGATAGAGGCGGCGGGCTACACCCCGCTGATCTACTGCAACGGGATGCTGGGCTATCTCAGCTATGACGTGGAGCAGCTCCAGGACTACGAGCTCTGGTACGCCGAGTACGCCTCCTACCCCAGCTTCGCCTACGCCCTCACCATGTGGCAGTACACCGACGAGGGCGCGGTGGAGGGCGTCTCCGGCCCGGTGGACCGCAATATCTGGGTGCTGGACGCCGGCGCGCAGGAGGACACCCGGCAGGAAGAGAATACCGCGCAGGAGGAGACGGCCTCCTGAGAGAAAAGAACAGCTCCCCTGTGGACCGGATGGCCCGCAGGGGAGCTTCTGTGCGTTCTGGGAGGGGTCAGGTGATGTCCACGTCCACGCCGTTGACGCTCACGCCCTCCTCCGCCCGGACGAGGATGTAGCGGCGCCCGTCGATCATGCGCGTCTCCACCAGATCGCTGCGCAGGGGGTTGACCTGGATCACCACGTCTCCGGTGCGCACGCGGAACTGGCGGCTGTCCACCAGATTCTCCGGCCGGACCTGTGCCTGCGCGCCGAACTGCTCGTCAAACCGGACGCTGAAGGTGGCGACATGCTGCTCGGAGACACCGCAGTTCTCCAGCACCCGGCGGACGGTGTCGGAGGAGATGGTGAGCGCCTCCGGCTCCCGGCTGGCCCGGTGGTCCTCGATCAGGGTGCACAGCTCGTCGTTCACCGCCTGGACGACGCCGTAGCGGCACTCGTCGTCCAGCGACTGGGAGAGGACGCTCTGGAAGGCCTCCCGCTGGGTGTCCGCCGGCATAGGCGGCTCGGTGTGAAAGACGGCGTCCACCAGGGCCTCGTGCGCGTCGTCCGTCCCCTTCGTGTAGTACAGCGCCCCGTAGAGGTTGGTGCTGCGCCCGTCAAAGGCGGGGAAGAGGAAGCCGGTCGAGGGCGGGGCGACCAGCCAGTCCACCTTCCGGTTGTAGAAGGGCTGCTCGTCCATCTGGTAGCTCAGAGCGGCTTTGGTCAGCTTGAGCGGGCAGATGGCGCAGAGGAGGTAGGAGAACACCTGATCGCCCGCGTCGTCCTGGCGGTGTCCGTCCTTGCCGCGCCAGGGGACGTCATAGCGGTCGTGGGCGAGGAGGATGAGATAGCTCCCCTCCCAGTCGGCGGCGGCGGTGATCTTCTGATAAAGCTCCCGCACCGCCCCGTCGTCCTGAAGGGCGGACTCGCGCAGGCGCATGAGCAGGCTGTGCTCATCGCTCCCGGCGACCTGCTGGGTGGAGAAGACGATGTCTGTCAGGTTGCGGCCCAGCTTGCCGGAGAGGGACTTGCGCAGCACGGCGAGCAGGCTCTCCGACTCCTCCTCGCTCAGCAGGCCGACGGGCTGGTCGAATTCGGAGAGGATCTCCCCCGAATCGCCGACATAGCAGCCGCGGACATGGGTGATGGCGCATTTATTCGGGCGCAGGCGGCGGCGCAGCTCCGCCACTTCACGGTCATTCATCTGTCGTATGCATCCTTTCCTGAGAGTATCAAGCGGCATTATACCACAGATTTGCCCGCAAGGCCAGCGGAAAAGCGCGCCCTCAGCGCCCCCGGCGGATCGCCTGGGCCAGATGCTCCAGCCGCGGGAGGCAGCGGTCAAAGAACATCCGGTAGCTCTGGCAGAAGTAGTTCTGCCCGGCGGACCCGTCTGGCCCGATGCGGTGGCGGAAGCAGCCGCCCCGGCAGAGCTGGAGATAGGGGCAGCGCCGGCACTCCTCCGGCAGCGGCACCGAGCGCTGGAAGAAGGCCTCTCCGACCGGGCTGGAGCGGATCTCCGCGAGTGTCTGGGTGCGCAGGTTCCCCATCCGGTACTCGTCCGTCACGAAGAAGTCGCAGGGGTAGACCGAGCCGTCCGCCTCCACCACCGTCTGCACGGCGCAGGTGCCGCGCTGCTCGCAGGACTCCGGCTGTACGCCGAGCAGCAGGCCGATGTAGTTCTCAAACTGGCGGATATAGGGCGCCCGGCCCCGCAGGCAGTCGGGGTACCACAGGTCAAACAGGCGGATGAGAAAGCGCCCGTACGCCTCCGGGGTGAGGGACCAGGGCTGACCGCCCCGCGCCTCGCCAAGGGGGTCCAGACAGGCGATGTACTGCTGATAGCGAAAGCCGTGCTCCTGGAAGAAGGGGTAGATGCGCCCGATCTTCTCCGCCGTCTGGTGCGTGACCACCACCAGCAGGTTGTAGTCCACCCGAAAGCGGTCAAAGAGGCGGCAGGTGGCAAAGACCTCGGAGAAGCTGCCGCCGCCCTCCGGCGTGCGCCGCCAGGCATCGTGCGTGGCGCGCACGCCGTCCAGGGAGACGCCGGTGAGAAAGTGATGCTCCGCCAGAAAGGCGGCCCACGCCTCCCCCAGGCGGTAGCCGTTGGTCTGCAGGGCGCGGTGGACCGGAAGACCCCGGACGTTGTACCTGTGCTCGAGCTCGATGTAACGCCGGAAGAAGTCCAGCCCGGCCAGGGTCGGCTCGCCCCCCTGCCAGGCGATGGTGCACTCCCCCTCGGCATACGCAAAGATGCGCCGGACCACCAGCTCCAGCGTCTCCTCTGTCATGACGCCGTAGCTGGCCGTCTCCCGGTGCGCGGAGACATCGCGGTAAAAGCAGTAGCCGCAGCGCAGGTCGCACAGGCCGGAGGCGGGCTTGATGAGGACGTTGACAGGCGGCATGGCGGATGCGCCCCCTTTCTCTCGCTTGCTGAGGTCAGGATAGCACAGAACGGACAAATTGACAAGGTTTGATTGAATTATGACTGAATGATCGAAAATGGACAGAGACTCCGTCTCTGTTCTTGCTTTTTCCCGCGCAAGCGAATATAATGAAAAAAAGAAAAGGTTATTTTTGCCGGAAGAGGCAGAAAAGGGGATGGAGATGAAGTTCGTACAGCGAAGAGAGCGGGTGCTCCGTCTGCTGGAGCACAACGAGCTGCTGACCATCGGACAGCTTGTGGAGCAGCTCGGCGTGTCGGAGGCCACCATCCGGCGCGACGTGAAGAGCATGGAGGCGACGGGCGACCTGCGCCGCTGCTGGGGCGGCGTCCGCCGGGTGGACACGCCGGAGAGCCTGCGCCAGGGGAACCTGCGCACTCCCTGCCCGCCGGGGGGACACTGCTCCATCGGCCAGCTCGCCGCGGCCCAGCTGCGGGACAATGAGCTGATCTTTATCGGCTCCGGGACCACCACGCTGGCCATGATCCCGTACATCCAGAGCAGAAATATCCACGTCATCACCAACGGCATCCCCCAGCTCGAGGCGCTGCACCGCAGGCGGATCCAGGCGCTGCTGCTGTGCGGCTTCTTCAAGGAGTACTCCCGCTCGGTGGTGGGGAAGGAGACGGTGGAGATGCTGCGCGCCTACCGGTTTGACCGCGCCTTCCTCGGGGCCAACGGGCTGGACGAGCGCCTCTGTCCCCTCTCGGCGGACGAGTATGAGGACGCCATCAAGACCCTCTGCATCCGCCAGTCGCGCAGCACCTACCTGATGGTCACAGGGGAGAAGTTCCACCGCACGGCCTACTACACCATCCCGGAGCAGACCGCGCGCGAGGTGGAGATCATCACCGACCAGCCTCCCTTCCCCAGCCCGCACTGGCGGGACCACGGCGGCGCCTGCATCGGGCGGACCGGTTTGCTTCTGAATGAATGACTGAAATTCAATCAAAAATGACGGTCAAAACGATGAAAAATGATTAAATCTGACCAAATGATTGACAAACTTTCGAAATAACCTTATAGTAAGAGCACGGGTTGACAACGCTGCAGCTGCGGATGAGGCAACCAACGTGCTCTTTTTTCTGCCTGGCCAGCAGGGGAGAAGAAGCTGACAAGAGATGACAAAGGAGGTCTTCCTGACATGAACGCGGTAATTGACTTTCTGGTGGGCGATCTGCTGGTCACACCGACCATCCTGATCGGCCTGCTGGTCCTGATCGGCTACCTGCTCCAGCGGGCCGGCACGGTGAAGACGGTCACCGGCACGATCGGCGCGATGGTCGGCATGCAGCTGATCATCTTCGGCGGCAGCCAGTTCTCCAGCACCTTCCGCCCGATCACGGAGGCGGTCTGCGCCGTCACCGGCATCCAGGGCTACATCATGGACTCCTACGCCATGAAGGCGGCCAGCCAGGAGGCGCTGGGCGACCGGTTTGGCTGGATGGGCTTTGTGTTCCTGATCGCCTTTGCGGTCAACCTCGTCCTGGTCTTCTTCGGCAAGTACACCAAGGCCAAGGGCATCTTCCTCACCGGCAACGCCGGCACCGCCCACTCCCAGGCGATGCTCTGGCTGCTGTTTGCCAACTTCGCCCTCCCCTCGGTGGCGACGGTGGTGATCTCCGGCGTGATCGTCGGCATTTACTGGGCCTACTCCACGACGCTGGCGGCCGGCGTGGTGGACGAGATCACGGAGGGCGGCGGCTTCACCGTCGGCCACAACCAGCAGATCGGCATCTGGCTCTTCGGCCGCCTGGCCCCCAAGCTGGCGGGCAAGAAGCCGATCGACTGCGAGGAGATGAGCCTGCCCGGCTGGCTGGCGATCTTCAACAACAACGTCACCTCGGTCTGCATCCTGATGTTCCTCTTCGTCGGCGCCTTCTGCATCCCGCTGGGCTTTGACGGCATCACCGAGCTGGCCGGCGGACAGCACTGGCTGATCTACCTGATCATGGTGGGCGTGCAGTTCTCGATGTACATGGTCATCCTCCTCCAGGGCGTGCGGATGCTCTGCTCTGAGCTGACCGAGTCCTTCCAGGGCATCCAGCAGAAGCTGGTCCCGAACGCCATCCCCGCCATCGACGTGGCCGCCCTGCTCCCCTTCTCCCCGAACGCGGCGACGTTTGGCTTCCTCTTCTGCACCCTCGGCACGGTGATCTCGATGGTCATCCTCCTGCTGATGGGCAGCCCGATCATGGTCCTGCCCGGCTTCACGCCGCTGTTCTTCTCCGGCGGCCCGATCGGCGTCGTCGCCAACAAGAAGGGCGGCCTGCGCGCGGTGATCATCTGCTGCCTGCTGCTCGGCGTGATCCAGACCTTCGGCACCGTCTGGGCGATCACCCAGATCAGCTATCCCACCGCCACCGGCTGGTCGGGCATGTTCGACCTGGCCACCTTCTGGCCCGCCCTCATCCAGGTGCTGCGCTGGATCGGCGGCATCTTCGGCATCACCGTGTGACCACAGCCTGACTGAGACAAAGGAGCGATCGCAATGGAAAACAACACTGTCAACATCCTGTTCGTCTGCGGCATGGGCATGGGCACGAGCACCATGGCCGAGCTGGGCGTCAAGCGCAACCTCGGCGCCTTCCGCATCTCCGCCAACGTCCAGCACACCTCCCTCGGGCAGATGGACTCCCTGCGCGACTGGGCGGACATCATCGTGATCCTGAAAAATCTGGCCCGTCAGATGAAGGTCCGGGAGGGAGAGCACGTCATCCCGGTCGTCAACATCATGGACGGCAAGGGGATCGCCTCCAAGGTCAACGACATCGTCGAGCAGTATTTCCCGCAGGCAAAGGGCTGAGCCATGAGAGCGATCATCGTCTTTTATGACACGCTCAACCGCCGGTGCCTGCCCTGCTACAACCCGGAGAGCACCACCATCGCCCCCAACTTCACCCGTCTGGCGGAGCGGAGCGTGCAGTTTGACAACAGCTATGTCGGCTCGGTCCCCTGCATCCCCGCCCGCCGGGACCTGCACACCGGCAGGTATAACTTCCTGCACCGCGAGTGGGGGCCGCTGGAGCCGTTTGACAACTCCATGCCCGAGCTCCTGCGGCAGAACGGGGTGTACACCCACCTGATCTCTGACCATCTGCACTACTGGGAGGACGGCGGCGCGACCTATCACACCCGCTACTCCTCCTGGGAGATCGTCCGCGGCCAGGAGGGGGACCACTGGAAGGGCCAGAAGGCGGACCCGGAGATCCCTCCGGTGGTCAAGGTGCCCCAGAAGCAGCAGGGCGGCGGCACCTCCGGCCTGTGGCGCTATGACTGGGTGAACCGGCAGTATATCCGCGGGGAGGCGGACTTCCCGCAGACCCAGTGCTTTGACCGGGGCTGCGAGTTCCTTGAGGCGAACCACGACCAGGACAACTGGCTGCTCCACCTGGAGACCTTTGACCCGCACGAGCCGTTCTATGTCCCGCAGAAGTACCTCGACCTCTATCCGCCGGAGGACTATGCGGGCAGGCACTTTGACTGGCCGCGCGGGGTGGCGGACGAGTCCCCGGAGGAGATCGCCCACTGCCGCCGGCAGTATCAGGCGCTGGTGACCATGTGCGACCACAGCCTCGGCCGGGTGCTCGACCTGATGGACCGCTATGACATGTGGAAGGACACGATGCTCATCGTCGGCACCGACCACGGCTTCCTCCTCGGCGAGCACGGCTACTGGGGCAAGAACCAGATGCCGTACTACAACGAGGTGGCCCACACCCCGCTGTTCATCTGGGACCCCCGCTGCGGCAGGCGCGGGGAGCGCCGGCAGTCGCTGGTGCAGATGATCGACTGGATGCCCACTCTCCTGAACCTCTTCCAGGTGCCCGTGCCGGAGGAGGTGGAGGGCAAGGACCTCACCGGCGTGCTGGAGGACGACACCCCCATCCGGGCGTATGCGATGTACGGCCTCTTCAGCGGGCATGTGAACATCACCGACGGCGTGTATGACTATATGCGCGCCCCGCTCCCGGAGAAGGTGGGGGAGATCTACAACTACACCCTCATGCCGCTGCACATGAACGCCCGGTTCCGCCCGGAGGAGCTGGCCACGGCAGAGCTGGCGCCCCCCTTCTCCTTCACCAAGGGCTGCCCGGTGCTCAAGATCAAGAGCGGCGACAAGTACAAAGTCGGCCGGTTCGGCACCGCGCTCTACGACCTGCGCACCGACCCGGGCGAGACGGCGCCCATCTGTGACCCGGAGGTGGAGGCGCGCATGATGCGGGCGATGGTCCGCGCCATGCGGGACGACGACTGCCCGCCCGAGCAGTTTGACCGCCTCGGCCTCGACCCGGACGCGGTGTAAGCGCCCACATACAGGACCAGCCGCCTCTGGTCGGAGTCTTCCGGCCGGGGGCGGCATTTTTTGCGGCCAAATGGGGGTATTTGCGCGCTATTTTGGCCGGTTGGCCGCTGTGGGGCGGGCGCTGACTTGTCTTGACACCCTGATGGAATACCCGATACCCCGCGCAGGGCGGGGAGAGAGGAGGATATTTTGATTTGTTTTCTGGTGAGCCTGCTGGCGAGCGCGGTGGGCGCGGTCTGCGGGATCGGCGGCGGCGTGATCATCAAGCCGGTGCTCGACCTGCTCCAGGTGGAGACGGTGGCGGCCATCAGCTTTCTGTCCGGCTGCACCGTGCTGGCTATGAGCAGCTACTCCGTGCTGCGCTCCCTGCTGGCGGGGGAGCGGGCGGTGGACCTGCGCACGGGCACTCCGCTCGCCCTCGGGGCGGCGGCAGGGGGACTGCTCGGCAGGCAGCTCTTCGCGGCGGTGCAGGCGCTCTCCGGCGGAGGCGACACGGTGGGGGCGGTCCAGGCCGCCTGCCTGGCGGTGATCACCGCCGGGACCCTGGCCTACACCCTGAAAAAGGAGCAGATCGCCCCCCATGCGGTCCGCAGCGCCGGCGGCTGCGCCCTGATCGGGGTCGCGCTCGGCGTCTGCTCGAGCTTTCTCGGCATCGGCGGCGGGCCGATCAACCTGGTCGTGCTCTACTTCTTCTTCGGGATGGACACCAAGACGGCGGCGGCCAACAGCCTCTATGTCATCTTCTTCAGCCAGCTGGCCAGCCTGCTCTCGACGCTGGCGGCGGGGGCGGCGCCGGAGTTCTCCCACGCCGTCCTGGCCCTCATGGTGGCCGGAGGGATCGGCGGCGGCGTCATCGGCCGCGCGCTCAACCGCCGGCTGGACAGCCGGGCGGTGGACCGGCTCTTTGTCGGCCTGATGGCGGTCATCATCGCCATCAGCGTGGTCAACACCTGGCGGTATGCGCCCCGATAAGCTGAGTGGCCGCTGAATCTGTTTTTTTCTGTGACCCGGACGTTGGCTGCCTCCCATACGCTTCGGCGTGTGGGAGGCGGTCGCTTTTTGGGGGAGAGACGGGCACCCTGCGCAGGGCGCGGCATAGACTGGGGTACGGCATCTTTGCCGTCAGCGTCGTTTTTCGACAGCCTGACGGCGCTTCTGCCGTCTCTGAGAAAGGAGCACAGCATGAAACGGTATTATATCCCGGACTGCGGCTGCGACCCCTGCCAGCGCCCCGAGCGGCCCTGCGCCGACCCGTGCCCGCCCCCGCGTCCGTATCCGACGCCGGAGGTCGGGCCGCCGGTCTGTCCGCAGCCGGTCCCGCCCTGTCCGCCTCCGCGTCCCTTCCCGACGCCGGAGGTCTGCCCGCCGCAGCGCCCGCAGCCCTGTCCGCCTCCGCGCCCGTATCCGACGCCGGAGGTCTGTCCGCCCCCGCGGCCCTATCCGTCCTGCCCCTGTTCGCCCTGCATGACGGGGCCGACCGGCCCCACCGGTCCCACCGGGCCGAGCGGGATGTCGGTGATCGGCCCCACCGGTCCGACAGGGCCCACCGGCCCCACCGGCGCGGGGATCGACACGGCCCAGCCTTTCAACCCCCAGACCGCCTACACGGCGGGGGAGCTGGTCTACTACAACGGGGCGCTCTACAGCGTCGCGCGCAATTTCCCCACCGGCATCCCCGGCAGCTCTCCGGACTACACCCTGG